>NZ_JAJSRO010000003.1:0-599848 GCF_021283425.1 Pseudomonas sp. NMI542_15 | reverse complement strand
TGGCTGTAGCCACCGTCATAACCTTCGGCTTTGATTTGCGCCAACAGCGCCTTGGCACTGCGCCGCTGTTGCTTGGGGCGCAGCGAATCGGCTTTTAGCGCCTGCTCTAGCGTGGCGTGAAAAGGGCTGAGTTTGTTAAAGATCGCGCGGCGTTGGTACACCGGCTGCTTGGCCTCAGGTGCTCTGACCCACTTGCGAATCGTGTTGCGCGCCAGCCCGGTGCGCTTGGCTATCTCATGCAGCGACAGCTTGTCGCGGAAATACATCCGCCGAATTTTGCCCATCATTTCCATACTGATCACCCTGTGTTCTCCTGCTCAAAAATTGAGCAGAAGCAGTTGAACACCTGGGTCAGTTTTCAGTCGGCAGAACAGCCTCTACTGGGTCAGTTTTCGGTCAGCGGCAACACTAACTGACCCTTTTGGTGGTCACCCACTGGTTTGAGGCCCGCCCAAAGCATGCCTGATCGACCTGGGCGGGCCCTAGAAACAACTAACCCCCTGGTGCGCAGTACAGGTCTGGGACCTGCCCGAGGCGTGGGGGCTATTCTTGGAGCGACAGTGACACCGGCTCCGGAGAAAATCAATTGGTTTGTAGAGCAGCCGGTCAGCTAAGGTCAAACCCAGATCCTAAAGGGGAGGCCGATAGCAGCTCAGTCAGCATCATCGGCACCTTCTTCATCTTCATCGGTATCCCCAACACTGAGCCAGTCGTGAAGGTTGTACCGCACGAAGTCTTCCGCATCGAGCATGGTAAAGTCTTGGAGCACCGTGACGTCTGCTCCACCGAAGTACAGCCCATCGTTGAGATTTCTGGCCACCCCGAGCAATTCATTCAGCTGGTCGTGCAGCTCATTTGCGCGCCTGGCGTGCTCTCGTTTGGTCAAAAACCGGAACACCACCTCGTAGGGCTCAGCCGGGTCGCGAATCTCGCCCTTGGGGTTGAAGGAAACCCAAGCACTAGCGAAAAATTGGTTGTTCTGATGGAGGAAATCGTCGACAAGCACGGCGATGCCCTTCATGCCGTCGTCACCTTGGTCTGCCTTCAGGCGGTTGACCAACTCGTCCGGCATCGCAATACGGTTGTAATGGTGGGACATCCAGTATGAGAAATACTGACCGTTTTCTTCGCTCAGCGTGATTACCGGATTTCGGTGGAGCGTCGGAAGCACGGCTCTCTTGGTCCACACACGCTTGTGAATCTTGAGCTCCAAAACCTGCTTTTCCGCGTGCTGCAGGTGCAGCGTACGTGGATTGAGGGCGTGCAGCTGCTTATCAAAGGCCTTTTTCTTTACCTTAACGGCAATCCACTCTATCCACGGCGCATCACAAAGGTTGCGTGCATGCACCGTGCAGGAATGGGAGGCCAACATCCAATAAGCTGGAGCCACCCCCTCGAATTGGCCTTTCAGGACCTCCTCGGATATGTGTTCAATCAAGGCGTCACCTGAGACGGTATCTCCTTGCAGCCAACCAGCAGCGCTAATGGCACTTACGATCTCTTGCTCAGGTGTATCAGCCATAATCAAACCAAATTCGAACCGCCCGATTTTTCTAACCTGGCGATGGTTTTGAGGTCCCTATCACGTAGCTGCTGCGCCTTGCCAGCCAACTCCGCAACCATTCCGTACACACCTTTAGCGCCATTTCGATTCCACGCTTCATCCGAAAGCGCATCCTGAATCAGGCGGCCATCGGCGGTTGGATAGAAAAGCACCCGATGCAGATACTGCGCTTCTTCGGCGTTAACTTGGCGCAACGCCTCAGTTAAAGCCGCAAGCCTCTCGGGAAAACCAGTGGCGGTTTTTCCAGTCCGCCAATTGTACACGGTCTGACGAGACACGTTGAAGATCTGCGCGATGGAGCTATCTGACAACTTGAAGTCGCTCCTAAGCTCCTCGATTAAGGCCGGCGCTACGTCTTCGGTAACATTGGCATCCTGGCTGGTGTCCACCTCGGTCCAGGCACCAGCATGCACGCCATGAAAGCTCATGCCTGCTGAGCCGATAAGTTGTGGATAGGGCAGGGAGGCAGTCCCAGGAGCGACTACTACCGAAACGGCCAGCATCGCTGTGAAAGCAATCGCCAATACAGGGTTTGCTGTCGTGCTACCTACACGCGGAGCAATTTCAGGGTTTTCCCAAGTAGAAGATCTGCTTACAGCAGCCCCGGTAGGATCAATCCATTGCCCATTCATTGCTGTAGTCATTTCGCCTTCCCCCAAACCTCAAAGGCATGATCTTTCGCGACTGTCCTAAAAGCAAAGTTAGCAGTCTTATGCAAACCGTCGAGTCTCGTGCAGATCTCCTCGGTTCCCAGTCGTTCGGCTAACTGCAGCGGCCAATGCGCATCCGTATCGAGAAGAGCACCATTTTCGCTAACAGGCACAAATGCACCTTGCAGAGGAGCACCATGCTTGGATGAATTCCTCGATTGCTTAGCAATTTCGAAAACCATGGCCGGCTCGACCAAATCTTCCGGTATCCACATACCAGTCTGCCGCCAGCATCTGATGTGCAGATACTCCGGATCTAGATGGTAGGTGGTAGTAGAGATTCCAAGCTGCTCCTTGGGGACTTTCCCATGCGCCGCTAGCTCATCGCATTTAAGTGGGAGCATGGCTTCCGGAAGGTAGTCGGCTAGGGTCTCACCTTCAGCTGGTTCAATTTTATCGACGTACCGCATCCCGATAGCGGTGATATCCAATGCACCTGCTTGCCCTACCAGCGCCTCAATGCACTCACGGAAAAGCGCTAAGTGGTTATCAAAATGAAGATAATTTGTGCTTTGCAGGATCATGTGATCCATGGCCAGCACGCACGCGTAGTCAGCATCCCGATTAAGGAACGCCCAAGAATTCGGTTCTCCGCTGTGCATCACCCCAGGCGGCACGCCCTTGACCATCTGGAAGAAGCCCGGGAGGCTCTGACGGATCGTGTGCTGAATGTCTGGGATCAGCTTTGGCAGCTTAAGAATCGGGGCAAATCTGATTACGCTCAACGCATAGATAAGCGGCGCCCTTGCTAAGACCCCTTCGCGTTCTGACATGTTAACTCCTCCACCGCGCCCAACGAGGGACCGGATTCTACATCATTTGACAAATCCTTTGACAAGAACTGTATAGCAGGGCCTTTCGATTTGACAAGCGGTCCCCGTGAGGGATGGAGTGCAGAAAACGCCTCCATCAGGAGCTTACTCGTCATTCCAGAAAAGCCTCTACAGACACCATCGCTAAGCCTCTGAGGAAGCACGAATTTTTAATCAGAGCTCTTCCTAGCAGTGAGAAGAAACTCAACGAATCGTCACCAGATAGCTCAATCCAGGGGAACGCTTGCTCTGATGGGGTGGTTCAGAAACGTGCTGTCTGGTCCAGATTTCTCATCTACGAAGAGCACGAAGAGCTCTTGGATCCAGAGTTTGAGGCCGTGATTGGCTGAATGGAGAGGTCGGAAAGAGGACGGGTGATCCAGTGAAGCACAAGCGCAGTCAGGAGGCTTGCGATGGTGTTCACTGAGATTGAGACGAGAGCATTCCGCATTTTGGAGAGTCCATTTTTTGAAGTGGACCTCTATTTAATGCGCATAAACTGTGTGTCACCACCACCCGCAGAAAATTTCGTCACGCCCCAGAATGGGAATTTGCATTCGGGGCGCACCACGATTCATCTCGTGCCAGAAGCCGCCTGCAGTGCAATCAATTGGCGAGCCAAGACTCGACTACCTCAGCGCCATACTCGTTTTTCCAGGCCTTAAGCGTACGCTGATTACCACCCTTGGTCTCAACAACCTCTCCGCTGTGTGGATTCTTGTAGACCTTTACTTCGCGTGGTTTCCGAGAGGTTTTTGGGGCCATATCAGTGGAAGCCACCGCTTGCGGATCGAGGATCAGCACCACTTGGCGCAGGCCGTAGCCATACTCGTTGAGCAAACTGCGCAGCTTCGTTTCAAATTCCATTTCCTGCTTCAGGGCAGAGTCATTTTTCAGCGCTTCCAGCTCCGCCAGTTGGGCTGCGAGCTGTTGTTCGAGCAGGCGGAATTCAGCGAGACGGGACATAAGATTCTCCAAAATGGGTTCGATGATTTTAGCAATCAAGAAAGAAAGCGTGCTAACTATCTTGATCCCACATGCCTGAATCGGCAATCACGAGGCTGAGCGATCGGTGTGGATAAAAACGTGATGGCTTCAGGATCGTCGATCTGGGCGGCTTCACTTGCGAGGTAATCGATCAGCTTTTTGCTTCTTACCCAAACGTACTGCCGGCAAGCCGCGTTTGGAATGGATGGCCCCGCAACGGGGCGAAACCTGGCCTCCCAAAGGTGCTTGAACGCCTCCCTGGTCGACTTCCCCAAATACACCGCAATCTCCGGTCCCAAGATATAGCCACGCCTGAATCTGTCGATGGCTTGAGGCTTAACCATCAATTGCGTACGCCGGCCTCGTTCGACAGCAGTGCTCCATAGCAGACCCAGTCGAACGAACGCGTATGCGCATTGTTCTTTGACGCCTAACAGCGCAGCAGCCTTGACTACCGACAGGCCGGGAAAGACCGGACTCTTGTTCTCAGCTCGGGCTTGTTGCCACGCTGCAAAATCTTGCGGCTTGAGTAACCACGCCCCTACCGCAACCGAGCCATTCTCAGCTGGGCCGTAAGCGCGAAGTTCACCTGCACGTATTGCCTGAACCAACTCGACCAACCCACCCCCCTTGGGCAGAGAATGCTTGGCCAAGTAGTTGATCGACACCAGGCTCTGGTCAGAGCTGGTAGGCAGCTTCTCATCAATCAATTCGTTGATCGAGCGGCAGTCAATCAGCCACCTTTCGCCTGGGCGCGGTTCTCCACCAAAGAACTGGAGGGTACCACCAGCTAGCAGCTGCCTAACCCGATTGCGACAGAGGCTTAGCAAAGTCGAGGTTTCTTTCATATCAGCCACGCCCTGGAGATGCTGCGAGATTGCCTTCAAATGATCCAGGTCCACGACCGTAAAGACTCGATCTTCATGGACCTTCTCCCGATAGGCGATTTGTCCCTCCTGATGAAGGCGTTTTATGACTGATACCCCGAGACCACAAGCTTCAGCAGCAGAATCGAACGACACCCAACGATGTCTCTCAATCGTCTCCTCACTCAAATTGCGATTTCGCTTCGCTAACGGTGCTTCCCACGCATGCTGCAGAAATGATTCGAACTCTCGACGAAGAAAGTCAAAACAAGAGTCATCCAGATCACGGTGGATGTCGTGGTATATCGGGCCGAACGATCTGCTGAGCGTCCAATGTTCGTTATCGGAATGGACTGCCTTGAGGCCACTCAGCAGTTCTCTGAATGCGAGAGGCCAGTTCATGAGAACCACGCCCGCCGCGTTTGCCATAAGCCGCGATATCTCTAGCGAACCCGAATCAGCAACCTTCAGCGGCTGGGTTCTTTCCGTAGGCAAACTTCTGACAGCGAGACGCGATGACAACTCGTGAAACTGTTCGTAGGTGAGGGCCGCCAATCCCGCGTCAGCTGGCAACGAGTCGGCGTAAAACCTATCTTCAAAGCCAGAGGTGAGCCAGGCGGCCGTATCACTCGCCGGCGCGATCTCAAAATTGGTCCCACTCAATGAGGTGCCACACGCTTGGCAACTATTCGCACTCATTGCGCTTGGATCGGTTTCCTTCAGACAGTTGGGGCACCGCCCGTGGAGTTCAGTGCCGTGGACAGAACACGTCGTAACCAGGGTCAAGCCCCAGCTTTCTCTCCAATAACCGGCTTCGCCCAAACAGATCGGACAGTAACGAGCGTGATGAGTCGTCCATAACTTGACCCCCTTGGGCCTTGGATCACGAAACTCAGCAGATACCGCAGGCCAGCTCAGTGGTCCTTCCATCATCTGCAGCCAGTCCGCAACATCGGTCTCGTCGGCTCGTGCAAAGGCGGTGAGCAGTTCCTTTCTGGGTAATCCGTTGGCTTTCGCCAGGCGCTGCAGGTACCCCAAAAGACTTTCGTCTTGGTGTGGTCGTGGGTTGATTAAAAGACCAAACATTCCTACACATCCATGAAATCGAAGACATAAAAATCAGGGGAGTAGAGCCGGGCCGATAAGCCCGGCCCTTGGCCGTCAGGTACTGCTCTCTTCGAACGTCTCAAACGGCTCCCGCTTCCCGAACAGAGGCTGGAAATTGAAGCTCGCACTGAAGGGGTTTCGATCCTCGGTGGCGTAGCTCCAAACCTCGTCTTCAAAAGCCTGGGCCAGCACAGGAAGTTCAATCCCGACAAGGTCCTGGACTTGAACCAGCCAAACAGCCCTGTCCACAATCTTGATGAGGTAGTCGATCAATCCATAGGAAGCCAGGTAGAAGCGTTTAATCATCGCTGGCTCTACAAAACTGATGGTTTGAACAGGCAGTTCGCCCTCGATTGCCTGCAACAACATCACGAAATGAAGAGACGTATTAGCGGAGAAGGTGAAGCGATCGTATGCCACCGTGGCCGAAAACCTGCGTCGCAGTTGCTCGTTTGCTAGCAGGAGATTTTCGGTGCGCTTCAGCCCAATCAGAACAAACGCGATACTGGTTTCATTCATCAGACTCTTGATCCAGTCTGCTGCCTCATACGCACCATTACGACGATAATCGACCAGGTGCTGCGCCTCATCGAGGACCAACATCTCCACGCCAAGGTTCTTCAGCAGCAGGACTACTCGCGCAAATTTAACCTCTGCCGAATGTCCTCGTGCCTCTGCGAAGGGATCCTTCAGCTCTGCCAAAATGGCTGCTGCCAGGTTCTTTTTGGTTGGAGACGAAGGCATCTCGACGAACAGAACTGTCCGCTTCTGTGGGTCATGGCTCTCCAATTCCTCCAATGACCGAATGTACTCCTTGACCAATGTGCTCTTGCCCACTCCGCTTGGACCTTGGATCAGCAACCCTTTACTTGCTCTGGTACGCCGACTATCGCCGTGGATATCGCCTAGTCGCGTCAACGCTCGCTCGACTTGAGGGCTGTGAATAAAACGATCGCGGAGCGTAAAGCTGTATTCACCATGCTCGTAGCATTCGTACAGATTGATGGCGTTCATGGCTTAGAACTCCCAGCAGGGCGACGAACCGAGACCTTGAAGGCTGCTGGCGGAATGTTAGGAATAGAGTCACCGGTCCATTCCACTTCAGCGAGTACCTTGGGTGGAGGCGTGCTTTCGGTCACTCGACCCTCCTTGTCGATTTTCGCTATGGCAGCTGCGCGTCGTTTTCTGAGCGTCTGCGAACGGCGGGCCTCGTCTGCATCTTCCATAATTTCCTGGTAGCACCTGTGCGTAGCCTCGAAGCTAGGCTGCTCATTATATTTTTCTCGCAGCGCTTTCTCGGCAGCCTTCCACACCTCCCTGCTCTTACCGGCCATTCGCTCATCTTTGGCGGGCACTTTGAAGAACAAGTTTCTGAAGCGGTCGTGAACCCAAACGTGCCCGGCTTCGTCTCGATAGCGGACGTTTACCTTTTCTCCGTCTGCCAAACGCATACGGAGCTCAGCAAGTTCCGTAGAGTGGTAGCCCACTTTGGCAACCTCGATGCCGTAATGGTGAACCTTCACCGAGGCCCGCTTGGCCAGAATGCACTCCAACGAGTCCAGGTCGACGGGAAGGCTGATGACATGGTTCGCCTCGCTAGTCCCCCAGACTTGAGCCGGTGTTCTGTTGTCCAGCCCCCGATGAGGAGTCTGGTGGTAACCATCGACGATCCATTTCACTACCACCGCCTCCAATTGAGGGAGCGTGAAACATGCATTCTTCTCCGAGTCGTAATCGCCACGCTGCTGGATATTCGAGAAGGTGGTACCCGGGAGGTTGTGGATAAGCCCCAGGTTCTGTGTGCTGAAAAAGCGTTCGACGGCACCTTTCCTTTGAGGGGCCCTTGAAGCGGGATACATGATCTCGATACCCAACTCGTTGAATCCCATGATGAGATCGCCCGCGTGAAATTCCGCTGCGTTGTCTGGGACTATTCGAGCCGGCAGCCCACGTGCCCACCATTCATTTCTCACTTTCGGAAAGCGCTTCAGCAATTCGGCTTTTGGACGGATTGAGCGTTCGATCACACGAAGCACGGTTTCCGTATTTGGCGCCGACAGGTGGAGCAAATATCCCATCACCATTCGAGAGAAGCGGTCGAGGACGATCGTCAGATAGGGGCGCCCAATGCACAGCCCCGAGGTTTCATCCACAAGCTGGACGTCCAACAAGGTGTGATCAATTTCCCAACGTTCCAAAATCTCATGGACACGTAGGACACCCGCCGCAACACGGTGCTTCTTGTCTGCTGCGTGTTTTCCGAGCCTCTCCTTATCCACAAGGTACGGATCCAGCTTGGCGATGTACCTTCGGACAGTCATTCCGCTTGGGATCTTGAGCTGATCCGAAGGCAAACGACTTTTGTTCCTCTCTTTTATCTGATCTTCGAATTCTGAAACGACCACGCTGACCGCTGGAATCGTATCCTGCAGGTAGGTTTTATTAATCACCCCTTCAAGAATAACTTCGAGCTCTCCCTGTATCGCGGCAGCCCGACCCTTTTTGGCATGCTGAGGGATAAGCTTTACTACGTTCTGGCCAATGTATTTGGCTGCCCAACGTCGAATAGTGGAAACCGAGGGTGCGCACGCATCCCCAATCTTTTTGGCGATATCTCTAAGTTTCTTGATCATGTCTTCGTCACCCGGTAGCTTGTATTTACCGCGCTTAGTTAGGTCGTCCAGATACTTGCGTCGACGCAATGCCTCATCTCCATGTTTTTTGGGGAAGCATGAAATATCTGGAGGGACGTTCCGCACATACGGAACCTTCCCAAGGTATGGCTGATCAGCGGAGATCTCGATCTCGCGCTTCTCGTAGGCCTCATAGAACTCCTTCTCGGATAGCTTCGTGGGCTCACCAAGCTCATCGAAAAAGAGCAGCTTCCGGTCAATAAGCCTCTTCTCAAGCACCATCAGTACGCCACGAACGATGACGACCAATTTCACCCTAAGGGAAAAGGTTTGCATGACGGTGCCCCCCTTGCAGGAAGACCGGGGAGTCAGTGTCAATTGACCTATCAAGGTCAATGCCCACCACCCCAAGGCCTAACAAGCGCCAGGCTTTCCCCTCACCAACCACGTAGAGCAGATCTGCAACGGTCATAGGCGGCCATTCGTTGAAGGTCGCCATTACCTCCTCCAACGCCTGATGCGAAAGCTCTGGACCGCGCCGGTGATACATCAGCCTTCTAAGATTGGTAGCCAGGGGTTCAGCTTCAATTAACTTTTCAGTGATCACCGAAAAGTTACGGGCAGTGGCGTTGAAGTAGCGCTCAGCGGCATCCAGTCGCTGCCTGACGCTGGCAATCTTCAGTCGGTCGTGAGGCTTCACTTCAAACCACCACTCGCGCCCATCCGCGAGGAAAACCTGTACGTCTGGGTAATATTTGAAGTAGCCCTGGAGCGATGGAACACGTTCCTCACTGGGCTGCGGGACGTAGCCGATGACCGCAGGAGACAGCTCAAGAAGCCGAAAAAGAGCGCCTTCGAGCTGGGACTCCCAGGGCACAGGCTTTTTATTTTTGAGCGATGGGAAGTAGCCGCGGTAATGGTTGGACCGCCGCGTGACCACCTTTCGTACTGTCATGAAACACCTCCGAAAATCTCGAAACGAGCGCCGACGCTGCGCCAAAAAATCAAGGCGCAGGGCGGGCGAAGTGAGGCCTTTCGACAGGCAACACTGTGCCGTCGAGTAACCTCGCTAAGGTCGAAAAAATGGGAGAGGATTGACAGTCGCTTCGAAAAAGCAGACATTGCGGGTTCTGAGGACGCAAGTCTGCTTCGCTAAGCGCGGTCAGTCCTCTCGGGATTGATCGCGTTTTTCTACATTTTCAGGTCTCCTTTTCTCTCATTGGTCATGACTCTCATGACTGATCAGAATCTAAAGCAATCGGCTTGCTCTCTTTATTTCTAAACGGCCACTTCGTGATCGCTGGAGCAATTTGGATCAGGTCTGAAGCTCTCGCTTCAAACAGCTGATTTGGCTGAAAATCTTCAGTGCAAAGCGGAAAAGTTGGTCATAGATCTTATTCCAACATCCCTTCGAAATCTACAAAAAATCCAAAATGGCAACTTCCACCAAATTCCATTTCCATACTAAATTGTTCAAATTAATACTTAACACGTACGCTTAATTAACTATTAAGGTGTTCAAATATTAGTTTTAAAGTCCTCTCAATCTCTCTGCTGCTCAGATCCGCCCGCCGACCCTCTCAGCACTTCCAGCGCCCCATCAAATCACTTCCTCAAATCCCCCCATCTGCATCATTTTCCAATGAGCGGAGTAGGGCGCCCCGGCAGGAATTCCAGGCAAAAAAAAGCCCGCGAAGGCGGGCTTGATGGTGACCGACAGGGGCCATGGTTGAAGCCCGGCCGGTCATCTATTTGTGAAAGCGTGCAGCTTTTCTGTGAACCTACACCTGATCAGAAGTCCAGGTTCGACACAGACAGCGCGTTGCTTTCGATGAACTCACGACGCGGCTCGACTGCATCACCCATCAAGGTGTTGAAGATCTGGTCAGCAGCGATCGCATCTTCAATCGTGACTTTGAGCATACGGCGAACGGTCGGGTCCATGGTGGTTTCCCACAGCTGGTCCGGGTTCATCTCACCCAGCCCTTTGTATCGCTGGATGGTGTGACGCTTGGTGGTCTCATTCATCAGCCAGTCCAGGCCTTCCTTGAACTCGACGATTGCCTTGCGGCGTTCACCACGTTGTACATAAGCGCCTTCACCCAACAGGCTGGAAAGCTTGGCACCAATGTTGACGACGGTCCGGTAGTCATTGCTGCCGAAGAAGTCACGGTTGAACGTGATATAGCTAGCCAGGCCGTGGGAGGTGATTTCCACTTCCGGCAGCCATACATTGCGCTCTTTATCTTCACGCAGGCTGGCGTTGTATGCCAGGCCAGACTTCTGGCTAGAGTTCAGACGCCCCTGAAGCTTGGCCAGCCAGGCCTGCATCACCGCGTGGTCACCCAACTGCTCCAGAGTCACCTCAGGCAGGTAAACGAAGTGCTCGGTCAGCTCTTCCGGGTACAAACGCGACAGGCGCTTGAGGGTCTTCATGACACTACGGAACTCGTTCACCAGGCTTTCCAGTTGCACACCAGAAACCGCTGGGGCTGACTCGTCCAGGTGCAGGCTTGCGTCTTCCAGGGCCGACTGGGTCATGTATTCTTCCATGGCCTCGTCGTCCTTGATGTACTGCTCCTGCTTACCTTTTTTCACTTTGTACAGTGGCGGCTGGGCAATGTAGATATAGCCGCGCTCGACCAGTTCCGGCAACTGACGGAAGAAGAAGGTCAGCAGCAGAGTACGGATGTGCGAACCGTCAACGTCAGCATCGGTCATGATGATGATGTTGTGATAACGCAGCTTGTCGATGTTGTACTCTTCGCGGCCGATACCGCAGCCAAGCGCAGTGATCAGGGTGCCCACTTCCTGGGACGAGATCATCTTGTCGAAGCGTGCTTTCTCGACGTTGAGGATTTTACCCTTCAGCGGCAAGATCGCCTGGGTGCGACGGTTACGACCTTGCTTGGCCGACCCCCCTGCGGAGTCACCCTCCACCAGGTACAGTTCGGAAAGGGCAGGGTCCTTCTCTTGGCAGTCCGCCAACTTGCCTGGCAGGCCAGCGATATCCAGCGCACCTTTGCGGCGAGTCATCTCACGGGCTTTACGCGCCGCTTCACGCGCACGAGCGGCGTCGATCATCTTGCCAACGACGGCCTTGGCCTCGTTCGGGTTCTCCAGCAGGAAGTCGGAGAAGTATTTGTTCATCTCTTGTTCCACGGCGGTTTTCACCTCCGAGGAGACCAGTTTGTCTTTGGTCTGCGAGCTGAACTTAGGGTCCGGTACCTTTACCGAGATGATTGCGGTCAGGCCTTCACGGGCGTCGTCACCCGTGGTCGCCACCTTGTTCTTCTTGGCCAGGCCTTCCTGTTCGATGTAGCTGTTCAGGCTACGGGTCAGCGAAGAACGGAAGCCCACCAAGTGGGTACCACCGTCGCGCTGTGGAATGTTGTTGGTGAAGCACAGCAGGTTTTCGTTGAAGCTGTCGTTCCACTGGAGAGCCACTTCAACACCCACGCCATCGTCACGCTGAACGTTGAAGTGGAATACCTGGGAGTTGACCGGCGTCTTGTTGGTGTTCAGGTACTCGACGAACGCGCGCAGGCCGCCTTCGTATTTGAAGAACTCCTCCTTACCGCTGCGCTCATCCTTCAGCAAAATACCAACGCCCGAGTTGAGGAATGACAACTCGCGGATACGTTTGGCCAGGATATCCCAGCTGAAGTGGATATTCTTGAACGTTTCAGCCGACGGCTTGAAGTGGATGTGGGTACCGGTGGTTTCGCTTTCACCGACTACCGCCATTGGCGCTTGTGGAACGCCATGAACGTAGGTCTGTTCCCAGATCTTGCCGCTACGGCGAACCGTCAGTACGAGCTTCTCGGACAGGGCGTTTACAACAGAAACACCCACGCCGTGCAGGCCGCCGGATACCTTGTAAGAGTTATCGTCGAACTTACCGCCGGCGTGCAGTACGGTCATGATGACCTCGGCTGCGGAAACGCCTTCTTCTTTGTGCACATCCACCGGAATGCCGCGACCGTTGTCGCGCACGCTGATGGATTCGTCCGGGTGGATGATAACCGTGATGTCATCGCAGTGACCGGCGAGGGCTTCGTCGATCGAGTTGTCGACCACCTCGAAGACCATGTGGTGCAGGCCGCTACCATCATCGGTGTCGCCAATGTACATGCCGGGACGCTTGCGTACGGCATCCAAACCTTTCAGCACTTTGATGCTGGAGGAGTCGTACGTTTGATTTTCGCTCATGCCTTCACTCCCGATGGTCGTGGGTCTGGGTGATACGGCCTTGTTCCACGTGGAACAAAGCAACTGGCGTTTCCGTCTGCCAGCCTTCCCTCAGTAATTCGTGATCTACACAGGTGATGAACACCTGGCAGCGTAATTCTTCTAGCAAGCGACACAGCGCGCGGCGATGCTTGTCGTCCAGCTCGGACGGCAAGTCATCCACGAGATAAATACAGTTACCGCGACGCGCCTGACTGACGAGGTGGCCTTGGGCGATGCGCAACGCGCACACCACAAGCTTTTGTTGACCACGCGACAGGATGTCGGCCGCGTTATTGGCAGCCAGGCGAAGACGCAGATCAGCACGCTGCGGACCGGCCTGGGTATGGCCCATCTGCTGATCGCGAAGGAGAGAGGATGCGAGTACTTCTTGCAGTTCCCGGTCCTTGTCCCAGCCTCGGTAGTAGCTCAGGGTCAACCCGTCCAGCTCGACCAGTTCGCTCAGGGTTCGCTCGAAGACGGGCTTCAAGGCCTTGATGTAGTTGCGACGGTATTCATCTATTTCCGCACTGGCCAGGCACAATTCCCGGTCCCAGGCGGCTTGCGAAGCTGCGTCAAGTGTACCATGACGCAACCATGAGTTCCGCTGCCGCAGCGCCTTCTGCAGCCGTTGCCAGGCTGGCAAAAAGCGAGGTTCCACGTGGAACACCCCCCAATCCAGAAACTGGCGGCGTATTTTCGGCGCACCTTCCAACAGCCGGAAACTGTCTGGGTTGATGAGCTGCAGCGGTAACAGTTCCGCCAGCTGGGCGGCGCTGCGTGCGTTCTGCCCATCGATGCGAATGGTGAATTCTCCCTGCCGCTCTCGGGAAACACCCAGGTTACTGGTGCCACCTTCAGTCAACTGCACTTCACCAAACACGGTACAGGCAGGCTGTTCGTACTGGATGACCGGATTCAGGCGGGTGCTGCGAAATGAGCGCGCCAGCCCAAGCAGGTGCACGGCCTCAAGCACGCTGGTCTTGCCGCTGCCGTTGGCGCCGTAAAGGATATTGATGCGGGGGGAGGGCGAGAGTGTCACCGGGTGCAAGTTGCGCACCGCGGTGACCATGATCCGTCGAAGGGACATTGCGCCTGCTACAGGTTACAGACGCATCGGCATGACAACGTAGGAAGAATCGTCATTGCCAGCTTCCTGCAGCAGCGCACTGCTGTTGGAGTCGGACAGGATCAGACGAACTTGCTCAGTAGTCATCACGCCCAGCACGTCGAGCAGGTAGCTGACGTTAAAGCCGATTTCCAACGAGCTACCTTCGTAGTCCACGCTGATCTCTTCTTCAGCTTCTTCCTGCTCGGGGTTGTTGGCCTGGATCTTCAGTTGGCCAGCAGCCAGTTGCAGGCGAATACCGCGGTACTTTTCGTTGGAAAGAATCGCAGTACGGCTGAAGGCTTCACGCAGCGCCTGGCGGTCGCCCACCACCACCTTGTCGCCACCCTTGGGCAGCACACGCTCGTAGTCCGGGAACTTGCCATCCACCAGCTTGGAGGTGAAGGTGAATTCACCGGTAGTGGCGCGAATATGGTGTTGGCCCAAAACAATGCTGACCATGCCTTCAGGGTCGGTCAGCAGACGCGCCAACTCCAGAATACCTTTGCGTGGCACGATGACCTGATGGCGATCTTCCTGCTCGATCGGCGCGGTCATGGAGCACAGCGCCAAGCGGTGGCCGTCAGTGGAGACTGCGCGCAGGGTGTTACGTGAAACCTCCAGCAGCATGCCGTTGAGGTAATAACGCACATCCTGCTGGGCCATGGCGAAGCTGGTGCGCTCGATCAAACGGCGCAGCTTGCTCTGTTCCAGGTTACAGGTCAGCGAGCCCGGGCCTTCTTCCACAGTCGGGAAGTCATTGGCTGGCAGGGTCGACAGGGTGAAGCGGCTGCGGCCGGCCTTGACCAACAGTTTCTGCTCGTCGACCTTGATATCGATCAGGGCGTCGTTCGGCAGGCTTTTACAAATGTCCATCAGCTTGCGCGCCGGCACAGTGATTTCGCCAGGCTCGGCCGGCTCTTCCAGTTGTACGCGGCCTACCAGTTCGACTTCCAGGTCGGTACCGGTCAACGACAGTTGCTGGCCTTGTACGACCAGCAATACGTTGGACAGGACCGGCAAGGTCTGACGGCGCTCTACGACACCGGCGACCAGTTGCAGGGGTTTCAACAGGGCTTCGCGTTGAATGGTGAAATGCATGGTCTAGTCCCTTGCCTTCAATTAGCTGCGCAGACGGCCATCAGGTCGTCAGCGTCCGCAGCAGGTTCTTGTAGTCCTCGCGGATGTCCGCGTCGGATTCCTTCAATTCGTTGATCTTGCGGCAGGCGTGCAGCACGGTCGTGTGGTCGCGACCACCGAACATGTCGCCGATTTCCGGCAGGCTGTGGTTGGTCAGCTCCTTGGACAGGGCCATGGCCACCTGACGTGGACGCGCGACAGAACGCGAACGACGCTTGGACAACAGATCAGAGATCTTGATCTTGTAGTACTCGGCAACGGTGCGCTGAATGTTATCCACACTGACCAGTTTATCTTGCAGCGCCAGCAGGTCTTTCAGCGACTCACGGATCAGCTCGATGGTGATATCGCGGCCCATGAAGTGCGAGTGGGCAATCACCCGCTTCAGCGCACCTTCCAGCTCACGCACGTTCGAGCGAATGCGCTGGGCAATGAAGAACGCCGCATCATGTGGCAGCTCGACCTTGGCCTGGTCGGCCTTCTTCATCAGGATCGCTACGCGAGTCTCCAGCTCTGGAGGCTCGACAGCCACGGTCAGCCCCCAACCAAAGCGCGATTTCAGGCGCTCTTCCAGGCCTTCGATCTCCTTGGGGTAACGGTCAGAGGTAAGGATTACCTGCTGGCCGCCCTCAAGCAGGGCGTTGAAAGTGTGGAAAAACTCTTCCTGCGAGCGCTCTTTGCGGGCAAAGAACTGAATATCGTCGATCAGCAACGCATCCACCGAACGGTAGAAGCGCTTGAATTCGTTGATGGCGTTGAGCTGCAGCGCCTTGACCATGTCTGCAACGAAGCGCTCCGAGTGCAGGTACACGACCTTGGCGTTCGGATTCTTCCTCAGCAGGTGGTTACCCACAGCATGCATAAGGTGGGTTTTACCCAAGCCAACGCCGCCATAAAGGAACAGCGGGTTATAGCCATGCTTGGGGTTATCAGCCACCTGCCAGGCAGCCGCGCGCGCCAACTGGTTCGACTTACCTTCGACGAAGGTGTCGAAGGTGAAGGTGCGGTTCAGGTAGCTGGTGTGCTTGAGCGCACCTTCCACCTGTACGGTGCGCTGTTCGGTCCGGGCATTGGCGGCTGGCGGCGAAACGGGCTCGGCCATGGCATCGAAGCTGTCACGCGAGGACGGCTCTGCCAGTTCATTGACCAGCACAGGCTCGTTGGCCGTTACCGCAACGGGTTCGACCGCTGCCGCTACCGGCACAGGCTTTTGTACCTGGCTCTGCGAGCGGGTCTGCGCCAGCGAAGCGGCCACCGCGGCGCTGACAGGCGCGTTGGGCGCGGCGCGTGGGGCCGAGCTGCGGCGGCTGCCTATTAATAAGGAAAGGGCAGGCGCAATGCCGCTGCCGTTTTCACCCAATAGCTCGAGCAAGCGGCCCAGGTACTTTTCATTGACCCAATCGAGAACGAAACGGTTAGGCGCATAAACGCGCAACTCGTCGCCTTCGGCTTCGACCTGTAGCGGACGGATCCAGGTGTTGAATTGCTGGGCAGGCAGTTCATCGCGCAGAAGCTCCACGCACTGCTGCCAAAGTTCCACTGACACGGATATCCCCTGAGTTTGAAAGCCGGATGAGGCAAAAGCAAACCGCCATTGTACCGGTCGAGCGTTCAGTTATCCACATGTGGACACGTTAGGAACCATGACAAAACAGCCATTTATCGACCAAAAAGGCTTTGCCTCACTGTGCATAAGCTCTGTGGATAAGCGACCATGAGGGCTATGCACAACCCTGGGCTCAAATCTGTTGATAACTCTGCTGTGGATAAGCGGCATTTTAATCCACAGGTTTCGACCACGATGAAAACAAGCGCAGCACGGGATGAGAACAAGGTTTTGAAACTCTGTACAGCGCGTGATTACTGGCCTACAGGATGTTATCCACAGAAGGTTATCCACCTAAGATTTATAAGTTATTCAGAAAAGCTTTTTATATGTCTCTTCTTTTTTTTCATGTTGTCCCCGATTCGTGTGTCCGATCA
Source organism: Pseudomonas sp. NMI542_15 (assembly GCF_021283425.1). NCBI lineage: Bacteria > Pseudomonadati > Pseudomonadota > Gammaproteobacteria > Pseudomonadales > Pseudomonadaceae > Pseudomonas > Pseudomonas sp. NMI542_15. Next base: position 582,708 of record NZ_JAJSRO010000003.1, on the reverse strand, counting down.
ACCACCCTCTGGAGGATGACCGAGCAGGCACCGTCCATCACACGCCCTATAGGGAATAGCTGGTTGGAAATTGACCTATGGGCTTGCTTTCTCTAGAATCGCCGGTCTCTTAAAAAGGGGGCCATCCCGGCCCGTCGTCGACAAACCAGGTAACACGCCATGAAACGTACTTTCCAACCAAGCACCATCAAGCGCGCCCGCACCCACGGTTTCCGTGCCCGTATGGCTACCAAGAACGGCCGTGCTGTTCTGTCGCGTCGTCGTGCCAAAGGCCGTAAGCGTCTGGCCATTTGATTTTTCGGCACAGGTGGTGAGTCAGGACTTCAGTCGGGAAAAGCGACTGCTTACACCCCGACACTTCAAAGCGGTCTTCGACTCCCCAACCGGCAAGGTTCCAGGGAAAAACCTGCTGATCCTTGCTCGCGAGAACGGTCTCGATCACCCACGTCTAGGCCTGGTGATTGGCAAGAAGAGCGTCAAGCTCGCCGTTCAACGCAACCGCCTCAAGCGCTTGATGCGCGATTCCTTTCGTCTGAACCAGCAATTGCTTGCCGGGTTGGACATCGTGATCGTCGCGCGCAAGGGATTGGGTGAGGTAGAAAACCCGGAATTGCACCAACACTTTGGCAAACTCTGGAAACGCCTGGCACGTAGCCGGCCGACCCCAGCAGTCACCGCCAATTCCGTAGGGGTAGACAGCCAAGATGCGTAAACTGGCGCTCGTTCCGATCCAGTTTTACCGTTACGCCATTAGTCCTCTGATGGCCAATCACTGTCGTTTTTTCCCCAGTTGCTCCTGTTACGCGTATGAAGCCATCGAAAACCATGGCCTCTGGCGTGGTGGGTGGCTGGCCGTTCGTCGCCTGGGGCGTTGTCATCCGTGGAATGACGGCGGTTTCGACCCCGTTCCCCCCGCTCCTTCCTCCCGAACTTCTTCGATAGCCGAGTAATCATGGATATTAAACGCACGATCCTGATCGCCGCGCTGGCAGTCGTGTCCTACGTCATGGTCCTGAAGTGGAACGATGACTACGGTCAGGCTGCCCTGCCGACTCAGAATACTGCTGCCAGCACTGTTGCTCCGGGTTTGCCTGATGGCGTGCCGGCTGGTAACAACGGCGCCAGCGCCGATGTACCAAGCGCCAACGCCGAATCGAGCCCCGCCGAACTGGCACCGGTTGCACTCAGCAAGGACCTGATCCGAGTCAAGACCGACGTCCTGGAACTGGCTATCGATCCGGTCGGTGGTGACATTGTCCAGTTGAACCTGCCGAAGTACCCGCGCCGTCAAGACCACCCGAACATTCCATTCCAGTTGTTCGACAACGGTGGTGAGCGCGTTTACCTGGCACAAAGCGGCCTGACCGGTGCCAACGGCCCGGATGCCCGCGCCAGCGGCCGTCCGCTGTATGCCGCCGAACAGAAAAGCTACCAGTTGGCCGACGGCCAGGAACAACTGGTGGTCGATCTGAAGTTCAGCGACAACGGTGTCAACTACATCAAGCGCTTCAGCTTCAAGCGCGGTGAGTACGACCTGAACGTCAGCTACCTGATCGACAACCAGAGCGACCAGGCCTGGAGCGGCAACATGTTTGCCCAGCTCAAGCGCGACGCCAGCGGCGATCCGTCCTCGAGCACTGCCACTGGCACTGCCACCTACCTGGGCGCAGCCCTGTGGACAGCTTCCGAGCCTTACAAAAAGGTCTCGATGAAGGACATCGACAAAGGTAGTTTGAAAGAAAATGTGTCCGGCGGCTGGGTTGCCTGGCTGCAGCACTACTTCGTGACCGCCTGGATTCCGGCCAAGTCGGACAACAACGTTGTCCAGACTCGCAAGGACAGCCAGGGCAACTACATCATCGGCTACACCGGCCCAGCCCTCAGCGTCCCTGCTGGTGGCAAGGTCGAAACCAGCGCCATGCTGTACGCCGGCCCGAAGATCCAGTCCAAGCTCAAAGAGTTGTCCCCAGGCCTGGAACTGACCGTCGACTACGGCTTCCTGTGGTTCATCGCCCAGCCGATCTTCTGGCTGCTGCAACATATCCACAGCCTGCTGGGTAACTGGGGCTGGTCGATCATCGTGCTGACCATGCTGATCAAAGGCCTGTTCTTCCCGCTGTCGGCTGCCAGCTACCGCTCTATGGCGCGCATGCGTGCTGTGGCGCCCAAGCTCGCTGCGCTGAAGGAACGCTTCGGTGACGATCGCCAGAAGATGTCCCAGGCGATGATGGAGCTGTACAAGAAAGAGAAGATCAACCCGCTGGGCGGCTGCCTGCCGATCCTGGTACAGATGCCGGTATTCCTGGCCCTCTACTGGGTACTGCTGGAAAGCGTGGAAATGCGCCAGGCCCCATGGATGCTGTGGATTACCGACCTGTCGATCAAGGATCCGTTCTTCATCCTGCCGATCATCATGGGCGCCACCATGTTCATCCAGCAGCGCCTGAACCCGACGCCGCCGGATCCGATGCAGGCCAAGGTGATGAAAATGATGCCGATCATCTTCACCTTCTTCTTCCTGTGGTTCCCGGCTGGTCTGGTGCTGTACTGGGTTGTGAACAACTGCCTGTCGATTTCGCAGCAGTGGTACATCACTCGCCGTATCGAAGCAGCCACCAAAAAAGCTGCTGCTTGACGGGCTAGTACGCTAGCCTGTGAATAAAAAACGCCCCCTAGTGGGGCGTTTTTGCTATCTGTCGTTTTTGTCGTAGAGGCTTTCGAGCATGAACACTGTGCGTGAAACCATCGCCGCCATCGCTACCGCCCAAGGCCGCGGTGGTGTGGGTATTGTCAGGTTGTCCGGCCCTTTGGCTGGCAAGGCCGGGCAGTTGATCACCGGTCGTACGCTGACCCCTCGCCATGCCCATTACGGCCCGTTCCGCGACGATGAAGGGCTGGTGCTTGACGAGGGGATTGCGTTGTTCTTCCCTGGGCCGAACTCGTTCACCGGCGAAGATGTGCTTGAACTGCAGGGCCACGGTGGCCCGGTGGTCCTGGACATGCTGCTGCAGCGCTGTGTACAAGTTGGCTGTCGCCTGGCCCGCCCAGGTGAATTCAGCGAACGCGCGTTCCTCAACGACAAGCTCGACCTGGCCCAGGCCGAAGCCATTGCCGACCTGATCGAGGCCAGCTCCAGTCAGGCGGCACGCAACGCCCTGCGCTCACTGCAAGGGGAATTCTCCAAGCGTGTGCACAGCCTGACCGAGGCGCTGATCGCCCTGCGCATCTACGTCGAGGCAGCAATCGACTTCCCCGAAGAGGAGATCGACTTCCTCGCCGATGGCCACGTCCTGTCGATGCTCGATGCAGTGCGCGGCGAGTTATCCACCGTGCAACGTGAGGCCGGGCAGGGTGCCTTGCTGCGTGACGGCATGACCGTGGTGATCGCCGGGCGACCGAATGCCGGCAAGTCGAGCCTGCTGAACCAGCTGGCTGGCCGCGAAGCGGCCATTGTCACCGATATCGCCGGCACCACCCGGGACATCCTGCGCGAACATATCCACATCGACGGCATGCCGCTGCACGTGGTCGATACTGCCGGGTTGCGTGACACCGACGATCATGTGGAAAAGATCGGCGTAGAACGCGCCCTGAAGGCCATTGGCGAGGCTGATCGTGTGTTGCTGGTGGTCGACTCCACTGCGCCCGAGGCCAGCGACCCGTTCGCCTTGTGGCCCGAGTTTCTCGCTCAGCGGCCGGACCCGGCCAAGGTCACGCTGATTCGCAACAAAGCCGACCTGAGTGGTGAGCGGGTAGCGCTGGAACAGTGCGAGGATGGCCATGTGACCATTACTCTCAGCGCCAAGGGCGACGACACAGGGTTGCAACTGCTACGTGACCATCTGAAGGCCTGCATGGGTTACGAACAGACCTCAGAGAGCGGTTTCAGCGCCCGCAGGCGCCATTTGGATGCTTTGCGCCAGGCCAGCGAGCACCTGGAGCATGGCCGTGCTCAGCTGACATTGGCGGGCGCAGGGGAGCTTCTGGCTGAGGATTTGCGCCAGGCACAGCATGCGCTGGGGGAAATCACAGGAGCATTCAGCTCGGATGACCTGCTGGGGCGGATTTTCTCCAGCTTCTGCATCGGCAAGTAATCCACAGCCCGGCAAGACCAAGCGCCGCTCCTTCGGGAGCGGCTTTTTTTTGCCTGAAATTCGTTGCAGGAGATGACCTCGGCCAGACGAACGAAGCACTTGTGGGGAGCGCGCATGCCCGTGAAGAGGCCATTACAAGCCTGAACCTCTGTGGATATAACCACCCTTTAGCGGGCTTGCCCGCTCCACCTGGACCCTCTCTGGTCGCTGGCTCGACAAAATTTTCCTGCTCAGCCTGAAATGTGTACTCAGGAGCCCTGTGGAAAACTCCCCTTCAGCTCAGTTGATAAACAGGCTTTTTTTCTGAGGACAAACCCGCCTGTGGGTAAAAGGCCATTTAATCCACAGGCTAAATGACGTTATCCATAGCCCTCATGGCACTCCAGACACAGGGTTTAATTTCTCTCTACACAGCGATATTCAAGGGATACAAAGCTTTATCCACAGATATCGTTGTGCATAAGAATAAACATAAAAACAAAGCTTTTATAAATTTCTTCTTGTTGATTTCTGTTGTCTGCCACTCATCCACAGACTGGTCAAAATTTGCTCAGACGGTTTCTTTAAAGGGGGTGAAGTCCCTATACTTGTCGGCTTACCTTCTCTATTCGCAAAAACAGGCACGAGGTGCGTGGTGGATTTCCCTTCCCGTTTTGAAGTGATCGTCATCGGCGGCGGCCATGCCGGTACCGAGGCTGCGCTTGCGTCCGCACGCATGGGTGTGAAAACCCTGCTGCTGACCCATAACGTGGAAACCCTCGGTCACATGAGCTGCAACCCCGCCATCGGCGGTATTGGCAAAAGCCATTTGGTCAAAGAGATCGATGCCCTTGGCGGCGCCATGGCAATGGCTACCGACAAGAGCGGCATCCAGTTCCGCGTTCTGAACAACCGCAAGGGCCCGGCGGTACGTGCCACCCGTGCACAGGCCGACCGCGCCATTTACAAGGCGGTCGTGCGTGAAATCCTGGAAAATCAGCCGAACCTGTGGATATTCCAGCAGTCCTGCGACGACCTGATCGTCGAGCAGGATCAGGTCAAGGGCGTGGTTACCCAGATGGGTTTGCGTTTCTTCGCAGAATCCGTAGTACTGACCACCGGCACCTTCCTGGGCGGGCTTATCCACATTGGCCTGCAAAACCATTCCGGTGGTCGCGCCGGTGATCCGCCTTCGATCGCCCTGGCTCACCGCATGCGTGAACTGCCGCTGCGCGTCGGCCGCTTGAAAACCGGGACGCCGCCACGCATCGATGGCCGCTCGGTGGACTTCTCGGTGATGACCGAACAGCCAGGTGATACGCCGATCCCGGTCATGTCGTTCATGGGCAATGCCCAGATGCACCCACGGCAGGTGAGCTGCTGGATTACCCACACCAATGCGCGTACCCACGAGATCATCGCCTCGAACCTTGACCGCTCGCCGATGTACTCGGGCGTGATCGAAGGCGTCGGCCCGCGCTATTGCCCATCGATCGAAGACAAGATCCACCGCTTCGCCGACAAGGAAAGCCATCAGGTGTTCATCGAGCCGGAAGGCCTGAACACCCATGAGTTGTACCCCAACGGTATTTCCACTTCGCTGCCGTTCGACGTGCAGCTGGAGCTGGTGCGTTCGATCCGCGGCATGGAAAATGCCCACATCGTCCGCCCGGGTTACGCAATCGAGTACGACTACTTCGACCCGCGTGACCTCAAGTACAGCCTCGAGACCAAAGTCATCGCCGGCCTGTTCTTCGCCGGGCAGATCAACGGCACCACCGGTTACGAAGAAGCCGGTGCCCAGGGCCTGCTGGCCGGGACCAACGCCGCATTGCGCGCACAGGGCCGCGACAGCTGGTGCCCGCGCCGCGACGAGGCGTACATCGGTGTGCTGGTCGACGACCTGATCACCCTGGGTACCCAGGAGCCGTACCGCATGTTCACTTCGCGCGCCGAGTACCGCCTGATCCTGCGCGAAGACAACGCCGACCTGCGTCTGACCGAGAAAGGCCGTGAACTGGGCCTGATCGACGACCAGCGCTGGGCCGCTTTCTGCGCCAAGCGTGACGGCATCGAGCGTGAGGAACAGCGCCTGAAGTCGACCTGGGTTCGGCCGAACACCGACCAAGGCCAGGCCATTGTGGATAAGTTCGGCACGCCACTCAGCCACGAGTACAGCCTGCTCAACCTGCTGGCGCGCCCGGAGATCGACTACGCGGGGCTGATCGAGGCGACCGGCGGTGAAGCGATCGATCCACAGGTCGCCGAGCAGGTCGAGATCCGCACCAAGTACGCGGGCTACATCGACCGCCAGCAGGATGAAATCGCTCGCTTGCGCGCCAGTGAAGACACCCGTCTGCCTGTGGATATCGACTATTCGACGATTTCTGGCTTGTCCAAAGAGATCCAGGGCAAGCTTGGCCAGACCCGCCCGGAAACCCTGGGCCAGGCTTCGCGCATTCCCGGCGTGACCCCGGCGGCGATTTCCCTGTTGCTGATTTACTTGAAAAAACGCGGCGCTGGCCGCGAATTGGAGCAAAGCGCTTGAGTTCCCTGGTCACCCCGCAACACGCTGAAGAGTTGTCCACAGGTGCGCGCCAGCTTGGTGTAGAGCTGAGCGCAGAGCATCACGAGAAATTGCTCGGCTACCTGGCCCTGTTGATCAAATGGAACAAAGCCTACAACCTCACTGCTGTGCGCGACCCGGACGAGATGGTGTCGCGCCATCTGCTCGACAGCCTGAGCGTCATGCCGTTTATCCACAGCGAGTGTCAAAACTGGCTGGATGTCGGCAGCGGCGGTGGCATGCCGGGTATCCCGTTGGCTATCCTGCATCCGCACAAGCGCGTGACGGTGTTGGACGCCAACGGCAAGAAGACCCGCTTCCTCACCCAGGTGAAAATGGAACTCAAACTGGACAACCTCACGGTTATCCACAGCAGGGTCGAAGCCTTTCAGCCGGCTCAGCCGTTCGACGGAATCATCTCCCGCGCCTTCAGCAGCATGGAGAACTTCACCAACTGGACCCGCCATCTGGGCGACACCGGGACGCAATGGCTTGCAATGAAGGGGCTGCATCCTGCCGATGAACTGGTAGCATTGCCCGCAGACTTCACAGTGGAAAGCGAACAGGCCCTGACCGTTCCGGGTTGCCAGGGCCAGCGCCATCTGCTGATACTGCGCCGCAAGGCATGACTGGGAACACGCGCATCAATGGCTAAGGTATTCGCAATCGCGAACCAGAAAGGTGGTGTAGGCAAGACCACCACCTGTATCAATCTCGCCGCCTCGCTGGCCGCGACCAAGCGTCGTGTCCTGCTGATCGACCTCGATCCGCAGGGCAACGCCACCATGGGCAGCGGCGTGGACAAGCACGAGCTCGAGCACTCGGTCTACGACCTGCTGATCGGGGAGTGCGACCTGGCTCAGGCCATGCATTACTCCGAGCACGGCGGGTTCCAGTTGCTGCCGGCCAACCGCGACCTGACCGCCGCCGAGGTGGTGCTGCTGGAAATGCAGGTCAAGGAAAGCCGTCTGCGTAACGCCCTGGCGCCAATCCGCGAGAACTACGACTTCATCCTCATCGACTGCCCGCCGTCGCTGTCGATGCTCACGTTAAACGCCCTGGTCGCTTCCGATGGCGTGATCATCCCCATGCAGTGCGAGTACTACGCACTGGAAGGTCTTAGCGACCTTGTGGATAACATCAAGCGCATCGCCGCCCGGTTGAATCCGGAGCTGAAGATCGAGGGCCTGTTGCGGACCATGTACGATCCTCGCCTGAGCCTGAACAACGATGTTTCGGCGCAGCTGAAAGAACACTTTGGCCCGCAGCTGTACGACACGGTCATTCCGCGCAACATTCGCCTGGCCGAGGCCCCCAGCTTTGGCATGCCGGCCCTGGCTTACGACAAGCAATCGCGCGGCGCGCTGGCTTACCTGGCCCTGGCGGGGGAACTGGTTCGCCGTCAACGCCGTCAATCACGCACTGCACAGACAACTTAAGGAATCCGTATGGCCGTCAAGAAACGGGGTCTCGGACGTGGGTTGGATGCACTGCTCAGTGGTCCTTCCGTCAGCGCGCTCGAAGAGCAGGCTGTGAAGATCGACCAGAAAGAACTGCAACACCTGCCGGTCGAGCTGATTCAGCGTGGCAAGTACCAGCCACGTCGGGACATGGATCCGCAGGCGCTGGAAGAACTCGCGCACTCGATTCGCAGCCATGGCGTGATGCAACCGATCGTGGTCCGCCCGATTGGCGACAACCGCTATGAGATCATCGCCGGTGAGCGCCGCTGGCGCGCTACCCAGCAGGCTGGCCTGGACACGATTCCGGCCATGGTCCGCGAAGTGCCCGATGAAGCCGCCATTGCCATGGCGCTGATCGAGAACATCCAGCGCGAAGACCTCAACCCGTTGGAAGAGGCCATGGCCCTGCAGCGTCTGCAGCAGGAATTCGAACTTACCCAGCAACAGGTGGCTGATGCCGTTGGCAAGTCGCGGGTAACCGTGGCCAACCTGCTGCGCCTGATCACCTTGCCTGAGGCGATCAAGACCATGCTCGCCCACGGCGACCTGGAGATGGGGCACGCACGCGCATTGCTCGGCCTGGACGAGAATCGTCAGGAGGAGGGGGCGCGTCATGTTGTCGCACGTGGCCTCACTGTGCGCCAAACCGAGGCACTGGTTCGTCAGTGGCTCAGTGACAAGCCTGATCCGGTCGAACCGAGCAAACCTGATCCGGATATCGCACGCCTTGAACAGCGGCTCGCAGAGCGCCTGGGCTCGGCCGTTCAGATCCGTCATGGCAACAAGGGCAAGGGGCAGTTGGTTATTCGTTACAACTCGCTTGACGAGTTGCAAGGCGTGCTTGCTCACATCCGCTGAAACAATTCCTGTTGTAGCGCGCAGTCGGAAATCACTACGAAGAGTTGAATAGGGGTTAATCCACCCCTATACTCTGCGCGCATTTTGTCGGCACAAATTATGCCAAGTCATAGCTGACTTGTTGGTCGACTTCCGAGGAGCAGTTGTGATGGAAATCCGCACGCCAAACCGCCTGCCTTTCCATCGCTGGGCGGTTTTTCCGGTACTGCTGGCTCAATTCGTCGTACTGCTGCTGGCAACCCTGGTGTTGTGGCAGTGGAAAGGGGCGGTCAGTGGATATTCAGGCCTTTGCGGAGGTTTGATTGCGTGGCTGCCCAATGTGTATTTCGCCTGGAAGGCTTTTCGCTTCAGCGGAGCTCGGGCAGCACAAGCCATCGTCAAGTCGTTTTACGCTGGCGAGGCAGGCAAGATGATTTTGACGGCAGTGCTTTTTGCACTGACCTTCGCAGGAGTGAAGCCACTGGCGCCGTTAGCAGTATTCGGCGTCTTCGTGTTGACCCTTTTGGTCAGCTGGTTCGCGCCCCTGCTGATGAATAAAAGACTTTCGAGACCTTAGGGCGTTTGAGGCAACCATGGCAGCAGAAACCGCTTCGGGCTATATCCAGCACCACTTGCAGAACCTGACCTACGGTCAACTACCAGACGGCAGCTGGGGCTTTGCCCATTCGGCTGCAGAAGCCAAGGCAATGGGCTTCTGGGCGTTCCACCTGGACACCCTGGGTTGGTCCGTCGCGCTGGGTCTGATCTTCCTGTTCATTTTCCGCATGGCGGCAAAGAAGGCGACTTCCGGCCAGCCTGGCGGTCTGCAGAACTTCGTGGAAGTGATGGTCGATTTCGTCAACGGCAGCGTGAAGGACTCCTTCCACGGCCGTAGCCCGGTAATCGCACCGCTGGCGCTGACCATCTTCGTCTGGGTATTCCTGATGAACGCCGTCGACCTGGTACCGGTCGACTGGATTCCTCAGCTGGCCATCCTGATCTCCGGTGATCCGCACATTCCGTTCCGCGCCGTGTCGACCACCGACCCGAACGCGACCCTGGCCATGGCCTTCAGCGTGTTTGCCCTGATCATCTTCTACAGCATCAAGGTCAAGGGCCTGGGCGGCTTCATCGGTGAGCTGACCCTGCACCCGTTCGGCAGCAAGAACATCTTCGTGCAGATCCTGCTGATTCCGGTCAACTTCCTGCTGGAATTCGTCACCCTGATCGCCAAGCCGATCTCGCTGGCACTGCGTCTGTTCGGCAACATGTATGCCGGCGAACTGGTGTTCATCCTGATCGCTGTGATGTTCGGCTCCGGCCTGCTGTGGCTCAGCGGCCTGGGTGTGGTGCTGCAATGGGCGTGGGCTGTGTTCCACATCCTGATCATTACCCTGCAAGCTTTCATCTTCATGATGCTGACCATCGTCTACCTGTCGATGGCGCACGAAGATAACCATTAAGACCGCCTGGCGTGTCTGATAGCCTTCCCCGCCCGTTCGGGGGGAGGGCTTAAAAAGTCCGCAAGGGCATGCTGTACCAAACGATTTGTTTTACCGCTTCAAACTAAAAACCTAACCAATACGACGTAAAAGTCGGGAGGAAAGATGGAAACTGTAGTTGGTCTGACCGCTATCGCTGTTGCTCTGCTGATCGGCCTGGGTGCTCTGGGTACCGCCATTGGTTTCGGCCTGCTGGGCGGCAAATTCCTGGAAGGCGCTGCTCGTCAACCAGAAATGGTTCCGATGCTGCAGGTTAAAATGTTCATCGTTGCCGGTCTGCTCGACGCCGTAACCATGATCGGTGTTGGTATCGCTCTGTTCTTCACCTTCGCGAATCCGTTCGTTGGTCAGATCGCCGGCTAATCACTCGTCACCACGAGTTGATGGCTGTATGAATTAAGACCGAGCGAGGTGTTGGCGTGAACATTAATGCAACCCTGATTGGCCAATCCGTTGCTTTCCTGATTTTTGTACTCTTCTGCATGAAGTATGTATGGCCTCCGGTCATCACTGCCCTGCAAGAGCGCCAAAAGAAGATTGCCGACGGCTTGGACGCTGCCAACCGCGCAGCTCGCGACCTGGAGCTGGCCCAAGAGAAAGCGGGCCAGCAACTGCGTGAAGCTAAAGCCCAGGCAGCCGAAATCATTGAGCAAAGCAAGAAACGCGCTGCTCAGCTTGTCGAGGAAGCCCGTGAACAGGCCCGCGTCGAAGCTGACCGTGTGAAGGCTCAGGCTCTGGCCGAGATCGAACAGGAACTGAACAGCGCTAAAGACGCCCTGCGTGCCCAAGTGGGTGCTCTGGCCGTTGGCGGTGCTGAAAAGATCCTTGGCGCCACAATCGATCAAAACGCGCATGCGGAGCTGGTTAACAAACTGGCCGCTGAAATTTAAGCGAGGGCGATCATGGCAGAACTGACCACGTTGGCCCGACCTTACGCTAAGGCTGCCTTTGAGCATGCCCAGGCCCATCAGCAACTGGCCAATTGGTCAGCCATGCTCGGCCTGGCTGCTGCGGTGTCGCAAGACGACACCATGCAGCGCCTGCTCAAGGCCCCGCGACTGACGAGCGCAGAAAAGGCCGCCACGTTCATTGACGTGTGCGGTGACAAGTTCAATGCACAGGCACAGAATTTCATTCATGTTGCCGCGGAAAACGACCGTCTCCTGCTTCTGCCGGAGATTGCCGCTCTGTTTGACCTGTACAAGGCAGAACAAGAGAAATCCGTGGACGTGGAAGTCACCAGTGCCTTCGCGTTGAACCAAGAACAGCAAGACAAACTCGCCAAGGTTCTCAGTGCACGGTTAGGCCAGGAAGTGCGCCTGCACGCGTCGGAGGATGCCAGCCTGATTGGCGGCGTCGTCATCCGCGCTGGTGACCTGGTAATCGATGGCTCTGTTCGCGGCAAAATCGCGAAACTGGCCGAAGCATTGAAATCTTGAGTTTGAAGGGGCAGCAGAGCAATGCAGCAACTCAATCCTTCCGAAATTAGTGAAATCATCAAGGGCCGCATCGACAACCTCGATGTGAGCTCCCAAGCCCGTAACGAAGGTACCGTCGTTTCGGTTTCCGACGGTATCGTGCGGATCCACGGTCTGGCCGACGTCATGTACGGCGAAATGATCGAGTTCCCGGGCGGCGTCTACGGCATGGCACTGAACCTGGAGCAAGACTCCGTAGGTGCAGTGATCCTGGGTGCCTACGACACCCTCGCCGAAGGCATGAGCGCCAAGTGCACCGGCCGCATCCTGGAAGTTCCGGTTGGTAAGGAACTGCTGGGTCGCGTCGTCGACGCACTGGGTAACCCGATCGACGGCAAAGGTCCTCTGGGCAACACCCAGACCGACGCAGTCGAGAAAGTTGCTCCAGGCGTGATCTGGCGTAAGTCGGTAGACCAGCCTGTACAGACTGGCTACAAATCCGTCGACGCCATGATCCCTGTCGGCCGTGGCCAGCGTGAGCTGATCATTGGCGACCGTCAGATCGGCAAGACCGCCATGGCCATCGACGCCATCATCAACCAGAAAGACTCCGGTATTTTCTGTGTTTATGTAGCTGTCGGCCAGAAGCGTTCCACCGTTGCCAACATCGTTCGCAAGCTGGAAGAAAACGGCGCCCTGGCCAACACCATCGTGGTTGTTGCCAGTGCTTCGGAATCCGCCGCACTGCAATTCCTGGCGCCATACGCCGGTTGCACCATGGGCGAGTTCTTCCGTGACCGCGGTGAAGACGCACTGATCGTTTACGATGACCTGTCCAAGCAGGCCGTTGCCTACCGTCAGATCTCCCTGTTGCTGCGCCGTCCACCAGGACGTGAAGCGTACCCAGGCGACGTGTTCTATCTCCACTCCCGTCTGCTGGAGCGTGCATCGCGCGTTTCGGAAGAGTACGTCGAGAAGTTCACCAACGGTGCTGTCACTGGCAAAACCGGTTCCCTGACCGCTCTGCCGATCATCGAAACCCAGGCAGGCGACGTTTCCGCGTTCGTTCCGACCAACGTGATTTCCATCACCGACGGTCAGATCTTCCTGGAATCGGCCATGTTCAACTCGGGCATCCGCCCTGCAGTGAACGCCGGTGTTTCGGTATCCCGTGTGGGTGGTGCCGCTCAGACCAAGATCATCAAGAAGCTGTCCGGTGGTATTCGTACCGCGCTGGCTCAGTACCGTGAACTGGCTGCATTCGCCCAGTTCGCGTCCGATCTGGACGAGGCGACCCGCAAGCAGCTGGAGCATGGTCAGCGCGTTACCGAGCTGATGAAGCAGAAGCAGTATGCGCCGATGTCCATTGCGGACATGGCTCTGTCGCTGTACGCCGCTGAGCGTGGCTTCCTGACTGACGTAGAAGTCTCCAAGATCGGCAGCTTCGAGCAAGCACTGATCGCCTTCTTCAACCGTGATCACGCTGAACTGATGGCGAAGATCAACGTGAAGGGTGACTTCAACGACGAAATCGACGCAGGCCTGAAAGCCGGTATCGAGAAGTTCAAGGCCACCCAGACCTGGTAAGCCGCAGCGGGGGCTCAGGCCCCCGCTTGCTAACCTGATAGGTGATACATGGCAGGCGCAAAAGAGATTCGCAGTAAGATTGCGAGCATCAAAAGCACGCAAAAAATTACCAGCGCCATGGAGAAAGTGGCGGTCAGCAAGATGCGCAAGGCACAAATGCGCATGGCTGCTAGCCGTCCTTACGCGGAGCGTATCCGCCAGGTGATCGGTCATCTGGCCAACGCCAACCCGGAATACCGCCACCCATTCATGATCGAGCGCCCTGTAAAGCGCACCGGTTATATCGTGGTGAGCAGTGACCGTGGTCTGTGCGGTGGCTTGAACACCAACCTGTTCAAGGCCCTGGTCAAGGACATGAACGCAAACCGCGAACAGGGCGTGGAAATCGACCTGTGCGTGATCGGCAGCAAGGGTGCGACTTTCTTCCGCATCTTTGGCGGTAACGTCGTAGCAGCGATCAGCCACTTGGGTGAAGAGCCATCGATCAACGATCTGATCGGCTCCGTCAAAGTGATGCTGGACGCCTACCTGGACGGCCGTATCGATCGCCTCTCCGTGGTTTCGAACAAGTTCATCAACACCATGACCCAGAAGCCAACGGTCGAGCAATTGGTACCGTTGGTGGCAACCCCGGATCAGGATCTCAAGCATCACTGGGATTACCTGTACGAACCCGACGCAAAAGAGCTGCTGGACGGCTTGATGGTGCGTTACGTGGAGTCGCAGGTGTACCAGGCGGTGGTCGAGAACAACGCTGCTGAACAAGCGGCCCGGATGATCGCGATGAAGAACGCCACAGACAACGCCGGTGATTTGATCAAAGAGCTTCAGTTGATCTACAACAAGGCGCGTCAGGCTGCGATCACCCAGGAGATCTCGGAAATCGTCGGCGGCGCTGCCGCGGTTTAACGGTTCAAATATTCAGAGGATCCAGCTATGAGTAGCGGACGTATCGTTCAAATCATCGGCGCCGTCATCGACGTGGAATTCCCACGTGACGTCGTGCCGAGTGTATACAACGCGCTGAAAGTACAAGGCGCGGAAACCACCCTCGAAGTCCAGCAGCAGCTGGGCGACGGCGTGGTTCGTACCATTGCGATGGGCTCGACCGAAGGCCTGAAGCGCGGTCTGGATGTCGTCGACACCGGTGCTGCCATTTCCGTTCCTGTTGGTAAGGCCACCCTGGGCCGCATCATGGACGTACTGGGCAACCCGATCGACGAAGCCGGCCCGATCGGCGAAGAAGAGCGTCGCGGTATCCACCAGCCAGCGCCTTCGTTCGCTGACCAGGCAGGCGGCAACGACCTGCTGGAAACCGGCATCAAGGTTATCGACCTGGTTTGCCCGTTCGCCAAGGGTGGTAAGGTTGGTCTGTTCGGTGGTGCCGGTGTAGGCAAGACCGTAAACATGATGGAACTGATCCGTAACATCGCCATGGAACACAGCGGTTACTCCGTGTTCGCTGGTGTGGGTGAGCGTACTCGTGAGGGTAACGACTTCTACCACGAGATGAAGGACTCCAACGTTCTCGACAAGGTAGCGCTGGTCTACGGTCAGATGAACGAGCCACCAGGAAACCGTCTGCGCGTAGCGCTGACCGGCCTGACCATGGCTGAGAAGTTCCGTGACGAAGGTAACGACGTTCTGCTGTTCGTCGACAACATCTATCGTTACACCCTGGCCGGTACCGAAGTATCCGCACTGCTGGGCCGTATGCCTTCGGCAGTAGGTTACCAGCCGACCCTGGCTGAAGAGATGGGCGTTCTGCAAGAGCGCATCACCTCCACCAAGGAAGGTTCGATCACCTCCGTACAGGCCGTATACGTACCTGCGGACGACTTGACCGACCCGTCGCCAGCGACCACCTTCGCCCACTTGGACGCCACCGTCGTTCTGTCCCGTGACATCGCCTCCCTGGGTATCTACCCAGCGGTCGACCCACTGGACTCGACTTCGCGCCAGCTGGACCCGAACGTGATCGGCAATGAGCACTACGACACTGCTCGTGGCGTTCAGTATGTTCTGCAGCGCTACAAAGAGCTGAAGGACATCATTGCGATCCTGGGTATGGACGAACTGTCCGAGACCGACAAGCAACTGGTAGCCCGCGCTCGTAAGATCCAGCGCTTCCTGTCGCAGCCGTTCTTCGTGGCCGAAGTCTTCACCGGTTCGCCAGGCAAGTACGTTTCCCTGAAAGACACCATCGCTGGCTTCAGCGGCATCCTCAAAGGTGACTACGACCACCTGCCAGAACAAGCGTTCTACATGGTCGGCAGCATCGACGAAGCGATCGAGAAAGCCAAGAAACTGTAATTCCTGCGCCCCGCAAGGGGCGCTATCAGGTTGAGGCAAGCAGATGGCTATGACAGTCCATTGCGATATCGTCAGCGCGGAAGGAGAAATTTTCTCCGGTCTGGTCGAGATGGTGGTTGCGCACGGTAACCTGGGTGATCTTGGTATCGCTCCAGGCCACGCGCCGCTGATCACCAATCTGAAGCCAGGTCCGATCACGCTGACCAAGCAGGGTGGCGCCCAAGAGGTGTTCTACATCTCTGGTGGCTTCCTCGAGGTTCAGCCGAACATGGTCAAGGTGCTTGCCGATACCGTGCAACGTGCTGCAGACCTGGATGAAGCGCAAGCTCAGGAAGCCCTCAAGGCTGCTGAGAACGCCCTGAATCTGAAAGGCGCGGATTTCGACTACGGTGCCGCCGCCGCACGTCTGGCCGAGGCCGCAGCCCAGCTGCGTACCGTCCAGCAAATGCGCAAAGGCAAGTAATCGGCCTCGGCTGATAACTTCTGTTGCGATTGAGTAAAAGGGTAGCCTCGGCTACCCTTTTTCTTTTTCTGATTTTTCTCCCCTCGGTCTTTCACTGACCGCCCAGGATTGGTAGCCAGTAATGTCACTCGATATCGTTATTCTTGCCGCGGGCCAAGGCACTCGCATGCGCTCGGCGCTGCCCAAGGTGCTGCACCCGGTAGCCGGCAACTCCATGCTTGGCCATGTTATCCACAGTGCGCGCCAACTGCAGCCGCAAGGCATCCACGTGGTCATTGGCCATGGTGCGGAGCTGGTTCGCGAGCGCCTGGCCGCTGACGACTTGAACTTCGTCATGCAGGAAAAACAGTTGGGCACCGGCCATGCGGTAGCTCAGGCTCTGCCAGCCGTGACCGCCGACACCGTGCTGGTGCTGTACGGCGATGTACCATTGATCGAAGTGGAGACCCTGCAACGCCTGTTGGCCAAGGCCAATGACCAGCAGCTGGGCCTGCTTACGGTCACGCTCGACGACCCGACCGGCTATGGCCGCATCGTGCGGAACGAGCAAGGCCAGGTGACTGCCATCGTTGAGCACAAGGACGCCAACGATGCGCAGAAAGCGATCAAGGAAGGCAACACCGGTATTCTGGCCCTGCCAGCCGCGCGCCTGGCCGACTGGATGGGCCGCCTGTCGAACAACAACGCCCAGGGCGAGTACTACCTGACCGACGTCATCGCCATGGCAGTGGCTGACGGCCTGGTGGTGGCCACTGAACAGCCACACGACCCGATGGAAGTGCAGGGCGCCAACGATCGTCGTCAGCTGTCCGAGCTTGAGCGTCACTACCAGCTGCGTGAAGGCCGCCGCCTGATGGCTCAGGGTGTGACCCTGCGCGATCCGGCCCGCTTCGACGTACGGGGTGAAGTGACCGTTGGTCGTGATGTGCTGATCGACATCAACGTGATTCTCGAAGGCAAAGTGGTCATCGAGGACGATGTGCAGATCGGCCCTAACTGCGTCATCAAGAACACCACCCTGCGCAAAGGCGCGGTGGTCAAAGCCAACAGCCACCTTGAAGGCGCCGTGATGGGCGAGGGCAGCGATGCCGGCCCGTTCGCCCGCCTGCGCCCGGGCAGCGTGCTGGACGCCAAGGCCCATGTGGGTAACTTTGTCGAACTGAAAAACGCCCACCTGGGTGAAGGCGCCAAGGCAGGTCACCTGACCTACCTGGGCGACGCTGAAATCGGTGCACGCACCAATATCGGCGCTGGCACCATCACCTGCAACTACGATGGCGCCAACAAGTTCAAGACGGTAATGGGCGAGGACGTGTTTATCGGCTCGAACAACTCGCTGGTGGCGCCTGTGGAAATCAAGGCCGGCGCGACCACCGCAGCCGGTTCAACCATCACCCAGACCGTCGAAGCTGCCGACCTGGCTGTAGGCCGTGCGCGCCAGCGCAATATCTCGGGCTGGAAGCGGCCGGAGAAAATCAAGAAGAGCTGAGTTATCCACAGCTGCTTCGATCGAAAGCCGACTTATGCGAGTAAGTCGGCTTTTTTATTGGCCGATCGGTAATCCAGTGGGACCGCGCCAAATCTGACAAAACTATCCACAGGGCAGCAACTGCTTGACGAAACGGGCGTGTTAGGTTTTGATTGCAACCATTATCTTTCGAAACGAAACTTAAGAGCAAATGTCGAAACGAAATACACCCCAGCGGCGGCACAATATCCTGGCTTTGCTCAGCGAACAGGGTGAGGTGAGCGTGGACGCCTTGGCCAAGCGTTTCGAAACTTCGGAAGTGACCATTCGCAAAGACCTCGCTGCCCTCGAAACCAATGGCCTGTTGCTGCGGCGCTATGGCGGTGCGGTACCGGTGCCGCAAGAACTGCTCGGTGAGCCGGCCCAGCCTGTGTCTTCCTACAAGAAGGCCATTGCGCGTGCCGCCGTCGGGCGTATCCGCGAACATGCGCGCATCATCATCGACAGCGGCAGCACCACGGCAGCCATGATCCCCGAACTGGGGCGCCAGCCCGGCCTGGTGGTGATGACCAATTCGCTGAACGTGGCCCGAGCCATTTGCGACCTCGAACACGAGCCGGTGCTGCTGATGACCGGTGGCACCTGGGACCCCCATTCCGAGTCGTTCCAGGGCCAGGTGGCCGAGCAGGTATTACGCTCTTACGATTTTGATCAGCTGTTCATCGGCGCCGACGGCATCGACCTGGGCCGGGGTACCACCACCTTCAACGAGCTGCTCGGGCTTAGCCGCGTCATGGCCGAAGTCGCCCGTGAAGTGATCGTGATGGTCGAGTCGGACAAGGTGGGGCGCAAGATCCCCAACCTTGAGCTGCCCTGGGGCAGCGTGCACACCCTTATTACAGACGAACGCCTGCCCGCAGCGGCACGCGAACAAATTCAAGCTCGCGGCATCAACCTGATCTGCGCCGCGATCAGCCAGGAGAAATAAAACATGTGTGGAATCGTTGGTGCTGTCGCCGAGCGCAATATCACAGCCATCCTGATCGAGGGCCTCAAGCGTCTTGAGTACCGTGGTTACGACAGCGCCGGCCTGGCCGTTCTGACCCAGGCGGGTGAACTTGAGCGCCGTCGCCGTATCGGCAAGGTGAGCGAGTTGCAAGCTGCTGTCGCCGCTGACCCGCTGGTAGGTCAGCTGGGTATTGCCCACACCCGTTGGGCGACCCACGGTGCGCCGACCGAAGGCAACGCCCACCCGCACTTCTCGGGCGATGAAGTGGCTGTGGTGCACAACGGCATCATCGAAAACCACGAAGAGCTGCGCGAAGAGCTGAAAGGCCTGGGCTACGTCTTCAGTTCGCAGACTGACACCGAGGTCATCGTCCACCTGATCCACCACACCCTGAAGAGCATCCCGGACCTGGCCGATGCCCTGAAAGCCGCGGTGAAACGCCTGCATGGCGCCTATGGCTTGGCACTGATCAGCGCCGGGCAGCCTGACCGCCTGGTAGCTGCACGCAGCGGCAGCCCGCTGGTCATCGGCCTGGGCCTGGGCGAGAACTTCCTGGCCTCCGACCAGCTGGCGCTGCGCCAAGTCACCGACCGCTTCATGTACCTGGAGGAAGGCGATATCGCTGAAATCCGTCGTGACCAGGTCACCATCTGGGACCAGCAAGGCAATAAGGTTCAACGCGAAACCGTGCAGTACCATGAAGGTGCTGAAGCTGCCGACAAGGGCAACTATCGCCACTTCATGCTCAAGGAAATCCACGAGCAGCCAAGCGTGGTCCAGCGCACCCTGGAAGGCCGCCTGGGCAAGGACAACGTGTTGGTACAGGCCTTCGGCCCGCAGGCCGCCGAACTGTTCGCCAAAGTGCGCAACGTGCAGATCGTTGCCTGTGGTACCAGCTACCACGCCGGTATGGTTGCCCGTTACTGGCTGGAAAGCCTGGCTGGCATCCCGTGTCAGGTGGAAGTGGCCAGCGAATTCCGTTACCGCAAGGTCGTGGTGCAGCCGGATACCCTGTTCGTCTCCATCTCGCAGTCGGGCGAAACTGCTGACACCCTGGCCGCGCTGCGTAACGCCAAGGAGCTGGGCTTCCTCGGCAGCCTGGCAATCTGCAACGTGGGCATCAGCTCGCTGGTGCGTGAGTCGGACCTGACTCTGCTGACCTTGGCCGGCCCGGAAATCGGTGTGGCCTCGACCAAAGCCTTCACCACTCAGCTGGTGTCGCTGATGCTGCTGACCTTGGCCCTGGGCCAAGTGCGCGGTACTCTGGAAGAGGGCGTCGAAGCCGAGCTGGTTGAAGAGCTGCGTCGCCTGCCGACCCGCCTGGGTGAAGCCCTGGCCATGGACGCTACTGTCGAGAAAATCGCCGAGCTGTTCGCCGACAAGCACCACACCTTATTCCTCGGCCGGGGTGCACAGTACCCGGTGGCGATGGAAGGTGCGCTCAAGCTCAAGGAAATCTCCTACATCCACGCTGAAGCGTACCCGGCAGGCGAGTTGAAGCACGGCCCGTTGGCATTGGTGGATAACGACATGCCGGTGGTTACCGTTGCCCCGAACAACGAACTGCTGGAGAAGCTGAAGTCCAACCTGCAGGAAGTGCGTGCCCGTGGTGGCGAGTTGGTAGTGTTCGCCGACGAGCACGCTGGCATGACCAATGGTGAAGGCACTCACGTGATCAAGGTGCCGCACATCGCCGATGCGCTGGCGCCGATCCTGTACACCATTCCACTGCAACTGCTGTCGTACTACGTGGCCGTGCTCAAAGGCACCGACGTGGATCAGCCGCGTAACCTGGCCAAGTCGGTGACTGTTGAGTAAGAGGCTGTCATGACCGGTAAAAATGTCTGAAAACAATAAAGGTTGTCACGAAACAATAAAGGCTGTCACAAAACAATAAAGCTTGTCACAAGCGGGTACCTCCCTTTGTCGGGATCGTACCCGCTTCGCATTTTCAGGTTCAAAATCATCGTCAGCCTACTGACCGTGATTCGAATGATCCTGCGATGTCGGCGGGATCTCCCTTTTTAAGCGATGCCTTCGGGCTTTGCGATTTCTGAAAGGTTGTCCGGTTACCGATGAGCCAGGTAAAAAAACCATCCCCCCAGCCGACCGCGCGTGGGACTGTCACGCAGAAGAAAATTGACAAGCGCATTAATGCCGGTGACGGGCAAGGAGTAAGGGAGGACTACGTACCTTGGATTAAAGTCCGTGCGATTGCTTCTAAAGGCAACTCGCACATGGTTCCAGGTGTGAGAGTTCAACGAACTCATCATCTCCTCTCAAATGCCGAATACCATTACCATGTGATTCTCGAATATGACCGATCAATTATCGATATTCGAGAGCAGTTTCCATTATTTCCCCAAAGCGAAACTCATGCTATTGCCACAAGCCTAAACTTTAGGCCTCCGCTTTATCCCGGCACGGACGTGCCGCTGGTTATGACAACTGACTTCCTTGTCACGAAATTGGACGAAAATGGCACAGAGCGGTTAGTCGCCAGATCTATGAAATACGCTAAAGAAATTCAGGACGCACGGCAGGAAGTACAGGACAGGATACTTGAAAAGCTTGACATAGAGCGATTGTACTGGGAGCGGAGAGGTATTGAGTGGAAATTGGTCCTCTATGAAAATCTATCTCAGAACCACATAAGGAATCTTTTAGCTCTAAGAAGCTATGCCGCCATATCACCACAACTGGCTAGCGAAAAGAATATCAGAAATGTTCTAACCTTTGTTGAGTGCGCCTCGACTGATAGTCTACCACTCAAGACTCTTCTCAAGAAAATTTCAAAATTCATTTATATTGACTATATTAGCGTAAAGCATCTGTTTTTCCATTTGCTCTGGACTAGACTCTTAGAGTTCGACTCACGATCAAAATTGATTAGCTTGGCTGAACCACTCTGCGTAAAAGTATCTAGTTCACAACAGATCAGCGTGGAGGCTCGCCATGCATGAAATTAGATTAAATTCTATAGTGTCGCCTCTTGAGGGATCGGCGATGCTTAAAAAACCTGTCCGGGTGCTGGGTATTAAAGGTGATCAGTGTGTAGTAATCGAACTGATCAAAAATCCAACAAAACCATGGCTGCTTGATAAGAGTGCGATTATGTCAGAAATCGCTTCCGGCCTTGCCGCTCTTAATACAGAGCAGCCAGCAGATTTCATGGTTCGTACTGACGATGAAATCGGCGAGCGTGAAAAACAGGCTAGGGATCGTAATTGGTCTCTAATAGAAAATTTCGTCCAAGACCGTACTCCTGTTGATATATTGATATCTACGTTCGGAACAGATGTGCAGAGGCACGCAGATCTAGTGGGTGTCGATCGGAAACAGATTTATCGCTTGCTTTACAGGTATTGGAGTTTAGGTCAAGTAAAAAATGCTTTTCTTTGGAATACATCTACTTGTGGAGGACTAGGTAAGAAAAAAAACAGAGAGTCAGGAGTAATCCCAGGGCGCAAGCCTAAGTACCGGGGAGTTGTGACTGAAGATCGTGCGGCTATCTTGAACGAACGACACATGTCTGCAATCGTTGTGTCATACGGACGGTTTGCGAGCCGGAAGTGCGGAACAATATCTGACTGTTATAGTTGGATGATAGAAAAGTTTTATAGATGCGTAAAATCTGATGGGACTAAAGGAGACGTTGTTCGCGGAAGTCACCCAACTAAGCGCCAGTTTGAGTATCAGGGTAAAAAACACTTCGATACTTTGTATGTTTTCAAAGGCAGGCGCGGAAATATCAACTGGAACAAAGACCATCGGCCTTTGGTCGGCTTGGCGTCGCAAGGTCTGTCCGGTCCATGTCATCGCTACGAAATTGACTCAACTCCCGCTGATGTTTATCTCGTTCACCGTATTAACCGTAACTGGCTGATTGGACGGCCGATAGTTTATGTGGTGGTCGACAGCTACTCTAGAATGATTGTAGGAATACATGTAGGGCTTGAAGGACCCAGTTGGAATGGTGCGAGGCATGCCCTGTATAATGCCTATACTCCCAAAGTAGATTTTTGTAAGCGGTATGGTATTGAAATTGACCCTGAAGATTGGCCTTGCTTTCATCTGCCTGTTGAGTTGACCGCTGATCGGGCCGAGTTGCTTAGTCAGGCTGGTGAGACGATGAGCAATACCCTTGGTACGGTGATTAATATTCCGCCACCCTATCGACCTGACTGGAAGGCGATTGTCGAAAGCCGTTTCAGATTACTGAATAACAACTTAGATATCCGGTTCCTGCCTGGTGGCGTGGATGCGAGGCGCATGGAAAGAGGTGATCGCGACTATGAATTGGACGCAATATTAGATCTGGATGATTTTACTCAGATGATGATTGCAGCTGTCCTTCACCATAATAGGCATCTACGTGTTCCACATGTGTTAACAAAACAGATGCTCAAGGAAGATTTGGAGCCAACCCCCTTGAGCATATGGAATTGGGGGATGCGGCAGAACATGGTTCACTCGAAGATCGTCACGCCCGCAGAGCTTAAAATTGCTTTACTGCCCTCTCAGGAATGTCGAGTAACCAGAGGCGGAATCCAGTTCAATGGCATCCTTTATACCTGTGACCTTGCTGAGAGAGAGAACTGGGCAGCCCGCTCCCACAATCTAGAGACCCGATATGTCAGGGTCTGGTATGACCCAAACTCTATAGAGAACTGCTGGATAAAAATTGGATCTGAATTTCTGTCACTAACAATCGTTCCATACATGAGGGAGAAATACGCTGGGTATAGATTGGAAGAAGTTCAGGACGTCATAAGTCTTCAAACTCAGCAGTCACCAGACGCCAGGTATGAGGAATTGAATAGCACCGCTAAGTTGAAGGGTCTTCAAAATGAATTAGTAAAGTCGGCGAAGGCGAAGAAAAAGGCGGCTGGCACTCCTAAGTCTAAGGCGGATGTCAAGAGGGACAAAAAAGCAAAACGGGACACTGAGATCGCCGCTATCCAGCACGCAGAAACGGTCGAGCTTGGTCATCTCCGATTGGTACAGTCCACCAAGGATCAGGCAGTTATCAATTCGTCACATGTCGGTGAGCCGCCCTCGGCGCGCAGTGCAGCATTTCTCAAGCTGGTAATTGCCGAGGCTCAGGAGTCTGGGGAATGATTAAAAATCGATACACAGAAGCAACCTACAGAAAGACAGGAATGCCCCAATATGATGGCAACCCTTTGATAGAGGCTCTGCCAGCGATCCTCACTGAAATCGAGGTTGTTCGATACGTTGGTCATACTCCTCCCAAACCGGATCAGGCAGAGCTCGCACTATCCCCAAAGCTGCGTAGCCATGGCATCAATCGACTAAGAGACTTGGTCGTACCGATGGACATACATCTGGAGCTAGAAGATAGCTTCAGCCAGCTGATTCGCTATGGATACACTGCTCGCGAACCATTCAGTCCCTCGACGATTCGCTATAGAGTGCCTGCGAAAAATGGCCTTCATTCTAACGGGTTTAAGTCTTCTGCGAATATCATGACGCTCATTGGCCTGAGTGGTATGGGAAAAACCACTGCTCTGGATGCGATCTCCAAGCTATATCCCCAAGTGATTCAGCATAGTAAATACAAAGGTAATATTTTCATCGAAACACAAGTAGTGTGGTTGAAGCTTGAATGCCCACATGACGGATCTCTTGGAGGATTCTGCGCAGCGTTTTTCGCTTCATTAGATACTGCTTTGGGTATCCATAAGTACTCCGACATTGTAGTGAAGCATCCAAGCGTTAGTAAAATGCTGCAAATAATATCTCAGCTGTGCAAGGCATTTTATATTGGCGCTATAATTATTGACGAAATGCAGCACCTGAACACCCGAGGAGGTAGAGATAGGGAGAAGTTGCTCAATTTCTTCGTAACACTGTCCAATGATACCGGGGTCCCTCTGGTTTACGTAGGGACAAATGCAATGCTGCCCCTTTTCTCTGGTGTCTTACGTAATGCCAGACGTGCTGTGGGTATGGGAGAAATAACTTTTGATCGGTTCAGTGTTGACTCACCTTTCTGGGAGCTTTTAGTTAATCGGGTGTGGGAATATGATTGGACGGGTGGATCAACTGCGCTGAGCGAGGAGCTTTTTTATAAAATTTACGATCTTAGCCAAGGCAATACAGATTTTTTGATTAAGCTGATCATGCTAACCCAACGGTATGCAATCGCTGAGGGAGTTACTGTGCTTACCACAACCGTCATGCAGCGAGTCTATGATAATCAGATGAGGATGTTGCACAAGCCAATTGAGGCCCTGCGAAGTGGTGATCCACTCCAGATTGCAGAATTTGAAGATCTGATGCCTACGAAAGATCAAATTTCTCTAATGATGAAGTACGACCTGAAGCGAAGAGCTCAGCGGGCTGATATGTCAATCTATAATAATTCATCAGTAGTTCCCACGGCGACCAAGCCGAAGGCAGTAGGCAAACCTGTCGTCGCTGTCGATGTCCCTAGCAATATTCATTTGTCTCCTGGGGCCGATGTGGCTAAAGCCCTACAGGAACGAGGTTGGGTAGATGAAAGCTCTGAGTGGTAGCTGAAAATCAATGGAGCAATCACATGGAACGATTACTATCATTTCCTACTCCATTACCCGACGAAACGTTGTACAGCCTGGCAGTTAGGTATCATAGAACGCTTTGCAATGATAGCTATCGGCGGACCAGTGCAGAGCTTTTTGGTTTTTACTCTCGCACCTGTGGATCAATATTTCCCTGCGGCATCGATGCTTTAGTCCAGCGATTGTGGGGGTTGTTCACTGCTGAGGAACTGATCGAGGAAAATACTCTACTGCCTATTTATCGGCCTTTTGCGAGCGAGCATGCTTTTACCGCTGTGGTATCTGGCATGGAAGGAAACTGGGGTACAGGTATCAAATTGAGGCTAGGCCTCACCGCCTCGGGTTTTTTGAAGCACGCTTCATTTCGTTACTGTAAAGATTGCGTTCTCGCAGACAATCTCAATCATGGTGTTGCATATTGGCATCGCATACATATGCTTCCAGGTGTTTGCGCATGTCCGCTTCATGAACGTTGGTTGATGACTCAGGTTTCTGATGGGGCTGGAGATTGGCGCCGCATGCTTCTCCCTGCAGAAGGTATTGGTACTCCTATATCCGAGTGTTCTGGGTTTGGCCCGGCAGTCGAAGTCGCCAAGCTACAGCAGTGGGGGTTAGCCAACCCCGACCAGGTCAAGATACTCATCGAGCGTGGGTTCATTAGGCACTGTCTAGAAGAACAGGGACTGATTAGAAGAGCTCGATTGTGTGAACAGTCAATCGCGAAGCAGATGATGCTGCAGCTAGCACTCTGTCCTCCTGTAGGCGAATTCGCTGAACTGGTTAAAAGCTCGGACTGGATAATTAGACTTCTTCGTCCTAGGGGTAAAATTGTCCAGCCTTTCAGTTACTTTTTCTTTCTCTGGCTCATGCAGAAAAATTTGGACTCTATTCGGAGCTTTATACATTCAGAGCTTACGTTGGCGGCAAGCTTTAAGAAAGTCACGAAAAAAACCGATTACGTACCGCCCTCACAGTCCATACGTGATCATCGGATTGCGTATTTGAAAGACACCAAAATTAGGTGCCATGATCGGACGGGCTATTTTTGGCTATATCGCAATGATCGTAATTGGTTAATTAAAAATTTGAGAGGCTTAAAAAACAGTAGCAGTAGCCATTCACGAGTAGATTGGGCTCTGAGAGACTATGTGTTTACCAATTCAATTCTTAAAACTAGCGACGACCTGCTCACGACTGAGCTAAAGCCGATCAAGGTAACCAGATCGTCCCTTGCTCGGGCCATTCAGAATGGGTTTATGATGCTTCGGTGTATTTCCAAGCTTCCCCACAGTGCTCAAGTATTGAGTCGAGTCGTTGAAAGTGAACACGACTTCCAAATTCGTAAGCTGACGTGGGCCGTAAGGACCTTGCCTTACCCGATGTCGCTTCAGCCAAGCCTCGTGGTGAGGCAGGCCGGTATCAGGCTGCGGAAATTCGAAGACAGCGAGCTGACGGATATCATCCAGGCCAGCCGACCGGTTGTTGATATCTCGTGAGGTCATTGCGGTCAAAAGAACCGGATGCTCCAAGGAAGCCCAGCGGTTACTGGGCTTCCTTGACGGAGTCAGGTGACAATCACGTTACGGTTAGCAATCTCTGTAGACACTGCGTTGTAGAGGTCCACATCGGTTTGCTGAGTCTTGATCGAGACCACCAAGCTATACCGAACGTCTTCGTTGTAGCGATTCTTTTTCACCAGGGTTTTCCACCATCCCGGAGCCGGGTAGACCCCCAGCAGTCCGAGACCGGCCAATGCAGAGGCAGGTCCATGCCAGATGTCTGAGTGCAAGGAACCACGATGCCGACCCCGTACACCGATCCTCCATCTATCATCTGATGCGCTACCTACGTACGGTATTCCATCATCTTCATCGCGCGCCTTTTTGTTGATGCGTTGACGGAATGAAGTCACGTCTTCGCTATCGCGGCTCACTTCAAATCTAAGGCCGTGTGATTCATACCGGTAGCGTCCGCTGACGCCACGTTCAACTACGCCTGGGTTGGGCTCGATAAAGTAGGAGAGGGTGACCCGCATTTCGACCTCAGCATCTCCCAGATCGATGAGCGATTGCTTAGGCCAGGGCAACTGGTGAAGGTGCATGTCCCTAGCAGTTGCCGGGTTGGTGCCTTGACGCCCAAAGGGTCTAAGTTTGTCTTCCACGATCAGCGTCAGCGAATCTGCCGCACTCCAGATCGCCCGCCCCAGATCCGGCACCCCGAAACCACAGGTACGGACGAGACCTTCGTAGTCGGCCTTTGTGGTGCCCGTTAAGAAATCCGCTTTCATCTGAGGGGTCCACTCAGCAGAGTGCACCATGAGCGCTCGGACTGTCTCCGGCCACAGTCCAGGATAGGCAGCTGATATCTGCGCTGCCATTCTTGCCGCGAGTGCCGACGCGGCGCTTGTAGCCCAGGTAGTCGAAAACAGGCGTTTGGTTGGGGTGTGCGAGGTTGTAAGCAGCGATAGCGATGTGTGCCCAAACGCCCCATGGACATCACGCACCAGGTTACCACCTTCGAAGACGACATCTGGTTTCAGCGGCCATGGTGTACGTGTCCAGCTTCGAGATGTTGTGCTGTATGGGCTCAGTCCACCGTGAGCGGCCAGCGGTTGGGAAGTCGCGGACGGTGGGTCCAGCCGATCTTTTAAGGTGTAAGCCCCAACACAGATTGCGTTCCACGACTGTCCTGGGTCGTGAATGCCGTCGGTGAGGTTGCTGTGGGGATAATTGAGGTATTCGGTTGACTTAGCATTGCCTGCAGAAACGATCATCAAGCGAGGGTTTGCCCGATTCCCAAAATAGTCAGCTGTGAGCATGTCGACGGAAGCGGACCATGCTGACGGTCTTCCACGGTCGCGGTCATCAATGCTGGTGATGGCCATGCTGAAGATTCGCTGCTTATCGGGACCTTTGATCTCCGGGTAAGCCACAGCTCGCATGGTGAGGGACCCGTATGGTTCACCTGGAGAACCATGAGCAGCCTGCAGCAGCTTTACTGACTCTACTCGGTGAGAAACCGAGACTGGTCCGCCCGATGAAAGAGGCCCGACCAAATCACCATACAACGCGACACCCGCAAGCCCAGTACCGTGGCCCACTGTGTCATCCACTCCCCATGCGGCGTCCACCGAGTGTAGATCAGTGATGTCGATGTGGGCTGAAAGGAGCGGGTGGCCTGGATTCACACCTGTATCGAGTAGGCAGACTCGAAGGTTATTGTCGCCAGCCA
Organism: Pseudomonas sp. NMI542_15; assembly: GCF_021283425.1. Classification (NCBI taxonomy): domain Bacteria; kingdom Pseudomonadati; phylum Pseudomonadota; class Gammaproteobacteria; order Pseudomonadales; family Pseudomonadaceae; genus Pseudomonas; species Pseudomonas sp. NMI542_15. The sequence continues at coordinate 554,212 of NZ_JAJSRO010000003.1, read as the reverse complement.
CATTAACGCGACCTGCCAATTCCTCAGCCCATTCGGCTTGCTCGGTCGGAGGCAGCGCGTCGAAGAACTCAGCTGTCTCTTTGGCTCGACGAATTTCAGCGACCTCGTTGAGTAATGCCATCGAGGCCATGATCGCTGCCTTCGAGCCGAAGACGTTAATCACTGAGCGTTCCGGGAACGTTAGCAGATGCTCTGAAGTCTTGAAGCCCAGCGCTTCCGCAACGGTTTTGAAGCGTTGGATCACAGCTGCCTGGTCGTCACGAACCGGCAACCAGAACTCCCACCAAATCTCTTCTGCGCTATTTGCTGGCAGTATCGCCGGGTCGTCAGTCCACAGCGCATCGAAGGTGGCAATCCGGATCTCCAGGATGGGGTTCAACAGCAGAGTGTTTCTAGGAAGCCCCTTTTTCGTGTCGCTCTGAAGGTATTGGTTAACCAGGCTCTCGAAGGCGCTGAGTTTCCCATCGGGTACGAAGACAGTGGCGAAATTTGTTTTCGTTGCTTCATCGTATCGCACGTTGAGCAACTCGATCTTCTGCGGGCCGCGTGCAAGGCCTTCAAATGCCAGTTCGAAGCCTGGCTCACTGATGAACTCAAGCTGTAAGCCGAACCCCCTTTCTTGCCCCGCTTGGCGCTGGGATGCGATAGCATGGGTCATTTGCTCTCGGGCTCGACCAAGCTGGGTTAACAGCAAAGTCGCATGGCCTCGCCTGTCGCGGGCTGGATACTTGGGGTCACGAGTGGGCGATGCCGTGGATTGGAATCTTTCTGCCTTCCCTGTTTCCTTGAAGTGAAAGTGTGGGCGCTGTCCTGCGTTATGTTCCGTCATTGATAAGCTCTACCGGCTCATATACGTTTTCGTTGGTGGAAGGCTTTACGCTCCCCAAGGTGCCTTTCCACGTCCCTAGCTTCTATCGAGGCACGATCGTTGATGATTGCGTCTTTGATCGCGTCATCCGCAGCCTTTGCCAATTCCGCGTAGCTCAAACCATCTGCCGCCTCAGTAAGCGACTGCCAGCTATTGAACGACTTCGAAAAATTGGCCAGGCGGCTTTTGAGAGCTGCCTCGATTTGGTCTCTATTGGGAAGCCCGTATTCGATAACATCATCAAAGCGGCGGAACAAGGCGTAGTCGAGAATTTCGGGATGGTTGGTCGCTGCGAGGATCAAGCTGTTGGATTGATCCTGCTCAATCATCTGAAGAAAGCTGTTCAGCACCCGACGAATTTCACCAACGTCATTGGCCAGTCCTCGCTGGGAGCCAATTGAGTCGAACTCATCGAAAAAGTAGATGGCGCGCGTATCTCGTATCGCATCGAAAACCTGGCGAAGCTTGGCTGCCGTTTCACCCATGAATTTTGTGATCAGGCTATCAAGGCGCACGACATAGAGAGGAATGCCCAGCTCGCCAGCCAGCGCGGACGCAGTCATCGTCTTGCCTGTGCCTGGTGGCCCTACGAGTAGCAACTTTCGGCGTGGAGATAGACCATGAGCGCGAATCTTTTCGAAATTGCGCTGCTCGCTAATGATCCGTGCCAGACGCTGCTGGGTGTTTTCGTCGAGGACCATTTCGGAAAGGCGAGTGCTGGCCGTTCCCACCGCCAGCAGATTGCTCAGTTCGCCTCGCGGCAAACCTATGGGGACTGGGCTAGATGGCGGAAGCTGGGTCCGTTTGGACTGAGCGGAGTCGATTAGCGTGCGCAGATCCTGGGCGAGCTTACCGTGACCCTGCTTCGCCTCGTGCGCCGCCATCTGCATGGCCACAGCAAGGAAATGGCTGTCATCCCCTTTGATGTGAGAACGCACGAGTGCTTTGAGTTGCTCGCCGCTGGCCATGATCTGTTACCTCGAATTCAGTGTTGTAAACGTTGTGACCTTAGGTCTTCCTTACCTACGTCTTCCAGACGAAGCCGTTGGTCACTCTTTGGAAAATTGCGGATGCCTTTGTCAGGCGGCTTCGCCGGCATTTCCGTAATTTTCCTGCATCCACTGCAGCAGCTCTGATCGCTCCATTGCATCCATATCGTCGATCCGAGAGCGTAGGCGAGCCTGGCGACGTTGGATGTTCTGCCGCTCTCTAAATGTTTCGCCACGGTAACGGCAATCGTGCAGTCGGTCTGGAGTATCAAAATTCATCCAGACCACTTCCTTCCGTACACCCGTATGCGTTTTGGCGGAGAACTGCACCTTACGCCACCCACAGAGCACGCTGTTGTACAGCTCGTTGTCGTAGCCTGACAGCATGACCTTGCATGGTAGCGAGACCAGGCAATCCAACAGCCTTTGGTGATCAGCGTAGGTGTAGTCGCACCGATACACCTTAGCCCGACGACGGGTTTCGGGAACATACGGGGGGTCAACATACACCAGCTCATTTCCTGTGAAAGGAAAGCTTTCCAAAAAAGTGACAGCATCCACTTGATGCAATTCACACAAGCCCAGCTGCTCAGCACGCCATTGCTCAATGACGACCGGGTCGATTTCCAGCCCGATATTTCGCTGTGCGGCCTTTTTGTTGCGCATGACTGCACCCCCGCCGAGGTGCGATTCGATGTACGTCTGATGCGGTGGCATCAGGTTGATCAAGCGCTGGTAGCACTTGCCTTTTCCGCCTGGATATTTCATGGCCTAAGCATCGTCAGAAATGGCGATGATGTCAATCGTTAGTCGCCCGACGGCCAGAAACCGCAGGCTTCAAAGCAGGCGTTCTGATTTTTCTGCGAATCCTAATTTAGCGGTGAGGCCATGCTGCATCGACCTCGAAACTCACTAAATTGGAGAGCAGTCACATGCCTACCGCTAAACGTCGCAAGTCCCCAAGCAGCACCAAACGCAAAAAAAACGCACCAGCGAAACTCAAACCGTCAACTAAAGGTAATCCCTCAAAGGTACGTTCCGGCCAGAAGAAATCGATCAGCAAAGCAGTTCGTCCTCAGCCTTTTCCAGTCTGTGGCGTCGCGTTCTGTTCGACGGGCCAAAACGTTGTCTACGCACGCTGGTAACTGAAATAGCGCACCCGGCAGTTAGCCGGGTGTGCCCCTTAGCTCCATTGGGCCAGGTGCAGTGTAAGCTCGACTTCAGGTTGATAGAGAGCGGGCATCTCAGGGTTTTCAGCCTCTCGTGATGACACAAACGTGATGTCCTTGCCCCCCTTTTTTAGGAGTCCAGGGCTTCTGGAGGTGGATGGTTTGGAGAACTGATTCATTAGGGGCCAGACCGTCTTGAGGCTACTGGTCCGATGCCTTCGGTCCAGCTCCAGGCGTACGACAGGCACAACGATCTTGGTCTATCTCGGTTTCAGAATATTTTTGTGCGTATGACTTGACCCTATATCGATATCGATATAACTTGAAATTCTTTTTAGGCCGGTCCCGAGGCAGCTATGCCAAGGGTAGAGCCAGCATTCGGTAGGACAGCGAGGACAGCCCCCATGAGTAGGCACCAATTTGCGCGTCGTCACAGACGATGTAGGAGTGTGACAAATGCCGGTCGAACAGAAGCCAATCGAATGGTTGGGCAGCAGTAAGGAAGATTTGCGGGACTTTCCGCCGGTGGCGCGACAGCGCGCTGGTTATCAGCTGGAATTGATCCAAGAAGGTGAAGAACCTGCCGACTGGAAACCGATGGAATCGGTTGGGCAAGGGGTGCGGGAAATCCGTATCAAATGTAAAGACGGGGCTTTTCGCGTGTTTTATGTGGTGAGCAAGCCGGAGGCTGTTTACGTCCTGCATGCGTTCCGTAAGACCACTGAAAAGACGGAAAAGCGCGATCTTGATCTGGCGAAAGCCAGGTTCAGTTTGCTGGACTGATGGAGTGCTATCCCCCATTTCTAGCAGATGAGGGGGACTGACGACTGACCCCTCACGCGCTAGTGCAGGGGTACGGTCTGCCTACAGTTAACTCGACAGATTGCTACCAAACTATCGATGTACTAGAGGTGTTAACGATGGCAAACGAACGCTCTGCCTCTGTGTGGGATGCGTTGGTTGATTCGCCAGAAGAAGCCGTGAACCTTCGGCTGCGGTCACAACTGATGCGTGTCCTGACCAAGACGGTTAAGTCGTGGGACCTTCCGCAGAAGGACGCGGCTCGACAGCTGCACGTTACTCAACCGCGTTTGAGTGAGCTGCTGAACGGGAAAATCGACAAATTTTCCCTGGATGCCCTGGTGATTCTCTCGGCCAACGCAGATCTGGAAATTGATTTCGTTGTAAGGAAGAAAACCGCCTGATCTAGGCAGCGATCAGCATGGGGCTAGCCTGGTGGCTGGCCCTTTTGCTTTTAAGCCCCGCGATATTTTTTCAACGGTTTTGCATTGTGCCTTGGTACGTCACCTTGGCCATCATCAAGGAGCTTAATCCATGAGTAAATTTGACCCGCTAGCCAGCTATGATCTGATCGACCCAGAAGGCATCAAGCTGGGTGAGGTTCGGAAAGGGCTCTATTACGAGTCTGGTAGCGCTATCGGTTGGTTTGAAGGTGATGTGTTCCACTACAACGGCAAGCCCGGGGGGAGGCTTGATGGCCTGACTATCACTCGGGATGATCCTCCTGGCGAGCCGCTGACTCAATGTGAGTTGGTGCTGCAAGAGCTGTAACTGGTTGATGCCGCTCCCAGGCAACCCGGCTTGGATTTTTTAAACCTACCTCATCAGCGCTGGCCAAGTGTCTTCAATAGCTCAATGCGCTTGTAGGTTTCATAAATCGATATCAGGTTGCCTTGGGACATGACTTCCAAAGGCGTTCGGCCCTCAAAGAAATCATTGTCATTCGTGCAATTCGGAAAGCCATGGACATTGGACTGATTGCTGAAGACTGTCCTCAGCGATGCGTGTATGCCGAGTACGAAGCCGATTCGCTGCAGCTGGTCCAGATCGAGTCTCCGACCAGCCGTTCGGCCTTGAGAAACACGACGGTAGGTCGATCGGGAAATGCGAAGAATCCTGCATGCTTGTTGAGGGGTAGCTTGCCAAGCGTTAATGATCCGCAGCGCTACCTTCAGGCCGATCGAGGACCGCTCCTTGGACAAATGCTCGCCGTTCATCGTGTACCTCCTCCAAACCTATGAGGTAGTTTAACGCTGATGCATCCGTTACGGATGGAATTGTCTGCGTAACGGTGGACGTGCGATCCATGGGCACGCCTGGTTAAACAGGTGGTCGTGCATCCTTACCGTCGAGGGTGCGCAGCGTCTATGAGGGGACTAATCAACCTCTCTGCTAGGGGGTGACATGCTGCCATCCTTACGCAAACCTGTTCGGTTGCATGTCCATCTTTGGCAGCTCATTAAGCCAGCTCATCTGGTACATGGACTCAAAGAAAGAGTCAGCTGTTCTGAATGTTAGAAATGCCATGGCAGAACTTAGATTCAACGTATTTTCGCTGGAGAATTCATGGTTAAAGCGCAATCCAAAGGAGCGATATATAAAAGACAAATAGTCATCGTAAGCTAATGCGTGATTATCGTTATAAACAGCTTTCACGAATTTATCATATAGCGTTCGATCAAAGCTCAGCGTTTTAAGCGGCTCTCCTCGAAATCGGAACAAGTCGTGAGCAAATATAGCAAACTCCTGCTGCAGTGATCCGAAAAACGTGGGCTCATTCAGGAAGCTTTCTGAACACTCTCGTAGATCTGACAGGTTGTGTGACGTGATTCTTTTTTTGCAAGTGGGGCATTCCATGTGCAGGGCTGTAGCATGAATCCTGCAATGGGTTACCAGGCTGGGTAGGTGGCAGGAGTGAATAAAAGCAGCTCCGTACCTCTCTATGTCATTCTGAACGCACACTGTACAAATACGCCAGCGCTGAGTGGGTGTGAATGCAGCTGAGGTGGGTCGTCGGCCAAGCGCCATAATGTAGGGGTATAGCGAGTGCTCTCTCAAGGACTGTTCCGCAACACCATGCGCTACAAGTATTTCCGAAAATACAATTTTGTATTTAGGGTGTCCCTCTGTGCTGAGTACGGCTTTGATCGAATAGTCACAGCCTTTTGTACCATGTCTAGTGTCTAATAATTCTCTACCTCGACGGAAGGCTGAACCGATGAATTCACCTGGTAAAGGAGAATAGGTCATGTAAGCACCTGTTGCGGGAGTTGAGAGGCTAATTCTGTATTAAAATACAGTGAAAATGTATTAAAGTGTGGTTGTCATGAGTGTACCCATTACTCTGGGCTCTAGATCTGTGAGTTCGGTATGATGCCTACTGATTGAGTAAGCGTCTACAGTCAGAGAGCCCAATGTTCTCAGGCATCGGGTTATCAGTCTGGAAATCTGAGCAAATGCGACGCGTGCCTGCATATCAATAAAGCTGGATCTTGTGGGCGCCCGCATTATAGATGATGGCCTGACTCCAAATGGTGTTGCGACTGTTATTCCCATCGCCTCCCATCGCTATCGCAGATGTTGCGCCGTCCGCGTAGTTGGTGCTGTAAATATTGAAGTCCAGTCTCAATAATTGCTGGGCGGTGACCCGACTCGGTGGTGCAGCGACAGTCACCATTTCCTTGATTATTATGAGGTGGTTCGCTTGAACATTTCCAAAGAAGTCAGAGATTTGATAGCGCCATCAGGCCGGTTGCGAGCAGCAATCAATGTTGGAAATCCGATCTTGGCGCGCCGAGAAGGGCCATCGACTGCATCTGGTGTATCGGTCGACCTTTCCCAAGAGCTGGCGAACCTGCTGGAAATCCCACTGGAAATTTGCATAGTTGATGCCGCACGTTTTCTGTTGAAAAAGTAATTTCCGGCGAGGTTGATGTCGGCTTCTTCGCAGTGGACCCTAAGCTCTACCTCAACACGTTCTACGACAACTACTTTGCCTTCGATTTGCCGCGAGGGATTCGTTTGGCGGGGGATCTGCCTGCATAGCAGTCGACCTCGGCAGGGCGGCTCTTGCTGCCGCTGGAGCAAGGCCACAACGGCGTCGAGGACTCCCGCCTGGCCGAAATGATCGCCGGTTATGTAGTCGCGCCCACCTCAGACGCCCGCCGAGCCTCCGCCACCGGCCGTCGAGGGAGTTACCACTGTTAGTCAGGGCTTGGCGGCGAGAATCATATTGACCGTCTGAGACTGGGACATCCAGGTAGCAGTTTGAATGCAACGATACCTAACGACTTTCTGGATCCTGGCGTAGTCCTGCGCGAGCTGGCGTGCGAAGATCGGCTCATGATGGGCAATACGGTTACGGAACTTCCGAATGGCTTCCAGTGCTGAGCGAATTTGTGAGCGCAGCTGGTAATATTGCAGGCCGGCCGGGGCATGGGGGAACAGGCGTTTGAGGTGGTTGTCCCACAGCCCATGATCATAACGGGCGGTAAACATCGACTCCCAGAAGGCAAAGCTCATTTCGGCGATCGCTTTGTCCGTCGAAGGGGGGTTGCCACCCGCGCTTTGTTCTGCTTTTTGTCGAGCCGCCAGCAGAGCTTGGCGGGGCTTGAAGACAGGGCCTGCTTGCTCAGGCAAACTCAAGAAGAAACCTTGGCTCCAGGGCCATTGCGCGCCATAGGTCGCGGTCAAGGCTTCCGAAACAGCATTGCGAACCACCACCTCACAGAAATGAAGGGGGTGGATGAAGGCGGCGGAAATCGCAGCATTCCAGGCGTACAGGTTGATGGCGGCGCTCAGCGGGGAAGGCTGGTTGTGGCAAGCGGCCAGGTAGGTGCCCATCCTTGGCATGGACAAGGCAGCCTGCTTGGCAAGATCAGGCGACATGAAAGACATGGTTATGAGCCGAAGTTGACGAAGGTGTCATTTAGCCATAGAATTAGGCCACTAACCACTTGGTTAGGAGTCAAACCTATAGCAGGATTGATTTCGCCGAGGGATGTACGACAGTACACACAAAGCCCACCGAAAGGTGGGTTTTGCGTTTGCGGCGTGCGAAAAATCAGAGGTAACGGAATAATCCTGCAATCGACGGAGCCGCCCTTGACCTTCGAAGCCCCCCAGAAAACCAATCCGCATAATCTGACGGTGAACCAGCACACCTTACCCCGCGCCAGCATCGCCCGCTTCGCGAATGAGAAAGGCGCAGTGCAGGTGCTGCGCAAAGCGACGGGTAAACGCTTTCATTTAAAACCGGCAGACCAGATCTTCTGCGCCCAGCGCGTTTGGGATCAACAAGCGGAAGGCGGCTTCATGAAGGGCATCGAGGATGACTTCCAGGCCTTGGCGAGCACTGTGCTCGATGATCCGGCCTTTCGTCTTGGCCCGCAGCACTTCGCCTTGATCAACGAGTTTTACTGCTTGTGGAACATCCGCGCGCAGTGGAAAAAGAACGAGCGGATGGCAGACCCGTCAATCACCAGTGTCAGCAGCGCCTTCGAGGTCATCGGGCTCCGCCACAATTTCACCCAGGATGAGCAGGAGCAGTTGGAGGCGGCGGGTATCGGCTATATTCGCCCCGACCTCACGATACCCAGTCGCACACTGGTGGCGCCGGCCATTCGCCTTAACCTTTCCGAAGCGGTCAGAAGGATGGATGGCGAAAGCTGGAAAATACTACGGGCAATGGAAGGGGAGTTCGTCGTGCCGGACAACTTTTTCAAATGGCTGATCGTGCCACTGTCGCCAACCGCCTGCCTTTGCGCTCATCCCGAGGTGACCCAGTCGAGGCTGCCCCCTGATGGCGTGGCCATCATCAACCGCCTCGCTATCGAGTCAAGCATCGACTACTACTTCGCCCGTGACCTGGACAAGTGCCCGCAGTGAGTTACACCTAGGCTATTATCTGATCAGTCTTCAAGGAGTGAGGCATGGGCAAAAAGCGCAACCAGGCTATGCGAGACGCGGCCAAGCAACTTCGCAGCTACAAGAAGAAGGGTATCGGCGCTGGCGGTCGCATCGGCCTCGGTCTGGAGTCATCGTTCAAGCCGAAGAAGGTCAAGCGTGACGACGTGGTGCTCGATGCCCAGACCACGGCACCGGCTAGCACTGACAAGTCAATCCTCTACGTGCCGGGCTGGTCGTTGAGCGAAGACCAATCTTAGATCGCAAGGGCTGCACGCAACTTATCTGGGCTGTCACTCGATGATCCGCATCGATGCAATATGGCTGGCCACCGAGCCGATAGACATGCGCGCCGGCACCGACACGGCACTGGGACGGGTGGTTGGGCATGATCCGTATCCTTAACCTAAGGGCGTCCTCATGCCGAACTTATATCCGCCTGTACCCAAGCGGGTTGAGCAACGGCATATATCGCCCGCGACATCAGTTACGGCTTCGACTTCGACTCTTCCGGTACAACCAGCTGCACAACCTCCACAGTGTCATTCCAGGCCGGATCATTCCACACGCAAAATTGGAAAAAGTTCGTCTGGATTACGACATTCGCTGCTCAGCCTTGCACGCGCTGCTCCCGCTAGCGCCTTGGTCGGATAGCTTGGATCCAGCCGAAGCTTTTCTTGATTATCGTAAATGTCAAACCCACCCGGCACTGTAACCGCGTAGAAGCGAGATCCTGATTGAATGGCCTACTTTTCTACCGGTACAGCAGGAACGATAACGAATCTTGGTTGCATGCTTTGCCTCCCCAAGCTTATACCTTAGTATTAGTCTGAGTATTGAATTTCATCAACATGACTCATAAAGCCGAATCAGTGACGTTGTGAGCACCTTTAGCTGATGTCTAGAGTCACGTCTCTATTAGTGGCGACGACCCGATTTCGCCCCACAGCGGCCACCAGTGGAAGGCAGCTCACTGCAAAATTATGCCGACCAGAACGGTGGGTATCGGTGTAGCCGTCTAGCCCGAAGCCTCTTCCGACGGCCAGAAATTCGGTTCGGCTTTCAAGTTCCAAGATCTGATCTGGACTGGGGCGAAAATCTGCGAAACCCAGCGGGTAGGTACCCTTTCGTTTCATCACTCCAACGCTGGGCTTCGACAATTCTACGCCTGTATCGATACGTCGCTCTGTTCTACAGCCATCAGATCTAAAGGCAGCAGGCGATCTATCTACATCCAAGGCTGGCACCGCGAGCATTGCGCCTAACTGAGCACCTGTGACAGCATCGCCCAAGTAACCTCAAGAGGTACCCGGTAGTGCCATTGGAAAATCAATCTTGTATAGGCACAGGCTTTAGCCGAGGGGGAGTTAAATAAATGACTTCCGGAGCGGGTTATCCTCTTCCAAAATACGGTATCGCATGGTGCCATTTGTTTATCGGGCGTAACTTTATTGTACAATTGGCGCCACACACTGCTTATTGCATGTTGAAGCTAATGGAAATTGGAAAATGGCAAAAAAAATAGATCACGATTCAATCGCTGAACATGCGCGTATCACCCAAGCAATCCTCAGTAATGCTTTTTTGAATGAGTTTGATAGGTCTCATAGTCTTTTTCAGGAGCCGTTTGGCGACAAGGGAGGCTTTAGAGTATATAAAGCTCTGTGCGTCGGTAGTTTTAGTTGGCAGCAACATATGGTTAATGACTATGCCAAAATGGTGGCCTTCCCAATTTTTTTTGACCTTTTGGATCTGCACGTAGATAAACGGTTTGGGTGTGCCAATTCGTATTTTGATGTAAAAGCTAAAATTATAAAAAACAATATAGACCCCTCACTGATATCTGATGCCTTCCTGCTTGAGCTTTATACTTTTTGTACAAGGTTGAGAAACAAAATGCTTCACCACAATATAGCTTATGAAGATGGAGGTTTAAGCTATGGAGCGGGCAAAATAAGAGTCAGTGATTTTAGAATAATCAATGAAATTATCTATCAGTATGTTGCGTATGGTTTTGAGGGGCGTCCTTGGTACAATCAAAATGCCATGTTATTTTTTCTTGATTATTTAATAGGCGGAGGAGGTGAAATTTCCGACAAGATAAATTCTCTGAAAGACTTCACAAGACTCTCAACTAGTCCTGAAAGATATAAGTGCTCTCTTCATAATAAGTACAAGCATGCCCCTGGCGATTATATATTAGATTTTATTTTTGTGCATGCAGGTGCTCTCTACGATCCAAAAAACTCAGAATGTCAGTTCCGAGTCACGCATCCAGATCCAGAAGAAAAGATTGCTATGGGTGGGCGCTACTACTTCATTGAGATGGAGGGCAAATGTTATTTGTTTCCCTCTGAACTGGTGATCAAGGAAAGAGAAGTGAAGTTTTCCGATCTTTCTCCTTGGATTTACGAGCCAAAAAAATAAAATCAAGATGTTGTGGATCTATAAACTGAAGAATTTGTATTGAGCTCTCGATGACCGGCTAAAATCCAACGCTGCGTCCCTATGCGGTTCGCGCGCGACTACGTTAAGTAAGCCATATATTTTCAGTATCCAAGGATGAGATAGACCATAGCCCTTTTCATTCGGAAGCCATTTTTTTTGGAGCACAAACCAGTGCCTGACACCTTTACGAGTCGAAGGTACGAGCCTGCTACTCGTTCAAGGTCATGAGCGAATGGATGAATAAATCTGAGCTTGGCTTGTTTTGGGATCAACACTTCTAGGCTGGAGTGCCGCCTTTCGATCCTAGCGCTCCTATTTGTTCAGAGTAAAAGGTTTAGCCGAGGAATTTGCTTGCCCCGGCTATTCTTGCCTATGCGGTGACCATCCATCGTCTGGCCACCTGACAAAGGATTTGAGCTAGAAACGCCATATCGTATTATAAGAAATTTCGGCGATATTATCTGTGCGGGATTGTGAGAGCGTTGGAGTCCATTCGGTTACTCCTTGTAACTCGGTAGGAATATCGTAACCAGCTTTCTCCAAAATCGAAAGTTTTTCGGAGATTTCCTTGGTTTTCAATGATCCGTTTAGTTTTTGATCTAAGAATATCAAATTCCCCAGCTGGCCGACATTTGTCTCCGTCCAGTCATTTACTAATGTTGACTGTGGATGTAGATGCTCAATAGTTAGTTCTTCCATGTCGCAGGGGTATTTATAGTTGTTGTGCTCCGAAACTCTGCGGAGAATATATCTGACCAAGTTTTTTTGCTTGGAGTTTGTGTTGGTATAGGCGGTGTCTCGAAACGCAACAACAAACTCATCATAAGATGGTCGGCGGTACCTGAGTTTGCTTACGAGCTCGTTGATTTCATCTCCAGCTTCTTGCGAATCCGTTGCCTCGAATAGTTTTCTCGCAAAGGAAGAGTACATCGCTGATATGCCGCCAGATGATCGAGATGATGTGACGGCTGTAAATAGGAAGTGGAATTTTTCAATTGCACTCAAGGTGTCTCTAAACTTGGAGAATTTTATTTTTCCATCTTTGTAAGCTCTCGTTAATGAGAGTACAGCGGGAGTTGGTTGCGATACCTTGAAAAGCTGTAGTGCGTTAAGGGATCTCGCAGCCTCAATTTCGTTCTTGTTCCATTCATAGGCGGGCTCATGAATGGATCGGTAAAGTTTGGCGTCGGATACCAGTGAGTCCAGATAATCTTTTGCGGTCTCTTTGGTGATTCGTTTTTTAATAACTGGGAATAGTTTCTTTAGTGGGACGGACTCATAACGTGAGGCCCAATAGTGATAGATGAACATGTCTGTGGACAGGTCTGCAGACGAATTGTGGATCGTTTCCAGAACCGAACCCCATTTCAGCTTTGCAACGTCTACTGTACCGCGGGCCTTCAAATGTTTTGTGAAGTGATTTTTGACTAGATCGCTAACGGAGAGATCTTTTCCTCGCGTATTGAGGGTTTCGAAAATTAGGTAGGCGTCATCTTCACTATCGAGCACTACGAATATTAAGTTCAGATTCAAGACGGTATCTCGAACTTCAGTGAGCTTATCGAACTTAGCTTTTGCTTTTGCAGATTCGAGAATCGTCGAGTCGCTATCTACGGAGCCCAATGCATCGTTGACCAAGCCAGTAAAAATCTTGTGAGCTCTTTTTAGGTTTTGCTCTTCCGCAAGTATTTCTGTGTCGAATTCTGGTGCCCCAAACTTTTGGATGTGCTCTTGAAAGTAGGGGAATGAGGTCTCGGTTTTGAGTACGAACTCATTTTTATTGTCCCGATCTTTCCTCTCAATCAGTTGGTGCAGGCCAATAGCGGAGTCGGGGTGGCCGAGATCGTTGAACGCATCTCTTAGCACGCAAAGCAGAATCGTAGTTGTTGTAAGCCTTTGTTGGCCGTCTACAACGCCGAAAGACTGCTTGGCACGTTTGTATACCACCATGGAACCGATGAAGTAGTCGTCACCTTTGTTAGCGATCAGATCGTTCCAAAAGTCATTTATGTTGTCATCATCCCACGAATAGGGCCGTTGGAAGCGCGGAATGTGAAAATAGCTCCCGTCCAGCAAGCTCTCAATATCCGTATCTTTTGATTCGATCTTCATCGGGTCACCAGTTAACCATGGCAGCTATTTTGCGAGAGCTAGAAGATAGCAGCAGCCTGAGAGCGGTGAAAGAGTGGCAGACTAGAGCAATGGCGCTGTGAAGCCCTGGTAGGCGACCACCCGTCGTAGGGACAGCGGTAAAATCCCTTCCGTGATCCGGGTCTTCATCACGTTCCGCCTGATGCCGCACTTGTTCCGGCTGTGGGCTTCTTCGATGTGTTGGGTGGCATAGGAGGCATCTGTTGATGCGCTTGTCTTCCGAGACCGGTGGCACTGGAAATACGTGGGTCTTGTACTTGGCTTAGACGGAGGGCGGTAACCAGCACTCCCTAGGCAACTCCAACATGGAAGGGGTAGAGACATGTCGACCTTATCCTTAGCAGGAAGCACCCACGCAATCAGCAGGCAGGACTTCGAGCAGGATCAACAATGGCCGGATACTCCACGAAATCGCCACTTGCTGGCTGCGTACGGGGTTGCTTGTGAAAAGTCATCCGTTTGCGCTGTTGCTGCACTGAACGCAGAGCGGGGAGGCTGGACTGACGTTGATCAGTACAAGGCCAAAGCTGCACACTGGGAGACAGTGGCGAACACTCTCGGGGCAGTGTTGAGCATGGAAATCGAGATGGGACGAGAAGAGATAATACTACCTGATCCTTGGCAGTAACCCGCAGGTGGTACACCTGAAGCCTTCCCGAGGTACAACATTAGGATCACCCAGTCGTGATCCGGGTGCTTCATAACGTTCTACGTGGTGCCGGACTTGTTCCGGACTGTGGCATCCTCGCTGCGTCTGATCATGGGCTATCTACCCGTGAGCGACCACCGAGACCACAGACCACCTACACCGCCAGCGATGGGGGTGGGGGGCGTACTGGGGCTCTTGCTGGTCGATCATGGGTAGTGCCCTTAGGGGCATCTTTAAAGGCGTCTCTATGCTGAACTACTTTCTCCATCCACACGGGAAGGTGAATCAGCCTGGCCAAGCCACGCCGAGCGGTCAGGTCTTCCCTAGTCGCATTGTTCCGAGTAGGTATTTACTGCATCGTCTTCTGAAAGCATAAATTCTTCAACCCAAGCCTGGGTTTCTGACTCCGTTCGCAGGTTCACCAGCGTCTGCATACCGTACGAAAGAGTCCCTGCGAGCTTGCCGCCCTCCAAAGGATCATCCCCCCGTACCATTCCAAGACTGCATACCCCTGCGATGCTGCCACGATGTAGTAGTCACAGCCTGACTTGTAGTAAGCCACGACACCAATCTCAGCATGAGCAGCTCCGCTACTCAACAACATCTGGGACACTGCAGCCATCACCACAACCCAAAGCGGTCGCCTCACTCGTCAATCTCTCTGGAAATCCCAGTCACTTTAGTTGAGCCACAAAGACGCGCTAGGTTGCCACAACGTTTCTTTTAATTTCCCGCATGTCGCCGGCCACGCTGTGGAAGGTGCAGCCATCAATGACCTGGGCCTGTGAAGGGCAATGCGCAGCTTTGGCGCCGGGGCGCAGCGGGTTCTCGATGGCGTAGGTGATGGCTTGCGTGACGGCGAATGCCTGCGAACCGAGGGTGGTGGCTAGAAAGACGATGGTGAGTTTCCGCGCATTGCAGTGCTTCCTTGTGTGCAAATGAATTTCATGCATTAAGGCATGCGTGGCAACTCATTAGGTCGTAGATCAAACACGAGCACTTCTGCATCACGGCCATTGGAGAGCTCGATCACCTTCTCTTTCCGCATCCGAACACCATCCCCTTCGCGGAGCAGCTGGCCATTCAGCTCGATGCGCCCACGCGCTACGTGCACGTAGGCATACGAAGCGTGCATTTGAAGGGGGTTCACCATCCTTATCTATGCCTTTTGACTGGCTAGAGGAAACCTGGAGATCAGGGCTTGCAATGACCCCTGATCGGCCCCTGACCAAGCCAGGTCCACTATATCGTTCAGTACGCGCTGGGTCGGAATGGGCCGAAGCGATTGCGCCGCATCCTCGTAGGTGTACACGTGAAGGCCTAGTGCAATCGCACGAGATACCTGCCTGTGCCAATAGAATTTGCCAACACCTTTTACAGCGTCCTCCGTCAGGAGGAGGTCGTATTCCTGAACGAGATACCTGAAAAGCACTTTCAGCGAAACATCCCGAAGCACTAGGGAATGACGCATGGCTGCCGATCGCCAGACCTGGTTTCGCGCAACGTATCGGCTACTGACTTTGGGAAAATGCAGGAGCGTGACCTTGTCGTAATAGGCCACTGTTTTTTCGGCATCGTCCACCAGGGCGATCTCGAACTCGTTGTCACCCGCCTTATCCAGCCGACGATCAACGCGGATCAGTCGGTATCTGGGCTCATCGCAGTAACCCATCTTCTCACTGATGTCGCGCACGGCGTCAGCCCCCGTAAGCACCGCGTAGAAAGCGGCATTATCTGCGGTGCGCGTGAGGAGACTTGTAAGAGCAGTGTGCTCTCGGGCGACAAGGGGCATGGCGGCGTCTCGCTGAGAGCTAATTCCAGTTATTAAAGCTATCGGAAACGCAAAGCCTCTACAAAGGCTCGTGACGAACACAATCACGGCGCTGTTCACAGGTTGAGGTTTCTGGAGGCATTCACCTGGTCGTAGGTGCAGACTAGAATTTAGACCATCCTCCCTTGTTACCCCTTTAGAAAATGCACGGTTCCGCCCCCTCACGGGGGCTATTGGAATGGACCTCTTGAGCTTTCCTAAGGTGTGAACTGAGATCTTAGTCGGCTTGTGACAACGTTTATTGTTTTCAGTGGGGCCGTTTTTTTGGGTTTTCGTCGATTTTGTGACAACCTTTTTTGTGCGGCTTCGCTACGTGAAGCGCCGCCAGCCCGCGTAATTGGGGTGGGGCTGTGACAATCTTTATTGTTTCCAGACAAAAAAGTGGTTTTGTTGAATTAAAACGGTTTTCGAAGAATTAAAACTGTCGCCGGTAGAGGGGGAAGCGCTTGCTCCCCTTCATCGAGCGGTTACACCAGCCTCCCCGCGTGACCCCTCCCTACCTGATACTGGCGTTTTGACATGCACCTCTCGATTCTGCCTGATGAAACTCTTCCGTCATATGTGAGAAGGAACCTGCTGCTCCTTTGGGCCGAGCCCAAGGCAGAGATCTTCGAAGCCCTGCGTACCCGTCATGTGATAAAGACGGCCGAAGTGAGAAGGCTCGCAGCAGCCATCGGCTGGCCTGGGTGCTATGGTTTCAATCGACTTGTTCACAATCACACGCTGAACGCAGCGTTCCACGTCATCAAAAGTGACTGGGATTTTGCCTACTCAGGCACTCAGTACCTTTCTGAGGGGGAGCACTTCAGTGAATGGGATGCTTCCTTCTGCCCTGAATGCGTTAGGGAAGACCTCAAGATCCATGGGTTTTCATACTGGAGGCGCTATGGCGCGTCAAAGGTGTCGGTGTGCCCCAAGCACAACGCTGTCTTGCTTAGGGATTGTCCTTTTTGCGGTAAGTTGTTCACTCGCATAGATCATGACCTTGATGTGATGTGGCGCACTTGCGGCGGCCGGCATCTCGCCGAAGCTGAAGTTGTTGCTAACCACGACCCATTGGCGCTCAAGCGTGCTGAGGTGTACCAGCGATTGTGCAGGTCGCCCCATATCATCTCTGGTTTGCATGCCGCCAAGGTGCTGCTGGATAAGGCTACCGCTTTGAGCCCGCAGCTCAGTGGCGAGGAAAGGTCAAAAATGCAGGCGATAGCCTCGACCATGAGCGATCTTGTAAAGGGGTTCGCCGATGTGCCATCACCGAGCCTTGAAAGTCGAGCTGGGACCATCACAGCATTATTCATTCATGCTGTCGTGGCGCTCTATGACAGCTATGACGATTTCGAACGTGAATTAATGTCCCTAGCGGGGAGCGCTCGATGCACTGATTCGCTTTGGAGCAGCTATCGGATAGAGGACACAAAGTATGTCCACTTTGTAGAAGAAGACTATGTCCAGGGTTTGGGGGTTTGGTCCACCCCGCGCATTGTGTTGGATGACGTGGTAGTCCAGGTAGGTTGGCCTTGGCCTACATCCAAGCACTATCCCTGCTGCAACACCCCGCTGTCCATTCATGAAGGATCATCGCAGCGGAATACCACCGTCGCTGCTTCGCCAAGCATTCCCAAGATCGGTTTAGCAAAAGCGCGAGCTGTCGGGATCATAAAATAGACGCCGCAAGCCTTCACCCGCTGCGACGCCTAGTGCAGGCAGCCAATGTTCTACACTCGAATCGGTACGCGAACAGGTAGAGGAGTATGGACCCAGTTGCACTGGCTCAGCGCTTTGAGTCCTGCCGCGCGTACCTTTGGATCTCTATCCAGTGATCGCAAAGTTACGATTATGTTGACCGGCAACGCCTCTGTTAGCTCGGGTTCGTATGCACGTAGTCGAGCCTTTGCCTGTAATCCCCATTGCAGGACCGCTGTGCCGTTGGGGAATTTTGCCCTATGCACCTTCACTGGCGACCACTTACCTCCAGCGGAAATTTGAGCGATCTCATATCCGCTCTGGCCTTCATCGCTGTCCATTGGAACCATGCCTTGGATGGTATCTCCCGTTATCGCACCGAAGCTCAACTCAACGTTAGCGCGCACATATTCGCTGCCCGAGTTGGGGTCCAGTGGGGGGGCATATGCCGCCGTGATGATCACCTCGCCCCGAAATTTTCCGTCCTCAATCAAAACATCTGGGATCGGATAAGGTGTTTTCCGCCAGCGCATGTTGCCCGGTACCAGATTCGCCTGGAAAACGAGGGTGAAACTGTCGTCTGAATCGTAAAGGGCTTTGAGTACGTCTTCAGGGCGGCCTGCACCTAGATATCGGCGATGGTAAGAATCGTAATCAGGCGAAGAGAGTTGCGCTGCATGGATCATTAATGCCTTGACCAACGAAGGCGACGGATTTAGCGATGGACGCCCAGCCACAGCTTGCCATGCGTGGGCTGCCATGCACGATGCGAGGGGGGCCGCGTAACTCGTACCAAAACCCAAGCGCAGCTGATTGTCGGGCCACAAGACTTTGAGGCTAGCCGAGCCGGCGTTCCACGGAGCATGTACTCCTCCGCCCACATGCGTGATGTCTGGTTTCGGAGTGAAGACAGGGCCAGGACCACAACGCGAGTAAGGTGCCGGGTGGCCAATAGCGCTGAGCGCGCCCGCAGCATCAATGTGGGAGATAGAACCCACAGTTAATGCACGAACCGACTCCCCTGGACTCGAAATACGGTCAGCTAGCGTCGAAAACTTTTGCCATTCACGCCGAGGGAGGTCGTTGTAGTTGCCGGCAGCTACTACGAAGAGAACCTGGTACTTATCGCTGAGTTGGTCCAACGCCATGGCAATGTCACTGAATTGGCTGTCGTCGCAAGCCTCACCACCAATCGATATGTTCCATACCTTCACATCCGGGCGCTTTTTCACGGCCGACTGAAGCCGCAGCTCCAGATCGGACATGTAAGAGCCAGAAACTTCCAACGCACAGACGTCGTGTACGTATGCTGGCGTTGTTGGGATCCAAGCGTGCTTATCGTTGAAGAATGCCCCTCCGGCGACCAGAGAGGCTACCGCTGTTCCATGCTCATAATTGGTGTCTGGAGGTAGGACGTAGGGGTCTCTCGATTTGACGAAGTGCTCAATCAGCTTCGCATCCGAGCTCACACCGGAGTCGAAGACGGCCACCGTGGGCAGCGTGACGGGTTGTGGAGTTGGCTGAGCTTGGGTGGCTACCGCGCCGCTCATAGGCATTTGGACAGTTGTAACGGGAAGGAAAAGCTTTTCCGCGTAAATTGTTCGAATGCCAGGGAAATCCAGTATCTGCTCAAGAGCATCGTCTTGGATCTTGTCCAGGTCTCGAATGCCAAATATCGGCAGGCCACGTCCTTGGTCGATTTGGACGAACGGCAGCGATAGGGACTTCAAAATCCGCACTAAGGTCTCGTAATTGAACGCGTTGAAGCTGCCCTGTTGGTACTGGAAGAGTCGCAAAACGGCACGACCATTTTCCAGGAGCCGGTGGCTTCCTTCCGGGTTTCGTCGTTGGCGATCCCAAGGCTCAATGGATTCGATCACACTCAGTTGGGATCGAATTTTCTTGGTGTCGCGGTGCAGGATCACACGATCAAACACGTCCAGACTGTTGGCAGAGGCCCCAACGAGCATCTCGTCAATCTGACCATGGCCAGCCGGCTGTAGCTTCGCTTCCTCTGCGACCAAGATGGGGCGGTGGGTTTTTGCGATTCCCTTTTCCCGCAGCTTGAGTACCAGGTGCGTCAAAGCTTGGGGATGAAGCACCTGCTCGCGGGAGAGCGCCGATGAAGCACCTGCGAGTGTTCTTGAAAGTGCCTGACGGTAAGCGGCGTTGACCTCTACGAGCTCTTTGCCACCACCGCCACCGCCACCCTCAATTGACGAGAGATCCCCAGGCTGGAACGGGACATGTATGAACGGATTCTCAACCCTCGCATTCAACAGCGGTTGCGCGGACGTGTTCTTGCGGGCCACTACTGGTCTCCTCCTTGAGGATCTTCGTGATTTGCCTAGTCGACAGGTCGTACAGCCTTCCCAATGTTCTCAGGGAAAAGTACTTTGGTGCCCATCCATTAAGCCACCGAACTTCTGACTCGACAGTAGATAGCACTCGGCCACCAGTAAGTGCAAGATTTAAACCTAGGCGTCGGATGAGTTGGTTTTCATCGACGCTTGATGCGTTCGACAAAACAGCCCCGCGCTTGGTATCGAGGCAGACCTGTTCAATGTTTGCCCCTGTGATTCCGTCAGACAGCTGAGCCAGGACATCCAGATCCAACTGCTCGGCGCTAAACGGCTCCAGGTATTGTTTCCACAGCATTCGGCGCAATGCCAGATCAGGCTCAGCCATAGGAATTCGGAAACTGAAACGGCGCCAGATGGCTGGGTCCAGCAACTGATCGTGATTGGTTGCAGCGACCAGAATGGTGCTTTCTGGGATGGCGTCTATGTTCTGCAGCAGTGCGATCACCACTCGCTGGAGCTCCCCGACGTCACGCTCGTTCCCCCGAGCCCCCGCTAAGGCATCGAACTCATCTAGGAACAGTACACAGGGGCGCTGCTGGGAGTACTCAAACACCCTACGGAGGTTCCGGCTGGTCTGTCCCAGCAGACTACTCACAAGCGTGTCGCACCGGACCGTTAGCAGTGGCAATTCAAGGTGGCCGGCGATATACCGGGCAAGCTTAGTTTTTCCCGTACCGGGCGGGCCGTATGCCAGCAAGCGGCTCGGCATGGCAGCGCCCACGCGTGCAAGGTCGTCGTATCGGCGGATATTTGACAGAAACTCCTGGATTCGATTCTCGACAGCACTGGGCAGCAGCAACGAGCCTTTATCAAGCGCAGGGGTGCTTACGTCCACCGTATGCAGATGGCTTTCACCATCTGTAGGCAGGTTCGAGAAGCTGAAACCATGGGCAGCATCTTGGGCACTGGCTAGCGCTGCAGGAGCCCTTGCAAGGCGCTCTCTGATCATTCGGGCTTGTCGTTTGTCGCCGTCACTCTCCAGTTTGTCTGCCAGGAGGCCGGCATAATTCGAGGCCATGCTGGCATTCGCCTTGAGAGCTCCGTCCAGGATCTTCAAGATTTCTGAGAGGTATTCCACGGGATGATTCGCTCAAAGGGTTATCTGTTTCGGATTTCGGCGTGAGTGTAGCGTATCTGGTCAAAATCGTTTCGCATTACTGTGCTTCTGATTCACTATAGTGACATGTGGAATCTTGATTTTCTGTCGTAAAGTGGCGGCGCCCTAGGGTTACGGCCTGGCGAGCAATGCCAATGGGATTGGCTTTTTTGAGGCAGGTATGGAGCAGAACGACCAAATCGAGCCGCTACTGGCGACCGTACACGCTCTCTTGCGAGCAGATGGTGCGGATGATGCTGCCGAGATCGTGCAGAAATACCCCGCCACAGCGGAGCAGACGGGGTATGACAATTGGAACGGCGGAACCGACTATTGGGACATCCAGTTCAAGATGCCTGCCTCGGACTATGCTCGCCTTGGCGGGAAACGCAACCAGCTGGAAGAACAGATTACAGCCAAGCTCCGGACCGTTACCGAGCATCAGGAGAGTGATTGCTACTCTGCAGTGATCGTCCCAGACAGGGAGTTCCGCGCTGATTGGCGGTCTTCGAGCCAGTCAGAACTGCCTAAAAAGGTGCGACAAAACATCTTGGATGGTCTGCGCTTGGATGATGTCGACTGGAGCGGGCGGCTCAACGATGTGGAATTTTTGAGCCGGTTGTATGACCTGGAAGAAATGCCCTCTACGGATAGCCGTTATAAGGATGCTGTTGGCGATATCTGGCAGCATCGCTGTAACAACGACGATTGGGAAAACGACTGGATCTACAGCGACAGTCGCTTCCGCTTGGCTGAAGGGAGTGCCGATCACTTCCTGCGCTTTCTGTGTGAAATGGTCCATCCCGTGGTACGCCCCAATCGAGATGACGCGATTAAACTGGCGGAGCAGTTCAATGATCAACTGAAGGGCGCCGGATGGGAGTTGTACCAGGCTGAGCTCATTGCTGGCCGACCGAGATTTGCCTTTCGGTCTCTGGAGCACAATGGCGGCCGCTCGGTACTCCGTGCTAAAGCTGTCGCAGACGCACTGAATGCAGGCTGGATGGCTAAGCAAATCGAACGTCTTGAGCTCGCCGTGGATACTGATCCAGAGTTGGCGATCGGTACAGCCAAAGAGCTTGTGGAGACCTGTTGCAAGTCGATTCTCACGAAGCGTAGCGTTGCCTTCACCAAGTCAGATGACATGGGCGATTTGACGAAGAAGCTCACCAAAGCCCTCCAACTTGTACCTGAGGGTGTGAGTGATGCTGCAAAAGGGGCTGAGAACGTTCGACTGATCCTGCGCAACCTCACGCAGATCACGAGCAATCTGACTCAGCTGAGAGGTCTGTATGGGACGGGACACGGAAAGGATGGCCAGTATCGCGGTCTCCAGCCGAGACACGCTCGGCTGGCTGTTGCGGCTGCCGTCGCGTTTATCGATTTTGTGTCCGAGACGCACCGGTACCGGGAACACACGGAAAACGCCGAGAAAGCATGAACTGAGTAGGCGGTCCAAGGGGCTGACCGGTTAGGTTCAGCTCGACTGGTGCAGATGTTCAATTCGTCTGTAGGTCTCATAAAGCGAGATCATGTCCCCTTGGGCCATCACTTCCAGGGGAGAACGTCCTTCGAAGAAGTCATTGGCATTCTCCAGGAGTGGGAATCCTTGAACGTTTTCTTGATTTGCAAAGACCGCTCGCAATGAGGCATGAATGTTGAGCACCAAGCTGATTCGCTGCTGCTGATCCAGATCTAGGCGTACGCTGGCGCTGGAATCCCGTGAGATCCTCTGGCGGGTCGCGATGGATATGCGAAGAATGCTTCGGACCTGCTCGGCGGTCGCGTTCCATCCATCAAGAATTCGCAGGGCTGCCCTTAACCCTACGGCCAACTGATTTTGAGTGAGCTCAGCATTGGCGCCCGTCATTTGAAATCTCTCCATTGCCGCCTATCTACAGGCCAAACCGCCGTTGGACTAGCTGATCATGAGGACCGGTTTCCTCACCATAAGCTTCTTGCCCATCTTCTCACCAGTCCAGGCCATCTGGAAATGGATGCGGAGGATCATGAGGACTGGAGGGCTTCAGTGCCGCAACCAGCCGAAGCACTCCCACTGTCTATTGGAGCTGACGCGGTGATCGCTTGGAGAAAAGATCGGGTTAGCTCGTAGGCTTGTCTTTTTTGCAAAGCGCTGGCCAGCCTTGGAAGTGCCAAATAAATTTGCTGTTTCTTCAATGGAAGCTCATGAGACTTCAACAAATAGTCAGCGGTTGATTTTAGAGCTTCTAGCAAATGCTGATCACGCTTGCTCCAATCAACGGCAGAGTGATTACCAATTCGCCCGTTTGGTAGCTCTCCAAGTCTACTGTTCAGCCATTCCCTATCGTTGCGGTAAAGCCAAGCATAGACTGACGGGACACGGCATCTAATTTTCTTCGCGCTATCCTTTGAGAATCCTTTAACCGTATTTTCCCAGATCGACCTTCTTTTCAACCTCTCTGTAGATGTAGTTTTTTCTTTCCATGCGTTAGCTACTGATGGCTCTGATCGTATCAGTTTATTAAGAGTCGATATCGTTATACCGAAACCCTCGCACAAGCTATATTTTGATTGACCCTGGGACAGGCTGAGTAAGATCGCAGCTCTGATATCTTTTTTTAAAATCTTTGGGCGCCTAGCCGCTATCAATGTCCTATCTGAGGAGGAGTTTATCTCTATGACACGTTTATCTGAATTAACAATGCCTGACAAAACATTTGTGGATGGCGTCTTAGAATTTACTATCTGGTCGTGTAACTTGATGAAAGCCCCGAGAGATCCAAACAGCCAGGTGATTAGCGTGAGGTGCTTCAAGGGGTGGACGTGCCCCCGTGGGCTGCGCACAAGACCCCTCAAAAATGTGAGGGCCTCCTCGGGGCTTCTAGGCATGCAACTGAATGGTTGGTAGGCATGAAGCCCTTTGATGTGGAGCCAAAGCGCACTGGCAGCTGCCTCCTGTCCAGAACTGCGTTCACCGTACTGAGCCAACGCTGTCCTGTACACAGCGTTGACAGCGCTTGGATCAAAAATCCTCTGACATCCGAAACTTGCTAAGGCGATGATAGCCTCGACAAGATCTTCCAGCACTTTCCGGGTCGCGGCCGTCGTTTCAATTCGAGGTGCTGGCAAGAGATCTTCTTCTCCTGGCAGTAACCACTCGAATTGACCTGACCACTGTCTATTCTTTGTACTTTCTCGGAGATACAAACCGTGCACAGGGCAAATTGTTACCCCTGGATACTGATGAGATAGATGCCAGTAGGCCACGCCGACACGTATACGGTCGCATACCATACATGCAATGCACGCTTTTAAGGGGTGTTCTGCACCGAAGCGGTTTGTTAGCAAGCCGAGGCGGTACTTCAATGATCCCAATCTCGGGCCTAAAAGTGTTTCCTTTGCAGCAAGCACATTTTCCAGAGATTGATAAGGAAAGAAAAATGGAGCAATGGTATGATCATTTATGATGGATTCAGGCGTACCCCAATTAGTGGTAAATTTATTTAAAGCACCCAAGTTGTAATTAAGGTCGTGAACATATCCTTTGTAAGTGCCGAATAGCCATTCACAAGTAGCGGCTGAGTCAATGCTGCAAAGGTACGCATGTTGCCTGCTGCAGATGCTGAAGAATGTTTCGTCTTCGAGCCAATTTAATGCAAATCGCACCATGGCTTTCACCACCGCTCAATACATTAATTTTATCGATTAGCATAGTAGGCACTGTCGCGGTTCGCAAGAAGTATCAGGGAATGATAATCATTAGCTCATTATATAATTCTCAGAATTATATATTAGCCCTGCTTCGAGGTTGCATGAGGGCAAGGTCAAAAAACAAACGGCATCCGCTTCAAGTAATTAATCCAGTTACCAACTTTTTATTGTCAGGCGGGAAAATGCAGCGGTACTATTGCCAGTTGTACAGAAGCGGCGCAATGGCCAGCATCACGGCCGGCGATCCACGCAAACCGCCATTTTTCAAATGATAGGAGATCACATGACATCTAGAAGCTAGCCAAGAGAGCTATTAGAAGTCAGGTAGACAAAGACCCCAGTGCGACCTGGGGTCTCTGTGGATAAGTCAGTTTTCGAACCCTGACCCTTCCATTGTCTATCCCTTGCATGTGGGACGTCAAGTCCCGCACGACTTCGTTCATCCACAAGAAAGTTGGCGTTATCCACAGCGCAAGGTGCTGGCGGATGCCCGACTGACAAGGGTTTGCTGCAGTCCTGACAAATTATCCCCAGTCAGCGCTGCGGCTGCTTTCCCCATGACAAAGGGAAGAAAAACATGAACAGGCAGCAGCAATTCGCCCTCATCATGAGTCGACAAAGAGACTTTCAGTGGGGCGATCAGTACGTCCCTTCGACGTTGGCGCTTCCACGAGAAGCTCCTAAAAAGTCTCGTATCTCGCGTCTGAACAGCCGAAAACTCAATCGTGCAATCCATGCGATGTCCAACCCTGAGCGTGTGTTCATTCAGCTCGCTCTGCACGCTCCAAGCTTGTTTGATATGCATGAGCAACGAATGCTCTCGCCATATGCAGCTCGCCACCCGCTGAGTGGCCATCCGCTTATGAAGGGTAGGTTCCCGCCGTCTGTTCGTGGGACATTAGACATCGCCAAGGAAATCGGGTTTAAGCATTTCGAAGTAACAGTGCGAGTTGGAGGTGTCTGGCGCAGGCTGCCGTTCCCTTACCAAGGCGACCTACTCCTCTATTTCCTGGGTGCCAATGGCGTCCCTTACGCTGTGAATTGGACGATCAAGGATCAAGGCGCGGCTTTCGGTGAGCGGCGTCTGTCCAGCCTGAAGACTCCGGCCCAGCAACGGAAAGATCGAGATTACGCGGTAGGACGCGCTGAACTGGAGGCCGCTTACTACGCGAGCGCTGGCATCAGGACGGTGAAAGCGTCTTTGGACAGCATTGCACCTACAGTACAGGCCAATCTTGCCCTGATTTTTCCGATGCATGGCTTGTCGCTGTCCCACCCCGCTGAACTGCTGGCCGACTTCAGTGCCGAGGTCAAAGAATTCATCGCTAAGGGTGAGCCCGCCTTTATGGTGATTTCTAAATTTAGTAAACGTTGGGGTGCTCCAGACCAGTTTACGGCGCGGTTTTATCAGGATATTTGGGAAAGAAGGTTGAAGGTTAATTTTTTCCAGCCAATCCTCATTGATCACCCACTGGAAACAGAGGGGGAGGATCTGCTGCAGGTATACGACTCGCTTTTTACGGAGCAAGTATCATGATCACCGGTACTCAGCTGATCGCACCCGAAGGATTTGGAGAACTCTGCAAAGGTATTACTTACTATTTTCTTGTGAATGACCCAAGACACAACCAGGCTCGGCTAATAGAGTTCATCGTTGGCAAAGAGCCTGTTCCGGTTCTGATTACTTTAACTTCAACGCAATTCGAAGAAGCACTAGAGATCGGATTACTTCAGGAAACCGGAGTGGTAGAAAAGTATCCGCCCTGGCTGAAACGTATCGAAGGCGTAGCCATATCCCATCTAGAGGAGTGCCGTGTTTCTGCCAAGGAGTCTTATGACGAAAAGGTTAACCGTCGTTTTCTGGCGATTGCTGATCTAGTTCGCGACGCCCAAAACATTCTCATCAGCAAGAACCCCAACGCCGTGATCAACGCTCGCGCCAATGCCTCCATCCCTAGACAGAATGCCGCGCGGCTACGTCTGTGGTTCTACGCTTACATTACGTTTGGACGTAACAAGTGGGCGTTGATGCCACGAACTCACTCTACAGGTAGGTGGGACAGGATGGGACCCAATCGAATGGTAAAACTTGGACGGCCTTCGCCTTTTGGCAAAAAGGCAGGGTATCCCTGCGATTTGCAAATGCAGAAGAAAATATGCTCAGGATATGTGCGATTTACATCGCCATCCCATAGTTGGGATAGAATTCGACGTGAAATATTGATCAATGAATTTGGGTGTCGTGCAATTGAAAAATCAGGGGAATACATTTTTCGTCATCCCGAGGGCCTTCCTTTCCCGTCCCCCGCACAGATCAAATATTGGATTAGAAAATATTTCAGCGTACGAAAGCGAGAAATCGCGCAGAAAGGTGCAAATAAGGCGCGCGCCAGGGCAGGTGATAAAGGAAGTTTTTCAGAAAAGCTTATTAATGTAAATCAGCTTTCTGAATTCGATGGATATTATATTAGCGAGAAATTAAGCGGCCTGACTGAAGGTAGTGTAGTTGATTCCTTTTGTGTCGTTCGCGCAGTGTGCGGTGTATCAGGAGCCATCGTCGGAATTGGATTTTCCGAAGGTAAGGAAAACATGGAATCCTACCGGATGTGTTTATTCTCCATGGCTTTGAATAAGGTCAAATTCTGTGAGCTTTTTGGCGTTGAGATCGCGCCCCAACACTGGCCTTGCGAGGGCTTATCCGGTAGCGTCGTCTTTGATAGAGGCCCCGGTGCAAACTATGATATCGAACCACAGGTTAACTGGCTTGGTGAACTTGAGCTTACTCCGGTATTTTCGGGTCAATCGAAATCGACTGTCGAGTCATCGCACCCTCGGGATAAAAGGGATCTGGAGCAGCCGGTAGTTGTCCAAAGCAAACTGAATTTCGTCACCATGGCCAGGCGGGAGATCAGGCAGGTGTTGGAGGACAATCTAGGGTCTGATGCTACCGGTAGAATGGAGGAGGCCCTGATTCTGGCGGGAGTAAAGGCCACTCCTATCGGGGTTTGGAACTATTGGAGTGGACGCGGGCGTGATTCATCTATCGGGATGCAGTTCGAAACTGCCGTTAGATCCTTCCTAGCTCAGCATCCTGCAACCATCAAGCAAGACGCCGTGTATTTTTATGGCCGAAAATACAGGTCGCCCGAACTTGAAGCTACAGGGGTTTTTGACCGAGTATCAAAAGACTCAGTGATACAAACAAGTGTCTACGTGCTTACCATGTGTGTTCGCCATATTTGGCTTGATTTAAACGGTGTTTTGTACGAGCTTGATATGGTAAGCACTATTAGAACCCTTGAGGGAGAAAGAAATATTTCCTTGCGTAAGCTACAAGAAATTGATGGTCTCAGGCGCGCTGAAGTCGCTAAATTAATGGAGCAGAGAGCGGCGTTGCAGCAGGTCCAGCGGGACGCTTTCAAGCATGAAACCGGAGAGGATTGGCAGGCAGTTAAGCGTATAAAGGGAAAGCCGACAAAAAGCGAAGCTTCAAAGCGTGATAAATCGGATTTCGATAGAAGCCGAGGGAAGTAGAGATGAACGGATCACTGCAAGAACGCTTCATTTTCGCTATGGATAATGAATTTGTCCGGAAAGCGATTACTGTGAAGCCTGATCCCGTTTCTTCGCTATCTAGCGCGGAGCCATTTTTGGCGGCAACATTGCTAGCCGATGCGTTGCAGCAATCGTTCATACCTAATCAATTTTCCCTGGATTTTATACATGAAATGGTTAGCCGAGCGTTTATGCATCACTGCTATGTTTGTCCAAGTGAGGCCGAGCACCAAGCGAAGATTTATACTCCTCCCATAACGGAGGTTGTACCAATATGCCTAACGGGTTTGGCGGGATTGGGTAAGAGTCGAACAATTGATGCTTTGAAAAAAGTAATGCCGGCGCCATCTCAGTTTCATTCGCCATACTTTGACGGGGCACTCAATCTAGAATCCTACTGGTACGCAAGTGCGGAAGGAAAGGAAAGCGGCAAGAGCTTGCTCTTGTGGTTTTTGTTTGGAGGCTCAGATCGCAAAAGTGGTAATTTTGACAGGCTACTGCTTGAGTGTCGGCGCCGTGCATACAGGGATATAGTTTCATTGCTGTTGCTCGATGAAACTCAGCACATCAGTTTAGGTTTAGGTATAGCGAGGATTGTTACTATTTTGCTGACATTGATGCGAATAGGCCCGCCAGCAGTTTTCGTATCGAACTTCAGTCTTGGGCATAAGCTCTTCAAACGCAACAATGAGGACAAGCAGCGTTTACTCCCCGAACCTCGGATCATGCTGCCCGACGAGGTTGGCAGTAAGGACTGGAAGGCATATGCAAATGAGTGCGTCAGGGTCAGCGGCGGCCATATCCGCACCCGAGGAAGAGATTTCGCCGCAGAGCTCCATAGATACACATTCGGGATTAAACGGATCGCGGTGCATCTACTGAAGCAGGCATACATCGAAAGTCGAAAATCTGGTCGAGCCTGGATTGAAATGGATGACCTCGGTAGCGCCTTTCGTTCTGCGGAGTTTTCCGCCAATGCGGGCGATGTCCAAGCTCTCCATAATTTGGCATTAGGCGAACGACGATTGCAGAAGTCTCGCCCCGATTTGTGGTGCCCGTTTGATCTGCCGACGGCTTATACGAGTAGCGTTGCACAGATGGCCATTGCCGAGCGAGATAGACAGGTGGCCGAAACGATCTTCGATTCTGCCCTCAACGCCGCAGAGCGCGCCGCGAAGGCGCAAATTGTTGAGCCTAGTGACAGAAGGCCTAGCAAGAGCTCTCGGAGGCCGCCTGCAGCAAAGCTGACTGAGGAGGAACAGAGAAAACTGTACTTCGAATATGAATGCAGGAGTCAACAGCCTGCGAAGCGGCAAACGCGCTGAGGGATTCCACCAACTATAGGGTGGCCAGCCATTTGCCGTGTTCGGGTGATCAAGCCCAGAGGTAGTGCTTGATCACCTGGCTCCCCGGTGGGGAGCTTTGGGGCAAAGCAGGTTCTATCCCCCTCGAACGATTGTGGAATCCTAGGTCACCGGATAGCTTGTCGGTCACTGACGATAGCTCTCACAGAGAAGGCGATATGTCCCTTTCAGCTCAAAAGCGTAGTGCTCTCTCAGCGTTTCTTACGGGCACAGCTGACAATTCTGCTTTCTACACCGCGCTCACAGCGGCTGATGGGATGCGCGAGATCAATGAGCAAGCAGGTCTTAGGGCTGACCCTCGGTATCGTTTGGTTCGAGTTGACCATCGGCTCGGACCGGCAAAGAATGAGTTCGAAATCGCCCTGGTCGATGATATTGAGTTATCAGTAGCCTTTTACGATAAGGTCACGCTCGTGTGTGTCCCAGGAGTCAGTAACCGACTCCTTGCGCGCAACTTGGTCTGGAGATCGGCGAATAGGCGTCATTCCCTAGCTCTTCGCGATATTTCGCAGAAGGTGCTTTTCAACTACATCGTTCAGTACTACGACATCTTTCTGGCAGCGGACACGATGACAGATGGCGGCAATTTTAATTGGCACCGCCATGTCTCCAGGGCGATTGAGAAAGGTCTCTACGCCTTCGTGTACCACCCGACGACGCAAGCTCTTCAGTCAATTCCAACGCAGGGCGCGCTCAACGATTTACAGGATCTGGCATGGTCTGATGGCGATCATGAGGGCTTGCGAGCCGTTATCTCGCTTTCTCCTATGGTCAGTCGTCTGGAAAAAGAAGATAAGCCCGTGTAGCGCTCCCTGTAGGTTTAGAAAGCTGGTGGCCGCTGCAGCAACCGTATGGTGGCGGTCGTACAGAAGGACAATGCATTATAGATTCGCACCGCCAACGGAGCGACTTTCCCTGCGCGTGCTGTGATGGTGGCATCAGGGGGCTTCAGCCGTCCTTTCATGCCTGATATTCCTAGGCTGGAGAACTTTTTTCAGTACGCTGTCTGCATAGCTCAGCTTATCGAATACCTGAGGCCTTTGCCGGCCAGCGTGTTGTCGTTGCGGGAGCTGCGAACTCGGCTGTTCAGATTGCCTATGAGCTTGCCGGTGTTGCACAGGTAGAGCTGGCGACCCGCGAGAAGATCCGCTTTTTCCCTGGGACTGGATTTTCATGCCTGGCTGAAATTCACCGGGTTCGGGGTCACGACGGGCGACAGACTCTCCATCAAGCTTATCAACGGCGATATCGTACTCAAGCCTGTCCGCGAGCGCTGTGAATCTGATTAGCTACGCTTTGCAGGCCCTCTGTGTCGTCGTGTTGAGCTGATGAAGCTTTCTAGCGGGGATATATGGGACGGCAGTCAGCATACTGCCGTCCTCATCGTTGGTTCGTTATTTGGCTGGATAGTTGGCGACTACTAGGTCCTCGCCGTTTTTGGTCAAACCAATAACCTGATAGGCATGGCTTACGCCATCAACCTCCATGCCTGGGGATCCAGCTGGCATTCCTGGCACGGCGATCCCGACCAGATCGTTCCGCTCCTTGAAATCTCGAATCTGCTCAGCTGGCACGTGACCTTCAACAAACTTTCCATCAATCACGGCTGTGTGGCAGGACGCCAACCGTGGCGCTACGCCCAGCTTCTGTTTCACTGCGCTCATGTCCGTCTCAACATGGTCGGTCACTTTGAAACCATTGGCTTCCAGGTGCGCGATCCACTTCTTGCAGCAACCACAGTTCGCATCTCGGTGGACGTCGATGGACAATGGCTCGGCGGCGTAGGCCGCCGAGGCCACCAGCAGCCCAGCGATAGCGGCTAGCCGAACGAGTATCCGGTTAGTTGGCATGAGTGTGCTCCTTACCGTCTTTGTGAACATGCATCTTTGTTGACGATTTCGGGTGGGCGTCCGAATGGGCTTCGGCCGCATTGTGGTCACCGTGATGATCTGCCGCTTGGGCGGCGCCTGCGGGTGCAGCTTCATGGTCGTGAGCTGCCTGGGCATGATCGTCGTCTGCCGCTTCGTCGTGATCGCCATGCTCGGCATGCCCGCTCTCGCCGTGCTGGCCTTCATGGTTATGCATATCGCTTTCACCGCCGCCGTGCTGGTGTCCACCGCTCGTGGCCACCAAAGCCTTGTACTGCTCGGGATTCATCTGTGGAAGTTGATCCAGGAACGCGACGATTCCCCAGATGTACTCGTCACCCATGCTCTTGCCCCAAGCGGGCATGCCGGTGGCTTTGATGCCGTGCTTGATCGTCCAGAATGCGGCAGCCGGATCGTCTCCGACACCCACCTTGGTGAGGTCAGGTGGCGACGGGTATAGCGCTTGGCTAAGTTCTGTCTTCCCAACGCCAGGGGCGAGGTGGCACCCAATGCACATGGCGTTGTAGTTGCCTGCGCCTGCCTTGATCAATGCGGCGTCCTTCAGGTCAGGCACTTCAATGTCTCGCGCTCGAACCTCAATCGACCGGTCGCGAGCCATGGCGAGAAACGAATGGACAGCCGGGAAGTGAGGATCATCGGCGCCGACATTCACCAAGCCGAAATACGCCGTGCCCAGTACCGCAGCACTTCCGACAGCACCGGCCACAAGCAGCGTTGTAATTGTTCTTTTCATGTTGGAATTCTCAGAACCACATCCTGATACCGGCAACGAAGCGTGCCTCATTAACATCTCCACCCTCGTCTCGGATGAAGTCAGCGGTGTTGCCGTAGGAGCGACTCCAGGTAACGCCTATGTACGGGGCAAACTGGCGGACAATTTCATACCGTAGACGCAGACCGACTTCGGTATTGGCCAGACCCGAGCCAACACCGCGCTCAGGATCGTTCTTGCCATAGAAGTTCGCCTCAGCCGTGGGCTGCAAAATCAAGCGATTGGTCAGCAGGATGTCGTATTCGCCCTCAAGACGCGCAGCAGTCTGGCCGTTCTCGCCGATGAACGCCGTAGCTTCGGCCTCGAAGTCATACAAGGCCATGCCCTGAATACCAAAGGCTGCCCAGGTCTGCGGTGATTCCGGTTTGAAATCCTGACGGACCCCGGCGACCACGTCCCACCAAGGACTGACCGAGCGCCCGTATAGCAGTTGCAGCTCAGCGTCTTCGGTTACTCCATTGGTGCGCTCGCCTTCCGAGCGAACCCAGAGTCGATTGATGTCGCCGCCTACCCAGCCCGAAGCGTCCCAGGCCAGCGTGCTGCCTTCGTCGGCGTCCTGGTATTCGAGCTGGTCCAACAGGAAGAAGCTGTTGATTCCGCTGTCGTGCACCTGGTGGCCACCCAAAGGGGGAAAGGCTGCCTCGCGATCGGCATCAGTGAGCACTGGAATCGGCGTGCGGCTCGTTGTGGTCGGAGAAGTCGCTGAACCATGATTCATCTGGGAATGGTCCATGCCCTTCATCGAACCGTGATCCATGCCCTTCATGTTTCCATGGCCCATTTTGCTGTGGTCCATCTTGCTATGGTCCACCGGCCTGGATTTGCTCTGGCTTTGAGCATGACCCATCTGGCTGTGATCAACAGGGGCAGGCTGTTTCTGCTGTTTGCTCCCCCGCATCTTGCTGTGATCCATCGCCGGCATCGATTCGGACGGAGCAGCATCCATTTGCATGGAACCGTGCCCCATTTTCGAATGATCCATGCCCGAGTGATCCATTTCTTCAGCGGCGAAGCTGGGCGTTACGCCCAGCATGCCAATTGAAACAGTCAGGGCCAACAGCGAAGGCCGCCCAAAGCTATTGACCATCTTTCCCTGCCTTAGCTTTGTCGCTGCCATGCGATTCCATCATTTTGTCGTGGTCCATGCCTTCCATCGAGCCATGGTCCATCCTCTTCATCGAGCCGTGGTCCATACCTTCCATGGACCCATGGTCCATGCCTTCATGGTTCATCCCCTGACCCTGCTTGTCCTGCGAACCTTTGGTTTTACCGGCCTCGGTGGATTTCTGGGAATGCTGATCATGGTTGTCGCTAGACCACGACGACGGGGCATAAACAGCCAACATGCCGACCATCGCAGCGGAGAGGAAAAAGGCGCTTCGTTTCATTGGTTTGCTCATTTCAAATCTCCAGTTCATTCGTCCACACGGACTTCTCGGAACATGCCCATTTCCATGTGGAACAGTAGGTGACAGTGATAGGCCCAACGTCCCAAGGCATCTGCGGTGACGCGATAGCTTCGTTTTGAGCCAGGTGGCATGTCGATGGTGTGCTTGCGAACCATGAAGTTGCCGTTCTCGTCCTCCAGATCACTCCACATACCGTGGAGATGGATGGGGTGAGTCATCATGGTGTCGTTGACCAAGGTGATGCGGAGACGCTCGCCATATTTCAACCGCAGCGGTTCAGCGTCGGAGAATTTGATACCGTCGAACGACCACGCGAACTTCTCCATGTGGCCGGTAAGGTGTAGTTCGATTGTGCGTCCAGGCTCTCGACCATCGGGATCGATGAAGGTGCTCCGCAAATCGGCGTAGGTCAGCACTCGGCGTCCGTTGTTGCGCAGGCCAATTCCCGGATCGTTCAGCTTCGGGGTCGGCGACATGGTCTGCATATCGACCAACGGGTTGTTGGTCTCGGAAGCCGGATGGCTCTGCATTGCACCGCTCATGCCGGCCATGCCCTCATGACTCATCCCAGCCATCGTGCTGTGATCCATGCCGGCCATGTTGCTATGGTCCATTCCAGCCATCTTGCTGTGGTCCATGCCGGCCATGCTGCCATGGTCCATGCCGGCCATGCTGCCATGGTCCATGCCGGCCATGCTGCCATGGTCCATCCCAGCCATCTTGCTGTGGTCCATGCTGGCCATGCTGGCCATGCTGGCCATGCTGGCCATGCTGCCATGATCCATCCCAGCCATCTTGCTGTGATCCATGCCGGCCATGTTCCCCTGGTCCATGCCAGCCATGCCGCCGTGATCCATTCCGCCCATGCTGCCGTGGTCCATGCCCATATCGCTCATGGCGATAATCGGGCGTGGATCTACCTCCGGCACGGGCGCTTGCAAGCCTTCACGAACTGCCAGGGTGCCTCGGGAGTACCCGGTACGGTCCATGGATTGCGCGAAGATCGTATAGGCCTGCTCGTTTTCAGGTTCGACGATGACATCGTAGGTTTCGGCAACTGCAATCCGGAACTCATCGACCGATACGGGTTTGACGTACTGGCCGTCGGCAGCCACAACCGTCATCTTGAGCCCAGGAATCCGGACATCGAAATAGGTCATGGCCGAGCCGTTGATAAAGCGCAGGCGGATCTTCTCGCCGGGCTTGAAGATACCCGTCCAGTTACCGTTCGGAGCCTGGCCGTTCATGAGGTAGGTGTAGGTATACCCGCTCACGTCAGCGAGGTCGGTGGGGCTCATCTTCATTTCAGCCCACATCTTCCGATCCGCTACAGCGGCCGACCAGCCTTTTTCGCTCACATCGTCAACGAAGTCGCTAACTGTGCGCTTGTGGAAGTTGTAGTAGTCAGATTGCTTCTTGAGTTTGGAGAGCACCCGCGCCGGGTCTTCATCCGTCCAATCGCTGAGCATGACGACGTAATCACGGTCGTACACAAACGGCTCCGGATCCTTGGCATCGATCACCAACGCCCCATAGACCCCGGACTGCTCTTGGAAGCCTGAGTGGCTGTGATACCAGTAAGTGCCGTTCTGGTGGACCTTGAACTTGTATTCGTACATGCCATCGGGAGCGATGCCGTGGAAGCTCAAGCCCGGCACACCGTCCATGTTGGCGGGCAGGATGATGCCGTGCCAGTGAATGGAGGTGTCCTGTTTCAGCCGGTTGCGTACGCGCAGCGTCACGGTGTCGCCTTCGCGCCATCGCAGTATCGGCCCTGGCACCGAGCCGTTGATGGCCATGGCCGTGCGAGCTGCACCCGTGATATTGACGGGGAGTTCGCCGATATACAGATCGAAGTCCGTGCCGCTCAGCACGTTCGGTTGGCCAGGGCTGGTCACGGCCCAGACCGGCGCGCGCCACATGCCGAGCCCACCCAGAAGTCCGGTAGCGGCCAGGCCTTTGACGAAAGATCGTCTCGTGGTTTTGCTTTGCATGCCGTTGCGTCCAGTCAGGTAGATCGCTGATATCCAGGCTGCTCGATGGGGCAGCCCTTGGGTTCATTGGAGCTCTCACCAGTCTCGTAGACTTTCGTCACTGCGCGAGGCTGATGAGAGGCCGTAGTCTGAAACTGCCATAGTTCAGATTCCGGGGTGATTACATTTCTGTAAGCTCGGATCAGCAGCTTTCGTGGCCGGCATGCTTGCTGGACTGGGCGGCAACTGGCGCCTGCTCTTTCTTCTCCTGCGCAACTTGGAATGCCTGCATGGAGCTTTGGCGAGCCGCTTCCATCCGCGCAAAGGTCCGGTCCGCGCCGCCCTCTGCTAGGGCGATGCCTGCCATGCCGAAGGTAACGACCATCACAATTGCTTTGACCATGTTCATCTGGAGATCCTCAGTGGGTTCTGCGCCTCATGGCGTCAGGTACAGGGTCAAGTTAGCTTCGCGGTGCTGTCAGAAAACTGATCTCGACATTACTTTTCCGTCAGCTTCTGGTTGGGCGTCTTTTTTCCTGCAAACTGGAGATGCACCCCGCGTGGATGAGAGCAGATGAAATTACTCGTAGCCGAAGATGAGCCGAAAACCGGTGTCTACCTCCAGCAAGGCCTGACAGAAGCTGGCTTCACCGTTGACCGGGTGATGACAGGCACTGACGCCCTGCAACAGGCACAGAGCGAAGCGTATGACTTGCTGATCCTCGACGTGATGATGCCGGGGCTCGATGGCTGGGATGTCCTGCGCAAGATCCGTGCGGCGGGTCAGGATGTGCCGGTCCTTTTCTTGACGGCCCGAGACGGCGTAGACGACCGCGTGAAAGGTTTGGAACTGGGCGCTGATGATTACCTGGTGAAGCCCTTTGCGTTCTCGGAGCTGCTGGCTCGGGTTCGCACGTTGTTGCGCAGAGGCAACGGTGGTGCTGCTCAAACCACCATGAAGATGGCAGACCTTGAGGTAGACCTGCTCAAGCGTCGAGCTACGCGAAACGGCAAGCGGATCGACCTTACCGCAAAGGAGTTTTCCCTGCTGGAGCTGCTCATGCGCCGACGCGGCGAGGTGCTCCCCAAGTCGCTGATCGCTTCTCAGGTCTGGGACATGAACTTCGACAGTGACACCAACGTGATCGAGGTCGCGATTCGCCGACTGCGGGCCAAGATTGATGACGACTTCGCGCCAAAGCTCATCCATACCGCCCGAGGCATGGGCTACATGATGGATGTGCCGGAGTGATGCGCCCGCAATCATCGCTCGTCAAGCGACTGACCCTGATGTTCATGTTCGCGGTGACTGCTGTCCTGGTGGTTGCCGGGGTGGCTTTCTACGGGCTCAGTCAGCACCATTTCCGGATGCTGGATGAGCAGGCGCTTTCCGAAAAGCTGGAGTCAACGCGTCATATCCTGTCCATCTCAGCAGCGCGAGGCGGGCTCGACGATCAGGAGCAGCAGCTGCGGGCATTGCTCGGCGCACATCAGGATTTGTCGGCGAAAATCACCAAGGCTGATGGTACGGTCCTTTTTTCAGACCCCAAAGCCTCCCAAATTCCTCAGCGATTCGAGCAGGCGCACCGGGGTGCGGTCTGGGAATGGCAGGATGAATCGCAGAACTTTCGCGGCATTACCGCCCAGCTGACCATTGCAGGCGAGCCGGAACCGGTGACGGCCGTGCTGATGCTCGATGTCACCACTCATGCCCACTTCTTTGTCACCCTACAATGGTGGTTCGGAATTGGCCTGGTGATCAGCGCGATTGTGAGCGCAGGCTTGGGCTGGGTCGTGGCCAAGAGTGGGCTTCGGCCTGTTGGGCAAATCACCAAAGTGGCGACCGGGATGTCGGCAAGATCACTCCGCGAACGCATTCCGCTGGAGCCCGTACCGCTGGAGCTTCAGGAGCTCATCCTGTCTTTCAACGGGATGCTGGGACGGTTGGAGGATGCATTCGTTCGGTTGTCCAACTTCTCTGCCGATATCGCTCACGAGTTGAGAACGCCAGTCAGCAACCTTCTGACCCATACCGAAGTGGTGCTCACCAAGAAGCGTGACTTGGATGCTTATGAGGAAAACCTCTATTCGAACCTGGAAGACCTCAAGCGCATGTCGCGCATGATCGACGACATGCTGTTCCTCGCCAAGGCGGATAACGGTCTGATCGTGCCCGAGCAGATCGATGTGGAACTCTCCGAGCTCGTATCCAAGCTGTTTGAGTACTACCAGTTCCTGGCTGAGGACCGTGGCATTCAGCTGACCCTCAAAGGTCGTGGCGAGGTTCGTGGCGATCGCCTGATGATTGACCGAGCGCTTTCCAACCTTTTATCGAACGCGTTGCGCTACACCCCGGAAGGCAACGAGATATCAGTGCAGATCGAGCAAACACCTGAAACCGTGACGCTATCCGTACGTAACAGCGGAGTCACCATCGATCCCCAACATATCGGAAAAATCTTCGACCGCTTTTATCGGGCCGACCCTGCCAGGCGGGAGGGAACCCCTACCAATGTTGGTTTGGGCCTTGCGATTACGCGTTCCATTGTCTTAGCCCATAAGGGCCGGGTGTGGTGTGATTCAGCGAATGGCACAACTGAATTCCATCTCAGCTTCCCAATCGACCAGGAAAGCTCATCGCCTCGAAGCATGTGCAGCTAGTCGTGTAAGTTGAACGGGCCGTTGCTTTCTCAGATCCGAATCTTCATCATGCGCCCCACTATAGGGTAGGGGGGTATGGTATGGCTCACACAAAGGCGGCGAAGGATGAACTGCTCAAGCGCGTGAAACGTATCGCTGGACAGGTCCAAGCAATCGAACGTGCGTTGGATGGCGAAGCCGATTGCGCAAAGACCCTGCATTTGGTTGCCGCAACCCGTGGGGCGATAAACGGACTGCTTGACGAAATCATCGAGGACCATGCTCGGGAACATGTAGCGAAGGCTGGCCTGACTGACCAGGAACGAGCACAAGGTCTTGAAGAGCTTCTTGAAGCAATACGCCGATATTCAAAGTGAGAAACGCATGAGCACCACATACATACACAGCCATAACTTTCTTGGCGTTGCTCACGACGCCAATGCCAAGCGCACCTTGTGGGTAGTCCTGCTTACCGTCGTCATGATGGTAGGTGAGATCGCCGCTGGACATATCACAGGCTCAATGGCGCTGTTGGCAGATGGTTTCCATATGGCAACGCACGCAGGAGCATTAGGAATTGCAGCTGCGGCGTACGCCTATGCCCGCAAGCATTCTGAGAGTTCCATTTTCAGTTTTGGCACAGGCAAAGTGGGTGATCTCGGAGGCTTCGCCTCGGCCTTGATTCTTGGTTTGATCTCGTTAGGCATCGGTATCGAGTCGGTACTGCGTCTTTTTGAGCCGACCCAGGTGCAGTTTGGAACGGCGACTCTGATCGCTATCACCGGTCTGATTGTGAATGTCGTCAGTGCCTTGCTTCTGGCTGGTGGGGGCCATCATCACGATCATGGACACGGCCACTCGCATGGTCATTCGCATGGACCTCACGGCCACATGCATGGCGAAGACAACAATCTACGTTCAGCGTACGTCCACGTACTTGCGGACGCAGTGACGTCAGTCCTTGCAATCGTCGCGCTGCTCGCAGGCAAGTTTCTTGGCTGGGTGTGGCTTGATCCGGTTATGGGGCTCGTGGGCGCTGTCGTAATAGCAAGATGGGCGTGGTCCCTCATGAAAGACACGGCGTCCGTACTGCTTGATAAGACGGACAACCATGTTGCCGAGGAAATTCGGGGATTACTTAGTCATTCCGGCAAGCTACAGATCACAGACCTCCATGTGTGGAGGGTGGGGCCTGAAGCCCGAGCGGCAATTGTCAGCGTAACCGGCTCATTAGATTTCACAGCCGACGATATTCGTGCAGCACTGACGCCTGTTCATGAAGTGGCCCATCTCACGGTGGAATATAGGGCTGCGGCGAGTTAGGGCGTTCGTTATGGGCGAAGCTGTACGGAGTCATCACTCATCCAGCACAGGCATAAGCGCCGCCACTGGTTCAAAACGATTGGTTAGTGCAGCCCCAACCCCTTAATGCTGAACTCATCCCGGTAACCTATACTCGCCCATCATGAATCGGTTCATTCGACTGCTCACCATCCTGATGCTTATCGTGGCGCTTCCGCTTAACGGGATGGCGGGCGTCGATTCGGCGACTGAACCTTGCCCAATGCAGGCCATCGGCATGGAAATGATGGCGGGTATGGACCATGACTGCTGCCAGGACCACGACCTGGGTAAGACTGGCGATCATGCCAAATCCTGCAAGGTCGGCCAGGAGTGCAGGACTGCCAGTACCGTACAGCTCAGCTTCCTGACGCCTGGGCTGACCTTTGCCAAGCCACGACCTGCCGATACCTACGCGGTAGGCATAGCAACAGGCTCTCCCCCCGATCCATGGCGGCCTCCCCGCGTCTGATTCCCTCTTAATTTCACACCGTCGTTCCGCCTAGCAGCGGGGCGATGGCACGCGCCTGGGCGCTGATCTTTCGAGGAATCATTTTCATGACTCCCCAACGTTTTCAGGGACGGATAACCACGGCCGTCCTTTCCATACTGCTGCCGGCTGTCTCGGCACAGGCTGCAACGCTGTCGCTGGATGAGGCGCTGCAACTGGCTGAACGCAACGCTCCCTCTCTACAGGCCCGCCAGGAGCAGGCATCAGCTGCGCGCAGCGCAGTCATTCCAGCGGGCGAACTACCCGATCCGCGCCTGAATCTCGGGGTACAGAACCTGCCGATTGAAGGCACCGACCGCTGGAGCATGAACAGAGACTTCATGACCATGCAGGTGGTTGGCCTGTCCCAAGAAGTACCGAACCGGGACAAACGCAAAGCTCGCATAGAGACAGCGCAGGCCACGGTCGAGCGAGCCGATGCCGAGGCGGTGTTCGAACGGCTCAAGGTTCGGGCGGCAACCGCCCAGGCTTGGGTGGCTGCATACACCGTGCAGCGAAAGCTTGAACAGTTCGACGCCTTCTACAAAGAAAACCAGCTGCTGGCGTCCACGGTGCGGGCCCGCCTGGCCGGTGGTGCAGGCTCCACCGCCGATACGCTGGCTCCCAAGCAAGAAGCCGCGCAGCTGGACGAGCAGAAAGACGTTCTGTTGAGTCAATCAGCTCAGGCGCGAGCCGCGCTGAAGCGCTGGATTGGGCAGGACGCCGAAGTAGGCGCGCCGACGTTCCCTGTCTGGCCTGTAGACGCAGCTGAATACCTGCACTCCGTCCATGCCCATCCGGAGCTCAATACCTACAACGCCATGACACGCGAGGCTCAAGCCCAGGTACATCAGGCTCAGGCGGAGAAGAAATCGGATTGGTCCTGGGGGGTGGATTATCAGCGCCGTGGCCCGGATTTCAGCAACATGGTCAGCCTGCAGGTCAGCTTCCAGTTGCCGTTGTTCAGCAGCTCACGGCAAGACCCGATGATTGCGGCACGACGCGCACAAGTTCGACAACTGGAGGATGAGCAGGACGCTGCCCTGCGCGAGCATCAAGCCCAGCTTGAAACAGACCTTGCCGAGTACCACCGCTTGCAACGGGCAGTGCGGCGCAGTCGCGAAACGCTTCTACCTCTGGCCGAGGACCGGGTACGCCTCGCTCTGGCGGACTACCGCGCCGGTAAGTCTCCGTTGAGTGAAGTGCTGTCGGCACGCCGGCAGCGTGTGGAAGCACTGCTACAGGATGTGGACCTGCAAGGACAGTTGGCGGCAACAGCAGCGCGTCTGCATTTCGTTTATGGAGAGGTGCGGGCATGAGGAATAGGTCGATTGGTTTGCTCGTGGCTGCTGCCCTAGCTATTGGGATTGGCGCTGGCTTCTGGCTAGGTGGAAGAGGTGCGTATTCCCCATCGCAGCCAGTAGGTGAGGAAAAAAAAGCGCTGTACTGGTATGACCCGATGTATCCCCAGCAGCACTTCCCGGCGCCCGGAAAATCACCCTTCATGGACATGCCGCTCGTGCCCAAGTATTCGGATGACACGGCTGGCGAGGAGCAGCCTGCGGTTCAGGTCTCGGCTGGGCTCCAGCAAAACCTTGGGATTCGATTGGCAACGGTGACGGCTGGTCGGCTTGAGCGAACCCTGAGCGTAAGCGGCGTTCTGGCGTTCGACGAACGCGACTTCAGCGTGTTGCAGGCCCGGACTGGCGGTTACGTCGAGCGCGTCTATGGTCGAGCGACGGGTGACATCGTTGCCAAAGGGGCTCCTCTAGCCGATGTGCTGACCCCGGAGTGGGCTGGTTTGCAGGAGGAATACCTGGCGCTGCGGCATTCCGGCGACGCGCAGCTGACGGCGGCGGCACGACAGCGGCTTGTGCTCGCCGGCATGCCGGCCGACCTGATCAACCGGGTCGCGAGCACGGGGAAGGTGCAGCTCTCGGTCACACTTTCAGCACCCACTGCCGGTGTAATTCAGGCTCTCGATTTGCGACCCGGAATGACGCTGACGCCGGGGGCTACCTTGGCAAGGATCAATGGAGTGGCCAACGTCTGGCTGGAAGCGGCTGTGCCGGAATCCCAGGCTCAAGGCCTGCGCGAAGGCCAGCCTGTGCAGGCGCAATTGCCAGCATTCCCGGGCGAACCCTTGCCAGGCAAGTTGACTGCGCTATTGGCCGATGCCGATTTGCAGAGCCGCACGTTGCGCCTGCGTATCGAGTTGCCCAACCCGGATGGACGGCTTCGTCCTGGGATGACCGCTCAAGTGGCTCTCCATCCCGGCGAGTCTGCCGAGCAAAGCCTCTTGGTGCCTGCCGAGGCGGTCATCCGCACCGGCAAGCGGGATCTGGTGATGCTGGCTGAAGACGGTGGTCGCTTCCGGCCGGTGGAAGTCGTGTTGGGCCAGGAGAGCAAAGGGAAAGTTGCGGTGTTGCAGGGCCTTCAGGCAGGACAGCGCATCGTCGCTTCCGGGCAATTCCTGTTGGACTCCGACGCTAATTTGAAAGGCATCGAGGCGGCGACGGCGCAGGATAGTCAGCCTAATGCGGGGCCCGCCCTGCATGAAGCGGATGGCCGTGTCGTGCAGATAGACGGCACCCAGCTCACCGTTGCCCACGGTCCTTTCATCACCCTGGGCATGCCAGGGATGACCATGACCTTTCCTGTGGCTGATCAGTCTCTCCTTGATGGCCTCAAGGTCGGTGCGCAGATTCGTTTTGGCATACGCGAACGCGACGAGGGCATGGTAGTTGAGCAGATCAATGTGGTGGAGGGCCAACCATGATTGCCAAGCTGATCCGCTGGTCGGTAGGCAACCGTGTGCTGGTGCTCCTCGCCACGCTGTTTCTGGTGGCATGGGGCTTCGTCTCGGTGCGTAGCCTGCCAATCGACGCCTTGCCCGACCTGTCGGACGTGCAGGTGATCATCCGCACGTCCTACCCAGGCCAGGCTCCCCAGATCGTTGAGAATCAGGTGACCTATCCGCTGACCACTACCATGCTCTCGGTTCCGGGGGCCAAAACGGTTCGCGGCTTCTCCGCCTTCGGTGACAGCTTCGTCTACGTGCTGTTCGAGGACGGCACCGATCTGTATTGGGCGCGCTCACGGGTGCTTGAGTACCTGAGCCAGGCGCAATCGCGATTACCTGCGGCAGCCAAGCCGGTACTTGGCCCGGACGCCACCGGAGTGGGCTGGATTTATCAGTATGCGTTGGTCGATCGCAACGGCGGCCATGACCTGTCGCAACTGCGCAGCCTGCAGGACTGGTTCCTGCGCTATGAGCTCAAGACCCTGCCGGATGTCGCTGAGGTAGCCACCATCGGCGGTATGGTCAAGCAGTACCAAGTCGTCCTCGATCCGCTGCGTATGGCCAGCCTCGGTATCACCCAGGCTGAGGTGGTGGAGGCTATAGGCAAGGCCAACCAGGAGACCGGTGGCGGTGTACTGGAGCAGGGCGAAGCGGAATTCATGGTACGTGCGGCCGGCTACCTGCGATCACTGGATGATTTCAGGGCGATACCGCTGCGACTGGCTACCAAGGGCGTGCCGGTGACATTAGGCGACGTCGCTACGGTGCAGATAGGTCCGGAAGCCCGCAGAGGCATAGGCGAACTGGACGGCCTCGGTGAAGCTGTAGGAGGTGTGGTGATCCTGCGCAGCGGCAAGAATGCTCGTGAGGCCATCGCCCACGTCAAGGCCAAGCTCGAAACCCTGAAGAAAGGCCTGCCAGCCGGGGTGGAGCTTGTTACCGTCTACGACCGCAGCCAGCTGATCGACCGTGCCGTAGAGAACCTCAGTCACAAGCTGATCGAGGAATTCGTGGTAGTGGCGTTGGTATGCGCAGCCTTTCTCTGGCACCTGCGCTCGTCATTGGTGGCTATCGTTTCGCTGCCCGTGGGAATCCTGATAGCGCTGATCGTCATGCGTCATCAGGGCATCAACGCCAACATCATGTCACTCGGCGGTATAGCAATTGCCATCGGCGCGATGGTGGATGCTGCCGTGGTCATGATCGAGAACGCCCACAAACGCGTTGAGGCTTGGCATGCCCGACATCCTGGTCAGCCGTTGCGAGGCGAAGCGCATTGGAGGGTAATGACGGAGGCGGCCGTCGAGGTAGGGCCGGCACTGTTCTTCAGCCTGATGATCATCACGCTATCGTTCATCCCGGTGTTCACGCTGCAAGCCCAGGAAGGGCGTCTCTTCGCACCCCTGGCCTTTACCAAGACCTACGCAATGGCAGCGGCGGCTGCGCTATCGGTGACCCTGATTCCGGTGCTGATGGGGTACTGGATCAGAGGGCCACTGCCTGCGGAACAGCGCAACCCGCTCAACCGGGGCCTCATCTGGCTGTACCGTCCGGCATTGGAGGTCGTCCTGCGCCGGCCTCTGGTTACCCTCGCTGGAGCATTGCTCATCCTGCTCAGCAGTCTGTGGCCCTTGAATCATCTTGGGGGCGAGTTCCTTCCTCCGCTCGATGAAGGTGATCTGCTCTACATGCCTTCAGCCTTGCCTGGACTCTCGGCGCAGAAAGCTTCAGAACTGTTGCAACGAACGGATCGTCTGATACGAACTGTTCCCGAAGTGGCCAGTGTCTTTGGTAAAGCCGGCCGCGCCGAGTCCGCTACCGACCCGGCACCGCTGGAGATGTTCGAGACCACCGTTCGGCTCAATCCCAAGAGTGAGTGGCGTCCAGGGATGACCACGGAGAAGCTCATCGAGGAGCTTGATCGCACTGTGCGTGTGCCTGGGCTGACCAACATCTGGATCCCGCCCATCCGCAACCGCATCGATATGCTGGCCACCGGCATCAAGAGCCCAATCGGCGTCAAGGTGGCCGGCAGCGACCTGGACCAGATAGACC
Organism: Pseudomonas sp. NMI542_15; assembly: GCF_021283425.1. Classification (NCBI taxonomy): domain Bacteria; kingdom Pseudomonadati; phylum Pseudomonadota; class Gammaproteobacteria; order Pseudomonadales; family Pseudomonadaceae; genus Pseudomonas; species Pseudomonas sp. NMI542_15. The sequence continues at coordinate 509,275 of NZ_JAJSRO010000003.1, read as the reverse complement.
GGGCCACTCTCGCTGTGGAGCGGGCAGCGAAAAAGGTGCCTGGAGTGACGTCGGCGCTGGCAGAGCGTTTGACTGGCGGCCGCTACATTGATCTGGATATCGACCGCCATGCCGCAGCCCGTTACGGCCTGAACATCACCGACGTACAGGCCATTGTCGCCGGCGCCATCGGTGGCGAAAGCATCGGGGAAACGGTTGAAGGGTTGGCCCGCTATCCCATCAGCGTGCGCTATCCACGCGAATGGCGTGATTCCGTGGAGGCGTTGCGTCAGCTGCCGATCTACACCTCGCAGGGCGGCCAGCTGACCCTCGGCAGCGTGGCCCGCATACGTATCGCTGATGGCCCGCCCATGCTCAAGAGCGAGAATGCTCGTCCCTCGGGCTGGGTGTACATCGATGTGCGCGGCCGGGACCTATCGTCTGTTGTGGCAGACCTTCGTCAGGCGATCAACAGCGAGGTGAAGCTCGATCCAGGCATGAGCTTGAGCTACTCCGGCCAGTTCGAATACCTGGAGCGGGCGAACGCCCGTCTGGCCTGGGTGGTGCCGGCGACGCTGGCCATTATCTTTGTGCTGCTCTACCTGACCTTCGGCCGCCTCGGTGAAGCACTGCTCATCATGGGCACCTTACCTTTTGCCCTGACCGGGGGCGTCTGGCTGCTTTACCTGCTGGGCTACAACCTATCGGTGGCCACAGGCGTTGGCTTCATTGCCCTGGCCGGGGTAGCGGCGGAGTTCGGAGTGATCATGCTCATCTACCTGAATAACGCTTGGGCTGAGCGTCAGGCCAACGGCGAAACCACACGAGCAACGCTGCTCGACGCGATCCGTGAGGGCGCGGTGCAACGCATTAGACCCAAGGCAATGACGGTGGCGGTCATCGTTGCAGGCCTGCTGCCCATTCTCTGGAGCAGCGGTACCGGCAGCGAGGTCATGAGCCGCATCGCGGTGCCCATGGTGGGCGGCATGCTCACCGCCCCCTTGCTTTCCCTTTTTGTAATCCCTGCGGCGTACTGGCTGATCCGTCGCCGCGAACTTGCTGTAACTACCCCCAACCTCTCAGGAGAAATCCAATGAAAAAGCTAATTGTCATCGCAGGTCTAGTCACCGCTTTCGCTGCCAGTGTGCATGCCCAGGACATGGATGGTATGGACATGAAGAAAATGCCAGCCTCCGCCGAGGGTGACCAAGGTAGCCAGGCGGCGCCCACTGCGCATGCTGAGGGGACAATAAAGGCGCTGGATCCTCAAAGCGGGAAAATCACCTTGGCGCACGGCCCGGTAGCGGAGCTCAAATGGCCGGCGATGACCATGGGCTTCCAAGCTGAGCCTGCGCAGCTGAAGGGCTTGAATGTAGGCGACAAGGTGAAATTTGGGTTCCGTATGGAGGGAAGCGTCGCGAAAATCGAGAGCATCCAGAAGCAGTGATTGAAAAGCCTTGAATGATCAGGCACGCCTTCATACCGAGATGATTCGGACAAGCTTACAGAAATGTAATCAATCTTAAGGACCCCTTCAGGTCGAACGCTACATACCGTCATGAGACGGTGCACTGGCATCACATCGACCCGATACCGGAGATATGATCATGAACAGTAGCTTTGATAAATGCATCTCGGAATGCCTGCGCTGCGCGCTGGCCTGTGAAGGCTGCGCGTCAGCCTGCCTGCAAGAGCAGGACGTAAAAATGATGGCTGACTGCATCAAGCTGGACAGGGATTGCGCAGATATGTGCAAGCTGGCGGCTACCTTGATGGCACGAGAAAGCATGCTCGCCAAGGACTTTTGTGCGTTGTGCGCAAGGATTTGCCGCGCCTGCGGGGAGGAGTGCGGTAAGCATAAGGCAGACCACTGTCAGCATTGCGCACAGGCCTGTTTCGCCTGCGCACAATCCTGCGAAGCAATGGCTGCCTAATTAATTTCGACCGACCGTCGCTCTTTTGCAAAGTACTTAGGGAAGACCTCGGTCGGTCGATCACAAGCCCCTGGCGGCCGATCAGCTGTGGCGCTGCTGGTGATCAGCTGACTTCAAAAATTAACCTGTGCATCGGTCAGTTTTGACCCCTGCAGTTAATTCCGGCAGTGCGATATTCAAGGATTTTCAGCTCTCCTGTTGAGTCCTCGTAATTCATCTGTGCCGGCATCACGTCGCAGCTACCGTTGGTCGAAGTCCTGCTGATGACCCTCGCCACGTCCAGCTTCATTCCATAGCGATAATGGATCACCTCAGGTGGCTTTTTTCCATTGGCTGCTGCGTATGCACGCATAGCCTGCTCATTCGCGTGAATCATTTTTCCGTGCAAACGATCAGATCCTCCTTCGGAAAAAGCGGATGAGGAGGCGATTAAGAGAAGTAGGCCGGCGATGCATTTGGCTTTGATCATTTCAGTTACTCCATGAAAACATGACTGCAGCCTAAGGCCCGGTAGCTGTCATCCATGTGATCCAGGCATTACATCTTTGTAAGGCTGTGCTGGGTTGACAGCGCTATTCCCTCATAGACAGTTTGCGGGTACCTAAGGTAAAGCCGACGCGGGACAGAGCTTTTCAAACTCTGCGGAGTTGGAAATCACCCTAGGGGCTAGGGATCGCTCTCTGCGCTCATATCCCCGAGCCTCGACTAAATCGGGCGCAATTGTGGTCCGCAGAGGCTTTAAGCCCCGTCGGCTTCGGCTATGCGTTCAAGTGCTCTAAGCAGCAAGGTACCGACCCCGGATCCTCTTTCCCAGGATCCACAACCAGCGAACGAATTAGACGAGCCTGGCCATCCTTCGATGCCCCATATCCCAGTTCCGTTTCTCCACGGTGAAAGGAATTGAACATGCGGTCGTGCTGCAGAAGGTCCTGGGTAGGCAAGCCGGCTGCGGAAAGATACTCATCCAACCCCTGGATCTGATCGGCACCAAGCAATCGGAGAGACATCTCAGGGTGGTTCATCGTGGACTCGATGGGAAGGGAATCAATATCCGGATAAGGGCGCGAACCCTGGATTTTGCCTCTTACTGTGACTCGGTCATCTGGTCAGTGAATTAATATCTGCTTTACCGTATATCCGAATGGTCATATATTCGAGCCTCCAGATATGAGCCGCCCGTGCTGCGTTCCCCAGGAGGTCAAATGCGGGAAACCCTAACCCCCCCCATCGTTTTTAAATGCTTGGCTGACGAAACACGAGCCCGGATGACCTTGCTGATCGCCAGTGAAGGCGAGCTATGCGTATGTGAGTTGACCTGCGCACTCGACCTCAGCCAGCCGAAGATTTCTCGGCATCTTGCTCAATTGCGAGAAGCCGGAATCCTCATGGACCGGCGGCAGGGACAATGGGTGTATTACCGCCTCAATCCGTCCTTGCCAGAATGGGTGCAGATGATGCTCAAGAGTGTTGTCGATGCAAACGCCCAGTGGCTAAGCGCCGATGCTGTGCGCCTTGCTGAAATGGGCGAGCGTCCACAAAGCCCTGCTGCTTGTGCTTGATTTTCACTTCGCTGACTGAGTTGAGCCATGTTCATCGCATTTTTGATTTTTCTAGCAACGATCGTTCTGGTGATCTGGCAGCCAAAGGGTCTGGGGGTGGGCTGGAGCGCTGGTCTAGGGGCGGTCGTGGCGCTACTGGCGGGCGTAGTGAATCTGTCTGATATCCCAGTGGTGTGGCAGATAGTATGGAACGCCACCGCAACGTTTATCGCTGTCATCATCATCAGCCTTTTGCTGGATGAGGCGGGTTTCTTCGAATGGGCAGCGTTGCATGTGGCCCGCTGGGGCAACGGCAGTACCCGCAAGCTGTTCGCTTTCATCATTCTCCTGGGAGCAGCAGTGTCGGCGTTATTCGCCAATGATGGCGCAGCGCTGATCCTGACGCCGATCGTTATCGCCATGCTGCTTGCCCTGCGTTTTTCCCCGGCGGCGACGTTGGCATTTGTCATGGCAGCAGGTTTTATCGCCGATACCGCGAGCCTGCCGCTGGTGGTGTCCAACCTGGTGAACATCGTTTCCGCCGACTACTTTGGCATCGGTTTCAGCGAGTACGCCTCGATCATGGTGCCGGTGAACCTGGTCAGTATCGCCGCCACGCTGGGAATGCTGCTGTGGTTCTTCCGCAAGGACCTGCCGCGAACCTATGAACTCGACCAACTGAAGGCTCCCGAAGCCGCTATCCGCGACAAGGCGACGTTCGTTGCCGGCTGGTGGGTACTTGCCATGTTGCTGGTCGGCTTCTTCGCCATCGAGCCGCTAGGCGTTCCCATCAGCGCCATCGCTGCTGCCTGTGCGCTGATCCTGTATCTGATCGCCGCGCGCGGGCACGTGATTTCTACCCGCAAGGTGCTCAGGGACGCGCCTTGGCAGGTCGTGGTGTTCTCTCTTGGCATGTACCTCGTGGTCTATGGCCTGCGTAACGCCGGCCTCACCGACTTCCTGACGCATATCCTCAATGTCTTCGCCGGCTACGGGGTCTGGGGCGCATCCCTCGGGACGGGGCTGCTCGCCGCTGGCCTGTCGTCGGTCATGAACAACATGCCCACTGTGCTGGTAGGAGCTTTGTCGATCCATTCCGCCGAGGCCACCGGCATCGTGCGCGAGGCCATGATCTACGCCAACGTCATCGGCTGTGATCTCGGTCCGAAAATCACCCCAATCGGCAGCCTGGCCACCTTGCTGTGGCTGCACGTGCTGGCCCGCAAGAACATCGTCATCACCTGGGGTTACTACTTCCGCACCGGTATCGTCCTGACGCTGCCAATCCTGCTTGCCACCTTGGCCGCATTGGCCATCCGCCTGAGCTTTTGAACCGGAGATACCTGATGAAAGTCTTGTTCATGTGCACCCACAACAGCTGCCGCAGCATCCTGTCCGAGGCGCTGTTCAATCATCTGGCCTCTGAGGGTATGGAAGCTGTGAGCTCGGGTAGCTACCCAAGCGGCAAGGTCAATGAGCGGGCATTGAAGACCTTGGAAGCCGCCGGTATCCCCACCGCTGGTCTTTCAAGCAAGGCCTCGGATGCTTTCGAGAGCTCTCCCCCCGACATAGTTGTCACCGTGTGTGATAGAGCTGCCGGCGAAGCCTGTCCGATCTTCTTCGGGCCATCGCTCAAAGCCCACTGGGGCCTGGCCGACCCTTCGGCGGTTACCGGCAGTGAGGCGGAAATCGAACAAGCTTTCCAGACCACACTTGCGAAGATCGATGAGCGCGTGCGCGCTTTCATTGCGCTGCCCTTCTCGCAACTGAGCCAGGACGAACTGAAAGCCGAACTTGCTCGCATCGGCGCGCTGTAGGCCTTGGATCAATGGAGACTGAAATGAACGACCACCTGCCAAATGTCCAGCCAGAACTGATCGATCTGCCGTCGCTGGAGCGGCTGGAGCCGAAGGATCCCTCCACGCATAAACCACGGATCCTGCTGCTGTACGGATCGACTCGCGAACGCTCATTCAGCCGTTTGATGGTCCAGGAAGCTGCGCGCCTGCTGGAAGCGTTCGGCGCCGAAACCCGTATTTTCGACCCTTCCGGCCTGCCGCTGCCGGATGACGCTCCGGACTCCCACGAGAAGGTGTTGGAACTCCGCGAGCTGATGCAATGGTCCGAGGGCCAGGTGTGGTGCTCGCCCGAGCGCCACGGTTCGATGAGCGGCGTGTTCAAGGCGCAGATCGACTGGGTACCGCTGGCCATGGGCGCCGTTCGTCCAACCCAGGGCAAGACCCTTGCTGTGCTGCAGGTCTGCGGTGGTTCGCAGTCGTTCAACGTGGTGAACCAACTGCGCGTGCTTGGCCGCTGGATGCGGATGTTCACCATCCCCAACCAGTCCTCGGTACCCAAGGCATTCCTGGAGTTCGACGATGCCGGGCGGATGAAGCCGTCCTCCTTCTACGACCGTCTGGTCGATGTGATGGAAGAGCTGACCAAGTTCACCCTGCTGCTGCGCGATCGCCAGGATTACCTGGTGGACCGCTACTCCGAGCGCAAGGAGTCGGTGGAAGAGCTGTCCAAGCGAGTAAATCTGCGGTCCATTTGAGGTCATGAGCATGTCGCATCCCTACTCGATGAAATCGCTGCCCCATGCCCCGGGAGCGCTGATTTTCACACCCTGCCCGGGCACCCAGACCAGTGATCTCGATGAAAGCCTGGAGACGCTGAAGCAGGCTGGCGCCGTGGCGCTGGTTACCCTGATGTCGGATACAGAGCTTCAGAAAAACGGCGCTGGTGAGCTTGGCGTCGCGGCTAGGCAGCATGGGTTGGAGTGGTACCAGTTGCCGATCGAGGATGATCAGGCTCCTGATCAGAACTTCGAGGCTCGGTTGGGAGAGATTCGCCACCAGTTGGACAATTTGCTCGCTTCAAACAAGGCCCTGGCCATCCACTGCAAGGGCGGCTCCGGTCGCACCGGGCTGTTCGCTGCCCGTCTGCTGATCGAATCCGGAATGCCGCGTCGCGAGGCGATCGCATGGGTGCAGGAGCTTCGCCCACGGGCGATTCAGAAGCCTGCGCACATCAACTACATCAACCAGTTCGGCGAAGACTGAACGCTCCAGCCAGACAGGAGAAACCATGGCCACCGAAGGCGAGCTACTCGATGTCATCGTAATTGGCGGCGGGCAGTCCGCGCTGACGGTGGCCTATTTTCTCAAGCGGGCCAAGTTGTCGTTCCTGCTGCTCGACGCCGAAGAGGCTGCGGGCGGGGCGTGGCGCCATGGCTGGGACTCGCTGACGCTATTCTCACCCTCCGCATGGAGCTCGATCGCGGGCTGGCCGATGCCGCTAGTCACCGAAGGTAATCCCGATAGGGATCACGTGGTCAGCTATCTGGAGCAGTACGAGGCGCGCTACGGGTTTCCTATCGTTCGCCCCGTCAGCGTCACGGCGGTGGAGCGAACCGGGCGTGGCCTTCGTGTTCGCTCGAAGGACCGCGACTGGGAAGCCTGTGCCGTCATCAGCGCAACGGGGACTTGGAGCACACCCTATGTTCCGGTTTATCCGGGGATAGAGCTGTACCGGGGGCAGCAAATTCACTCCGCCAATTATCAGTCACCAGAGGCTCTCCAAAGAAAGCGCGTGCTGGTCGTTGGTGGTGGCAACTCGGGGGCGCAAATCTATGCGGAGCTGTCCGAGGTCGCCGACGCAACGTGGGTAACCACGGAGGAGCCGGCGTTTCTGCCTGATGATGTCGATGGCCGGGTGCTGTTCGAGCGGGCTACCGAGCGCCTCAAGGCTCAACAGGAGGGCCGGGTTATCGATGCACCGGTCGGTGGGCTTGGCGATATCGTCATGGTGCCCTCGGTGGTCCGAGCTCGCGAGCGTGGGGCCCTTCGTGCTGTAAGGCCTTTCACATCATTCACGCCAGATGGGGTCGTCTGGCCCAATGGTGAGAAAACCCAGGTCGATGCGGTGGTCTGGTGTACCGGCTTCCGGCCGGCTCTGGATCACTTGCTGGCGTTGGGCGTGCTGGATGACAACGGCAGGGTCGAGGTTGACGGGTCGCGCTCTATTTGCGAGCCGCGCCTCTGGCTGGTCGGATATGGCGACTGGACCGGACTGGCCTCGGCGACGCTGATCGGCGTCACCCGTACCGCGCGCAGCACCGTAAACGAAGTAGTGGAATACCTGAACAGCTTGGAGCAGCCGGATGCATAGCGGAATCGAGATTCGTATTGCTGGTCCAGAAGACGCTGCATCCATACAGGCTATCTACGCGCCGATTGTGCTCCACACTGCCATCTCGTTTGAAGAGGTAGCGCCGAGCGCGGAAGAAATGCGCCAGCGAATCGAGACGACGCTTCATACCTATCCATATTTTGTGGCTGTGCAGCAAGGTCGGGTGGTCGGTTATGCCTATGCTAGCCAGCATCGAGCGCGAGCGGCATATCGGTGGGCGGTAGATGTGACCGTCTACGTTGCAGAGGGGCAGCGTCGGAGTGGGATTGGCCGGCAGCTTTATGACGTTCTCCTGCCGGTTCTGAAGCAGCTAGGATATCGTTCTGCATACGCGGGTATTTCTTTACCGAACGAAGGAAGCGTGGGTCTCCATGAGCAACTCGGCTTTCAGCACATCGGTACGTTTTCGCAGGTCGGGTTCAAACTCGATGCGTGGCATGACGTGGGGTATTGGCGGTTTGATTTCGGTGGCGAGGGTTGTCGGCCTGAGGCTCCTACAAGCTTCTTATCCCAAATCCCAATGCCGCGTTAGAACATGAGGTCCATATTGAAGGGTCCATTTGAGCGGCCACTGAGCGTTTCGTCCGCAGGGCTTGAATCTGAGCTAGCGGGTTGCGAAGACACGTCGGCGGCCTAGAAGACTCGATGGAACCATCAGAGATATGATCCTTGCGATCACAACTCGAAGGTGGCCTCTATGCCATACCCCGTAAAGCCATGGGCAGAAATAGCTCAGAATTATCAGCGCGGTACCATCTTGTTGGGCAACGGCGCGAGTATCGCTGTGTCGCAGAGTTTTGCGTACCGCTCACTGCTAGAACATGTAAGGGAAAATGAGCTGCTCCAGAACGACGTGGCGCGTCTGTTCGAGTTTTTTGAGACAGAGGATTTTGAGCTAATTCTGCGGGTCGTCTGGCAAGCATCCAACGTCAACAAATCGTTGGAGATCCCAGATCAGCGTACCCACGAAGCCTACGTGCGCGTCCGGGATTGCCTGATCCAGGCAGTGCGGGATGTTCACCCTGAGTATCACCAGATCACCGATCATCTGCCGAACATGTACCGGTATCTGAAGGAGTTCGACACGGTCTTGTCGCTAAACTATGACCTGCTGGTTTACTGGACGGTGGCCTATGGTCTCAACATCCCGGACGGCCATATGTTCAAAGACTGCTTCGTCGATGGCGGGGTATTCGATGACGACTGGCGTCGATTCCGGAAGCTGTACAAGGAGCGAGTGAATACGTTGGTGTTCTACCCCCATGGCAGCTTAGCTTTATGCCGCAACAACATAGAGGAAGAGTTCAAGATCCGCGCATTGGGCGGCGGCTTGCTGGAAGCCATTCTTCAGGAGTGGAAAAACGAGCGTGTGGTACCGCTGTTTGTCAGTGAAGGAACCATGCGTCAGAAGGTAGCTTCGATTCAAAATAGCTACTACCTGTCGACTGTCTATCGAGAGGTGCTTACGGCGCCCCGGAAGACACTGACACTGTTCGGTTGGGGCCTGGGGGAGCACGACAGGCATTTGCTCAAGCGAATGAAGGGGACGGGCATTGAGCGCGTAGCCGTCTCAGTCTTTCGGGGATATCAGCCTTATTGCAACATGGCTTACCAAATCATTCAGGATGACCTGGGGCCAGTTGAGGTCGATTTCTTCGACAGTGAGAGCCCGGGCTGCTGGGTTCAACCCGAATAGCGGGCAGGACATCCACTCCTGAAATCTCAGAGGTGGCTGTAAGGCCCGTCATTACTGGGCTAGACAGTTTTTATTCTCTGGCGCATTTGTCCGAGTCAACGGTTTTGGGGGCTCGCGACAGTTTTGCGTTTCCTCCGAATCGGGCTGAAGGCCACGGAAACTGGGCCTCTTTGCGACAGTTTTAATTCTCTAAATCCAAAAGCCCTCCATATGGAGGGCTTTTTGCTTAATGATGATCAGGCAATAGCGCCCCAGGACATATGATTCGAATGCCTTGGGGAGCGAGGGGTACTGTCAGATCTGCATCGCCATGCCGTCCACATTCATCGCTGCCTGGCGCAAGGCCTCGGAGCGGGTCGGGTGGGGGTGGCAGGTCAGGGCGATGTCTTCTGCCGAGGCCGAGAATTCCATGGCCACACAGAACTCACCGATCATCTCGCTGACGCTTGGGCCCACCAGGTGCACACCTAGCACTTCATCGGTTTGGGCATCGGCGATGACTTTGGCGAAGCCTTCGGTCTCGTGGTTGATCTTGGCGCGGCTGTTGGCGGTGAAGGGGAACTTGCCGACTTTATAAGCACGCCCTTCGGCTTTGAGCTGCTCTTCGGTCTTGCCCACGGTGGCCAACTCCGGGCGGGTGTAGATCACGCCAGGGATGAGGTTGTAGTTGACCTCGTGGGGCTTGCCGGCAATACGCTCGATGCAGGCTACGGCTTCGTCTTCGGCCTTGTGCGCCAGCATCGGGCCGGAAGTGACGTCACCAATCACCCACACACCGGGCACTGAAGTGCGGTGGTGTTCGTTACCGAGCATGCCGCGCTTGTCGGTTTCCAGGCCCACGCTCTCAAGGTTCAGCCCCTTGGTATAAGGGCGGCGGCCGATAGCCACCAGCACGTAATCGGCCTGCAGCGATTCTGCGGTGCCGCCGGCAGCAGGCTCCAGCGTCAGGCTCACACCCTCGGCACTTGCAGTGGCTTGAGTCACTTTGCTGCCCAGCTTGAACACCATGCCTTGCTTGGCGAGTGCCTTTTGCAGGGTCTTGGCGGTTTCCGTGTCGGTACCTGGGCAGATGCGATCAAGGTATTCGATGACGGTGACTTGGCTGCCCAGGCGCCGCCAGACGGAACCCAGCTCAAGGCCGATCACGCCGGCACCGATGACGACCAGATGCTTGGGCACTTGCGGCAGCGACAGTGCGCCGGTCGAGTCGATGATGCGCTGGTTATCGATGGTCACCCCCGGCAGAGGGGTGGGCTCCGAGCCGGTGGCGATGACCACATCCTTGGCTTGCAGCGCAGTTTCGCTGCCGTCTTCAGCCTTTACTACAACCTTGCCGACGCCGTCCAGGCGGCCCCAACCTTTGATCCAGTCGACCTTGTTCTTGCGGAACAGGTATTCGATACCTTTGGTCAGGCCGGTCACGCTCTCGTCCTTCTGTTTCATCATCTGGGCGAGGTTAAGGGTGGGCTTTACTTCGATACCGAGGTGGGCGAACTCTTCACCGCTGGCGGCCTCGTACAGCTCGGACGCATGCAACAGTGCCTTGGAGGGCATGCAGCCCACGTTCAAACAAGTGCCGCCCAAGGTCGAGCGGCCTTCCACGCAGGCAACACTCAGGCCAAGCTGGCCAGCGCGGATGGCTGCGTTGTAGCCGCCAGGGCCACCGCCGATGATCACCACGTCATAGGATTTCATGGGTTCAACTCCAGGATGTAGAAGCGCGAGAGGGGCACAAGGTTAAGCTGAGATGCGAGAATTGTATACAATCTGCTGTATGGATAAGATCAGTTGGTTCTAGACCTTGGTCTCGTTTAGAGGAAACCTCCCACCAATGAACTACTCTGATCCGACGACGTTCGAAATATCAGGCGTTGTAGCCAGAAACGGATAGGGAGGGTTGTTCATGCTCGCGCAACTTCCACCTGCACTGCAGAGCCTGCATCTGCCGCTGCGGCTGAAATTGTGGGACGGTAACCAGTTCGATCTGGGGCCTAGCCCGCAGGTCACCATCCTGGTCAAAGAGCCACAGTTGATCAGCCAGTTGACGCACCCGAGCCTGGAGCAGTTGGGCACAGCGTTCGTCGAAGGCAAGCTGGAGCTGGAAGGCGACATCGGTGAAGCCATCCGGGTATGTGATGAGCTGAGCGAGGCGCTGTTGCCTGATTTTGAAGAGGCTTCGCCGGCGCGGCTTGCTCACGACAAAAGCACTGACGCTGAAGCCATTTCCTATCACTACGATGTTTCCAACGCGTTCTATCGGCTGTGGCTGGATCAGGACATGGCCTATTCGTGCGCCTACTTTCGCGAGCCTGATAACACGCTCGATCAGGCACAGCAGGACAAGTTCGACCACCTGTGTCGCAAGTTGCGCCTCAATGCCGGCGACTACCTGCTGGACGTGGGCTGTGGTTGGGGTGGCCTTGCGCGCTTCGCTGCACGGGAATATGACGCCAAGGTATTCGGCATCACCTTGAGCAAGGAGCAGCTCAAGCTTGGCAGGCAGCGGGTCAAGGCCGAAGGGTTGGCCGACAAAATCGACCTGCAGATTCTCGACTACCGTGACCTGCCTCAAGACGGTCGCTTCGACAAGGTTGTCAGCGTTGGTATGTTCGAGCATGTCGGGCATGCCAACCTGGCGCTGTATTGCCAGAAACTGTTCGGCGCCGTGAGGGAAGGGGGGCTGGTGATGAACCACGGGATCACCGCCAAGCATGTCGATGGCCGCCCGGTCGGACGTGGCGCAGGTGAGTTCATCGACCGCTACGTGTTCCCCCATGGCGAGCTGCCTCACCTGTCGATGATCAGCGCCAGCCTCTGCGAAGCGGGACTGGAGGTCGTAGACGTGGAAAGCCTGCGCCTGCACTACGCCAAGACCCTGCATCACTGGAGCGAAAACCTGGAGAATCAGCTGCACAAGGCGGCGGCGCTGGTGCCGGAAAAAACCCTGCGCATCTGGCGCCTGTACCTTGCAGGTTGTGCCTATGCCTTTGAGAAGGGCTGGATCAACCTGCACCAGATCTTGGCAGTGAAGCCATACGCCGACGGGCACCATGACCTGCCCTGGACGCGCGAAGATCTGTATCGCTAAGCATGTAGATGCGGATTTTGTGGGAGCGGCCTTGTGTCGCGAGAGGGCCGCAAGGCCGCTCCCACACTCATACTGCTTAGCTTAAAGGATTGGCGAAATCAGCCGTGCAATCCGCATCCCCAACTGCTGCAGTCGATGAGTGTCCAGGCTGTCCTCCGCAGTGATTTCCCGCGACTGTTCAAAGTCATTGATCAGCATCTTCTCCACCTGGTCGGCGAAGCTGCGGTCGACGGTGAGCAGGGTGATCTCGAAATTCAGACGGAACGAGCGGTTGTCCAGGTTGGCACTGCCGATCGCGCTGACATCATCGTCCACCAGCACCACCTTTTGATGCAGGAAGCCCGGCTGATAGCGGAACATGCGCACACCCGCGCGCACCGCTTCGAAGGCGAACAGGCTTGAGGCGGCATAGACCACACGATGGTCTGGTCGTGACGGGATCAGCACGCGTACATCGACCCCACGCAGCACCGCCAGGCGCAAGGCGGCGAACACCGCCTCGTCCGGGATGAAGTAGGGACTGGTGATCCACACCCGGCGGGTGGCGGAGTGGATTGCTTCGAGGAAGAACAGCGAGCAGGTTTCCTGCGGGTCGGCCGGGCCGCTGGCCAAGGCCTGGCACAGCACGCCGTTGTCCGGGTAGGTATCCGGCAGGATCAGCGGCGGTAGCTGGCGCGTGGCCCAGTACCAGTCTTCGGCGAACGACTCCTGCAGGCAGGCCAGCACCGGCCCGCCGATCTGCGCATGGGTGTCGCGCCAAGGGGAAAGCTTCGGGTGCTCACCGAGGTATTCATCGCCCACGTTGTGCCCGCCGATGAACCCAATCAGGCCATCCACTACCACGATCTTGCGGTGATTGCGGAAGTTTACCTGGAAGCGGTTGAACCAACCGCGGCGGGTGGCGAAGGCATGAATCTGCACACCGCCGTCGCGCAGCTGCTGGCTGTAGCGGGCTGGCAAGGCATGGCTGCCGACGCGGTCATAGAGCACGAATACCTGCACCCCTTCGGCGGCCTTACGGAGCAGCAGTTGTTGCAGTGCCTTGCCGAGGTTGTCGTCATGGATGATGAAGAACTGCACCAGCACCACATCGCGGGCTTTGTCGATGGCGGCGAAGATGGCATCGAAGGTGGCCTTTCCATCGATCAGCAACTTCACCTGGTTGTTCGCCAGGCAGGGCATGCGGCCCAGCTTGGGCATGGCGCGCAGGGCTGTGTAGCTTTCTGATTCCCGGGCGGTGAGGGCTTCTTCCACCCAAGGCCGCCAGTTGAGATTGGCCATGGCCACGTGCATTTCCTGGTTGGCCTGGCGCCTGGCCTTGATGTAGGCATAGAACGAGCGGGCGCCGAAGATCAGGTAGGGGATCAAGGTAAGGTAGGGGATGAAAAACAAGGGCATGGCCCAGGCGATGGCGCCTTGGGCGGTACGCACGGTAAAGATCGCGTGCAGCGCGGCGACGATACCCAGTAAGTGAATCAGTCCGAGTAGGTAACCAAAAAAGTAGGGGCTGTGGTAATCCATATGCATCCTGCTTGCCGAGTACACTTGAGGTAACAGAACACGTTCCCGGTCCGCCTTGCAACCTGAAGGTGGGTTTGGCGTCCAAGTTTCAGCCCGGCCCGCTTGGCCGGTTTTTTCAGGAGCGATCGTCCATGAAGATTCGTCTGCCACTGTTGGCGTTGGCCCTGGCCATGAGCAGCCCACTGGTGCATGCCCAGATGCTGCAACCAGGTTTGTGGGAGCTGACCACCAGCAATATGCAGGTCGATGGCAAACCGTTACCCGACATGCAGTTCATGCTCGGTCAGTTGAAAAATCTACCGCCAGAGCAACGCGCGATGATGGAGGGGGTATTGGCGAAACAGGGGGTAACTGTCGGTGGCAATGGTGTGCGTTCGTGCCTGACGCCAGAGCAGGTGGCCACCAACGATATCCCACTGCAGGATCCGAAATCGGGCTGCACTCAAAAGATTACCGACCGTACCGGTAATGTGTGGAAGTTCCAGTTCAGCTGCCCCAAGGCACAAGGTACTGGCCAGGCTACCTTCCTCAGCGACCGGGAGTTCACTACTCAGGTCAGTGGTACCTTCAACGCTTCGGGTGTGCAGCAGCAAGGCAGCATGAACACCCGTGCGGTGTGGCTAGGTAATGACTGTGGCACGGTCAAACCGCGCAGCTGACGTCCCATTGCCATTGGCTGGTAGCGACGGCGTCGTGGGCATGCAGGCTTTCTGCATGTTCCACGCGTAGCTTGAAGGCCGTGCTCCATTCCATTTGCCGCAGTGAGTGGTGCAGGCGTCGTGCGGCGTCTTCGCAGAACATCAGGTTCTGCCCGTTGGCCAAGGCGAAGGCTTGTTCGTCTGCACGTTTCACAGCAGTCTGCACAGCGGTCCCCAAGCTTCCCTCTACGCAGTTAATCAATTCGGTGATGGGTAGATCATGCTGAGTGCCGCGCAGCCGTACCTGAATTTGCGCGGTACTGCGTTGGCTATGGGGCGTCGCCACAATGCCTTTGGCGCTACCCAGCCACTGCAATATGGCGGATTTTTCGACCTGCTGCTCGCTGAAATCGTCCAGGAACTGCTGCTGAATCAGTTGCCGTGCAAGTGCAGCCGAGCACGGGCAGGTGGAGGAGTACGGAACGGAAACAGATAGTTCCACGTGGAACATTTCATTTTCTATCCTTGCATCGACTGTTACCGCATAGCTTTTCCAGCCTGCCAATGGGCTGATCAAAGCCGGCCGTTTCAGCATGTGCTCGAAGCGCAGGCGCAGGTAGGCTGCCGAAGAAAGGCCCTCATGGCTGCTCAGGAAATCAGCCAGTAGCCGCCTGATTGCCAGCGGAGTGAGGGGCTGGTGCTCCAATGTCTCAAGGGCAAGGTAAAGCCGCGACATATGGATACCGCGTGAACTGCCGTCAACCAGGCTTACGCCTGCATCGATTTTGGCGGCTGCGGTGCGCCCTTCGAATTGCACAGGCAAGGCGATGCCGCACATGCCCACCCAGTCCAAAGGCAAGGTGTACTCCAGGGCTTGTGCTGCGATGTCGGGGAGCTTGAGCTGGGTCATCTGGCTTTCCAAACAAAAAGAGGCATCAGTGGCAAGCGCCGATCAGGCTGCAATGCAGCTTGAAGCGCTGCCCACTGGAGCTGGATACGCGGTTCAGAGTGGTCCAGCCAACGCGACGGCTGTAACCCACCCAGGCTTCGCCATCGCTGGCCAGGCCGGTAAAAAAGGTCAACGTGCCATAGCGGCTGTTGGTTTGTGCCCATAGGCGCCGGCTGGTGAAGTCGTAGCCGCGCAGGTAGAACATATTTCCTTCGCTGCGCACGCTGTAATAGCTGCCTTTGCCGTCCTGGCAGGCAAGCAGTGTCGCGCTGCGTGTACACATCGCCATCGGGCTGTTCTTTGGCATGGCGAAAAGCGAAGTAGGCATGGCGAGCAACAGCAACACCATGGCGCGCAGCAGATTCATTTTTCATCCCCGGTGAATACTCGTCTGTCGAGAACGGCTTGGCGAAATTGTATTGTTACTTTATAACATTGTGCAATGCATCGTTTCGAATGCGCTCGCCTGAAGAGGTTTCGCCATGTCCAATCGTCTCCCTGTCACCGTGCTGTCTGGCTTCCTTGGCGCCGGCAAGAGCACTTTGCTCAACCATGTGCTGCGTAACCGCGACCACCTGCGGGTCGCGGTCATCGTCAACGACATGAGTGAAATCAACATCGACGCCAGCGAGGTGCAGCGCAACGTCAGCCTCAACCGCGCTGAAGAGAAACTGGTCGAGATGAGCAACGGCTGCATCTGCTGCACACTGCGTGAAGACCTGCTCGAAGAGGTTGCGCGGCTGGCCGAAGAAGGCCGCTTCGATTATTTGCTCATCGAGTCCACGGGTATCTCGGAGCCGCTGCCGGTTGCCGAGACGTTCACGTTTCGCGACGAGCAGGGCCGCAGCCTTTCCGACATGGCGCGGTTGGATACCATGGTCACTGTGGTCGATGGCCTGAATTTTTTACGCGATTACCAGGCAGCAGACAGCCTGGCCAGCCGTGGTGAAACCTTGGGCGAAGAGGACGAGCGGTCGATCAGTGATCTGCTGATCGAGCAGGTGGAGTTCGCCGATGTGTTGTTGCTGAGCAAGATCGACCTGATCAGCCAGCACGAGCGCGAAGAACTCATGGCCATTTTGCGCAGCCTCAACGCCCGGGCGCAGATCGTGCCCATGGTCATGGGCCAGGTGCCGCTGGCGCGCATTCTGGACACTGGCCTATTCGACTTCGACCAGGCTGCTCAAGCGCCGGGCTGGTTGCAAGAATTGCGCGGCGAGCATGTGCCGGAGACTGAAGAGTACGGCATCGCGGCCACGACCTGGCAGGGGCGGCGGCCACTTCATCCACAGCGCTTTTTTGATTTTATCCACAAGCCCTGGAGCAATGGTCGGCTGCTGCGTTCGAAGGGTTTTTTCTGGTTGGCCAGCAAGTACCAGGAAGCCGGTAGCTGGTCCCAGGCAGGTGGCATGATGCGCCATGGGCTGGCGGGCCGTTGGTGGCGTTTCGTGCCGCGCGAGCAGTGGCCCCAGGATGTGGATAACACTGCCGATATCTTGAAACACTGGCACGCCGAAACCGGTGACTGCCGGCAGGAATTAGTGTTCATTGGTCAGAATATCGACTTCAAAAAGTTATCCACACAGCTTCAGGCCTGCTTGTTGACGGATGAAGAAATGGAGTTGGGGCCTATGGGCTGGTTGCGTCTGGCTGATCCATTTGGCCCTTGGCACGAGGAGGCAGCAGCATGAACCAGGCGCTCAAGCCTGTGGATATCTTCCAGGTGTTTGGCGAAACGCCGCTGGTGTTGACCGACGTGCTGCAGGACGGCGTGAACCTGGCGGTCTGGCGCCGGCGCTTGCCGCCACAGCTGGAGGATTTTGCCGAGCTGGTAGTCAGCCTTGGGCAACCCCTGTCAGATCAGTGGGTAATCGATGTGGACGAGCAGCAGATGCCGGTTTTGTCGGATTTGCTACGCGAAGCGGCGGACCTGCAGGGTTACGAAGCGTTCGTGGCCGATGTAGCCTGGCTGGTGGCGGCATATACCTGCCTGGTTGGCGCGCGGCGGGTCGGTTTGCGCCTGCGGGTGCTGACCGGGCCCATGTGCCCGCGCTTTCATGTGGATAACGTGCCGTTGCGATTGCTCACCACCTATGCGGGCCCGGGTAGCGAGTGGTTGCGGGAGCAGGAGAGCCCACGCGGGGAGTTACACACAGCTCAAGTGCCTGTGAATAACATTCAGAAACTGCACGTCGGTGAAGTGGCTGTACTCAAGGGCGAGAAGTGGCAGGGCAACGAAGGTGCAGGGCTGGTGCACCGCTCGCCCTCGGGCCAGCAAGGGCGCCTGCTGCTCAGCCTTGACTGGCTAGCCTGACGGCGCATAGTGAGCCTTCACCCCGCCTGAAGCCATCCCATGCTGCAGAACATTCCCACCCATGTCATTGCCGGCCCCCTGGGCGCCGGCAAGACCACCCTGATACGCCATCTGCTGGCCCAGCGCCCGCGCAACGAACGCTGGGCGGTCTTGATCAACGAATTCGGCCTGGTTGGCCTGGATGCGGCGTTGCTCAGCCGTGACGAAGATGGCATCGCCATCGGCGAGGTTGCAGGTGGCTGCCTGTGTTGTGTCAACGGCATGCCGTTTCAGGTGGGCCTGGGCCGGTTGTTGCGCAAATCCCGGCCTGACCGGCTGTTTATCGAGCCGTCTGGCCTGGGTCACCCGTTGCAGCTGCTTGCTCAGCTGAAACAGGCTCCGTGGGCTGGAGTGCTGACAATTCAGCCATTGTTGATGGTTGTCGATGCGCAATCCATGGCGCGAAACGAGCCGCTTCCGGACGCCCAACAGCAAGCTTTCAACGTGTCTGAATACGTGCTTTTCAACAAGTCGGAGGCTGTGGATGAAAAATCTAAGTTGTTGATAACTAATAAATTTAACGACAAGAATGTGATGTGGTCGGTACAGGGCCAGGTGCCGCTATCAAGCCTTCCTGGCGCCCTGGTAGAGATTGTCGACAGCCCATTTCAGGAAAACCAGATTGTCGACAATCTTGGGGGAGCCCCAACAATATTGTGGACAGACCCCAGCCAGCCGATCTGTCTTGCGCAGGAGGGGGAGGGAGGTTGGAGCATTGGCTGGCGCTGGCATCCCGCACAGCAGTTTTATCCACAGCGCCTACTGGCGTTCTTGCGGACCTTGCCATGGCGGCGTGCCAAAGGGGTTATCCACAGCGTGGAAGGTTGGCAATCATTTAATGGGCTCAAGGGTGACATGCCGATATGGCAGCCCAGTGAATGGCGCAGGGATAGCCGTATCGAGCTGATTTTTGATCAGCCGCAATCGCAACCCACGCTGCAAGCGGGGTTGAGCGAATGCCG
The DNA here is from genome assembly GCF_021283425.1 of Pseudomonas sp. NMI542_15. NCBI lineage: Bacteria > Pseudomonadati > Pseudomonadota > Gammaproteobacteria > Pseudomonadales > Pseudomonadaceae > Pseudomonas > Pseudomonas sp. NMI542_15. Next base: position 490,426 of record NZ_JAJSRO010000003.1, on the reverse strand, counting down.
CGTCAGCTGATCAGTTGCGCCAGCGATTGTGTTCCTGACGCCACTGCTGCATCTCGATGACATTGTCGGTGCGTGGTGGTGTCTTGATTTCAAACGGGTAGGGCGCCAGCTCGATCTGCACGCTGTGCGCGCCGAACTGGGTCACAGTACCCGGGTGGCGTTGCTCGCCGGTGACGGTGAACTCAAAGGCATAGATGCGTGCCAGGCGCTTGCGGCCATTGGCGTCACGGACAAAGGCGATGCGCTTGAGTGCGACGGCATCGTCGAGCAGCTCGAGGTCGAGCTTGGCACAGTGCTGTTTGACCCGTTCCAGGGCTTTTTCGCGCAACCCATGGTTGTGCCACAACCAGCCGCCTGCCGTGGCCAACAGCATCAGGACGAAGACGTTCTCCAGGGTCAACATTTGCATATGCTCCAAACAGGTAGATCCAGCTTAACTGCGTCCCTGGCCTGTCGTACAGGTGGCAATCGAGTTCATACTGCGCTGCGCACAATCCTTGAAACAGCTTTGGAAACCTCCCGCATGAAACGTACCCCGCACCTGCTCGCCATTCAGTCCCATGTGGTGTTCGGCCACGCCGGCAACAGCGCCGCGGTGTTTCCCATGCAGCGTATCGGGGTCAATGTCTGGCCGCTCAATACCGTGCAGTTCTCCAATCACACACAGTATGGCCAGTGGGCGGGTGAAGTGCTTGCCCCGGCGCAAATTCCTGCGTTGGTGGAAGGTATTTCCAATATTGGCGAGCTGGGTCACTGCGATGCTGTGCTTTCCGGCTACCTGGGCAGTGCCGAGCAGGGGCGGGCGATCCTGGCTGGCGTCGAGCGGATCAAGGCGGTGAACCCAAAGGCTCTGTATCTGTGTGACCCGGTCATGGGGCACCCGGAGAAGGGCTGCATCGTGCCGCCGGAGGTGAGCGAGTTCCTGCTCGACGAGGCGGCGGCCCGGGCCGACATCCTGTGCCCCAACCAGCTGGAACTGGACAGCTTCTGTGGGCGCCGCGCACAGTCGCTGGAGGATTGCGTGAACATGGCGCGCAGCCTGCTGCAGCGTGGCCCGCAGGTGGTACTGGTCAAGCACCTGGTTTACCCCGGGCGGGCCGAAGACCAGTTCGAAATGCTGCTGGTGACTGCCGAGCACAGCTGGCACCTGCGCCGCCCGCTGCTGGCGTTCCCGCGGCAGCCGGTGGGGGTGGGTGACCTGACCTCAGGCCTGTTCCTGGCGCGTGTGCTGCTCGGCGACAGCTGGGTGCAAGCCTTCGAATTCACCGCTGCAGCCGTGCATGAGGTGCTGCTGGAAACCCAGGCCTGCGCCAGCTACGAACTACAACTGGTGCGGGCCCAGGACCGCATCGCCCATCCGCGGGTGCGCTTTGAGGCGCAGCCGCTGGCGCTTTAGATCGCGTCGGTTTTCAGGTCCTGGTAGCGCTTCTCAAGCTCTTGGCGGATCTGCCGACGCTGCTGGCCTTGCAGGAAGCGGCGCTTTTCTTCGCTGCTGTGCGGCTGGCGCGGCGGCACCGGCACCGGGCGGCGGTTGTCGTCGACCGCGACCATGGTGAAGAAGCAGCTGTTGGAGTGGCGCACCGAGCGCTCGCGGATGTTCTCGGTCACCACTTTGATGCCGACTTCCATCGATGTATTGCCGGTGTAGTTGACCGACGCCAGGAAGGTCACCAGTTCACCCACGTGCACGGGCTCGCGGAAGATCACCTGGTCGACCGACAGGGTCACCACATAGCTGCCGGCATAGCGGCTGGCGCACGCATAGGCCACTTCGTCGAGGTACTTGAGCAGGGTGCCGCCATGTACGTTGCCAGAAAAGTTGGCCATGTCCGGGGTCATCAGGACGGTCATGCTCAGCTGGGCGTTTCCAGGTTCCATAGTGTGCTCACGGTGAGGTTGCGCTGAATCGGGCGAATGGGGGGCGTTATCTGCTGACACTTCTGTTCCCCTCTTTTGAATTTGCCTTGTTGGTACGGGACGTTGGCTGACGCGCCATCGTCACGCTGATCATGCCATCAGCGGCGCTTTTCCAGCCGATCTGTTTCTGCATATTGCACCGGCTTTTTGCGGCGGGGTGCGATGTTAACCTGAGTACGCCCATGCAACATGGGCATTCCTGCATTCAATACAGTATGTACTTGCTGCTCGCTCAGGTTTGCCTTGGCAGAGGAGCGGTCTGCCCAGGCATTCAAAAAAAAGACGAGAAAAGGAGTATCACGCCATGCATGCCATCAGCTTTATCCAGGACCTGGCAGTCATCATGCTGGTCGCTGGCGTGGTCACCATTCTCTTTCACCGCCTCAAACAGCCCGTCGTACTGGGCTATATCGTCGCCGGCTTCATCATCGGCCCGCATACCCCGCCATTCGGCCTGATCCATGACGAAGAAACCATCAAGACCCTTGCTGAACTGGGAGTAATCTTCCTGATGTTCTGCCTGGGGCTCGAATTCAGTCTGCGTAAGCTTTTCAAGGTTGGTGCCACGGCGTTCATCGCGGCCTTCCTGGAAATCGTGCTGATGATCTGGATCGGCTTCGAGATTGGCCGCTGGTTCGGCTGGAACACCATGGATTCGCTATTCCTCGGCGCGATCCTGGCCATTTCCTCGACCACCATCATCGTCAAGGCACTGAATGACCTGAAGATGAAGAACGAGCGCTTTGCCCAGTTGATCTTCGGCGTGCTCATCGTGGAGGACATCCTTGGTATCGGCATTATTGCCCTGCTGTCAGGCATCGCTGTCAGCGGCACGGTCAGCTCGGGCGAAGTGTTCTCCACAGTGGGCAAGCTGTCACTGTTCATGATCGTTGCCTTGGTTATCGGGATTCTGCTGGTGCCGCGGCTGCTGGCCTATGTGGCCAAATTTGAAAGCAACGAAATGCTGCTGATTACCGTGCTTGGCCTGTGCTTCGGCTTCTGCCTGTTGGTGGTAAAGCTGGAATACAGCATGGTGCTGGGCGCCTTCCTGATTGGCGCGATCATGGCCGAATCACGTCAGTTGCTGAAGATCGAACGCCTGATCGAGCCGGTACGCGACCTGTTCAGTGCCATCTTCTTTGTCGCCATCGGCCTTATGATCGACCCACAAGTGCTCGTCGATTACGCCTGGCCGATCGTGGTCATCACCCTGGCGGTGGTATTGGGCAAAATGCTCTCCTGCGGCATGGGGGCGTTCATTGCCGGTAATGACGGGCGCACATCGCTGCGGGTGGGCATGGGGCTTTCGCAGATTGGCGAGTTTTCCTTCATCATCGCCGCGCTGGGCATGACGCTGCAGGTGACCAGCGACTTCCTTTACCCGGTGGCGGTCGCGGTATCGGCAATTACCACGCTGCTGACGCCCTATCTGATCCGTGCGGCCGACCCGCTGTCGCAGAAACTTGGCAATGTGGTGCCCAGCCGCCTGGCGCGGGTGCTTTCGTTGTATGGCGAGTGGTTGCGCAATATACAGCCGCAGGGCGAGAGCGCCATGCTGGCGGCGATGATCCGGCGCATCCTGTTGCAGGTGGGGGTGAACCTGGCGCTGGTGATCGCCATTTTCTTCAGTGGTGGTTACTTTGCAGAGCGCATCGGCAACTGGCTCAGTGAGTGGGTCAGCGATGCCAGCCAGCAGAAGGCGGTTATCTGGGGCGCGGCGTTGTTGCTGTCGCTGCCCTTCCTGATCGCTGCCTATCGCAAGCTCAAGGCACTGTCGATGCTGCTGGCAGAAATGGGCGTGAAGCCGGAAATGGCCGGGCGCCATACCCAGCGAGTGCGCCGGGTGATCGCCGAGGTTATCCCGCTGTTGTCGCTGCTGGTGATTTTCCTGCTGCTGTCGGCATTGTCGGCGAGCATTCTGCCCACCAACGAGTTGCTGTTGGTCATTGCCGTGGTGGCGGCGGTGGTGGTGGCCTTGCTGTGGCGCTGGTTCATCCGCGTGCACACGCGCATGCAGATCGCCTTGCTGGAGACGCTGGAAAACAGTCGCGAGAATACGCACTGAAGGGCGCAATGCTCCCTGAGCAAGATTTCATCGTCGTTCGCGGGGACTGAGCGGTAGCAATGTCGCCAGGCGCAGAAAGCCTGGCGATTCTAGCCACATTGATGGCACCGGGCCGTAAACTTCCTGTGCCTGTACCGGCCTCTTCCCGGGCTTGCCCGCTTCCACAGGTACCCCACAGGAGCTGGAGGCGATGGTGTTCCTGTGGGGGCAGAGATTGAAATCAGCTCTCCAGCCAGACATCCCGCGCCCAGTGCCACACTGATTCCCAGCTGTCTTCACCGGCAATTTCCTCTTCGGCGTCCCACAGCACCACGGTGCCGTCTTCTTCGACGCAGTAGTAGTTGTCGCCATCCTGGCACAGCGGAATCAGGTCACGCGGCACGCCGGCGTCCCAGGCGTTGGCGGCAACGTCAGGCAGGTAGGTGTGCGATTGTGGGTCGGTGACGGTTACCGGCTCCAGCAAGCCATACACCACGTCGCTGACGGTCAGTAGAAACTCTTTGAACACGAACGGTATGTTGATGAACAGCTCTTCTTCGATTTCGACCAGCTGGTCCTCGTCGGGAAGCTCAAGGGGCACCGGCACTGGCTGATTGGCTTCACGGAGTTGTTCGATCACTTCTTCCACGGTTCACTTCCTCTGACCTAGATGACAACGCTGCGCGTTATACCCTAGTAGGCCACTCTGGCAAAAGCAAAAACCCCGGGACAGGCCCGGGGTTTTTTATGTAGCACGCAGCGGTTAGCCGTTTTGACGGATACCGGCCACCAGCCAAGGCTGGTTCTCGCCTGGGGCGCGAACCATGTGCCAGCTTTCGCTGAACACTTCGCCCTGGTCGAAGCGCGAGGTTTTCGACACGCCGCGGAAGGTCAAGGTGGCGTCCGTGCGGTCGGCGCGGTCGTCGATACCGTCCAGCTGTACTTCGAGGTTGTCGATGTAGGTGGCCTGGAAGCCGTCACCCAGCTCAGCACGCTCACGCTTGAGGAACTCGAGCATTTGCGGGGTAACGAACTCGCTGATCTTGTCCATTTCGTTGGCATCCCAGTGCTGCTGCAGCGACTGGAAGTGGTTACGGGCGGCAGCCAGGAAGCTTTGCTCGTTGAACCAGGCCGGGGCGTTGATCACCGGAGCGGCGGCAGGTGCGGCCGAACCACCAAAGACCGATGGCTGTGCTGGCTGGTTGTGGGCTTCACGCTGCATCGGCGCATGGCCTGGCATAGCCATTTGCGGCTGCTGCTGGCGGCGGCGCGCTGCAATGAAGCGGAACACCAGGAAGGCGATGAGCGCCACGATCAGGAAGTCCATGATCTGGAAACCTTCGAAACCGTCGCCCATGAACATGGACGCCAGCAGTCCACCGGCGGCCAGGCCGGCCAGTGGGCCCAACCAGCGCGAAGCACCGCTGGCGGCAGCCGGGGCACGGCCAGGTGCGGTCGGTGCGGCTGCAGGCGTGGTTGGCGTGGCTTGGCGGGTCTGGTGGATAGGCGCGGAGCCCGAGCTCTTGCCGCCGCCGAAACGTTTGGCGTTGGCGTCCAGGCTCAGCGTCAGGCCGACGCAGAGCGCCAGTGCGATGCTAAGAAAACGTTGCATAAGTGGGATATCCCCTGTTGTGGATTGCACGCGCGTCATGTTGCACAGGTTCCCGTGCACATGACCAGTGACATAGTGTTTCGAGCTTTTGCCTGAATGTTACAAGGCCGCCCGGCAGAGCGGCCCAGTACATCAGATGGCTTCGAGCTTCGCATACCCCAGCATCAGCCACTTGCTGCCTTCGGCAAAATTCACTTGTACCCGTGCCTGGGCGCCCGAACCCTCGAAGTTGAGGATCACGCCTTCGCCAAACACCGCATGTTGCACGCGCTGGCCGAGGTTGAACGCCGTCTGTGGAATATTGGCATTGGCAAACAGGTTACTGTTGGTGGCCGTCTTGGCCCCACTGAACGGGCGACTGACGCTGTTGGACAGACGCACCTCCTGAATAAGGCCTGCGGGAATTTCACGTACGAAACGCGACACCTTATTGTAGGTTTCGCTGCCATACAGGCGACGTGTTTCGGCGTAGGTCATGACCAGCTGGCGCATAGCCCGTGTAATTCCCACATAGGCCAGGCGGCGCTCCTCTTCCAGGCGGCCGGGTTCTTCCAGGCTCATCTTGTGCGGGAACAGGCCTTCTTCCATGCCCACCAGAAACACATACGGGAACTCCAGGCCTTTGGCGCTGTGCAAGGTCATCAGCTGGACGCTGTCTTCATGCTCATCGGCCTGGGTATCGCCGGCTTCCAGCGAGGCATGGCCGAGGAAGGCCGAAAGCGGCGAGAGATCGGCGTCTTCTTCGGTGGACTCGAAGTTGCGCGCCGCGCTGACCAGTTCCTCGAGGTTTTCTACCCGTGCCTGGCCCTTTTCACCCTTTTCTTCCTGGTGATAGGTGATCAGCCCGGATTGTTCGATGGTGGTCTGGGTCATGGTATGCAGCGGCATGTCCGTGACCTTCGTGGCCAACCCCTCGATCAGCTCGATGAAGGCACCCAGAGCGCTGGCGGCGCGGCCTTTCAGCGCCTTGGCAGCCAACAGCTGGCACATGGCTTCCCACATCGACACCTGGCTGTGGCGGGCATGCTCGCGGATGGCTTCGACGGTTTTCTCGCCAATGCCGCGTGGCGGCACGTTGATCACTCGCTCCAGGGCCGCATCGTTGCCACGCCCTTCGATCAGCCGCAGGTAAGCCATGGCGTTCTTGATTTCGGCGCGCTCGAAGAAGCGCTGGCCACCATAGATACGGTACGGGATACGCTCGCGCAGCAGGGCCTCTTCCAGCACCCGCGATTGGGCGTTGGAACGGTAGAGAATGGCGATTTCGTTACGCGCATTGCCCTGCTTGACCAGGCTTTCGATGGTTTCCACCACGTAGCGCGCTTCGTCGTGCTCGTTGTAGGCCGCGTACAGCGTCAGCGGTTCGCCTTCACCCATGTCAGTCCACAGTTCCTTGCCCAGGCGCCCGCTGTTGTTGACGATCAGGGCGTTGGCAGCCTTGAGGATGCCGCCGGTGGAGCGGTAGTTCTGCTCCAGGCGGATCATTTCGGCGTCGGGGAAGTCGGCGGTGTACTGGTGAATGTTCTCGATTTTGGCGCCGCGCCAGCCGTAGATCGACTGGTCGTCGTCGCCCACCGCCATCAGGCTGGCACCACCGCGCGCCAGCAGGCGCAGCCAGGCGTACTGCACGGCGTTGGTGTCCTGGAACTCGTCTACCAGTACATGCTGGAAGCGCCGCTGGTAGTGCTCAAGCAGGCCCGGGTGGTCGCGCCACAGGTCCAGTGCACGCAGCAACAGTTCGGAGAAGTCGATGACCCCCGCGCGCTCACAGGCCTGTTCGTAGGCGGTATACACCTCGCGCATGGTCGCCAGGAACAGGTCGCCCCCCGCCTGTATATGCTGCGGGCGCAGGCCTTCATCCTTCTGCCCGTTGATGAACCACTGGGCCTGGCGTGCCGGCCACTTCTGCTCGTCCAGCCCCAGTTCGCGCATGACCCGCTTGATCAGGCGCTGCTGGTCATCGCTGTCGAGGATCTGGAAGTTCTGCACCAGCCGTGCTTCCTGCCAGTGGGCCCGCAGCAGGCGATGGGCCAGCCCGTGGAAGGTACCGACCCACATGCCTGCCGGGTTGATCCCCAGCAGTTGCTCGATCCGATGGCGCATTTCTGCCGCAGCCTTGTTGGTGAACGTCACCGACAGGATTGAGTGCGGCGATGCTTGTTCCACCTGGATCAGCCAGGCGATGCGATGCACCAGCACGCGGGTTTTACCGGAGCCGGCGCCAGCAAGCACCAGTTGACGCCCGAGCTTGGCCGCGACGGCCTGGCGTTGAGCATCGTTGAGGGAGTTCAGCAGGAGGGAGAGGTCATCTGTGTGCATCGGGCCATTCTAGGGCGGGGCAAGTGCCGGGTAAATGGTACTGTATAAATAATCACCCTCTTACGCTGCCGTTCATCAGTGCAGCCCGGTTGCAGCAGTGGGCCGGCCGAACCTGATCACGTCCTCGTTCTGCCGGCCTGGTGCTTAAGGCGCTACTCAGGGGGTCTCAGTCGATGGTCACGATTTTCAGCCTGCCCTCGCAGCCCTGGATTTCCAGGTCGGTCCAGGGGCTGATGCCCGCTTGCTCGTAGGCAACCGGCTTGGTCGTCATCACAGCCATGGAGGGGGAGTCAGGCTCAATCAGATCAAGACGAAGCACTTCCCAACCGCCGCGGTGGCGGGGGGATGGGGTGCTCAGTACCGGTTCGATTCCTGGATTGGCGACCGTTACGGTGCCGAACACGCGAAACGCCTCCTTGCCGGGGCGCTTGTCGTTGATTGCTACGAAGTTGTCGATGTCGATTGTCATGATTTGAGCCTCTGATGAAAGATGGGGTGCCTCGCGGGGCACGCACCACTTTCATATCGCGCAGGCCAGACTGAAATCGGGAACGGCTTCAGCTATGCCAGGCTCTTCCGCGGTGGGCCAGCAGGCTGTTGGCCTGCTCCGGACCGTTGTTGCCAGCCGGATAGTGGCGCGGCGCCTGGAAGTGTTCTTCCCAGCCCTTGAGGATCGGGTCGATCCAGGCCCAGGCTGCTTCCACTTCGTCACGCCGCATGAACAGCGTGGAATCGCCCTCCAGGATATCCAGCAGCAGGCGTTCGTAAGCGTCCCAGCGGCGGGTCTGGCCGAACACCTGCGCCAGGTTGAGGTTCAGGTCCACCGGCTCCAGCCGCATACCTTTGCCTGGGCTCTTGGTCATCATGCGCAGGCTGATGCGCTCATCTGGTTGCAACTGGATCAACAGTTGGTTGACCTGACCACCGCTGAACAGCTCGTGGGGTACAGGCTTGAACTGAATGACGATCTGCGACGAACGCCGTGCCATGCGTTTGCCCGTGCGCAGGTAGAAGGGCACACCTGCCCAGCGCCAGTTGTCGATGTGCGCTTCGATGGCCACGAAGGTTTCTGTATCGCTGTCGTTGTCGACGTCCTTTTCGAAGTAATAGGCAGGCACCTCCTGGCCGCCGATGTGTCCGGCACCGTACTGACCGCGCACGGTCTTGTCCTGCACGTCCTGGCCGGTGATCGGTTTGAGGGCCCGCAGTATCTTCACTTTTTCGTCGCGCACCGCTTCAGCCTCGAACTGCGCAGGCGGCTCCATGGCCACCAGGCACAACAGCTGCAGCAGGTGGTTCTGCAGCATGTCGCGGGTTGCCCCGGCACGGTCGTAATAGGCGCCGCGGTTCTCTACCCCGAGGGTCTCGCAAACGCTGATCTGGACGTGGTCGACCTGATTGTTGCGCCACACCGGCTCCAGCAGGGCATTGGCGAAGCGCAGGGCCATCAGGTTCTGCACGGTTTCCTTGCCCAGGTAGTGGTCGATGCGAAAGACCTGGTTTTCGTCGAACACTGCGCCAATCGCTTGGTTGATGGCGGTGGCCGAGGCCAGCGAGTGGCCAATCGGTTTTTCCAGCACGATACGCGCTTCGGGGTCGGCCAGGCCGGCGTTGCGCAGGTGGTTGGCAATTGGCACGAACAGGTTGGGAGCGGTGGCCAGGTAGAAGATGCGCGTCAGCCCGCCGGGCTCGCCCAGGTAGCGTGCCAGGCGGCCGAAGTCGGCACTTTGCGAAGCATCCATGGCGAAATAGTCCAACCGGGCGGAAAACCGCTGCCAGACCTCTTCGTCGAAGTCACTGCGAGCAATTTGTGCCCGGCAGTGGCGTTCGGCGAGCTTGAGGTAGTCGTTACGTGGCAGGTTGCGCCGCGCCAGCGCGATGATGCGCACAGCATTGTTCAGGCGGGCCTCGCGGAACAGGTGGTAGAGCGCGGGAAGCAACTTGTGCAGCGCCAGATCGCCGGTGCCACCGAACACCAGAATGTCGCAAGGAATAGTCAAACCGCCACTCTCCACGTTCGTTTAACTGGGCGGGTTGGCGTCCATGTAGTATAACTACAAGAAAGCTACAACCCGGCCAGCCGATCATAACCGAGTCCAGCCCGTGAATCTGTTGCAACACATTGCCCAATCGCGCCACTTGCTGCGCAAATCGGAACTCAAAGTGGCCGACCACGTGCTGCTCGACCCGGCTGCGGTCATGCACAGCTCCATGGCCGACCTGGCGCACAGCGTGGGTATCAGTGAACCGACCATCGTGCGTTTCTGCCGGGCAATCGGTTGCTCGGGGTTCCAGGACCTGAAATTGAAGCTGGCGCAGAGCCTGGCCGCCGGGGCCAGTTTTGGCCAGTTCGCGATCCATGAAGATGACTCGGTTGCCGACTACAGCCTGAAGATTTTCGACACCACCCTGCACACGCTGATGGAAGTGCGCGAGCACCTCGACCCGCATGCGCTGCAACAGGCCGTGAGCGCCATGGCCCAGGCGCAACGCGTGGAGTTCTATGGCTTTGGCGCATCCGGCGCGGTAGCGGCGGATGCCCAGCACAAGTTCTTCCGCCTGCTGCTCAGTGCGGCCGCGTATTCCGACCCGCACATGCAGGCGATGTCCGCGGTTACCTTGAGGCCTGGGGATGTGGCGGTGTGCATTTCCCAGTCGGGCCGTTCCAAGGACCTGCTGATTACCGCCAATCTGGTGCGTGAGAGCGGTGCCAACCTTATTACCTTGTGCCCAAGCCAGACGCCGTTGGCCGAGCTGTCGACCGTGAACCTGGCAATCGACGTGCATGAGGACACCGAAATCTACACCCCGCTGACCTCGCGTATCGCCCACCTGGTGGTGATCGATGTGCTGGCCATGGGCGTGGCCATGGCGCGCGGCCCGAGCCTGGTCAACCACCTGAAGAGCGTAAAGCGCAGCTTGCGCAGCCTGCGTTTGTCGCCCAAGTCGATCAAGGCTACAGACGACTGAATCCAACCTGTAGCGGCCTCTTCGCCGGCTTGCCCGCTCCCACAGCAATTGCACCGATTAAAAAGGTGCACAGTACCTGTGGGAGCGGGCGAGCCCGCGAAGAGGCCGCTACAGGCAGTAAAAATTCACGATTCTGTCACCATCCCACAGCCAAACCGTAAACCTTCAAGGCCAGTCTGAAAGTCCCGCATCCTATCTGGGAGACAGGCAATGGCACGTGACCACGACGGTATCTACCAACCCAACGCCAAGGCTCGCAAGCAGCAGGAAAAGGATCAGCGCCGCATGGAATACCGCCGCGCGATCGAGACCTATTGCGACCAACGTCAACTGCTGCGCGAGCTGGTGGACTACCCCGAGTTGCAAGCACTTACAGTGTGGCAGTCTTCAGTGGCAACTTCCCCGAAAAACGCTCAACAAGCGCACTGATCAGCGCACGTTCGCTGCGGATGAACGCCAGAAACGCCAAGGCCACCGGCGACTGCCGCTTGGCCTTGGCCTGCACCACGCACCAACTGCGGTACAGCGGCAGCTCTTCTACCGGTAACTCTTTCAGTGCGCCTGTGGCCAGTTCCAGATTGACCGCATGGCGAGTCAGCAGGGCAATCCCCAGGCCGGCGATCACACACTCGCACTGGGCATCGGCCGAGGCCACTTCCAGGGTCTGGGTGAAATGCACGCGCTTGTCCTTGAAGTACTCCTCGCAGGCCTTGCGTGTGCCTGAACCCTGCTCGCGTACCAGCAAGGTATGAGGCTCCAGGTCTTGCAGGCGCAATTGCTCCAGCTTGCACAGCGGATGCTCAGGCGGCGCCACTGCGATGATCGGGTTGTTGAGGAACGGCAGAAATTCCAGGCCCATGTCCTGCGGCACCATCGACATGATGATCAGGTCGTCGCGGTTGTCCGAAAGGCGGCGGATGGCTTGGGCGCGATTGACCACCGTCAGGGTCAGATTGACCTCCGGGTGACGTTGCTTGAAGGCGGCGAACAGGTGTGGCACGAAGTACTTGGCGCTGGACTCGATCGCCAGTTTCAGCTGCCCTTGCAGTGAGCCCTGCATGTCCGACAGCTGCATGTCCAGGCTCTCGAGGCGGCCGAATATATCGCGGCTGGCACGTTGCAGCGCCTCGGCCGCTTCGGTCAGGTACAGCTTCTTGCCCACGTACTCGAACAACGGCTGCCCAATCAGCTCTTCGAGCTGACGAATCTGTAGACTAACGGCGGGTTGCGTCAGGGACATTTCTTCCGCTGCACGGCTGTACGAGCGCAAATCACACACCTCATTGAAGATCTGCAATTGACGCAAAGTCATACGCATCAAGGACTTACGCATTTATAACCCGCCCTTCGGCAATACCTTGTTACCGCACTATAAGCTTTTGCTAATACTGCATCTAACAAATATTGATTTTTGTTTATCGACCTACAGCGCTAGGGTGAATACGCGACTGGCCAGCAACGCCTGGTCACGCGCCGACCGGTAGAACCGGCTCGACTGTTCCTACGGCTTTGGGAAGACTCCAGTGATAAAAAAAATCCTGATCGCCAACCGAGGTGAAATCGCAGTTCGGATCGTGCGTGCCTGCGCCGAGATGGGCATACGCTCGGTAGCGATCTATTCCGACGCCGACCGGCATGCCTTGCACGTCAAGCGCGCCGACGAAGCACACAGCATTGGCGCCGAGCCGCTGGCCGGGTACCTGAACCCGCGCAAGCTGGTGAACCTGGCTGTGGAAACCGGCTGTGATGCCCTGCACCCGGGCTATGGTTTCCTATCGGAAAACGCTGAACTGGCAGAGATCTGCGCTGAACGCGGGATCAAGTTCATCGGCCCGGCCGCCGACGTCATTCGCCGCATGGGCGACAAGACCGAAGCGCGCCGCACCATGATCGCCGCTGGTGTGCCGGTAACCCCGGGTACCGAAGGCAACGTTGCCGATATTCATGAAGCCCTGAGCGAAGGTGAGCGCATCGGTTACCCGGTGATGCTCAAGGCCACCTCCGGTGGTGGCGGCCGCGGTATTCGCCGTTGCAACAGCCGCGAAGAGCTGGAGCAGAACTTCCCGCGAGTGATTTCCGAAGCCACCAAAGCCTTTGGTTCGGCCGAAGTGTTCCTGGAAAAGTGCATCGTCAACCCCAAGCACATCGAGGCACAGATCCTCGGTGACAGCTTCGGCAACGTGGTGCACCTGTTCGAGCGTGACTGCTCTATCCAGCGCCGTAACCAGAAGCTCATCGAAATTGCCCCAAGCCCACAGCTCACACCCGAGCAGCGCGCCTACATCGGCGACCTGGCGGTGCGTGCGGCCAAGGCGGTGAACTACGAGAACGCCGGTACCGTGGAGTTCCTGCTCGCCGATGGCGAGGTGTACTTCATGGAAATGAACACCCGGGTGCAGGTGGAACACACCATCACCGAGGAAATCACCGGTATCGACATTGTCCGTGAGCAGATTCGCATCGCCTCGGGCTTGCCGCTGTCGGTCAAGCAAGAAGACATCCAGCACCGCGGTTACGCGCTGCAGTTCCGCATCAACGCCGAAGACCCGAAGAACAACTTCCTGCCCAGCTTCGGCAAGATCACTCGTTACTACGCCCCCGGTGGCCCGGGCGTACGTACCGATACAGCGATCTACACCGGCTACACCATTCCGCCGTTCTACGACTCCATGTGCCTGAAACTGGTGGTGTGGGCGTTGACCTGGGAAGAGGCCATGGACCGCGGCCTGCGAGCCTTGGACGACATGCGTGTGCAAGGGGTGAAGACCACTGCCGCCTATTACCAGGAAATTCTGCGCAACCCGGAATTCCGTAGCGGGCAGTTCAATACCAGCTTCGTCGAAAGCCACCCTGAACTGACCAACTACTCGATCAAGCGCAAACCCGAAGAGCTGGCCTTGGCCATCGCCGCCGCCATCGCCGCCCACGCAGGCCTGTGAGGAAACCTATAATGTCCAAGAAAATTCACGTAACCGACACGATCCTGCGCGACGCCCACCAGTCCCTGCTGGCCACCCGCATGCGTACCGAAGACATGCTGCCGATCTGCGACAAGCTCGACAAAGTCGGCTACTGGTCGCTGGAAGTCTGGGGTGGCGCCACCTTCGACGCGTGCGTGCGCTTCCTCAAGGAAGACCCGTGGGAGCGCCTGCGCAAGTTGCGCGCAGCCCTGCCCAACACCCGCCTGCAAATGCTGCTGCGCGGCCAGAACCTGCTGGGTTACCGCCACTACAGCGACGACGTGGTCAAAGCCTTCGTCGCCAAGGCAGCGGTCAATGGCATTGATGTGTTCCGTATCTTCGACGCCATGAACGACGTGCGTAACCTGCGCGTGGCCATCGAAGCGGTCAAGGCTGCCGGCAAGCATGCCCAGGGCACCATCGCCTATACCACCAGCCCGGTGCACACCATCGAGGCCTTCGTGAACCAGGCCAAGCAGATGGAAGCCATGGGTTGCGACTCGGTGGCGATCAAGGACATGGCCGGCCTGCTGACCCCGTTCGCCACGGGTGAACTGGTCAAGGCGCTGAAGGCTGAGCAGTCGCTGCCGGTGTTCATCCACTCCCACGATACCGCCGGCCTGGCCGCCATGTGCCAGCTCAAGGCTGTGGAAAACGGCGCCGATCATATTGACACCGCCATCTCCAGCTTCGCCTGGGGCACCAGCCACCCGGGTACCGAGTCGATGGTTGCTGCGCTCAAGGGCAGCGAATTCGATACCGGCCTGGACCTGGAGCTGCTGCAGGAAATCGGCTTGTACTTCTACGCCGTGCGCAAGAAGTACCACCAGTTCGAAAGCGAATTCACCGCCGTGGACACCCGCGTGCAGGTCAACCAGGTGCCCGGTGGCATGATTTCCAACCTGGCCAACCAGCTCAAGGAACAGGGCGCGCTCAACCGCATGAACGAAGTGCTGGCCGAAATTCCGCGTGTGCGTGAAGACCTCGGCTTCCCGCCGCTGGTGACGCCGACCTCGCAGATCGTCGGCACCCAGGCGTTCTTCAACGTGCTGGCTGGCGAGCGCTACAAGACCATCACCAACGAGGTGAAGCTGTACCTGCAAGGCGGTTACGGCAAGGCCCCGGGTGTGGTCAACGAGCAGCTGCGCCGCCAGGCGATCGGCAGCGAGGAAGTGATCGATGTGCGCCCGGCCGACCTGCTGAAGCCAGAGATGACCAAGCTGCGTAACGACATCGGCGCCTTGGCCCGCTGTGAAGAAGACGTGCTGACCTTCGCCATGTTCCCGGATATTGGCCGCAAGTTCCTCGAAGAACGCGAAGCCGGCACCCTCACTCCGGAAGCCCTGTTGCCAATTCCAGAAGCTGGCGCCGTTTCTGCTCCAGGCGGTGAAGGGGTACCGACCGAGTTCGTCATCGACGTGCACGGCGAAACCTACCGCGTCGACATCACCGGGGTGGGTGTTAAGGCCGAAGGCAAGCGCCACTTCTACCTGTCTATCGACGGCATGCCGGAAGAAGTGGTGTTCGAGCCACTCAACGAGTTCGTCGGTGGCGGCGGTAGCAAGCGCAAGCAAGCCACCGATCCAGGTCACGTCACCACCACTATGCCGGGCAACATCGTTGATGTACTGGTCAAGGAAGGGGACGTGGTCAAGGCTGGCCAGGCCGTGCTGATCACCGAAGCCATGAAGATGGAAACCGAAGTGCAGGCGGCCATTGCTGGGAAGGTCGTGGCCATCCACGTGGCCAAGGGCGATCGCGTGACGCCGGGTGAGATCCTGATCGAGATCGAGGGCTGAGATAAGCCCTCATCTACAAGCGGTTAACCTCTGGGGAGCGGATGCTCCCCTTTTTTTGTGCTGTATTTGCCGGCCTCATCGCGGGACAAGCCCGCTCCCACAGGTTTACCACTGCACTTGAGGGCAGTGCAGTACCTGTGGGAGCGGGCTTGTCCCGCGAAGAGGCCAGTGAGACCCATACAGCTATCAGCCGTTGCGGCATGCCTCAAGTGTATTCACCTGCCCCTCGGGCCGCTGATTCTCCTGGCTCAACCACCGCTCGAAGCCGGCAGCCACCGCTGGCCATTCATCATCGGTAATCGAATACCACGCCGTATCGCGGTTATGGTCCTTCACCACCAGGTGCTTGCGGAATACGCCTTCGTAGACGAAGCCAAACCGCTCCGCTGCGCGCTTGGAGCGGGCATTGGCGTTGTTGCACTTCCACTCCAGCCGACGGTTGCCCAGTTCGAAGCCCAGCTTGCCCAGCAGGTACACCGCCTCGGTGCCCTTGGGGGTGCGCTGCATGGCGGCGCCGAAGGCGATGTGGCCGATTTCAATGCGCCCGTGGTCGGGCACGATCGACATCAGGCTGAGAATACCCTGGGCCTGGCCGCTCGCGCGGTCGATTACGGTGTAGAACAGCGGGTCGCGCCCTGCGGCGTTGCCCTGCAGCCAACGGTCGAATTCGGCCCGCTCGGTGAACGGGCCATAGGGCAGGTAGTCCCACAGCACTGGGTCGGACGTTGGGCCTTGCAGCACTTGCCAGAGGTCGTCGCCATGGCGCGCCGGGTCGAGCTTTTCCAGGCGGATGAAGCGGCCTTCAATTGGCTCGGCCTGGGGCGTTGCGGCGGGTTTCCAGTTCAATGCGTCTGTCATGTTCGGCCTACAAGCCTTTGCGGAATTGGATGAAGCCCGACCGCTCGGCAACCTGCTGATACAGGCTGATGGCGGTGGCATTGGTTTCGTGGGTCAGCCAGTGCACCTTGATGCAGTTGTCGGCCTTGGCTGTGGTGTAGACGTGCTCGATCAGCTGGCGACCAATGCCCAGGCCGCGCTGCGAGCTGTCCACGTACAGGTCCTGCAGGTAACAAGAGTTTTCGATGCTCCAGTTGGAACGATGGTAGATGAAGTTGACCATCCCCACCGCCTTGCCATCGACCCAGGCCAATGCCGCATGGGTTGGCTCGCTCGGGTCGAGCAGACGCTGCCAGGTGCTGAGGCTGACTTCATCGGCCAACTCGGTTTCATAGAAGTGCAGGTAGGCCTGCCACAGGGCGAGCCAGGCGGCATGGTCTTGGGCGCCGACAGGGCGCAGGGTAACGCTGGGCATGGGGCTATTCCTTCAGGGTTGGCGCATGTGCGCTGCGAGTTGGTTGTCCAGTTGATCGGGGCTGGCGGCCAGCCCGTCACGCACGCCGGCGATATCTTGCGCGGAGCGGTTCTGGCTGAGCTTGCGCGCACCTTGCAGGCGGGCGATGGGCAGGCGGATACCGACGATGGCGCGCAGCATGCCCTCGATGTAGTCGGCAGGGGCGTCGGTGACTTTCCACGGTTCGCTGCGACCGTGTTCGTGGCGATCGGTCAGGCGGCTCACGATGGCGAGCAGGGGCTCGGCTTCATGGATGACTTCGGCCGGGCCATACGCGTGGACGGCCAGGTAGTTCCAGGTCGGCACCACTTTGGGGTTATCGGCTTTGCTCGGGTAGTAGCTGGGGCTGACATAGGCGTCGGCACCGGGGAAGACCAGCAGGGCTTCGCTACCTTGTGCCAGGTCCTGCCATTGGCGGTTGGCCCGTGCCAGGTGGGCATAGACGGTGCCGAACTCGCCCTCGGTGATATCCACCAGTACCGGCAGGTGTGTGGCCAACAGGCCTTGGTCACCTTGGCTGACCAGCACGGCCAGGCGGGTGTCGAGCATGTGCTGGTGGAGGCGGCCGAGTTCGAGTTCCTGATGGGGTTTGCTGTTGTACATGCTCGGTTTCCTTGTGCAGTGGAGCCATCCTAGGCAGGCTATTGGTTCTGGGTAAGAGCCATTAATGCCTGTTTTCATAGGTCCAATGCCATGAATGATAGCCCCCTCGTTTTGCCTTTCGACCCTTCCGGGATCGCCCTGGACCGCCGCCGCGGGCTCAGCCAGCAGCTGTACCAGGCGCTGCGCGCGCGGGTGCTGGACGGGCGCTTGAGCAGCGGCACCCGGCTGCCGGCCACCCGCGAGTTGGCCACCATGCTGGTGTTGTCACGCAACAGCGTGGTGCGGGCTTACGACCAGTTGTACGCCGAGGGTTACATCGAAAGCCGTGTCGGCGATGGCACCTATGTAAGCCGGCTACCAAAACTATCCACACAAGTATCCACAGGGTTATCCCATGGGTTATCAACAGATTTATCCACAATTTCAGAAGAATATACTGAGGATTTATCCAGCCACCGACGTTCAAGCGAAGCTTTGCGGCGTCTGAAAACCCATCACTTGTCGCCACCAAGGAGCGGTCAGCCGCGTGCTTTTCGCGTTGGCATTCCAGCATTCGACCTGTTCCCGTTTGACGTCTGGGCCAAGCTGCAGGCGGGTTTCTGGCGTAACCCGACCCCCGCTCAACTCGGTTATGGCAACCCGGCTGGCGAGCCGATGCTGCGCGAACTGATCGCTGCCTACTTGCGTCGCTCGCGCGGGCTGAATTGCATGGCTGAACAAATTGTGATCACCAGTGGCGCGCAGCAGGCCATTAGTCTTTGTGCACAGTTGCTATTAGAGCCGGGCGACGGCGTAGCTGTGGAAAACCCGGGCTATCGGGCGGCCGGTCACGCCTTTGCAATGGCGGGTGGCCAGTTGTGCGGCGTACCGGTGGATGGGGAGGGGATGGATTGCAGCCGGCTTGGGCAACTGAAGGATTGTCGGATGGCCTATGTGACGCCTGCCCACCAGTACCCGACCGGGGTGACCATGAGCTTGGCGCGCCGCCTGGAATTGCTGGCCTGGGCTGACCGAAACGATGGCTGGATCATCGAGGACGACTACGACGGTGAGTACCGATACAGCGGCGCGCCCTTGGCCCCGTTGGCGGCCCTCGACCGGCACGGGCGCGTGCTGTACGTCGGCACCTTCGGCAAGATTGCCTTCCCGGCGCTGCGCCTGGGCTACCTGGTACTCCCGCCGCAGTTGGCGCAAGCGTTCAGCCAGGGCAAGGCGCTGGCGGTGCGGCATTCAGAGGTCAGCAGCCAATGTGTGATGGCCGAGTTCATGGCCCGCGGGCACTTTCAGCGGCACATCCGGCGCATGCGCAAGGCGGCGCTAAGCCGGCGCAATGTACTCAAGGCAGGCTGGCCTGAGGATATTCCCGGTTTGGGCGCCATGCCGGCAGTGGCGGCCGGGCTGCATGTGAAGGTTGATGTGGATAACTTTGCGCGGGAACAGGAACTGGTGGCCAAGGCGGAAGCGGTGGGAGTGGAGGTTACGCCGCTGAGTAATTTCTGGTTGACGGACAGCGAGGTGCCTGTGGATAAGCGAGCGGGGCTGGTGCTGGGGTTTGCGGCGGTGCCGGAGGGAGAGATTGCCGAGGCACTGATGAAACTGCGAAAGGCCTGGAGAAGGTGAATGGGGCCGCTGTGCGGCCCGCGGCGCTATATCAGGTGCCGGACTTGATCCGCGTCCAGGCCCTGGTCCTGGCCCGTTCGGCATCCCGCGCAAGTGGCTTGAGGGTATACAGCTTGGCCATCGCCTCCGCAGTCGGGTACAGGTTGGGGTTGTTGCGAATCGCCGGGCTTACCTTGTCGGTCGCATCCTTGTTCGGGTTGGGGTACCCGACAAAGTCGCTGATCGGCGCAATCACCTCCGGCCGCAGCAGGTAGTTGATGAACGTATGGGCGTCTTCCGGGTTGGCCGCGTTTTTCGGAATCGCCAGCATGTCGAACCAGATCGGCGCGCCTTCCTTGGGCAGGCGCATGTCCACCACCACGTCGTTCTTCGCCTCGCGGGCGCGGTTTGCGGCCTGCGAGAAGCTGCCGCTGTAGCCCACTGCCACGCAGATGTCGCCATTGGCGATGTCTGCCATGTACTTCGAGGAATGGAAGTAGGTGATGTAGGGGCGAATCTTCAGCATCAGCGCCTCAGCCTTCTTGTAGTCGGCCGGTTTGTCACTGTTCGGTGGCAAGCCCAGGTACTGCAGGGCCAGTGGCAGAATCTCCGAAGGCGAGTCGAGCAGGGCCACGCCGCACTGCTTGAGCTTGGCGATGTTCTCTTCCTTGAAGATCAGGTCCCAGCTGTCGACCGGCGCGTTGTCGCCGAGTGCAGCCTTGACCTTGGCCGGGTTGAAGCCGATCAGCACGGTGCCGTACATGTACGGCACGGCAAACTTGTTACCCGGGTCGTTGGCCTCGATCAGTTTCATCAGCGCCGGGTCCAGGTGTTGCCAGTTCGGCAGCTTGCTGCGGTCTAGCGGCTGGAATACCCCGGCCTCGATCTGCTTGGCGAGAAACACATTGGAAGGCACCACCACGTCATAGCCGGAGTTGCCGGTGAGCAGCTTGGCCTCCAGTGCTTCGTTGGTGTCGAAGATGTCGTAGATCAGTTTGACGCCGCTGTCCTTCTGGAAGTCGGTCAAGGTCTGCGGGGTGATGTAATCGAACCAGTTATACACACGCAGGGTGCGCTGCTCGGCTTGGGCGTGCAGGGCACCGGTGAACAGGGTGGCAGCGATGAACGGGGCGAGCAGACGCTTGAGTCGGACCATTACCGGGCTCCTGGCTGGGCGCGCTGGAAGCCTTCCAGCACATTGACCGCGTTGATACCGATTTCTTCCACAGCGTAGCCGCCTTCCATCACGAACAGGGTCGGCTTGCCGAGCTGGCCGATGCGCTTGCCCATTTCCAGGTAGTCCGGGCTGTCGAGCTTGAACTGCGAGATGGGGTCGTCCTTGAAGGTGTCCACACCCAAGGAGATGACCAGCACGTCGGCGTCATAGCTGGCGATGCGCTGGCAGGCGTCTTCCAGCGCGGCGCTCCAGGCGGCCCAGTCGCTGCCGGCCGGCAAAGGGTAATTGACGTTGCAGCCCTCGCCGGCACCTTCGCCGGTTTCGTCGGCATAGCCGAGGAAGAACGGGAATTCGTCCTGCGGGTCGCCGTGGATCGAGGCGAAGAACACGTCGTCGCGGCTGTAGAAGATGTCTTGGGTGCCGTTGCCATGATGGTAGTCAACGTCGAGGATGGCGACTTTGCGCCTGCCCTGGTCGAGGAACGCCTGGGCAGCGATGGCGGCGTTGTTCAGGTAGCAGTAGCCGCCCATCACTTCACCGGCGGCGTGATGCCCTGGCGGGCGGCACAGTGCGAAGGCCGAATGGGCGCCTTGCTGGATCGCTGCCTGGGCGGTAAGGGCGACCTGGGCGGCGCTGTAGGCCGCTTGCCAGGTGCCGGCTGTGATCGGCGCACCGGCATCGAAGCTGTAGTAGCCCAGTTCACCGTGCAGGCCGGTGGGCTTTACCTGGCGCAGCGTGCGTGCAGGCCAGGTGAAAGGCAGCAGGTCGCCTTCCTGGCCCAATGCTGCCCAGCGTGCCCAGGCGCCTTCGAAGAAGTCCAGGTAATCGGCGCTGTGGACGCGCAGCAATGGCGCCCGGCCGAAGTCGGTCGGGCCCTGGATATCGCCGAGGTCGCGCTTTTTCACCTGGTCGAGTACATGGTCGGCACGCGAAGGCATTTCGAAACAGGGCATCAGCTTGCCGTCGATCAGCTCGCAGCGTCCATGGTGCAGGCGGTGGTCATCGGAATAGATCGTCAGCATTGTTGTTCTCCGGTGGGTACTGGCGTGGGTCCATTGTCATGGGCGGGTCAGTAGCGGAGAACGACGCAAGTGGCCAAAAGGGGATCGATCTGGCCAAGCTCTCTGGTCGTGCTTTCCTGTGCCGGCCTCTTCGCGGGCTTGCCCGCTCCCACAGGTATCCCAAAGTACTCGGGACTTGTGCAGTTTCTGTGGGAGCGGGCAAGCCCGCGAAGAGGCCGGTACAGGTCAACCGCGGAAGTGGCTGGGCGCCACACCACTCCAGCGCTGGAAGGCATGGCGGAAACTGGCCGTCTCGCTGAACCCCAAGGTCTCGGCAATACGGTAGATGGGCATCTGCTCATCGGCCAGCAACTGCTTGGCCCGCTCGAACCTGAGCTCGTCCAGCAGCTGTTGATAACTGCTGCCCAGCGCCTGTAGATGCCGGCGCAAGGTGCGCGACGAGCAGTTCATTTGCCGTGCCAGGCCTTCCAGCCCAGGCGCGGCATCCAGTTGCTGGGTCAGCAGCTGACGAATACGCCCCAGCCAGGCCTGGCGGCCGGTGAACTCAAGGTTCAGGCGCCGGCAGCGCTCGCTCATGGCTTTGTGGGTAATCGGGTCGGCCAGCGGCAGCGGCGTGTCCAGCCAGCGTCGTTCGAAGGCAAAGGCATTGTCTTCGGCGGCAAAACCGACCGGGCACTGGAATGCATCGGCATAGCGCACGTGGTAGCCGGGCCGAGTGTGCTCGAAACGGGCCCCCAGCAACGGCAACGGGCGGCCAAGCAGGTCATCGCAGATGACTTTCAGCGACACCAGGCAGAACTCGGCGTTGAAAGCGCTCAGTGCCGGGCTGTCGTGGTAGTCGCTGGCGCTGAACCAGACCCGCTGGCCATCGTCGAGCAAGCGCAGCTTGAAGACTGTTCCCAGCAGTGCCGGATACTGCAGCGCCAGGCGCAAGGCGTCACCCAAAGTGGCACTGGAGAGCAGGGCGTAACCCAGCATGCCGTAGCACGACACATGCATGCGCCGGCCCAGTTCCAGGCCGATGTCCTCGCGCCGGGCCACGGCGTTGGCGCACACCTGCAATTCCTGCTGGGTGGTGATGCGCGCATCCGCGTGCCCCAGGTCTGCCGGGCCAATGCCGCTGCCGGCCAGCAGCGCCGAAGCCTCGCAACCTTCTGCCTGAAAGACGTTGAGGATCAGCGAAACGGCGTTGAGGGTAGTCAGATGGCTGTGCAGCATGCTGGGTAATCCCGTGGGGCTGGGACGCATTATGGAGCAAGTTGTGTGCCGATATCCGGGCGTTCGGGCAAATCCATCAGACAAAAAAAGGCCCGAAGCATTGGCTCGGGCCTTGAAAGGTTGAGAGGTGTCTAGTCCCTTAACCTGGTGAGACTGTTTGCAGCGGTCGGGTTACGCCTTCAGCGGAACCAGACGTGGAGCGATCATGTTTTCCGGACGCAGGATGTCGTTCAGCATCTCTTCGTCCAGCAGCTTCTCTTCGCGCACCAGTTCCAGCACGCCGCGGCCGGTTTCCAGGGCAACGCGGGCGATACGGGTGGCGTTTTCGTAGCCGATGTACGGGTTCAGGGCGGTGACCAGGCCGATCGAGTGCTCAACCAGTTCACGGCAGCGCTGTTCGTTGGCAGTGATGCCGACGATGCAGTGCTCGCGCAGCATGTCCATGGCGCGTTGCAGCAGGCGGATCGAGTCGAAGATCTTGTAGGCGATCAGCGGTTCCATCACGTTCAGCTGCAGTTGGCCACCTTCGGCGGCGACGGTCAGGGCCAGGTCGTTGCCCATGATGGCGAAGGCGACTTGGTTGACGGCTTCCGGGATAACCGGGTTGACCTTGCCTGGCATGATCGAGCTGCCTGGCTGACGCGCTGGCAGGTTGATTTCGTTGATGCCGGTGCGAGGGCCGCTGGACAGCAGGCGCAGGTCGTTGCAGATCTTCGACAGCTTGACGGCAGTACGCTTGAGCATGCCGGAGAACAGCACGAAGGCGCCCATGTCGGAGGTGGCTTCGATCAGGTCGGCAGCCGGTACCAGCGGCTGACCGCTGATGATTGCCAGGCGTTGCACCGCGAGCATCTGGTAGCCCGGGTCGGCGTTGATGCCGGTACCGATGGCAGTACCACCCAGGTTGATTTCGGTCAGCAGCTCAGGCGCCAGCGAACGCAGACGGTTGAGGTCTTCGGTCATGGTGGTGGCGAAGGCGCGGAATTCCTGGCCCAGGGTCATCGGCACGGCGTCCTGCAGCTGGGTACGGCCCATCTTCAGTACGTGGTCGAACTCTTTACCTTTGGCTGCGAAGGCCTGAATCAGGCTGTCGAGGCTGGCCAGCAGGGCATCGTGACCCAGCAGCAGGCCCAGACGGATAGCGGTCGGGTAGGCGTCGTTGGTCGACTGCGCCATGTTCACATCGTTGTTCGGGTGCAGGTACTGGTACTCACCCTTCTGGTGACCCATGGCCTCCAGCGCGATGTTGGCGATGACTTCGTTGGCGTTCATGTTGGTAGAAGTACCAGCACCGCCTTGAATCATGTCTACCACGAACTGTTCGTGGTAGTCGCCCTTGATCAGTCGTGCGCAGGCTGCGCTGATCGCAGCGTGCTTGGCATCGCTCAGGTGCCCCAGCTCACGGTTCGCGTCAGCAGCTGCCTGCTTGACCATCGCCAGGCCGACTACCAGTTTCGGGTAGTGCGACAGTGGAACGCCGGAGAGGTGGAAGTTGTTGGCAGCGCGCAGTGTCTGGATGCCGTAGTAGGCATCAGCAGGAACTTCAAGGGTACCCAACAGATCTTTTTCGACGCGGAACGATGCAGCGGAGGACATGATGTATATCATCTCGATGTTGACCCGGCACATGCCGGAATGGCGCCAATCCTAGGCCTTAAGGTGATTTTGCGGCCAATGCTGTTGCACGCTAACCTATGCACAAACGGCATAGTGTTTCATGTGACGCCAATTGACATTCGAGCGTGTTCCATTTTGGTGCACGCCGGGAGATGTGCTTCGTGAACCTTGAAAGCAAATGGCTGGAAGATTTCAGCGCACTCGCCGCTACCCGCAGTTTTTCACAGGCGGCAGAGCGGCGTTTTGTCACCCAACCGGCCTTCAGCCGGCGCATTCGCAGCCTTGAAGCGGCATTGGGCCTGCAACTGGTGAACCGTTCCCGTACGCCCATCGAACTGACTGAAGCCGGCCAACTGTTTCTGGTCACGGCACGCACTGTTGTCGACCAGTTGAGCGAAATTCTGCGCCATTTGCATCATCTTGAGGGCGGGCAGGGCGAGGTGGTGCAGGTGGCTGCGGCACACTCCCTGGCGTCGGGTTTTTTCCCCCGTTGGGTTGCCCAGTTGCGCAACGACGGTTTGAACATCGCCACTCGCCTGGTTGCGACTAACGTCGGAGATGCCGTGCATGCATTACGCGAAGGTGGCTGCGACCTGATGCTGGCTTTCTATGACCCGGACGCGGCCCTGCAGATGGATGCCGAGATCTTCCCCTCACTGCACATGGGCACCACCGAAATGTTGCCGGTGTGTGCCGTGGATGCCGAGGGCAAGCCATTGTTCGACCTGGAAGGTGAGGGCAGTGTGCCGTTGCTGGCCTATACCGCTGGCGCATTTCTGGGCCGCTCGGTCAATTTGCTGCTGCGCCAGCGCAACCTGCGCTATACCACCGTCTATGAAACCGCCATGGCCGACAGCCTCAAGAGCATGGCGCTGGAGGGTATGGGTATCGCCTGGGTACCGCGCCTGTCGATGCGTGGCGAGCTGGAGCGCGGCGAACTGGCCGTCTGCGGCGGCAGCCAGTGGCATGTGCCACTGGAAATACGCCTGTACCGCTGCGCCCTGGTGCGCAAGGCCAACGTCAGGCTGTTGTGGCGCAAGCTCGAGGGTGCGGCGGCGGTTGACCCAAAAGTCAGCCAAAGCCCCGAAAAATAAGGCCCGACAGTTGGTCGCCGGGGTGCCTTAAACGCACCACCTTACGGTATACTGCGCGGCCTTTCGACCGGATGCGTCCGGTCCTGATCAGCAAACAAGCCACGCCGGTCGTCCCGCGTGGCTTGTTGTTTTTTGACGCGCCCGCGGGCGCACAAGCGAAGAGGCTCGACGATGAGTGCACTGGTTGGCGTGATCATGGGCTCCAAGTCCGATTGGTCCACCCTTAGCCACACCGCCGATATGCTGGAAAAACTCGGCATTCCTTACGAAGTGAAGGTGGTTTCTGCCCACCGCACCCCGGATCTGCTGTTCCAGTATGCCGAGGAGGCCGAAGGCCGCGGCATCGAGGTGATCATCGCCGGTGCCGGTGGCGCAGCCCACCTGCCAGGCATGTGCGCCGCCAAGACCCACCTGCCAGTGCTGGGTGTGCCGGTGCAGTCGTCGATGCTGTCGGGCGTCGACTCGCTGCTGTCGATCGTGCAGATGCCAGCCGGCGTGCCGGTTGCCACGCTGGCCATCGGCCGCGCCGGTGCGATCAACGCTGCGCTGCTGTCGGCCAGCATCCTGGGCGCCAAGTACCCGCAGTACCACGCGGCACTGAAGCAGTTCCGCACGGAACAGACCGACACTGTGCTGGACAACCCAGACCCGCGCCAGGCTTGAGGCTCAACCCATGAAGATCGGTGTAATCGGTGGCGGCCAGCTGGGCCGCATGCTGGCCCTGGCGGGTACCCCGCTGGGCATGAACTTCGCCTTCCTCGACCCGGCACCGGACGCCTGTGCCGCGCCGTTGGGCGAGCATTTACGTGCCGACTATGGCGACCAGGACCACCTGCGCCAGCTGGCCGACGAAGTCGACCTGGTCACCTTCGAGTTCGAAAGCGTACCGGCCGAGACCGTGGCTTTCCTCTCGCAGTTCGTGCCGGTCTACCCCAGTGCCGAAGCGCTGCGCATCGCCCGTGACCGCTTGTTCGAAAAGAGCATGTTCCGCGACCTGGGTATTCCTACCCCGGCCTTCGCCGACATCCTTTCCCAGGCAGACCTGGACGCCGCAGTGGCCAGCATCGGCCTGCCTGCCGTGCTGAAAACCCGCACCCTGGGCTACGACGGCAAGGGTCAGAAGGTGCTGCGCACGCCAGAAGACGTGGTAGGCACCTTCGTCGAGCTGGGTAGCGTGCCGTGCCTGCTGGAAGGCTTCGTGCCGTTCACTGGCGAAGTGTCGCTGGTGGCCGTGCGTGCCCGTGATGGCGAAACCCGCTTCTACCCGCTGGTGCACAACACCCACGAAAGCGGCATCCTGCGCCTGTCGGTGGCCAGCCAGGCGCACCCGCTGCAGGCATTGGCCGAAGACTACGTTGGCCGTGTGCTGCAGAAGCTGGACTACGTTGGCGTCATGGCCTTCGAGTTCTTCGAAGTTGACGGTGGCCTGAAGGCCAACGAAATCGCCCCGCGCGTGCACAACTCCGGGCACTGGACCATCGAAGGCGCCGAGTGCAGCCAGTTCGAGAACCACCTGCGCGCCGTCGCTGGCCTGCCGCTGGGGTCGACGGCCAAGGTGGGCGAGAGCGCAATGCTCAACTTCATCGGTGAAGTGCCGGCCGTGGACAAGGTCGTCGCCATCGGCGACTGCCACCTGCACCACTACGGCAAGGCCTTCAAGGTCGGCCGCAAGGTTGGCCACGCCACGTTGCGCTGCCATGACATGGCCACCCTTGAGCGCAAGATTGCCGAAGTAGAGGCTCTGATCAGCAACTGATCGGGCTACAAATCGAACTTCTGCAAGCGGCTTGCCCTCTGAACATGGCAACAAGCCAAAGCCCGTCTAGGCTTTGGCTTGCTCCATATTCACTGCAGAGGGATTGCCATGGGCATCATTGGAACCATTTTTATCGGCCTCATCGTCGGCCTGCTGGCCCGCTTCATCAAGCCGGGCGACGACAGCATGGGCTGGATCATGACCATCCTGCTGGGTATTGCCGGCTCCTTGCTGGCGACCTATGGCGGCCAGGCACTGGGCATCTACCAGGCCGGTCAGGCGGCGGGCTTCTTTGGCGCGCTGGTCGGTGCCGTGGTCCTTCTGGTGATCTACGGATTCATCAAGAAACGCTGAATACTGGTTAGAATGCCCGGCAATTCATTCGAGTTGCCGAGCATTGCCATGCGAGCCTTTTTTCTCGTCCCCCTGTTGTTGGCCAGTACCCTGGCCTATGCCGAACTGCCTGAAACCGACTGGCTGGAGCTTATGCCCAAGTCGGACCAGAAAGCGCTCGAGCAAATGCCCGAAATCGATCACAACTCGCCGGAAGCCATGGGCACCTTTACCGACAAGGGTGGGCTCAAGCAGAGCAAGGGCCTGCCAGCGGTGATGTATTCGACCAAGACCGTGGCTGCCATGAACGGCAAGGACATTCGCCTGGGTGGCTACCCGGTGCCGCTGGAAAGCGATGCCAAGGGCAACAGCACGCTGTTCTTCCTGGTGCCGTACCCGGGCGCGTGCATCCATGTGCCGCCACCGCCGCCGAACCAGCTGGTGCTGGTGCGCTACCCGAAAGGGTTGAAGATCGATGACATCTACACACCGCTGTGGGTCAGCGGCAAGCTGAAGGTGGAAAAGGTCAGCAATGACCTGGCCGATGCGGCCTATGCGCTGGATGCGGGGAAGGTGAGGGTGGTGGAAGACGCAGACCTCTGATACCTGGCCCGGCCTCTTCGCGGGCAAGCCCGCGAAGAGGCCGGCAAAAACATTGCAGGCCTCAGATCATTTCACAACCGATCTGTACACCCAGCGAATGACTCGCCCCAGGCTTCAATTCCACCAGATCATTCCACACATTCGCTGTCTCGATGCACAGCATCCGCTGCCAGCCATCATCAGCCATGTCCGCCAGCTCCTTGGCCCGCTCGGTCCAGGGGTTCCAGATCACCGCCGAGCGCGAGCCACTGCTGGTCAAGGTAATCCGCCGGTTCCAGTGCGGGTCGACAATGCTCAGGGTCTGTGGGGTAGCGAGGTAGATCCGGTCAGTTTCCCCGGCAAACGCCAGTGCGCCCTGCTGCTCCCGCTGTTCCCAGTCGGCAAGGGTTTCGATATAGCCCAGGCCCTCGACGCCTTCGACCCGCGCCTGACGCACATCGCTGACCGCGAAGTAGCTGTGCAAGGCCTGGCTGATGGTAACGGGGGTATTGCCCATATTGCGGCTGGTCAGGTTCAGCTTTAGCGCCTCATCCAGCTCCACCACCAGCTTCAGCTCGACCTCATGAGGCCAGCCGGGTAGATCGCCCTGCGCTTCAGGCAATTGGAATTCAATGCGCAGGCCGTTGCCCGCTTCCTCGATACCCAGCAGCTGCCAGTCACGCGAGCGCGCAAGCCCGTGAGCAGGCGCCTGCTCGCCGTGGTACATGGCCTGAACGGCCTGGGGGTTGCGCTGCAGGTTGCCGAACCACGGCCAGCACACCGGCACACCGGCGCGTACCGACTTGCCGTGGCGGAAGATGGCCTGGTCGCTCAGCCACAGCAGCGGCGGCTCGCCGACCCGCTGGTAGCTGAGGATCTGTGCGCCCTGCTGGGCGATCAGGAGTTCGGCGCGATCGCTGCTGATACGCCAGCAATTGAGTTCGCCATGTTGCTCGGTTACGACCTGAAAGGTAGCCATTGCGTTCATCTCATTGATAGCCAGTGGGCCTTGGACCCGGGCACATGCAATGAGTTTACCGCCCGCGTGGCTCAGCGACGAGGCACGGAACGGGTGCGGCCACTGCCGTCGATGGCGACGAAGACGAATGCCGCTTCGGTAACCTTGCGCCATTCACTGGACAGCGGGTCGTCGCTCCACACTTCGACCATCATCTGAATCGAGCTGCGGCCGATTTCCAGGGTCTGGGTATAGAACGACAGCTGTGCGCCCACTGCAACGGGTACCAGGAAGGCCATGCGTTCAATGGCCACGGTCGCCACGCGGCCACCGGCGACGCGGCTGGCCATGGCGGTGCCGGCCAAGTCCATCTGGGCAACCAGCCAGCCGCCGAAGATGTCGCCAAACCCGTTGGTTTCGCGCGGGAGTGCGGTGATTTGCAAGGCCAGGTCGCCTTGCGGGATTGGATCTTCTTGTTCGAGCTCAATCATGCGATGGGGCCTCTGACCCGTGACGCTTTTCGTTGGTGTGGCGCGAAGGCCGGGTAAACGATTCAGCTTGAAACATACTACGCCGATTTCGTTTCGCTGGACGGCCGTAGGGAAACTCTGCGAAACCGTCTGACATAAAGACCGGCGTTTTCGCACAACATCCCACGCGGGCAACAACCTTTTCCTACGAATCAGCAGTATATAGGGCATAACTGCCAGCGACGACCGCGCATTCATGAATATCTGTATGGATTTTGTATCGCTTTCGGCGCGGCTCGGCAATTTGCTATCTTCGCCTGTCTCCCAATCCAGAAGCCGCGTGCCAAGCGGCCTGCATGCCCTACAAGAGAACAACGATCGATGACTTCCGTGCCGAGCAGTATCGAGCAGCCTCCGCGGCCGCTGACCCGCAGTGACTACAAAACACTCTCGCTGTCCGCCCTGGGTGGCGCACTGGAGTTCTACGACTTCATCATCTTCGTGTTCTTCGCCACGGTGGTTGGCAAGCTGTTCTTCCCGGCCGACATGCCCGAGTGGCTGCGCCTGATGCAAACGTTCGGCATCTTCGCCGCTGGCTACCTGGCGCGGCCGCTGGGGGGCATCATCATGGCCCACTTTGGTGACCTGCTTGGACGCAAGAAGATGTTTACCCTGAGCATCTTCATGATGGCCCTGCCGACCCTGATCATGGGCCTGCTGCCAACATACGCACAAATCGGCATGTGGGCGCCGATCCTGCTGCTGCTGATGCGGGTGATCCAGGGCGCGGCGATTGGTGGCGAGGTGCCGGGCGCCTGGGTGTTCGTCTCTGAGCACGTACCGGCGCGCAACACCGGCTACGCATGCGGCACTCTGACCGCAGGCCTGACGGCGGGCATTCTGCTGGGCTCGCTGGTGGCGACCTTGATCAATAGCGTGTACAGCGCCGACGAAGTGGCCGATTACGCCTGGCGTATCCCATTCCTGCTCGGTGGTGTGTTCGGCCTGTTCTCGGTGTACCTGCGCCGCTGGCTGCACGAAACCCCGGTGTTTGCCGAAATGCAGCAACGCAAGGCGCTGGCCGAGGAGCTGCCGCTGCGCGCCGTGCTGCGCGACCACCGCGGCCCGATCATCCTGTCGATGCTGCTGACCTGGATGCTGTCGGCCGGTATCGTGGTGGTTATCCTGATGACCCCTGCGCTGCTGCAGAGCTTCTACCACATCAGCCCGATCGACTCGCTCAAGGCCAACAGCATGGCCATCGTGCTGCTCAGCTTTGGCTGCATCGGCGCCGGCAGCCTGGCCGACCGCTTTGGGGCGGGCCGGGTGTTCGTGATCGGCAGCCTGCTGCTGCTGGCCAGTTCCTGGACCTTCTACCATAGCCTGCCAACCCGGCCCGAGCTACTGTTCCCGCTGTATGCGCTGACCGGCCTGTGCGTGGGTGTGATCGGCGCGGTGCCTTATGTGATGGTCAAGGCATTCCCGGCGGCGGTGCGCTTCAGTGGGCTGTCGTTCTCGTACAACGTGGCCTACGCGATTTTCGGTGGCTTGACGCCAATGGTGGTGACCGCGCTGCTGAAAGTAAGCCCGATGGCGCCTGCCTATTATGTAGCAGGCCTGTGCGCCGTGGGTCTGGCCGTAGGCCTGTACCTGCTCGCCAACAAGCGCTGATCTGTTTCGGGGCTGCTGGCCTCTTCGCGGGCACGCCCGCTCCCACAGGGCTCAGCACAACCCCTGTGGGAGCGGGCGTGCCCGCGAAGAGGCCAGACCTGCTATCAGTGATGGCCTTTCATCCAATTGTCACAATGAAGTCATATCGTGTTCATGCGGCCTGCCGATACTTGGGCCCGTTCCATCCAACACCCCAATATTCCTGCTAGGAGCAAGGCATGAAACTGAAGCGTTTGATGGCGGCCCTTACCTTTGCCGCCGCTGGCGTTGCAACCGCCAACGCGGTAGCCGCTGTCGATCCTGCAATCCCGACCTACACCAAAACCACCGGTGTTTCGGGCAACCTCTCCAGCGTCGGTTCCGATACCCTCGCGAACCTTATGACCCTGTGGGCCGAGGCCTACAAGAAGGAATATCCGAACGTAAACATCCAGATCCAGGCTGCCGGCTCTTCCACCGCGCCACCCGCGCTGACCGAAGGCACCGCCAACCTCGGCCCGATGAGCCGCAAGATGAAGGACGTCGAGCTGCAGGCCTTCGAGCAGAAGTACGGCTACAAGCCTACCGCCATCCCGGTTGCCGTCGACGCCCTGGCCGTGTTCGTGCACAAGGACAACCCGATCAAAGGCCTGACCATGGCCCAGGTCGACGCCATCTTCTCCTCCACCCGCCTGTGCGGTGGCAAGGCTGATATCAAGACCTGGGGCGACGTTGGTGTGACCGGTGACCTGGCCAACAAGCCAATCCAGCTGTTCGGCCGCAACTCGGTATCGGGCACCTACGGTTACTTCAAGGAAGAAGCCCTGTGCAAAGGAGACTTCAAGCCTAACGTGAACGAACAGCCTGGCTCGGCGTCGGTCGTGCAGTCGATCAGCTCCTCGCTGAACGGCATCGGCTACTCGGGTATCGGCTACAAGACCGCCAGCGTCAAGACCGTAGCCCTGGCCAAGAAAGAAGGCGGCGAGTTCGTTGAAGACAACGAAGCCAATGCCCTGAACGGCACCTACCCGCTGTCGCGCTTCCTGTACGTGTACGTCAACAAGGCCCCGAACAAGCCTTTGGCGCCGCTGGAAGCCGAGTTCGTCAAGCTGGTACTGTCGCAAGCTGGCCAGCAGGTCGTGGTGAAAGATGGCTACATCCCGCTGCCGGCCAAAGTCGTCGACAAGACCCTGGCTGACCTGGGCCTGTCCCACGCCGGTAACGTCGCAAAGAAGTAAGTAACTGAAGAGGGGGCCGGTGCTGATGCCCGGCCTCTTCCACGAATTTCCAGTCCGAAGCCAGGTTCACTGTGCGGCGGGCTTTCGCGCGTCACCACTTTGTAATGTTTTTGTCACACGGGACCGCTAGGGTGTGCGCATGAATGATCTGGCCAATTCCAACATGACCCAAAACTCCCAGCCCGTGCGCATTGATTTCAATACGCCCGAGTTGCAACGCAAGCGCCGCATGCGTGCGCTCAAGGACCGCCTGACCCGCTGGTACGTCCTGGTGGGCGGGCTTGCCGTGTTGGCGGCAATCACCCTGATCTTCTTCTACCTGGCCTATGTGGTGTTGCCACTGTTCCAGGGCGCCGAGCTGACCCGTAAGCAAGCCTTGGCGCCGGCCTGGCTACAGCAGGATGCCGGCAAGCCGCTGATGATTGCGCTTGAAGAACAGAACCTTGTGGGGATGCGGGTTTCGGACAAGGGCCAGGCATTGTTCTTCGATACCAAAACGGGTAACGAGCTCAAGCGGGTCGACCTGCCCGTGCCGTCAGACGCCCAGGTCACGTCGATCAGTAGCGACCAGCCGGGCAGCCCGCTGGTGGTGCTGGGCTTGTCCAATGGTCAGGCGCTGGTGTTCCACCACACCTACAAGATCACCTACCCGGACAACAAGAAAACCATCACCCCCGGCATCGACTACCCGTACGGCGAGCAGCCGTTCGTGCTCGACGAACAGGGCCGTGCGCTGGAACACGTCAACGTCAACGTCAATGGCGACACCCTGGTACTGGCCGGGTCTACCGGCGCGCACCTGCAGGTGGTGCAGCTGACGCGCACCGAAAACATGATGACCGAAGAGGTCACCACCGAGCAGAACCGTATCGTGCTGCCGCAGATGACCGAAGCGGTGAAGAACATCTTCATCGACCCGCGTCAGCAGTGGCTCTACGTGATCAACGGCCGCGCCACCGCCGACGTGTTCAGCCTGCGTGACAAGAGCCTCAACGGCCGCTACAAACTGGCCGAAAGCGCTGACACTGAAATTACCGCCAGCGCCCAGTTGGTCGGCGGCATTTCGCTGATCATTGGTGATTCCAAAGGTGGCCTGGCCCAATGGTTCATGGCCCGTGACCCGGACGGCGAATCGCGCTTCAAGCAGATCCGTACCTTCCAGATGGGCAAGGCCCCGGTGGTGCAGATCGACGCCGAAGAGCGCCGCAAAGGCTTCATCGCCCTGGACGCCGACGGCAAGCTGGGCGTGTTCCACAGCACGGCGCACCGCACCCTGCTGGTGGAGCCTGCTGCCGAAGGCCCGGGCACCTTGGCCCTGTCGCCGCGCGCCAACCGTATCATCATCGAAGAGGGCGGCAAGCTGCTGCCGCTGAGCCTGCGCAACCCGCACCCTGAAGTTTCCTTCAGCGCACTGTGGGGCAAGGTGTGGTACGAGAACTACGACGAGCCGAAATACGTCTGGCAATCGACTGCTTCCAATACCGACTTCGAGCCCAAGCTGAGCCTCTCGCCGCTGACCTTCGGTACGCTGAAGGCCGCGTTCTACGCGATGATCCTGGCCGCCCCGCTGGCCATTGCCGCCGCCATCTACACCGCCTACTTCATGGCCCCGGGCATGCGCCGCAAGGTCAAACCGGTGATCGAGCTGATGGAAGCCATGCCGACGGTAATCCTCGGCTTCTTCGCCGGCCTGTTCCTGGCGCCGTACCTCGAAGGCCACCTGCCTGGCGTGTTCAGCCTGTTCCTGCTGATGCCGTTCGGCATCCTGCTGGCCGGCTTCACCTGGAGCCGCCTGCCGGAGTCGATCCGCCTGCGTGTGCCGGATGGTTGGGAAGCTGCGATCCTGATACCGGTCATCCTGTTCACCGGCTGGTTCGCCCTGACCATGAGCCCGCACCTGGAAAACTGGTTCTTCGGCGGTGACATGCGCCTGTGGATCACCAACGACCTGGGCATCACCTACGACCAGCGCAACGCCCTGGTAGTGGGTATCGCCATGGGCTTTGCGGTCATCCCGAACATCTACTCCATTGCCGAGGATGCCGTATTCAGCGTGCCGCGCAGCCTGACCCTGGGCTCTTTGGCCCTGGGTGCGACGCCTTGGCAGACCCTGACCCGCGTGGTCATCCTCACCGCCAGCCCGGGTATCTTCTCGGCGCTGATGATCGGCATGGGCCGTGCGGTGGGTGAGACCATGATCGTGCTGATGGCCACCGGCAACACCCCGGTGATGGAGATGAACCTGTTCGAGGGCATGCGCACCCTGGCCGCCAACGTGGCCGTGGAAATGCCGGAATCGGAAGTCGGTGGCAGCCACTATCGCGTGCTGTTCCTGGCCGCCCTGGTGCTGCTGATGTTCACGTTCGTCATGAACACCTTGGCCGAGCTGATTCGCCAGCGTCTGCGCAAGAAATACTCGTCGCTTTGATAGAAAGGTAGCGATCCGTGAAAAAGGATTCCCTCAAAGGCTGGTTCAAGAGCGGCGCCCCTGGCGTCTGGATGAGCGGCGGCGCCGTGGCCATGGCGGTGATCATGACCGTCGGCCTGCTGGCGGTGATTGCCGTGCGCGGCCTGGGCCACTTCTGGCCGGCCGATCTTGTCCAGGCCACCTACAAGGTGCCGGGCCAGGCTGACCATGTCGTCATCGGCGAAGTGGTGCAAAAGGAAGAGGTACCCCGTGCCCGCCTGAAGGGGGCCGGCCTGCCGGTACCGGACCAGGGCCCGGAGTTCATGACCCGCGAGCTGATAAAGGTGGGTAACCGCGACCTCAACGGCAGCGACTTCACCTGGGTGGTCGGCGACTGGCTGGTCGATGAACAGCGCCCGGCCGACCTGATCGCCCTGGAGCGCCGCGAGTGGGGCAACTTCTATGGCTACCTGGTCAGCGTCAAGGAAGAGGGCCGCGTAGTTGCCGAAGGCCCTGCTGCGTGGAACGAACTGCAGGCCCGCCTAAAGCGCGCCAACCAGCTCAACGGTGAGCTGCAGCAGTTGGAGAAGAAGGACATCGGTGCCATCAACCATGGCCTTGAGCGCCTGCGCCTGCAGGCCCGCAAGCTGGAACTGGACGGCAAGCTGGACGCCGCCGCCCAGGCCGACATGGACGCCGACCGCGCCGAGCTGAACAGCCGCTACAAAGCCATCGAAGACCGCTTGAGCGGCCTGCACCAGGCGTTCGCCCGCGACAGCCTGGTGGCCCGCGACGCCAACGGCCGTGAAGTGGAGATCAACCTGAGCAAGGTGGTGCACGCCATCCAGCCGAACGGCATGTCCGGTTTCAACAAGCTGGGTACTTACTTTGCCAAAGTCTGGGAGTTCCTCAGCGATGACCCGCGTGAGGCCAACACCGAAGGCGGTATCTTCCCGGCCATTTTCGGTACCGTGATGATGACCCTGATCATGGCCGTAATCGTCACCCCGTTCGGCGTGCTGGCCGCTGTGTACCTGCGCGAATACGCACGGCAAGGTCCGGTGACCCGCCTGATCCGTATTGCAGTGAACAACCTGGCTGGCGTGCCGGCGATCGTCTACGGTGTGTTCGGCCTGGGCTTCTTCGTCTACGTGCTGGGTGGCTCGATAGACCGCTTGTTCTTCCCCGAAGCCCTGCCGGCGCCGACCTTGGGTACCCCCGGCCTGCTGTGGGCATCGTTGACCCTGGCACTGCTGGCTGTTCCGGTGGTGATCGTGGCCACCGAAGAAGGTTTGGCGCGTATTCCGCGTACCGTGCGCGAGGGCTCGCTGGCCTTGGGCGCGACCAAGGCCGAGACGCTGTGGAAGATCGTCTTGCCCATGGCAAGCCCGGCCATGATGACCGGCATGATCCTCGCCGTGGCCCGCGCTGCCGGTGAAGTGGCGCCGCTGATGCTGGTGGGTGTGGTGAAGCTGGCGCCGTCGCTGCCAGTGGACGGGAACTACCCCTACCTGCACCTGGACCAGAAGATCATGCACTTGGGCTTCCACATCTATGACGTCGGCTTCCAGAGCCCGAACGTCGAGGCCGCGCGGCCGCTGGTGTACGCCACGGCACTGTTGCTGGTGCTGGTGATCGCTTCCCTCAACCTGTCGGCCGTGTGGATCCGCAACCACCTGCGCGAGAAGTACAAGGCGCTGGACAGCTGAGCCTGATTGCAAGCGTGCCCCCGGTGAGCCGGGCGGCCCTTTGAAACGAATTGACAGCGTATGGAGTTGACCATGCAGCAAGATTCTCATACCCACGGCATCGACATGTCTGCCCTGGGCCGCAACAAGCAGAGCCTGCACCTGGCCGAAGAAACCGTGGCCATCGAAGTGCCGGGCCTGAGCCTGTTCTACGGCGACAAGCAGGCGCTGTTCGACGTCAGTATGAACATTCCCAAGCAGCGCGTAACCGCCTTCATCGGCCCCTCCGGCTGCGGCAAGTCGACCCTGCTGCGCACCTTCAACCGGATGAACGACCTGGTTGATGGCTGCCGTGTGGAAGGCGCCATCAACCTGTACGGTAACAACATTTACCGCAAGGGCGAAGACGTGGCCGAGCTGCGCCGCCGTGTGGGCATGGTGTTCCAGAAGCCCAACCCGTTCCCCAAGACCATCTACGAGAACGTGGTCTACGGCCTGCGTATCCAGGGCATCAACAAAAAGCGTGTGCTTGACGAAGCCGTGGAGTGGGCGCTCAAGGGAGCGGCCCTGTGGGACGAGGTCAAGGACCGCCTGCACGAGTCGGCGCTAGGCCTTTCCGGTGGCCAGCAGCAGCGTCTGGTCATCGCCCGCACCATTGCCGTAGAGCCGGAAGTGCTGTTGCTCGACGAACCGTGCTCGGCACTGGACCCGATCTCGACCCTGAAGGTCGAAGAACTGATCTACGAATTGAAAGCCAAGTACACCATCGTCATCGTGACCCACAACATGCAGCAGGCGGCCCGGGTTTCGGACTACACCGCATTCATGTACATGGGCAAACTGGTCGAATTCGGTGACACCGATACCCTGTTCACCAACCCGGCGAAGAAGCAGACCGAAGACTACATCACCGGTCGCTACGGCTAGCAGCCACGCGGCCCGCTCCCACAGGGAATGACACGAACTACTTGAAGCTTGAAGCCTCTTCGCGGAGCGAACGATGATCAACAAAGAAAGCCTTACTCACCATATTTCCCAGCAGTTCAACGCCGAGCTCGAAGAAGTGCGCAGCCACCTGCTGGCCATGGGTGGTCTGGTGGAAAAACAAGTCAATGACGCGGTTACAGCGCTGATCGAGGCCGACTCGGGTCTGGCCCAGCAAGTGCGCGAAGTCGACGAACAGATCAACCAGATGGAGCGCAACATCGACGAGGAATGCGTGCGCATCCTCGCCCGTCGCCAGCCGGCGGCCTCCGACCTGCGCCTGATCATCAGCATTTCCAAGTCGGTGATCGACCTTGAGCGCATTGGTGACGAGGCCACCAAAATTGCTCGCCGCGCCATCCAGCTGTGCGAAGAAGGCGAGTCGCCGCGCGGCTACGTCGAGGTGCGCCACATTGGCGACCAGGTGCGCAACATGGTCCGCGATGCGCTTGATGCTTTTGCCCGCTTCGATGCCGACCTGGCATTGTCGGTAGCCCAGTACGACAAGACCATCGACCGCGAGTACAAGACTGCCCTGCGCGAGCTGGTGACCTACATGATGGAAGACCCGCGCTCTATCTCGCGGGTACTGAGCGTGATCTGGGCGCTGCGCTCGCTGGAGCGCATCGGTGACCATGCCCGCAACATCTCCGAGTTGGTGATTTACCTGGTGCGCGGCACCGACGTGCGCCACATGGGCCTCAAGCGGATGACGGCAGAAGTGCAGGGTACCGCTGTCGCCGACGGCGAAAAGGCTAATGTTCCGGGCGAATCTGACGATAAGTAAGGTTGCTCCCGAGCTTCGACGCCCGGCCTTGGCCGGGCGTTTTCGTTTGCGGTCGAGGAGCCGGCAGGCACCCGCGAACGATGTGAAGAAGTCCCGGCGTGACCAGGTTGTAGCAAATGGCCATTATTTGGCAGTAGGCTAGTCGGGATTCAGAAGGAGTATTGATGAGTAAAGTGAATGTGCTGGTCGTGGATGACGCCCCGTTTATCCGTGACCTGGTCCGCAAGTGCCTGCGCAATGCCTTCCCGGGCATGGCCATCGACGACGCCATCAATGGTCGCAAGGCCATGGCCATGCTGGGCAAGGAAGCCTTCGACCTGGTCCTGTGTGACTGGGAAATGCCGGAAATGTCCGGCCTGGAATTGCTCACCTGGTGCCGTCAGCAGCCAGCGCTGAAGAACCTGCAGTTCATCATGGTGACCAGCCGTGGCGACAAGGAAAACGTCATTCAGGCGATCCAGGCGGGCGTTTCCGACTTTGTTGGCAAGCCGTTCACCAATGAACAACTGCTGACCAAGGTGAAAAAAGCGCTGACCAAGATCGGTAAGCTCGACAGCCTGATGGCCATCGGCCCGGCGCGGGCCAACCCGGCATTCGCCAACGATTCTTTGAGTGCCCTGACAGGTGGCAAGCCAGAGGCAGCCAAGGTGACGGCCCCCCCATCGGCGCCAGTGGCTGCCAAGCCATTGGTCACTGCACCTACGCCTCCAGCCCCCGCGCCGACGGGGCGGGGCCAAGGCCAGTTGCGCCTGGCCAGCGGCATGCAACCGTGCGTGATCAAGGCGCTGAGCCTGAAAGAGGCGCTGTTGGTGGTACGCCGCAACGAAGCGCTGCCGCAGGTGCTGGAGGGCGCCGTGCTGGACCTGGAGCAGGGCGAGAACGCCGAAGTCGCCCGCCTGAACGGCTACCTGCACGCCGTTGCTGCATTGGAGCCCAAGCCCGACAGCGACTGGCTGCAGTTGACCTTCAAGTTTGTTGACCAGGACGCCCAGAAGCTTGATTACCTGTCGCGCCTGATTGCCCGCGGCACCGCGCAGAAACACTTCACACCCGGCGCCTGAGCCGGCAATTCATGCGGCGAAGCTGAAATCCTGGGGCTGCTGCCGCAGCCCTATCGCGACACAAGGCCGCTCCTACAAAAAGCCCGCGCAGCCCTGAGCCATCCGACCAACTGCAATACCTGCCTCAAAACGCGCTGCTAGGCTTCGACAGATCATAACTGTCAAAAAGCCACTATCATGCCCGCCCGCCTGCTGCTGTTCTGTGCATTGCTCATGGCCTCGGCGTCGAGCCTGGGTGTGACGCTCTATAAAATCACCGACGATTTCGGTGTCGTGTCCTATACCGACCGGCCAGGCCCTGGCGCCAAACCCTTGGTGCTGCGCGAGCCCATGGTCGAAACGCTCGAAGGCCAAGTGCTGCTGAACGCGAAAACCTTCGACGGCGGCGTGAGCTTTTCGGCACGCAACGAGCTGCATGTGCCGGTAGAGGTCGAATTACGCCTGGACAACCTGGTGAACGCCCAAGGCGGCGATGCCCCGCGTATCGTGCGCCGGCTGCTGCCGCCGCGCACCACGCAAATGCTCAGCGTGCTCAGGGGGCGCCCCGGGCTGCTGCTGAACTACCGCTCGACCCTGCTCCAGGCCATGGGGGACCCTGGCAAGCGGCCTCAGGGCTTCCGGTATGCGTTCCCCTGGGTCGGCGGGCCGTTCCGCGTCACCCAAGGCCCCAACGGCCGTGTCAGCCATTTTGGGCCCAAAGGGCGCTACGCCATGGATTTCGCCATGCCTGAAGGCACTACCATCATCGCGGCGCGGGAAGGCGTGGTGGTGAAGACGCAGAACAGCCAGAGCGGGCGCGAGCCCAACCCCTCGGGCAACTTTGTCAGGATCCTGCACCCGGACGGCACCATGGGCGTTTATCTGCACCTGATGCGTGGTTCGGTGGTAGTGGCGGAGGGGCAGCGGGTACGCCAGGGGCAGATGCTGGCCAAGTCGGGCAATACTGGCAACAGCACAGGCCCGCACCTGCATTTTGTGGTGCAGCGCAATGTGGGGTTGGCGCTGGAGTCGATACCTTACCGGTTCGACCGGCCGATCAGCGGGTTGCCCGACTTTACTGCGGGTAACCCTTGAGATTTTTGGGGCCGCTTTGCGGCCCTTTCGCGGCACAAGGCCGCTCCTACAGGATTACGCGAACCCCTGTAGGAGCGGCCTTGTGCCGCGATGGGCTGCGCAGCAGCCCCGTACTCCTCAATCGAGCTTGAGCACCTTGGCCAGCACGATCTTGGGCCCTTTCATCTTCTTGATGATGATGCGCAGCCCTTCGACCTCCAGCACTTCCTCTTCTTCCGGTACGCGCTTGAGCGTCTCGTAGATCAGCCCCGCCAAGGTTTCCGCCTCGATGTGATCGAGGTCGATGCCCAGCAGGCGCTCCACCTTGAACAGCGGGGTGTCACCGCGTACCAGCAGCTTGCCTGGCTGGTACGCAAGGATGCCGCGCTCGGTCTTGCGGTGTTCGTCCTGGATATCGCCCACCAGCACTTCCAGCACGTCTTCCATGGTCAGGTAGCCGATTACCTTGCCGTCGGCTTCTTCCACCAGCACGAAGTGCGCGCCGCCCTTGCGGAACTGCTCCAGCAGTTGCGACAGCGGCATGTGCCGCGATACGCGCTCCAGCGGCCGGGCAAGGTCGTCCAGGTCGATGGTCTCGGGCAAGTGCTCCAGTTCGGCAAGCTCCAGCAGCAGGTCCTTGATGTGCAGCAGCCCGGTGAATTCTTCACGCTCGGCGTCATACACCGGGTAGCGGCTGAATTTGTGGCGACGTATCAAAGCCAGGATCTGCTTCAGCGGTGCATTGGCATCGATGCTGACCATGTCTTCACGCGAGTTGGCCCAGTCGACCACTTCCAGCTCGCCCATTTCCACGGCCGAGGCGAGCACACGCATGCCTTGGTCGCTCGGGTCCTGGCCACGGCTGGAGTGCAGGATCAGCTTCAGCTCTTCACGGCTGTAGTGGTGTTCGTGGTGCGGGCCCGGTTCGCCCTGGCCGGCAATGCGCAGGATGGTGTTGGCGCTGGCATTGAGCAGGTAGATGGCCGGGTACATCGCCCAGTAGAACAGGTACAGCGGCACGGCCGTCCACAGCGACAGCAGCTCGGGCTTGCGGATGGCCCAGGATTTGGGCGCCAGCTCACCGACCACAATGTGCAGGTAGGAAATGACAAAGAATGCGACGAAGAACGACACGCCCTTGATCAGTTCGGGCGAGTCGACACCGAAGTACGCGAGCAGCGGCTCGAGCAAGTGGGCAAAGGCCGGTTCGCCGACCCAGCCCAGGCCCAGGGAGGCGAGGGTGATGCCCAGCTGGCACGCTGACAGGTAGGCGTCGAGCTGGTTGTGGACCTTGCGCAGGATATTGCCGCGCCAGCCATGCTGTTCGGCGATGGACTCCACGCGCGTGGCGCGCAGCTTGACCATGGCGAACTCGGCGGCAACGAAGAAGCCGTTGAGCAGCACCAGCAGCAAGGCAAAGATGATCATGCCGAAATCGGCGAATAACGAGGTGAGGCTGATACCAGGGGAAGGGTCCATGATGGAGTTTTTACGGGGTCCGTCTTGAGATTGGGAGAAAAAAAGTGCCAGCTCTTGCTGGCACAGGGGATCCAATGTAGCGGCTGGGGCCGTAAAAGCAAAGGGTGGCTGGCTTATTGCGGTCCGTGTGGAAGCGGGCCTGCCCGCGAAGGGCTGCGCAGCCGCGCCGATCTCAAGCCTTTTCGTTGACCAGTTGTGCCGGCGCAAAGTGACAGGTAAAGGTGCTGCCGTGGCCCGGCACGCTGCTGATGTCCAGTTTGCCGCGGTGGCGCATCAGCACATGCTTGACGATCGCCAGCCCCAGCCCTGTGCCACCGGTATTCGATGCACGGCTGGAGTCCACCCGGTAGAAGCGTTCGGTCAGGCGGGGCAAATGCTTGGCGTCGATGCCCACCCCCGAGTCCTGCACCGACAAGTGGGCACCCTGGGCATCGGCCCACCAGCGGATGCGGATGTTGCCCTCGTCCTGGGTGTACTTGACCGCGTTGAACACCAGGTTGGAAAAGGCACTGCGCAGCTCTGACTCGCTGCCCTTCAGCTTCACACCGGGCGCGGCTTCGAGGGTGATGCGCTGGTTACGTGGCCCAGACAGGGCCTGAGCGTCGTTCTTGATCGCGGCGAGCAGGGCTTCGACCGCCACCGGCTGGTTGTCCGACGGGTAATCGGTGGCTTCCAGCTTGGCCAGCAGCAACAGGTCGTTGAGCAGCGTCTGCATGCGCGAGCCTTGCTGGCTCATCTGCTGCAGGGCGCGGCCCCAGCGCGGGTTCACATCCTCTACGTTGTCCAGCAGGGTTTCCAGATACCCCGTGATCACCGTCAGTGGCGTGCGCAATTCGTGCGACACGTTGGCGACGAAGTCCTTGCGCATCTGTTCCAGCTGGTGAATGCGCGTGACATCGCGCACCAGCATCAGGTGTTCGTTGTTGCCGTAGCGGGTGATGTGCAACTGCAGGCGCATCCGGTCGTTGATGGGCGAGGGTATTTCCAGCGGTTCGAGGTAGTTCTCCGTCTCGAAGTACTCCTTGAAGCGCGGATGGCGCACCAGGTTGGTTACCTGCTGGCCACCGTCCTGCGGGGTCTTGAACCCCAGCAGGGTTTCGGCGGCACGGTTCCACCACTCCAGGTTGCCGTCGCTGTCGAGCATGATCACTGCGTCGCGCAGCGCGGCGGTGGACTCCTGCACCCGGTCGATCACTGCCTGCAGGCGGCCACGCACGCGCTGGTCGCGGCGCTGCAGGTGGTAGATGCTGTCGAACACCTCGCCCCATAGGCCGTAACCATCGGGCGGTGCTTCATCGGGTTGGTGGTTGCGCAGCCAGTCGTGCAGGCGCAGCAGCTGCTTGAGGGTCCAGCCCAGGTAAAGCGCCAGGCCAATGGCCAGGCTCCAGCCATAGTAGCCGCTGACCAGCCCGCCAATCAGGCAGACGGTAATCAGCAACAACAGATGGCGAATCAGGGTCGCGTGCCAGTTCTGGTTCAATTGACGGTCCTTGTACAACGACGTGCAGCTTGGCGCTTTTGAACTCGATCAGCTCTTGGTCGAGAAGCGGTAGCCAGTGCCCCGCACGGTTTGTACCAGATTTTCGTAGGCCTCACCCAGCGCCTTGCGCAGACGACGGATGTGTACGTCGACGGTGCGTTCTTCGACATAGACGTTGCCGCCCCACACCTGGTCCAGCAGCTGGCCACGGGTGTAGGCGCGCTCCTGGTGGGTCATGAAGAACTGCAGCAGGCGGTATTCGGTGGGGCCCATCTCGGCGGGCTTGCCGTCGATGGTGACGCGGTGGCTGATCGGGTCGAGCAGCAGGCCGCCGACTTCGATCGGTGCTTCGCTGTCGCTCGGGCCGGTGCGACGCAGCACGGCTTTCAGGCGCGCTACCAGTTCGCGCGGCGAGAACGGCTTGGTGATGTAGTCGTCAGCACCCACTTCAAGGCCCTGGATCTTGTTGTCCTCTTCACCCTTGGCGGTAAGCATGATGATCGGGATGTCGCCGGTCAGCTCATCGCGCTTGAGGCGGCGGGCCAGCTCGATGCCAGAGGTGCCGGGCAACATCCAGTCGAGCAGGATCAGGTCCGGTTTGCGGTCGACGATGATCGCGTGGGCCTGTTGGGAGTTTTCCGCTTCCAGGCAGTCATAGCCGGCCATTTCCAGGGCAACGGCGATCATCTCGCGAATGGGTGCTTCGTCGTCGACGATCAGAATGTTCCTGCCAACCATGCTCAAAACCTCTCCTGGATTCGGTGTCTTGGCCCGCATTAGATAACGGAATTATTGCAGCTGTGTGACAGGGTGTTGGCCGTTATGGCGACATTGCGTGACTGAACTAGGCTTGAAAGGGCCGCTGCGGCGGCAACCCGAACCTAATTCCCCCAGAAACAATGGTGAATCCAATGACACGACAAACGCTGAGCTGGATGGCCCTTTTCACTGCGCTGGCGCTCCCGGGGGTGGCGTCGGCCCACC
This sequence comes from Pseudomonas sp. NMI542_15, assembly GCF_021283425.1. Lineage (NCBI taxonomy): Bacteria > Pseudomonadati > Pseudomonadota > Gammaproteobacteria > Pseudomonadales > Pseudomonadaceae > Pseudomonas > Pseudomonas sp. NMI542_15. Next base: position 446,214 of record NZ_JAJSRO010000003.1, on the reverse strand, counting down.
ATGCCATGGAGAAGGACGGCATGTGGGTCGATCATGCCGGCATGACGCTGTACACCTTTGACAAGGATGCGGGCGGCAAGTCGATGTGCAATGACGCGTGCGCCAAAAACTGGCCACCGTTGCTGGTCAAGAAAGAAGACGAAGCACCGAAGGACAAATGGACCCACGTAACGCGTGACGATGGTGCAATGCAGTGGGCCTACGACGGCAAGCCGCTGTATACCTTCATCAAGGACACGAAGGCCGGTGACAAGACCGGTGATGGCGTGAAAGACGTCTGGCATATCGCCAAGCCTTGATATTGCCGGGGCCGCTGTGCGGCCCATGGCCGGCAAGCCAGCTCCCCCGGTTTTTGTGCAGCCTCGCAGGCAGCGCTGTACCTGTGGAGGCTGGCTTGCCGGCGATAGGGCCATCAGCCTTGACGCAGTGTGTAGTCCAGCACTACCCCGATGAACACCAGCAACCCCGCCCAGTGGTTGTGCAAAAACGCTTTGAAGCACGACTCGCGGTCCAGCTTGCGCGTCGACCAGTACTCCCACGCAAAGCACGCCGCCGCACCCAGCAACCCCAGGTGGAACCAGCCCCCCAGTTCGAAGCGGCTACCCGCAAGCAACAGGCAACCTAGCGACAGCATCTGCAAGGTGAGGATGATCGCCCGGTCGGCTTCGCCGAACAGGATCGCGGTCGACTTTACGCCAATCTTCAGGTCGTCATCGCGGTCGACCATGGCGTAATAGGTGTCGTAACCCACCGTCCACAGCAGGTTGGCGATGTACAGCAGCCAGGCGCTGGCCGGCAACTCGCTCCCTGCGGCGGTGAAGGCCATGGGAATGCCCCAGGAATACGCCGCGCCCAGCACCACCTGCGGGTAATAGGTGTAGCGCTTCATGAATGGGTAGCAGGACGCCAGCGCCACCGCGCCAAACGACAGCCACACCGTGCGGCTGTTGGTGCATAGCACCAGCAGGAAGCTTACCACGACCAGGATCGCAAACAGGGCCAGCGCCTCGCGCGGCTTGACCCGGCCGCTGGCCAGCGGCCGGTCGGCGGTGCGTTTGACGTGGCCGTCCACCTTGCGGTCGGCAAAGTCGTTGATGCAGCAGCCCGCGGCCCGCATCAGCACTACGCCAAGGCCGAAGATCAGCACGTTGGCCAGGGTGGGAGCACCGTTGCCGGCAATCCACACCGCCGACAGGGTCGGCCACAGCAGCAGGTAGATACCGATCGGCCGGTCCATGCGGCTGAGCTGGACGAAGTCCCAGGCCCGTGGGTGCAGGCGGTTCAGTGACTTCAGCAGTTGCATGTACATCAGCGGTTTTCCTCCCTGGCCGCTTGCCACAAGGCCGGCAGGAACACTTCTGCCACCAGCAGGTCCAGGCCGTCTCGTTCAAAGCGCGAGCGGCGCCCCCAAAGTGCTGCATGGGCGGCGTCGGCCGGCAGCCACGCCTGTGGGTAGCTGCACACTTCGATCGGGTGGCGGATGAACGCCTGGTCGCAGAACAGCAGCTCGCCCAGCGAGCGGCTGCCGAGGGTTTCCAGGTCCAGCCCGCCGCGCTCCAGGGCGCTGCGGCTGGCGACACTGCGGGCGAACACCCAAGGCTGGCCATGGCCGCGCAGGTACACCTCGCGCACCCAGCCTTCGGCGCCGGCGGCAATGCCCAGCGCTTGGCATTCATCGTCGCGCAGCGGTTGCCAGCCCTCGAACAGCGGGGTGACGGAGAAGTGATCAAAGGACAGGCGGGTCAGGCGGCGGGTCAGCGAACCCTCGTCGAACAACCAGTCAAGGGTAGGCTGGTCGAAGTCGGTCGCCAGCTGTGAATACGGCAGCCACGCGACAGCGGCTGCTTGCGGGGATTCGTACGACACGTCGGTCTGCTTGTTACAACCAATGAGGCGGCGAGCTTAGCATGATTGCCCCGACTGCTTGCATAATGGCTGAAGCAGGGCCAAAGACCCGCCAGATAAAGCCTGAGTTCTAACGAGGAAAAGACCTGATGAAAAAGTGGCAATGTATTGTCTGTGGCCTGGTCTACGACGAAGCCGAAGGCTGGCCCGACGACGGCATCGCCCCCGGCACCCGTTGGGAAGATGTGCCTGAAGACTGGCTGTGCCCCGACTGTGGCGTGGGCAAAAGCGACTTTGAAATGATCTCCATCGGCTAATCGAGGAAAGCACGACATGACGTCCCCTGTGGTAATCATCGGCACCGGCCTGGCGGGCTACAACCTGGCCCGTGAATTTCGCAAGCTCGATGCGCAGACGCCGCTGCTGCTGATCACCGCCGACGATGGTCGCTCCTACTCCAAGCCCATGCTCTCCATGGGCTTTGCCAAGCAGAAAGACGCTGACGGCCTGTGCATGGCCGAGCCGGGTGCCATGGCCGAGCAACTGAATGCCGAGGTTCGTACCCATACCCGCATCAGCGGCATCGACCCAGGCCACAAGCGCCTGTGGATCGGCGAAGAGGCTGTGGAGTACCGCGACCTGGTGCTGGCCTGGGGGGCGCAGACCGTGCAGGTGCCGATAGAAGGCGATGGCAGCCATCTGGTGTTCCCGATCAACGACCTGGAAGACTACGCACGCTTCCGTACCGCCGCCGTCGGCAAACAACGTGTGCTGATCCTCGGTGCCGGCCTGATCGGCTGCGAATTCGCCAACGACATGAGCTTGGGGGGCTTCCAGGTCGACGTGGTGGCGCCGTGCGAACAGATCATGCCGACCCTGCTGCACCCGGCCGCTGCGGCGGCGGTGCAGGGCGGGCTCGAAGGCCTGGGTGTACGCTTCCACCTGGGGCCCGTGCTGACCCGCTTGCAGCAGGTGGACCACGGCCTGGAGGCACACCTGTCGGATGGCAGCGTGATTGCCTGCGACCTGGTCGTTTCGGCCATTGGCCTGCGCCCCCGCATCGACCTGGCCGCCGCGGCCGGCTTGCAGACCCATCGTGGCGTCAGCGTAGACCGCGAATTACGTACATCCCACGCCAACATCTTCGCCCTTGGCGATTGTGCCGAGGTCGATGGCATCAACCTGCTCTACGTGATGCCGCTGATGAGCTGTGCCCGGGCGCTGGCGCAAACCCTGGCCGGCAAGCTGACAGCGGTGGCCTACGGGCCGATGCCTATCACCGTCAAGACCCCGGCCTGCCCTTTGGTGGTATCGCCGCCGCCCTTGGGGCACGATGGTACTTGGCAGGTGGAGGGGCAGGGCAGTGACCTCAAGGTGCTCTGCCACGGGGCTGACGGCGAATTGCTGGGTTATGCCCTGACCGGGACAGCCGTCATGGACAAGCTGGCACTGAATCGCCAGTTGCCACCGGTAATGGCGTAAATAGAGGGCGTTCTGTCGGATTTATCCTGTTGTTGCCTGCACAATGGCCGGCCTGATACTGGCGCGGCCCCTGAGCACGTGCCATTCTCACTTCCGTCTGCCGCAGATTAGAGCCTGCGGTGCCTTGAGCGCTGCTCCCAAAGGCAGCACGGCATAACAACAAGAATTCCGTCAAAGAGGCTTCACTATGCGCAAACCAGAACTCGCCGCCGTCATCGCCGATAAGGCTGATCTGACCAAGGAAAAGGCCAATCAGGTGTTGAACGCGATTCTCGACAGCATCACCGGTGCCCTGGACAAGGACACGGTGACCCTGGTCGGTTTCGGCACCTTCGAAAAACGTCATCGCGGCGCGCGTACCGGCAAAAACCCGCAAACCGGTGAGCCGGTCAAGATCAAAGCCAGTAACACGGTGGCCTTCAAGCCAGGCAAGAACCTCAAGGACAGCGTCAATCCACCGGCCGCGCCAACCAAGGCCGCCAAGAAAAAGTAAGCTTCCGCTGACGAATCGTTGATCCCGAACGGGCGCCTTCATGGCGCCCGTTGTGCTTTACACGCAGTAACTGCGGTGAACTTGCATAAAATGGTCGTTAAGAGGATAAAGTGCGAAACTTAGTCACTTTTCAATCGAGGCGTGTCGATGAAGTTCCGCTTTCTTCTCTGGGCCATGGGGCTTTTGATGGCCAGGGCCAGCCGTAACAACCCGGCATTCCAGCAGCAGCTCAAGGGCAAGGACCTGGTGTTCCAGATGCAGACCCTGGACGGCAAGGTTGCCCGGCACTTCGTCGTCAACAACGAGCGCATCAGCAGCAAGGGCGGCGCACATCCGCAGCCGGCATTCGCCATCGCCTTCAAGGACGCTGCCTACGGCTACGCCACGATGCAGGCAGGCAACAAGCAGTTGGCGTTCATGCAGGGGATTCAGGACAAGAACATCCAGATCAAGGGCAACCCGGCGCTGGTGATGTGGTTCCAAGGCTTGATGAAATACCTGAAACCGAAGAAGAAAGGCTGAAATTGCCGGGGCTGCTGCGCAGCCCATTCGCTGGCAAGCCAGCTTCCACAGGTACCGCACAGGGTTTGAGGCCAATGCGGTCAATGTGGGAGCTGGCTTGCCGGCGATTGGGCCGCAAAGCGGCCCCTCGCGATATCAGTGCGGTGCGTGAAACTGCGAAGCCAGCTCGCGCAGCAGGTTCTCGGCCTCGAGCACCTTGTTCACCACATCCTCGGCCTTGTCCCGGGTAATCCCCAGGCGCTCCAGCAACTCGTCAGGAATCTCTTCCTGCGGCCCGGAGCCAATCCCTCGTGTACGCAACAGGCGGGTCGCCAGGCACACCAGGTTGGGGAACGCCGAATACTCGCCGTCGTACGCCGGGTCGTGCTGGAAGCGCAGCGCGGTCGACAGCTCTTCGGGCATGTCCCACAGCTTCATCAGCCAGGCACCGATCTGTTCGCGGCTGATGCCTAGCAGGTGCTGTTCCACATAGGTGTGGTTCAGGTGCGGGTTCACCTCCAGGTGGCGGCAAATCAGCGAGAAGTGGGGCGGGAACACGTGCGCCAGCAGCAGGTAACCGAAGTTGTGCAGCAGCCCGGCCAGGTAGGTCAGCCCGGCTTCGGGGCGTTCTGCCCGAGGCATGGCGCGGGTCAGGCCTTCGATGATCGCGGCAGTGTAGATCGACTGCTGCCAGTAGGGTGTGGCCTGTTGCGGCTGGTCTTTTGGCAGGCTCAAGGTCTTGCCCAGGGCCAGGCCCAAGGCCAGGTTGATCACCAGGTCGAAACCCAGCACGCGCACGATGGCGTCTTCCACCGAGCGGATCTTGCCCGGCGAAGCGTAGTAGGGCGACGCCGCCCAGCTGACTACCTGCGCCGCCAGCGCCGGGTCGGTTTCGACCACGCCGGTGATGTCATCGATGCTCGCGTTGGGGTCTACTCGCAGCTTGATGATCTTCTGCGCGGTATCGGCCAGCGGCGGAATCTCGATGGTTTCTTCCAGACGCTTCTGGATGCGTCGGGCGGTGAACGCCTGAACGGCATTGGTGATTTCCAGGGTGTCGTCATGGGGGCGGTCGAGGTTGGGGCTGATGGCCTCGACCTCCTGGCCGAAGCTGCTGGCGCTGGCCTTGGCCAGCATGCGCTTGAAGTGGGCGTGCTCAATCTCTAGCAGCAGGCCGACTTCGCCAGACTGGATGTACACAGTCTCGGCGTCGAGCAGGCTCTTTTCGTACTGGCACGGTGAGCTGGTCAGCGCAGGAATGGCGGGCAGGGCCTTCAGCTGGTGCTTGTCGAGCATTTGCTTGAGGCGCGGCACCGACACGGCGGTGAGCTTGCGCCCGGTCAGCTCGGCCAGGCGGTTGAGGTCCAGCAGTTGGCTCTGCGGGAACAGCACCATGAGTGCGCCGACCTCGTCGTCGAGAAGCACCGCCTGCACCCGGGAGGCCGCAGGCAGGTGCGGGTGTTCGACCACCTCACGGTAGACGACGCCGACCTTGTCGAGCAGCAGCCTGATAACAGAGGGGGCGTGTGGGGTTGCGGTGTCCAGGGCAACTTCAGTCATGGTCCGTATCCACTGATTCTTTTAAACGCGAAGTATAACCAGCCTGCGAGCAAATCTGGATCCATTCTGGGACTAGCGTCACACTTGGCCATATTGCTGGCCATGGCGCAGCCAGCGGTCGAGCAGCGGGCTGACATGGTCCGGCCAGCGGGCCACCAGGGCCTGGGCGGCATCGCGCACAGCCGGTAACAGGTCGGCATCGCGCATCAGGTCGGCGACCTTGAATTGCAGCAGGCCGGTTTGGCGTGTACCCAGCATTTCGCCGGGGCCGCGCAGTTCGAGGTCTTTCTCGGCAATGATGAAGCCGTCGTTGGTCTCGCGCATGATCCCTAAGCGTTCGCGGCCAATCTGCGACAGTGGCGGGTGGTACAACAGCACGCAATGGCTGACGGCACTGCCCCGGCCAACCCGGCCGCGCAGCTGGTGCAACTGGGCCAGGCCCAGACGTTCTGGGTTTTCGATGATCATCAGGCTGGCGTTGGGGACGTCCACGCCGACTTCGATGACCGTGGTCGCGACCAGCAGCTGCAATTCGCCGGCCTTGAACTGGGCCATGATTTCGGCTTTTTCCGCAGGCTTCATGCGGCCGTGGATCAGGCCCACACGCAATTCGCCCAAGGCGCTGCCGAGTTCTTCATAGGTGCTTTCGGCGGCCTGGCAGGTCAGCTCTTCGGATTCTTCGATCAGGGTGCACACCCAGTAGGCCTGACGCCCCTCGGCGCAGGCGGCGCGAACCCGTTCGACCACCTCGAAGCGGCGGCTGTCGGCTACCAGCACGGTGTTTACCGGCGTGCGTCCAGGGGGTAATTCGTCGAGCACCGAGGTGTCCAGGTCGGCGTAGGCGCTCATGGCCAAGGTGCGCGGAATAGGGGTGGCGGTCATGATCAGCTGGTGCGGGCACAATTCGCCTGCCACGCCTTTCTTGCGCAGGGCCAGGCGTTGCTGCACGCCAAAACGGTGCTGCTCGTCGATGATCGCCAGGGCCAGATGCTTGAACTTCACTTCTTCCTGGAACAGCGCGTGGGTGCCGACCACCATGGGCGCACCGTTGGCGATCTGCTCCAGGGCGCTGGCCCGGGCCTTGCCTTTGAGCTTGCCGGCCAGCCAGGCCACTTCGATGCCCAGCGGTTCGAGCCAGCGCTTGAAGGTGATGAAGTGCTGTTCGGCGAGGATCTCGGTGGGCGCCATCAGTGCCACCTGATAGCCCGCTTCCAGCCCTTGCAGTGCTGCCAGGGCGGCAACCACGGTCTTGCCGGCACCGACATCGCCCTGTACCAGGCGCATCATTGGCTCGTGCTGGCTGAGGTCGTAGGCAATTTCGTTGGCCACGCGCTGCTGTGCGCCGGTAGGCTGAAAGCCCAGGTTTGCCAGGTACTGCGCCTGCAGGCGCGTGGCCTTGGGCAGCACCGGCGCCCGCAGGCTGCGCAGGCTCTCGCGCAGGCGTTGCTGCGACAACTGGTGGGTCAGCAGCTCTTCAAAGGCCAGGCGGTGCTGGGCCCAGTGCTGGCCTTCGGCAAGTTCATCAAGGTCGGCGTCGGCCGGCGGGTTGTGCAGGTAACGGATGGCATCGTCCAGCGGCGCCAATTGGTAGTCCCGGGCCAGCTCGTCAGGCAGCCAGTCGGGCAGGCTGCGCGGGCCAAGCAGGCCCAGGCTCTGCTGGCACAACAGGCGCAGGCGTTGCTGGGTGAGGCCTTCGGTGGACGGGTAGATCGGCGTCAGGGTCTGTTCCACCGGTGGCGGCGGCTCGTCACCATTCAGTGCGCGGTACTCCGGGTGGTAGATTTCCAGGCCCGAGGCACCGGGGCGGGCTTCGCCGTAGCAGCGCAGGTGGGTGCCACGTTTCAGGCCTTCCTTCTGCGCGTTGCTGAAGTGGTAGAAGCGCAGGCTCAGCACGCCGGTGCCGTCACCCAGGCGCACCACCAGGCTGCGTCGCTTGCCCATGGTCACGTCGGCGCCGCTGACCACGCCCTCGATCACGGCATCCTGCCCTGGGCGCAATTGGCCGATCGGCACCACACGGGTGCGGTCCTGGTAGCGCAGGGGCAGGTGGAACAGCACATCCTGCAGGTTCTCCAGGCCGACCTTGGCGAGTTTTTCCGCCATGGCCTCGCCAACGCCCTTGAGTACCGTGACCGGGACCTTCGACAGCTCACTCATGACTCAGGCCGTTTGTTCCGCAGGGGCTTTGGCGACCGAGCACAGGCGGATCGAGTCGGCGAGGATCTCGATGGCCTTTGGCCGCGGGAAGCTGGCGCGCCAGGCGATGGCCACGGTACGGAACGGTGCCGGTGCCGTCAGTGGGCGAACTTCGATGACCCCAGGTGCATAGTGGTGGCTGTGCACCGCCGACAGCGGCAGGATCGACACGCCAAGGCCCGACGCCACCATGTGGCGGATGGTTTCCAGCGAGCTGGACTCGACGGTGGTGTGCCTGGCGCCTTCGCCCCCCTTGTTCAGGGTAGGGCAGGCTTCCAGTACCTGGTCGCGGAAGCAGTGGCCCTCACCAAGCAACAGCAGGCTCTTGTCGTTGAGCATGGCGGTGTCGATGGTCTTTTTCGCCGTCCATGGGTGGTCGGCGGGCATCAGGGCGCAGAACGGCTCATCGTACAGCGGCAGGGTCAGCACATCGGCTTCGTTGAACGGCAGGGCGATGATCACCGCGTCCAGCTCGCCGTTACGCAGCTTTTCACGCAGTACGTGGGTGAAGTTTTCTTCGATGTACAGCGGCATCTGCGGCGCTACGCGATGCAGTTGCGGAATCAGGTGCGGGAACAGGTACGGGCCGACGGTATAGATGGCACCGACCTTGAGCGGGGCAGTCAGCTGGTTCTTGCCGGCCTGGGCCAGCTCGCGGATGCCCTGGGCCTGCTCCAGTACCTTCTGTGCCTGGGCGACAATGCTCTCGCCGACGGGGGTCAGGCGTACCGCGCTTTTGCTGCGCTCGAAGATCAGAACGCCAAGCTCATCCTCGAGCTTCTTCACACCGACCGACAGGGTCGGCTGGCTCACATGGCAGCGTTCGGCGGCATGGCCGAAATGCTGTTCCTGGGCGAGTGTGACGATGTAGCGTAATTCTGTGAGGGTCATAACGTGCGTCCATGAAGTTGCGGGCCCAGCATAGCGGCTGCAATCGATAGACGCACGTTATCAGACTTGCCGATTTGTGACAGAAGCAAAAGTCTTAGCGGCGGTCCAGCGAGTAGACGAACGGTGCCACGACTTCGATCGTGCCATTGTTCAGCAACTCGGGTGGCGGCTTGGGTACCGTGCCGGCCCGACGGATCATTTCAAGGGTTGCCCGGTCCAGTGCGGCACTGCCCGACCCACCTGCCATGGAGTACGACACGACCTTGCCTTCGGCGTCGACCACGAAGCGCAGGCGGTTGATGCCTTGCAAGCCGCGACGGCGCGCGTCTTCCGGGTAGCGCTTGTACTTGGCCAGGTGGCGCAGCAGGTCGCTCTGCCAGGTTGGCAAGGCGTTGCTGTTGGACGCAATGCTCGGCGCCGGTGCCGCGGACTTCTGCGGTGGCGTATTGCTGGGCGGTGCGTCTACCGTTTGCTCGGTAGGTGGCGCTTCCTTAGGCGGCTCAGGCTTTTTCTCGGGCTTCGGCGGCTGGGGCTTGGCCTTCGGCTTGGGCGGCTTGGGGATGGCGATCTTGGGCTTGGGTGCTTCCGCCAGCTTGGGCAACGGCGGTTCTTCGACCGGTGCCGGTGGCTGCGGAGCCGCTTTCGGTGGTGGTGGTGGCGCAGGCTCCGGTAACGGTGCCAGCTCCACCATCATCGCTGCCGGGGGCAGCTCGATGGCCTGAGGCACCGACCAGTTGAGCGTCAGCAGCACGGCGACCACGTGCACGCCCAGCACGATCGCCAGGCTGCCACCGTAGCGCGCCATGTTTGAGCGCGTTTTCGTCATTTCTTGGCTGCCGTCTCGAGACCTACCAGACCGACCTTGAGGTAGCCGGCCGCCCGCATGTTGTTCATCACTTCCATCAGGTCGCCGTAATCCACGCCTTTGTCAGCCTGGAAGAAGATGGTGGTTTCCTTGTCACCCTTGGTCTTGGCGTCGAGCATCGGGCCAAGCTGGTCGGGCGCCGCAACCTGATCGTCGCCGACGTACAGCTTCTGGTCGGCCTTGACGCTGACGAACACCGGTTTCTCGGGCCTGGGCGCCGGCTTGGCGGTTGAAGCCGGCAGGTCGACCTTGATGTCGACCGTGGCCAAGGGGGCAGCGACCATGAAGATGATCAGCAGCACCAACATCACGTCGATGAACGGCGTAACGTTGATTTCGTGGTTTTCGGCGAGGTCGTCGCCACCTTCGTTGAGATGCAGGCCCATGGCTTACCCCACTTTCACCATGTGCGGGGCGGCGCGCTCGCTGCCCTGGTGGTCCAGGTCACGGCTGACCAGCAGCAGTACCTGAGCGGAGGCGTCGGACACCTGGGCCTTGTAGCCAGCGATGGAGCGGGCGAAGACGTTGTAGATGACCACAGCCGGGATTGCAGCGACCAGGCCCAGGGCGGTGGCCAGCAGGGCTTCGGCGATACCTGGAGCAACCACCGCCAGGTTGGTGGTCTGGGTCTTGGCGATGCCGATGAAGCTGTTCATGATGCCCCACACGGTACCGAACAGACCGACGAAGGGCGCGGTGGAGCCGATGGTGGCGAGCACGCCGGTGCCGCTGCTCATGGTGCGGCCGCTGGCGTGCACCAGGCGCTCCAGACGGAAGCTGACGCGTTCCTTGATACCTTCTTTTTCGCGGGCGTTGGCCGACAGGCGCATCTCTTCGAGGGCATCGTGGACCAGGGTATGGGCCAGGGTACCTTCCTTGTTGGAGACTTCGCTCGCGTCTTTCAGGGTGGTGGATTTCTTCAGCTGGGCGATTTCGCCACGCAGGCGACGTTTGGCGCCCATCAGCTCGAAGCCTTTGGCGATCCAGATGGTCCAGGTAATGATGGAGGCGATGGCCAGGCCGATCATGACGATCTTGACCACGATATCGGCGTTTTTGTACATGCCCCATGGGGACAGGTCGTGGGCCATGCCCAGCGAGGTGTCTTCAACCAGCGCCTCAACGTTCGGGTCTACCGCAGCCGGTGAAGCAGCAGCGTTGGCAGCAGGAGCCTGCGCATCGGCAGCCGGGGCAGCAGCAGGTGCGGCCGGGGCAGTGGCAGCAGCAGGCGCGGCGGCGTTGGCGGTTGGCTCATCGGCCATGGCCACCGGGGCCAGCACCAGGCTGAGTGTCAGCGCGGCGATGGCGCGCCAGGCGCGCGACGGGGTTGGCGAAGCGGAAGGTTGAATACGTGTCATGCTGGCCGGACCTGATGAAGAAATAAAGTGAGCGTTCTCCAAGGCCTCGAGGTAGGCCGAGAACAAATTGGCGGCCATTATTGCAAGTAATTCTTGTTAACAAAAGTAATCTTGTTGCTTTTTTCGCCTATGGTCTAGCCATCCATCGTGTAGCGTGGGTGGGCTGATCAATTGGTCTAGGGAGTTCAGAGATGTCAGACCTTTCCGTGATGGTGGTGGGTTGTGGTGATGTAGGTGGGCGTCTGGCCCTGCAAATGCTGGGTAAAGGCTGGCAGGTAAGCGGCTTGCGCCGCGCTGTCGGGCAGCTGCCTGCGGGCGTTCAACCGGTTGCCGCGGACCTGGCCGAACCGTCGATCCCGCAAGCCTGGCCACAGGGCACGCTGGATTATCTGGTGTACTGCGTGGCGGCCAGCCAGCACGACGAGGCCGGTTACCAGGCGGCTTATGTGGATGGCTTGCGCCATGTGCTGGCCTGGCTGGCCGAGCGAGGCCAGCGCCCCCGTCGCCTGTTGTTCGTCTCCAGCAGCAGCGTGTATGCGCAGAAGGACGGCGAGTGGGTCGAGGAAGGCGCAGCCACAGAGCCCGAAGGTTATTCCGGGCGTGTGATGCTGGAGGCTGAACGGCTGGCGCTCGCCAGTGGTATCCCGGCGAGCGTGGTGCGCCTGACCGGCATCTATGGCCCAGGCCGCGAGTGGCTGTTGAGCCAGGTGCGCCAGGGTTACCGTGTGGCCGAAGAGCCGCCGCTGTATGGCAACCGCATTCATGCCGAAGATGCCGCCAGCCTGTTGGCGTTTCTGCTGCAGGCCGATGCGGATGGCAAGGTGCTGGACGACTACTACATTGGCGTTGATGACGACCCGGCGCCCCTGGCCGACGTGGTGGCCTGGCTGCGGGCATACATGGGGGTTACCGAGTGGTCCGATGAGCAGCGGGTACGGCGTACTGGCAGCAAGCGCTGCAGCAACGCCCGGGCCCGGGCGCTGGGCTGGGCACCGGTGTACCCAAGCTACAAGGAAGGGTATGCAGCCATCCTGAAAGGAGGGCGTTGAATTTACCGGCCTCTTCGCGGGTAAACCCGCTCCCACAGGGGTATCACAAGGCCTGAAGACAGTGATTACCCGCGAAGAGGCCAGTGCATTCAGTGCAAATGCAGCAGGATTCAGTTCTGCTCCAGCACCCACTGGCGCTTGCCCGCCGCCAGCTCCGGCATTTCATCCGGTTGCGCACGGTTCACAGCCTGGAAAATCTCCAGCTTGTCGCCAGTACGCTTGATGATGAACGGTGCACCACGCTGGTTACGCTCCAGCCACAGGCTGTCATTGCTGCCGCCCATGGTCGCGCAGTCACCTGCCAGGCACAGGGCAAAACGGTCCGGCCCCGGCAGGCCGGTGACGTTGCCGGTGTCGCTGAAGCGCACGCTGGCACCTTTGCCCTCACCTTCGACCACCTTCCAGTTGCCGCCCAGGTAGGCCTGGTACAGCGCTTTCTCGAAGCTGCTGCCCAGCGGCGCATTGGCAGTTGCCGGCGCCTTGGCACGCACGAAGGTCTGCTTGGCGCCACGCTGGTCGACGGCTTGCAGCTCGTCACCGTCGAGCGACAGCTGCTCGGTCTGGCCGCCCTCGAAGCTGGCCTGCCATTGCTTTTCGTTGCTGCTCAGCTGGCCGTCAGCGGCCTCGAAGCCATTGCTGTAGCTGGCCTGCTGGCTGGCAACGTCGAGCTTCCATTCGAACACGGGGCCGTGTTCATTCAGCGCTTGGCGCAGGCTGCCGCCCTTGACCGCTGCAGTGATGGCCTCCTGGTTGATCCAGGTGCCGTTGAAATCTTCGGGTTTGTGGCTGGCGCAGCCGCCCAGTAGCAGGGCTGCCAGCGCGATGGGCAGTGCTTGACGCATGACGGGGTAACCTTGCAAAAGGAGGAGTGACGGGCAGGGCGCCCGTCACCGGGGCATCACTCGATGACCAGGATGGCGTCCATTTCGACCTGGGCACCTTTCGGCAGCGCGGCAACGCCGATGGCGGCACGGGCCGGGTAGGGTTGCTCGAAGTAGCGGCCCATCACCTCGTTGACCTTGGCGAAGTGGCTCAGGTCGGTGAGGAATATGTTCAGCTTGACGATGTCCTTGAACGAACCGCCAGCGGCTTCAGCCACGGACTTGAGGTTCTCGAATACCTGCACGGTCTGGGCTTCGAAGCCTTCGACCAGTTCCATGGTCTTCGGGTCCAGCGGGATCTGGCCCGACATGTACACCGTGTTGCCGGCCTTGATCGCCTGCGAGTAGGTGCCGATGGCGGCTGGGGCCTTGTCGCTCGTGATGACGGTCTTGCTCATGATGACTCCTTGCGGTTGGCGGACTACGTACGCATGCGGGTGATGCGGACCACGCCGGTCAGGGTACGCAGCTTCTTGATCACACGCGCCAGGTGCACACGGTCGTGCACGCTGACCACCAGTTGGACCACGCTGATACGGCCGTCGCGTTCGTCCATGCTGATCTTCTCGATGTTGCCGTCGGCGGCGTTGACGCTGCTGGCCAGCAGGGCAATAAGGCCGCGCTGGTGCTCCAGTTCGACACGCAGTTCGACATTGAACTCACCGGTGATGTCCTTGGCCCAGGAAAGCTGCACGCATTTTTCCGGGTTGTGGCGGATTTCACTGATGTTGCGGCAATTTTCCAGGTGCACGACCATGCCCTTGCCGGCCGACAGGTGGCCGACGATCGGGTCGCCAGGGATTGGCGTGCAGCATTTGGCGTAGCTCAGCACCAGGCCTTCGGTGCCACGGATCGCCAACGGGCCTTCCGGCGCAGGCAACTGCTCGCCGTCAGCCGACAGCAGGCGGCGTGCGACCACGTAGGCCATGCGGTTGCCCAGGCCGATGTCTTCGAGCAGGTCTTCGATCAGTTCCAGGCGGTACTCGGCGAGAATCGCCTGGATGCGCTCCTGGGGGATTTTATCCAGGCTGCTGTCAAAGCCGGTGAGTACCTTGTTCAGCAGGCGTTCGCCCAGGCTGATGGACTCGGAGCGGCGCTGTTGCTTCAGGGCGTGACGGATGTGCGTACGCGCCTTGCCGGTCACCACGAAATTGAGCCAGGCCGGGTTCGGCCGAGCGCCGGGGGCGCTGACGATTTCCACCGTCGAGCCGCTTTGCAGCGGTTCGGACAGCGGCGCCAGGCGGCGGTTGATGCGGCAGGCGATGCAGCTGTTGCCGACGTCGGTGTGTACCGCGTAGGCGAAGTCCACCGCCGTGGAGCCTTTAGGCAGCTCCATGATGCGGCCTTTGGGCGTGAACACGTAGACCTCGTCCGGGAACAGGTCGATCTTCACGCTCTCGATGAATTCCAGTGAGTTGCCGGCACGTTGCTGCAACTCGAGGATACCTTTGACCCACTGCCGCGCGCGGGCATGGCTGCCCTTGGGCTGCTCGTCGTCGTTGGACTTGTACAGCCAGTGCGCGGCGATGCCGTTGTTGGCCATCTCTTCCATTTCGCGGGTGCGGATCTGGATTTCGATGGGCACGCCGTGCATGCCGAACAACGTGGTGTGCAACGACTGGTAGCCGTTGGCCTTGGGGATCGCGATGTAATCCTTGAAGCGACCAGGCAGCGGCTTGTACAGGTTATGCACGGCGCCGAGCACGCGGTAGCAGGTGTCGACCTTGTCGACGATGATGCGGAAGGCATACACGTCCATGATCTCGTTGAAGGCACGGCGCTTGCCGCGCATCTTCTTGTAGATGCCATAGAGGTGTTTCTGCCGGCCGCTGACCTCGCCTTCGATGCCGTCGGCAGCCAGGCAGTTGGCCAGCGAGTGTTCGATCTTGGCGACGATCTCTTTACGGTTGCCGCGTGCGCTTTTCACCGCCCGGTGAATCAGCGACGAGCGCATTGGGTGCATGGCCTTGAAACCCAGGTCCTCGAACTCCACGCGCACGGTGTGCATCCCCAGGCGATTGGCGATAGGGGCGTAGATTTCGAGGGTTTCCTTGGCAATGCGCCGGCGTTTTTCGCCGGACAGCACTTCCAGGGTGCGCATGTTGTGCAGGCGGTCGGCCAGCTTGACCAGAATCACGCGAATGTCGCGGGCCATGGCCATGGCCATTTTCTGGAAGTTTTCGGCCTGCGCCTCGGCCTTGGTCTCGAAGTTCATCTGGGTCAGCTTGCTGACCCCATCGACCAGTTCGGCCACCGTCTCGCCAAACTGCTGGCTGAGGGCTTCCTTGGCGATACCGGTGTCTTCGATCACGTCGTGCAGCATGGCCGCCATCAGGCTTTGATGGTCCATGTGCATGTCGGCGAGGATACTGGCCACGGCCAGCGGGTGTGTCACGTAGGGCTCGCCGCTGCGGCGGCGCTGCCCATCGTGGGCCTGTTCGGCGTAGAAATAGGCGCGCCGGACCAGGTTGACCTGTTCGGGGCCAAGGTAGGTCGACAGCCGTTCGGCCAAGGCTTCTATACCCGGCATGGGTTGACCTCCTGCGGAGGAAGAGGGCCTTGCGCCGTGCGACGTCGACCTGGCATCAATCAGACAGCCTCGTTGTTCTCGTCCTCGAAGGCGGCGAAGACCGGATCCTCGGTGACGATCTCTTCAGCGGCGATGAACTCGTTGGTGACGATGCCTTCGGCGATTTCACGCAGGGCAACAACGGTCGGCTTGTCGTTTTCCCACGCAACGCGTGGTTCTTTGCCGCCGGTCGCCAGCTGGCGAGCGCGCTTGGTCGAGAGCATGACCAGCTCGAAGCGGTTATCCACGTGTTCCAGGCAGTCTTCAACAGTTACGCGGGCCATGGTCTTCCTCAGTAGCAAATGCGGTGGGCGTGCAGCCCAGTAATGGGCAGGCGGACTCGATAGTATAAAAATTCACCAGCCAATAGGGAAGCGCTGTTTTGCCGGGCGGTCACCTTGAAGCACTGTGTTTGCTTCTTCGCGGGTAAACCTGCTTCCACAGGCACCGCCTACCCTGTGGGAGCAGGTTTTGCCGCGAAAGTGCCGGACCAGACAGCCGCAATACTTGAGCCCGACGATAACCTCAGAGCATCGCGCCACGCAACCGCGGCGTCAGCTCTTCGAACAAGGTCTGCACCGAGCGCAGCGCCCGGCAATCCGGCCGGGTCAGTAGCCAAAGCTGAGTGTCGCAACCCGGTAGCGGTCCGCTCAGCGCTTCCACGCCGGGCAGGGCGTGCACCATGTAATCCGGCAGCGCCGCCACGCCCAGGCCGGCGGTTACCAGCTGGGCGATGGTCGACATCCCGCTGCACTGGTAGCGCGGGCTCAACCCAGGGTGCTGCTGGTTGCGCCAGACCACCGTGGGGTGGTCCTGCATCGAGTCGTCGGGGGCGATCCATGGCACGCTGACGGCCGATTCTGCCAGGCGCTCGCGCCACTGCGGCTGGCCGCAAACCACATAGGATGTTGACCCCAGGTTGCGACCTACCAGGTGCTCCGGTGGTGTATTGGTCAGGCGCAGGGCAATGTCGGCGTCACGCCGGCTGAGGTTGGCGAAGGTATTCGAGGTGCCCATCTCCAGCGACAGGGCCGGGTAGTTGGGCATGAACTCGGCCAGCGCCGGCAGCAGCAGGCTATGCATCACCGCCTCGGTGCAGGTCACCCGCACCGTGCCGCTGACCACCTGCTCGCCACTGGTCATGGCAATGCGTGCCGCCTCCAGCGCCTGCTCGGCGCGCTCGGCCTGCTCGGCCAGTGCCTGCGCGGTGTCGGTCGGCAGGTAGCCCTTGCGGCTCTTGACGAACAAGGCGGTGCCCAGCGCCGACTCCAGCCGGCGGATCGAGCGGAACACCGTCGAAACGTCGACTTTGAGGAGCTCGGCGGCCTTGGCCAGCGAGCGGCCACGCTCCAGTGCCAGGACCAGGGAGAGGTCGGCGTGGGTGATCTGATATTGCATTGGTGCACGCTCTGCTTGCCGAATTGCCAATGTCTGTTGCGTCGGGGCCATTTTATAGTGAAACCGCCCCCCGGAATCAATGCGTCCGGTCGGGTAACCAATCCCCACGATGGGAAAGTGAAAAAAACAACAGCTGCAACCATCGTCGCCCGTGAGGCGCCAGCCGTATCCCCACATCGCCGCAGCACATCAAAGGATGTACACCATGACGTCGGTAACCCCGTGCGCCAGTTCTTCCAGCGAGATGAATGACTTCCTCCAGGCCCATCCGGACACACAGTACGTCGACCTGCTGATCTCCGACATGAATGGCGTGGTACGTGGCAAGCGCATCGAGCGGGCCAGCCTGCACAAGGTGTACGAGAAAGGCATCAACCTGCCGGCTTCGCTGTTCGCCCTGGACATCAACGGTTCCACGGTCGAAAGCACCGGCCTTGGCCTGGACATTGGCGATGCCGACCGCATCTGCTTCCCGATCCCCGGCACACTGTCGGACGAGCCATGGCAGAAACGCCCCACCGCCCAGCTGCTGATGACCATGCACGAGATCGAAGGCGCGCCGTTCTTTGCCGACCCGCGTGAAGTGCTGCGTCAGGTGGTGAGCAAGTTCGACGACCTGGGCCTTACGATTTGTGCTGCGTTCGAGCTGGAGTTCTACCTGATTGATCAGGACAACCTCAACGGCCGCCCGCAGCCGCCGCGCTCGCCCATTTCCGGCAAGCGTCCGCAGTCGACCCAGGTGTACCTGATCGACGACCTCGACGAATACGCCGACTGCCTGCAGGACATGCTCGAAGCGGCCAAGGAGCAGGGCCTGCCTGCCGATGCCATCGTCAAGGAAAGCGCCCCGGCGCAGTTCGAGGTCAACCTGCACCACGTGGCTGACCCGCTGAAGGCCTGCGACTACGCAATCCTGCTCAAGCGGCTGATCAAGAACGTGGCCTACGACCATGAAATGGACACCACCTTCATGGCCAAGCCCTACCCGGGCCAGGCAGGCAACGGCCTGCACGTGCATATTTCGTTGCTGGACAAGAAAACCGGCAAGAACATCTTCTCAAGCGATGACCCGCTGCAAAGCGACACGTTGCGCCACGCCATTGGTGGTGTGCTGGAGACGATGCCGGCATCGATGGCCTTCCTCTGCCCGAACATCAACTCCTACCGCCGCTTCGGTGCGCAGTTCTATGTGCCCAACGCGCCGAGCTGGGGCCTGGACAACCGCACCGTGGCGGTGCGCGTACCTACCGACAGCAGCGACAACGTGCGCCTGGAACACCGCGTGGCCGGCGCCGACGCCAACCCGTACCTGATGCTTGCGGCAGTCCTTGCCGGCGTGCACCACGGCCTGACCAACAAGGTCGAGCCGGATGCGCCGATCGAAGGCAACTCCTACGAGCAACTGGAACAGAGCCTGCCGAACAACCTGCGTGATGCCCTGCGCGCGCTGGACGACAGCGAAGTCCTCAACCAATACATCAGCCCGGACTACATCGATATCTTCGTGGCCTGCAAGGAAAGCGAACTGGCCGAGTTCGAAGTGTCGATCTCCGACCTTGAGTACAACTGGTACCTGCACACGGTGTAAGCCCATGAGCGCAAATGCGGTCCCCCTGATCGGTGTCAGCGCCTGCCGCCAGCAGGTGGGGAAGAACTCGTCGCATACAGTAGGCGACAAGTATGTCGAGGCGGCCGGCTTTGCCGGTTTGCCGCTGATCTTGCCGGCCCGTGACGGCGGCAGTGACACGCAGGCGCTGCTGGCCCGTCTGCACGGCATTGTTTTTACCGGCTCGCCTTCAAATATCGAACCGCATCATTACAATGGCGCCCCTAGCGCGGCGGGTACCCGGCACGATCTGGCGCGCGATCGCCTGACCCTGCCGCTGCTGCAGGCGGCAATTGCCGCTGGTGTGCCGGTGTTCTGCATCTGCCGTGGTTATCAGGAACTGAATGTGGCGTTGGGTGGCAGCCTGCACCAGCGCGTGCAGGAATTGCCCGGTTACCTTGACCACCGCGAACCTGAGGACGCACCCCTGGAGGTGCAATACGGCGCTCGTCACCTTGTCGGCATCGAGCCAGGCGGGTTGTTCGAGCGCCTGGGGCTGGCTGAGCAGTTCGAGGTCAACTCGCTGCACAGTCAAGGCATCGAACGCCTGGCGCCCGGCCTGCGTGTCGAGGCGCGGGCCCCGGATGGCCTGATCGAAGCGGTGTCCATGCCCGCAGCGCCGGGCTTTGTGCTCGGCGTGCAGTGGCACCCGGAATGGCGCTTCACCGAAAACCCGGTTTCGCTGCGCCTGTTTCAGGCGTTTCGCGAGGCCTGCATTGCCTACGCAGCACGGGAGGGCGCACGGCAGGAAACAGTCTGACGTCAGCCGAAGGTCTCGGATGACCGGTCCCCGGCAGCAAGCTTTCAATGAGTGAAAGCAGGCCTTGTGCGCAAGGCCTGCGAAAACAATTCCAAAATTTACGGCAAATACTCATGAGCAATTATACAGAAGCCGGCCGCCCACCCGATGTGGCGGCCGACGCAGGCAACACCCAGCGCGGCAAGGGCTTGGCCAAAGGCCGCTTGGGCCTGCTGGCCAGCGTGGTGCTGGGCATTTCCACCATCGCCCCGGTCTACACCCTGACGGGCGCCCTCGGCCCGACCGTGCGCGAGGTGGGTGCCCACCTGCCAGCGGTGTTCATCGTCGGCTTCCTGCCGATGCTGCTGGTGGCCCTGGGCTACCGCGAGCTGAACTCGGCAGAGCCGGACAGCGGTACTTCGTTTACCTGGTCGGCGCGTGCCTTTGGCCCGATGATCGGGTGGATCGGCGGCTGGGGGCTGGTGGTCGCCACCACCATCGTGCTGTCGAACCTGGCGGGTGTAGCCGTCGACTTCTTCTACCTGTTCCTTGGCCAGATCACCGGCAAGCATGAGCTGGCAGCATTGGCCGACAATCTGTTGATCAACATCAGCACCTGTTGCGTGTTCATCGGCCTGGCCGTGTGGATCTGCTGTCGTGGCATCGCCACCACCATGACCGTGCAGTACGGCCTGGTGGCCCTGCAGTTGCTGGTGCTGATCGGCTTTGCCTTCGCCGCCTTCGGCGGCACCACTGCGCCGCCACCGCTGGCGTTCGATTTCGCCTGGTTCAACCCGTTCGGTGTCGAGTCGTTCTCGGCCTTTGCTGCCGGGCTATCGCTGTCTATCTTCATTTTCTGGGGCTGGGACACGTGCCTGACCGTCAGCGAAGAGTCGGTGGGCAGCGAAGAGGTGCCGGGCAAGGCTGCCACCTGGACCGTTATGTTGATCCTCGGGCTGTACCTGTTCACCGCTATCGCCACTCTGCAGTTTGCCGGTATCAGCGAAACCGGGCTGGGCCTTAACAACCCACGCATCCAGGAGAACGTCTTCGCCCACCTGGCCGGCCCGGTCATGGGGCCGCTGGCGATCCTGATGTCCATCGCCGTGCTGGCCAGCACCGCGGCGTCGCTGCAGTCCACCTTCGTGGCGCCGGCGCGGACTCTGTTGGCCATGGGTTACTACGGTGCGGTACCGCAGAAGTTTGCCAGCGTCTGCCCGCGTTCGCAGACCCCGCGCTACGCCACCATCTGCGCTGGCCTGGCAGCAGGCCTGTTCTACGTGACCATGCGTACCCTGAGCGAGAACGTGCTGGCGGATACCATCACCGCGTTGGGCATGATGATCTGCTTCTACTATTCCCTGACCGCGTTCGCCTGCGTCTGGTATTTCCGCGACAGCCTGTTTGACAGCCTGCGCCACTTCATCATGCGCGGCCTGTGCCCGTTGACAGGTGGGGTGATCTTGTCGGTGATTTTCGCGCGCACCGCCATCGACAGCGCCTCGCCGGACTTCGGCAGTGGCTCGCATGTGGGCGGGCTGGGGCTGGTGTTCGTGATTGCCGCGATCATCTCGGTGCTCGGCATCGGGCTGATGATGCTGTCGCGCATGCGCGCGCCGGCTTACTTCCTGGGGGCTACCCTGCGTCAGCAGGCTACCCTGCCGCTGCAGGAATGACTGGAAGGGGTTGCTCTGCAGCCCATTCGCGGGACAAGCCCGCTCCCACAAATACTGCGCCGACATTGAAGGCAGCGGTTGTCCTGTGGGAGCGGGCTTGTCCCGCGAATGGGCCGCAAAGCGGCCCCATCGTTTTCAGCCAACCAACTGTTTCAGCAAGGCCCCGTGGCGCTGCTGCTGTTTCTTCAGCACCAGGCGATTAGAACGGAACACCGACTTCAAATCTTCCAGCGCGACGTCGAAATCATCATTGATGATCACGTAGTCATACTCGTCGTAGTGCACCATCTCGCTCACCGCTTCCTTCATGCGCCCAGCGATGATCTCTTCGCTGTCCTGCCCACGGCCGTCCAGGCGCTGACGAAGGGCTTCCTGGCTTGGCGGCAGGATGAACACCGACAATGCCTGCGGCATCAACTTGCGCACCTGCTGGGCGCCTTGCCAGTCGATTTCCAGGATCAGGTCATAGCCCTGGTCCAGGGTGTGCTGCAGTGCACTGCGCGAGGTGCCATAGAAGTTGCCGAACACTTCTGCATGCTCCAGGAAGTCGCCTTGCTGGATCAGCGCCTTGAACTCCTCATGGACAACGAAGTGGTAGTTCACTCCGTGCTCCTCGCCCGGGCGCATGGCGCGGGTGGTGTGCGAGACCGAGACGCGGATTTGCTGGTCGTCCTTGGTCAGGGCCGTTACCAGGCTGGTCTTGCCGGCGCCCGAAGGGGCCGAAACGATGTAGAGGGTGCCGCTGCTGTGGTTCATGGTCGGGGTGGCCTTACTCGATGTTCTGTACTTGTTCACGCATCTGTTCGATCAATACCTTCAGGTTGACCGCCGCTTGCGTACTGCGTGGGTCGAAGGCCTTGGAGCCGAGGGTGTTGGCTTCGCGGTTGAGTTCCTGCATCAGGAAGTCCAGGCGCCGGCCGGCGGCGCCGCCACCCTTGAGCACCCGACGCACTTCGGTGACGTGGGTGCTGAGGCGGTCGAGTTCCTCGGCCACGTCGCTCTTCTGGGCCAGCAGCACCATCTCCTGCTCCAGGCGCTGCGGGTCGAGTTCGGCCTGCATGTCGCCGAAACGGTCGAGAATCTTCTGCCGCTGCGCCGCCAGCATCTGCGGCACCAGGGCGCGCAGGGTGGTGACTTCGCTGGTCATGTTGTCCAGGCGCTCGTTGATCAGCCGGGCCAGTTCCTGGCCTTCGCGCTGGCGGCCAGCCTTGAGTTCGGCCAGGGCTTCGTCGAACAGTGCCATGGCCTCGGCGTTCAGCGCCTGTGGGTCGCTGGTGTCTGCCACCAGCACGCCTGGCCACGACAGCACTTCCAGCGGGTTCAGCGGTGCCGGCTGCTTGATCAGGCCGGCCACTTCCTCGGCGGCGGCGACAAGCTGTGCGGCGCGCTCGCGGTCTACCTTCAGCGGCTTGCCGTTGCTGTCTTCATTGAGGCGCAGGGTGCATTCCACCTTGCCCCGTGAAAGGCCCTGGCGCAGGCCTTCGCGCACGGCGCCTTCGAGGTCGCGCAGGGCCTCGGGCAAGCGCAGGTGGGGTTCCAGGTAACGGTGGTTGACCGAGCGCAGCTCCCAGATCAGGGTGCCTTGGCTGCCGGCGCGCTCGACACGAGCAAAAGCGGTCATGCTGTGCACCATGGGGAGTACCTCGCGTAGATGTATGAACGGTGGGAGCCTCTCGGCTGCAAGGCGCAGGATTGTAGCGCAGTGGGGCCTCGGCGCCCAATCCACCCATGTTACAGAGGGGTGGCCACGGCAGTCGGAAAAGGCGACGGGCTGTGTCGGGCGCGACAATAGGCATGTCTTCCCCGCGCTGCGGGCTCTATAATGCTCGGCAGATTCAAAGTCCCAGTACAGGTATCCCAGATGAAACGTCCAAGTGGTCGCGCCGCCGATCAGCTCCGCTCGATCCGCATCACCCGCAACTACACCAAGCACGCCGAAGGGTCGGTACTGGTCGAGTTCGGTGACACCAAGGTCATTTGCACGGTCAGCGTGGAAAACGGTGTGCCGCGCTTCCTCAAAGGCCAGGGCCAAGGCTGGCTCACCGCAGAGTACGGCATGCTGCCGCGTTCCACCGGCGAGCGTAACCAGCGCGAAGCCAGCCGTGGCAAGCAGGGTGGCCGCACCCTGGAAATCCAGCGCCTGATCGGCCGTTCGCTGCGCGCTGCGCTGGACATGAGCAAGCTGGGTGACATCACCCTGTATGTCGACTGCGACGTGATCCAGGCCGATGGCGGCACCCGTACCGCGTCCATCACCGGTGCCATGGTCGCCCTGTGCGACGCCCTGGCGGTAATCAAGAAGCGCGGTGGCCTTAAGGGCGGCAACCCGCTCAAGCACATGATTGCTGCCGTGTCGGTAGGCATGTACCAGGGCGAAGCCGTGCTCGACCTGGATTACCCGGAAGACTCCGCTGCCGAAACCGACCTGAACGTGGTGATGACCAGCGCCGGTGGCTTCATCGAAGTGCAGGGCACCGCTGAAGGCGCGCCGTTCCAGCCGGAAGACTTCAACGCCATGCTGGCGCTGGCGCAGAAGGGCATGAACGATATCTTCGAGCTGCAGCAGGCGGCTCTGGCTGACTGACTGTTTGGGGCCGCTGCGCGGCCCATTCGCGGGACAAGCCCGCTCCCACAAGATTTGTACAGCTTTCCAGCCATGCATGAATCCTGTGGGAGCGGGCTTGCCCCGCGAATGGGCTGCGCAGCAGCCCTGGCATGCTCCCACAAGCTTTGTACAGCTTTCCAGCCATGCATGAATCCTGTGGGAGCGGGCTTGTCCCGCGAATGGGCTGCGCAGCAGCCCTGGCATGCTCCCACAAGATTTTTACAGCTTTCCAGCCATGCATGAATCCTGTGGGAGCGGGATTGCCCCGCGAATGGGCTGCGCAGCAGCCCTGGCACTCAGATGGTCAACGTCCAGTCATAATCCACGATAAGCGGCGCATGCTGGGAGAAGCGCGGCTGACGCGGCAGGCGGGCGTTGCGCACGAAGCGGCGCAGGCCCGGCGTGAGGATCTGGTAGTCGAACCGATAGCCCAGGTTGAGCATCTCGGCCTGCTCGTTGTCTGGCCACCAGCTGTACTGGTCACCTTCACGGCTGACTTCACGCAGGGCATCGACGTAACCCATCTCGCCGGTGATCGCATCCATCCAGGCGCGTTCCGGCGCCAGGAAGCCCGGCGACTGCTGGCTGTCACGCCAGTTTTTGATGTCGAGCTTCTGCTGCGCCACGTAGAACGAGCCGCAATAGATGTATTCGCGACGCTTGCGACGCTGTTTGTCCAGGTACTTGGCGAAGTCGTCCATCAACTTGAACTTCTGGTTCAAGTCTTCGTCGCCGTTCATGCCCGAAGGCAGCAGCAGGCTGGCAATACTGACTTTGTCGAAATCTGCTTGCAGGTAACGCCCGTAGCGGTCGGCTGTCTCGAAGCCCAGGCCGGTGATGACTGCCTTGGGCTGCATGCGCGAGTAAAGGGCCACACCACCTTGGGCAGGCACCTCCGCGTCGCAGGCATAAAGGAAATAGCCATCGAGCTGGAAAGCTGGGTCATCGAGTTCAAAGGCCGAGGCGCGGGTATCCTGAAGGCAGATGACGTCGGCATTCTGGGCTTGTAGCCAGCTGAGCAAACCACGCTCGGCCGCAGCCTGAATGCCATTAACGTTCACACTGATGATCCGCATAAATGGCCCCAAAAATCTCGTGCGTGTATGATACCCGAGCTCAACCCATTTAGCTAAATCCGTGGTGTCCGGGACTATTCATGCAGCCGTATCAGCGCGACTTTATCCGTTTTGCCATCGATCGCGGGGTACTGCGTTTCGGTGAATTCACCCTGAAATCGGGGCGTACCAGCCCGTATTTCTTCAATGCCGGCCTGTTCAACACCGGTTCTGCATTGGCCGAGCTGGGGCGGTGCTATGCCGCAGCCATCGTCGACAGCAAGATCCCGTTCGATGTGCTGTTCGGCCCGGCCTACAAGGGTATCCCTTTGGCGGCGACCACCGCCGTGGCCCTTGCCGATCAGCATCAGCTCGATGTGCCATGGTGCTTCAACCGCAAGGAAGCCAAGGACCACGGCGAAGGCGGCAGCCTGGTTGGTGCGCCGCTGGCCGGTGATGTGCTGATCATCGACGACGTGATCACCGCCGGTACCGCCATCCGCGAGGTCATGCAGATCATCAACGCCCAGCAGGCCAAGGCCGCTGGCGTGCTGATCGCGCTGAACCGCGAAGAGCGTGGCAATGGCGAACTGTCGGCGATCCAGGAAGTGGAACGCGACTTCGGTATCCCGGTGGTCAGCATCGTTTCGCTGACCCAGGTGCTGGAGTTCCTGGCCGATGACCCACAGCTCAAGCAGCACCTGCCGGCTGTCGAGGCTTACCGGGCGCAGTACGGGATCTGATCCTGGCCTGGAAATGAAAAAGGCGACCTTCACATGAAGGTCGCCTTTTTTGTGTCACCTGTTCCGGCCCTTTCGCGGGTGAACCCGCTCCCACAGGATCTCCACAGCCCTCAAAGGCGGTGCTATCCCCTGTGGGAGCGGGTTTACCCGCGAAGAGGCCGGTGCAGGCTAGCCAATCACTCAGCGCGGCTTTCGGTTGGTAATGAGGGTACCCACGCCGCTGTCGGTGAAGATTTCCAGCAGCACCGCGTTCGGTACGCGGCCGTCGATGATGTGCGAGCTGTTCACGCCACCCTGCACCGCATCCAGCGCGCACTTGATCTTCGGCAGCATGCCGCCGTAGATGGTGCCGTCGGCGATCAGTTCGTTGACCTGCTCGGTGGTCAGGCCGGTCAGTACCTGGCCCTGTTTGTCCATCAGGCCGGCGATGTTGGTCAGCAGCATCAGCTTCTCGGCCTTCAGCGCCTCGGCTACCTTGCCAGCCACCAGGTCGGCGTTGATGTTGTACGACTCACCGTTGGCGCCCACGCCGATCGGCGCGATCACCGGGATGAAGTCACCCTTCACCAGCATGTTCAGCAGGTCGGTGTTCACGCTTACCACTTCGCCCACGTGGCCGATGTCGATGATTTCCGGGGTGGTCATCTCGGGCGTCTGGCGGCTGACGGTCAGCTTGCGGGCGCGGATCAGTTCCGCGTCCTTGCCGGTCAGGCCGATGGCGCTGCCGCCGTGGCGGTTGATCAGGTTGACGATGTCCTTGTTGACCTGGCCACCCAGCACCATCTCCACCACGTCCATGGTCGCCGAGTCGGTGACGCGCATGCCGTCGATGAAGTGGCTTTCGATCGACAGGCGCTTGAGCAGGTCGCCGATCTGCGGGCCACCACCGTGGACCACCACCGGGTTGATGCCCACAGCCTTCATCAGCACGATGTCACGGGCGAAGCCTGTTTTCAGCTCCTCGCTTTCCATCGCGTTGCCGCCGTACTTGATCACCAGGGTCTTGCCGACAAAGCGGCGGATGTAAGGCAGTGCTTCGGACAAAACCTCGGCTACATGGGAAGCGGCATCGCGATCGAGGGTCATGCAGGGCTCCTGTAAGGAACAGATAGTCGGTCAGAACGGCAGTTGCAGCTCAGGCTCAACCCGCAGCAACTGGGTACGGAATACATCCTTGATACGTTGCAATTCGGCGTCGCTGTCGGCCTCGAAGCGCAGCACCAGCACCGGGGTGGTGTTGGAGGCGCGGACCAGGCCCCAGCCGTGGGTATAGTCAACCCGCACACCATCGATGGTGGTCAGGCTGGCTTCGCCCCAATCGGCGTCGCGTTGCAGTGCATCAATGATGCTGAATTTACCCTCGTCGGTCACATCAATATTGATTTCCGGCGTGGAAATATCGTTAGGGAAGGCGGCAAACAGGTTTTCGGCGCTCTGTCCGGCCTTGCTGAGGATCTCCAGCAGGCGCGCGGCGCTGTAGATGCCGTCGTCAAAACCGTACCAGCGTTCCTTGATGAAGATGTGACCGCTCATTTCGCCGGCCAGCAGCGAGCCGGTCTGTTTCATCTTCTTCTTGATCAACGAATGGCCGGTCTTCCACATCAGTGCGCGGCCGCCATGCTGTTCGATCAGCGGGGTCAGGCGACGGGTGCATTTGACGTCGAAGATGATTTCGGCGCCGGGGTTGCGCGCCAGCACGTCCTGGGCAAACAGCATCAGCAGGCGGTCCGGGTAGACGATGCTGCCGGTGTTGGTCACCACGCCGACGCGGTCGCCGTCACCGTCGAAGGCCAGGCCGATGTCGGCGCCGGTTTCCTTGACCTTGGCGATCAGGTCTTCGAGGTTTTCCGGCTTGCCCGGGTCCGGGTGGTGGTTGGGGAAGTTGCCGTCGACCTCGCAGAACAACGGGATCACTTCGCAGCCCAGGGCTTCGATCAGCTGCGGTGCGACCACGCCGGCGGCGCCGTTGCCACAGTCCACCACCACTTTGAGCTTCCTGGCCAGTTTCACGTCGCTGACGATTTGCTGGAAATAGCGGTCCAGGATCTCAACCTTTTCCACGCGGCCTTCGGCCAGGGTCAGGTCGTTGGTTTTAAGGCGGGTCAGCAGGGCCTGGATCTGTTCGTTGGCCAGGGTGTCGCCGGCGATGACGATCTTGAAACCGTTGTAGTCCGACGGATTGTGGCTGCCGGTCAGCATCACGCCCGACTTGCCGGCCAGCACATTGGCCGCGTAGTACAGCGCCGGGGTGGGCACCAGGCCGATGTCGCTGACCTGGCACCCGGCATCGACCAGGCCTTTGATCAGCTGTTCGACCAGCATCGGGCCCGACAGGCGGCCATCGCGGCCTACCGAAACCTGCGGTTCGCCCTGGGCCAGGCTTTGCGCGCCGATGGCGCGGCCGATCCAGTAGGCGGTTTCGGCGTGAAGGGTTTTGCCGACCACGCCACGAATGTCATAGGCGCGGAAAATGCTGTCTGGTAGCGCGGCGGGGACCAGGTGGGCCATGTCGTTCATCTCTGGTAGCTCCAATAATCAAAGGTCTGGGCAGGCGCAAACTGACGCTTGGACGGTGCTTTCGCCAGAGAGTTCGCCATCCTTGGCCTGAACGGTCATCTGCCGGCTCAGTGGCTGCCGGAGTGACCAAAGCCACCAGCGCCACGCTGGCTTTCATCGAACGCTTCGACGATGTCGAAATGGGCCTGCACCACCGGCACCAACACCAGCTGGGCGATACGTTCGCCAACGGCGATGGTGAACGGCGTGTTGCCACGGTTCCAGCACGACACCATCAGCTCGCCCTGGTAGTCCGAGTCGATCAGGCCGACCAGGTTGCCCAGCACGATGCCGTGCTTATGGCCCAGGCCCGAGCGCGGCAGGATCACCGCGGCCAGCCCCGGGTCGCCAATGTAGATCGACAGGCCGGTAGGAATCAGCAGGGTCTGGCCTGGCTCGAGGACGGTGTCCTCCTTGAGCAGGGCGCGCAGGTCCAGGCCGGCGGAGCCGGGGGTGGCGTAGGTCGGCAGCGGGAATTCGCTGCCCAGGCGTGGGTCGAGAATCTTGGCTTGAAGAGCGTGCATGTAACTTATTGAACCTGGTTGAGCCGATCGGCGATGAAGGCGACCAGTTGCCGGGCGATCTTGCCTTTGCTGGTCTGCGCGAAGAGGGTCTGGTGCTGCTGGCGGTCGATCACGGTCAAGGCGTTTTCTTCGCTGTTGAAGCCGATGCTGGGGTTGGCCACATCATTGGCGACGATCAGGTCGAGGTTCTTGTCCTTGAGCTTGCGCGTGGCGTAATCGAGCAGGTGTTCGGTTTCGGCGGCGAAGCCGACGCTGAACGGGCGGTCGCTGCGGCCAGCAATGGTGGCAAGGATATCGGGATTGCGCACCATCTGCAGCAGCATGCCGTCGCCGGTCGTAGGATCTTTCTTCAGCTTTTGCGTGGCAACGACTTCCGGGCGGTAGTCCGCGACCGCGGCCGAGGCGATGAACAGGTCACACGGCATGGCCGCTTCACAGGCCGCAAGCATGTCCCGCGCGCTGACCACGTCGATGCGGCTGACCCGGTCGGGCGTTGGCAAGTGCACAGGGCCCGTGACGAGGGTGACCCGAGCCCCGGCTTCGGCGGCTGCTTCGGCCAGGGCGAAGCCCATCTTGCCGGAGCTATGATTGGTGATGTAGCGCACCGGGTCGATGTTTTCCTGGGTCGGGCCGGCGGTGATCAGCACGTGCTTGCCGGTCAGTGCCTGGCGCTTGAAGCTTTCTGCGGCGCACCAGGCCAGGTCGGTGGCTTCGAGCATGCGGCCCAGGCCCACGTCGCCACAGGCCTGGCTGCCAGACGCCGGGCCGAACACCTGGATGCCACGGCTCTTGAGCAGTTCGAGGTTGGCCTGGGTAGCCGGGTCGCGCCACATCGCCTGGTTCATGGCCGGGGCGACGGCGACGGTGGCGTCGGTGGCCAGCACCAAGGTGGTCAGCAGGTCGTCGGCCATGCCTTGGGCCATGCGCGCCATGAGGTCGGCCGTGGCCGGGGCGATCAGTACCAGGTCGGCCCACTTGGCCAGTTCGATATGGCCCATTGCCGCTTCGGCGGCAGGGTCGAGCAGGTCCATGTGCACCGGGTGGCCCGACAGCGCCTGCAGGGTCAGCGGGGTGATGAACTCGGCACCACCGCGGGTCATGACGACGCGCACCTGCGCGCCGTGCTCCAGGAGACGGCGAATCAGCTCGGCGCTTTTGTAGGCGGCAATGCCGCCACCCACGCCGAGAACGATGCGCTTGCGATACAGCCGCTGCATAGGCTTGCCTTTTTCCAGTGAGAGCGGGCAGCGACGTTTGAGATTGCCTGCGGCAGTACGTCGCATGTACGAGGCGAAATAGATTAACACAGGGTCGAAATGGGCCGCAGCAAGGGCAGGGGGGCGGGGATGAATATCAGGGAATGGCCAGCTGAAGAAAGGCCGCGGGAGAAGTTGCTGCAGCGTGGCGCTGGCAGCCTGACCGATACGGAGTTGCTGGCTGTATTTCTCGGTTCAGGTGTGCGCGGGCGTAATGTGGTGGAGCTGTCGCGAGGCCTGCTGGTGAAGTTCGGGAGCTTGCGCCGGTTGTTGGAGGCCGACCGCGAGGCCTTCGTCGGCGAGCTTGGGCTGGGCCCGGTGAGGTACAGCCAGTTGCAGGCGCTGCTGGAAATAGGGCGCAGACACCTTGCGACATCGATTGAGCGGGAATCTGCCATGGACAGCCCGGAAACGGTGCGGCGCTATTTGAAAGCGATGCTGCGACATGAGGCCAGCGAGGTGTTCGGGTGCCTGTTTCTGGATACCAAGCACAGGCCGCTGGCGTTTGAAATCCTGTTCAGGGGCACGATAGATCGGGCGAGTGTCTACCCGCGGGAGGTGGTGCGGCGGGCGTTGCTGCATAACGCGGCGGCTTTGATCCTGTGTCACAACCATCCTTCGGGGAACAGTGAGCCGAGCCAGGATGACGTGCATTTGACCCTGTCGTTGAAGCGGGGGCTGGGGCTGATCGATGTGCGGGTGCTGGATCACATCATCATCGGTGACGGGGAGCCCTTATCGATGGTTGAGCAGGGGTGGATTGTCGCTTAGAGGTGTGCATGTGCCGGCCTCTTCGCGGGACAAGCCCGCTCCCACAAGGTCTGCGCTGCCCTCCAATATGGCGGCGAATCTGTGGGAGCGGGCTTGTCCCGCGAAGAGGCCGGTGCAGGCTTACTTGGTAACCGACACCTTGCTGAAATCCAGCCGCCCGAACGGGCTCACCTGGTACCCCTCAACCCCTTGGCGCAACAGCGTCGCCGCCGTCGGGTGCGCCAGTGGTACCCACAGCGCCTGCTGCTGAATCAAGGTCTGCGCCTGCTGATACAACCGGCTACGCACGCTCTGGTCGTTGGTGGTGCGCCCGGCGCTGATCAGCTGGTCCAGGCGGTTGTCGCAGAAGCGGGCAAAGTTGGTCCCCGACTCGACCGCAGCACAGGAAAACTGCGGGCTGAGGAAGTTGTCCGGGTCGCCGTTGTCACCCGCCCAGCCCATGAACAGCAGGTCATGCTCACCGGCTTTGGCGCGGCGGATCAGCTCGCCCCATTCGATCACGCGGATCTCTGCCTTGACCCCGATCTTGGCCAGGTCGGCCTGCAGCATCTGCGCGCCAAGGCTGGGGTTTGGGTTGAGCAGGCTGCCCGACGGGCGGGTCCAGATGGTGGTGCTGAAACCATCGCTCAGGCCGACCTTGGTCAGCAGGGCCTTGGCTTTCTTCACGTCCAGCGGGTAGCCAGGCAGGTCCTTGGCATAGCTCCAGGTGTTGGGCGGGTAGGGGCCATTGGCGGCCACTGCGGAGCCTTCGAACACGGCCTTGAGGTAGGCCTGTTTGTCGAAGGCCAGGTTGATGGCCTGGCGTACTTCCGGCTTGTCCAGCGGTGGGTGCTGGCTGTTGATGGCGACGAAGGCTGTCATGAACGCCGGGGTAGTGGCCACCTTGAGGCTGCCGTCCTTGCCGGCCTCGGCAATGTCCAGGGGCTTGGGTGACAAGGCCACCTGGCACTCGCCACGCTTGAGCTTTTGCAGGCGCACGTTGGCATCGGTGGTAATGGCGAAGATCAGCGGGTCGACCGCGGGCTTGCCGGCGAAGTAGTCAGGGTTGGCGCGGTAACGTACCACGGCGTCCTTCTGGAAACGCTGGAACACGAACGGCCCGGTGCCGATCGGCTGGTTGTTGAGCTTCTCGGGCGTGCCCGCCTTCAGCAGCTTGTCTGCATATTCGGCAGAGTAGATCGAGGCGAAGCCCATGCTCAGCGTGGCCAGGAACGTGGCGTCCGGGTGGCTGAGGGTAAAACGCACGGTGTTCGGCGCTGGCGCCTCGATAGCCTTGATCAGGCTGCCCAGCTGCAGCGACTGGGCATGTGGGTAGCCACCCGGTGCAGTCTTGTGCCAGGCATGGGCGGGGTAGAGCATGCGCTGGAAGCTGAACAGCACATCGTCGGCGTTCAGCGCGCGGCTTGGCTTGAAATAGGCGGTGGTGTGGAATTTCACGTCATCGCGCAGGGTAAAGTCATACACCAGGCCGTCGGCTGACACCGTCCAGCTGGTTGCCAGGCTCGGCACCACCTTGCCTTGCGCGGCGTCGAACTCCACCAGGCGGTTCATCAGCACGTCGGCCGTGGCGTTGGTGGTGGTCAGTGAGTTGTACTGCACCACGTCGAAGCCCTCAGGGCTGGCTTCGCTGCAAACGCTCAGCGGCGCGGCCTGGGCTGCACCGGCAGCGAACAGCGCGCCGGCGGCGAACAGGGAGTTGAACAATAAGGAAAGGGCGGCAGCACGCATGGTGGCTCCTTGGCTGTCAGTGGCCCATCTGCCAGTGCAGTCTGGAAAAAGCCTACCCTAGTGCGCCCGTCGGTAAATGACCACACCCTTTTTTACAAATGTGGCGACGAGTGGTCGACGGCCGACGGGGCCTGCCGCTATGCTGGCCCGGCGCGTTCTGGCGTGCGGCAATGTGTATCTACTGTTGTTGCAGCCAAGTCTTTCTGGTATAAAGCAGCGCTCTTTTCTAGGGGCTCGGCCTGTCGCATAAGCGGATCCGGTCGATAAGACCTCCAGAATCACGGCGCCCAGGCGCCAAAGACTGAGAGATTAAGCGGCCAACCCATGCCGGGTTGGGCATGTGGTTTTAGAGGGCTGAGTCATGTCGAGAGTCTGTCAAGTTACTGGTAAGGGTCCAGTAACCGGGAACAACATTTCCCACGCAAACAACAAAACCCGTCGTCGTTTCCTGCCGAACCTGCAGCACCACCGTTTCTGGGTTGAATCCGAGAAGCGTTTCGTGCGTCTGCGCGTTTCCGCCAAGGGCATGCGTATCATCGACAAGCGCGGCATCGACGCCGTTCTGGTTGACATCCGTAAAGCTGGCGCCAAGGTTTAAGGGAGAGCATCATGCGTGAATTGATCCGTCTGGTTTCGAGTGCCGGTACCGGCCACTTCTACACCACCGACAAGAACAAGCGCACCACCCCGGACAAAATCGAGATCAAGAAATATGATCCGGTTGTTCGCAAGCACGTGGTGTACAAGGAAGCCAAGATCAAGTAATTGATCGGCGACCTGAAAAAAACCCGCATCCGAGAGGACGCGGGTTTTTTTATGCCTGTCCGGTGCCTTACTTCTGCTCGAACATCACATAGATCTTGCGGCAAGGCTCGAGCACTTCCCAAGTGCCCTTGAACCCGGCAGGGATGACAAACCGATCACCGGCCCGCAGGGTCTTGGCCCCGCCGTCCTGGTCGCGCAGCACCGAAACGCCCTGGACGATCTCGCAGTACTCGTGCTCGGTGTAGTTCACCGTCCACTGCCCCACCTCACCTTCCCAAACGCCTGCGGCAAACTGCCCGCAAGGGCTGGAGTAGTGGTTATAGACCGCTTGGTCTGGCTCGCCCTTGAGGATTTTTTCCGCCGCCGGGCGGTAGCGTTCGGCCTCGGTGATGATCTGCGCGAAGTCGATGATGCTGTCGATTCTCATGGTGCGGCTCCTGTTTTTGTTTAATAAAATGAACATCAGTAGGCGTTTGAGCCTTTCGTGTCAAATATATTGATAGTTTACACCGGCTGGTTTAGGGTATCGCTTGCCAGTGTGCGCTCGTCGCCCGGCCAGAATTCTGACAACGCCTGTGAGTCCTCAGTGCGGCGTTGCACCTAAACAAGAGGAGGAGTTTCGTATGACTACCCTGACCCGTGCGGACTGGGAACAGCGTGCCCAGCAACTGAAGATTGAAGGCCGCGCCTTCATCAACGGCGAATACACCGATGCCGCATCCGGTGAAACCTTCGAGTGCCTGAGCCCGGTCGACGGACGCTTCCTGGCCAAGGTTGCCAGCTGCGACCTGGCCGATGCCAACCGCGCTGTGGAAAACGCCCGCGCCACCTTCAACGCCGGCGTGTGGTCGCAACTGGCCCCGGCCAAGCGCAAGGCCAAGCTGATCCGCTTTGCCGACCTGCTGCGCAAGAACGTTGAAGAGCTGGCGCTGCTGGAAACCCTGGACATGGGCAAGCCGATCGGCGACTCCTCCAGCATCGACATCCCGGGTGCGGCCCAGGCCATTCACTGGACTGCCGAAGCCATCGACAAGGTCTACGACGAAGTTGCCCCGACCCCGCACGACCAGCTCGGCCTGGTGACCCGCGAACCCGTGGGTGTGGTGGGTGCAATCGTACCGTGGAACTTCCCGCTGCTGATGGCCTGCTGGAAACTCGGCCCGGCGTTGGCCACCGGTAACTCGGTGGTGCTCAAGCCGTCCGAAAAATCCCCGCTGACCGCCATCCGCATCGCTCAGCTGGCCATTGAAGCCGGTATCCCGGCTGGCGTGCTGAACGTGCTGCCAGGCTACGGCCACACCGTAGGCAAGGCCCTGGCCCTGCACATGGACGTTGATACCCTGGTGTTCACCGGCTCGACCAAGATCGCCAAGCAGCTGATGGTGTACGCGGGCGAATCGAACATGAAACGCATCTGGCTGGAAGCCGGCGGCAAGAGCCCGAACATCGTCTTTGCCGACGCGCCGGACCTGCAAGCTGCCGCCGAGGCCGCTGCCAGCGCCATCGCCTTCAACCAAGGCGAAGTGTGCACCGCAGGCTCGCGCCTGCTGGTCGAGCGTTCGATCAAGGACAAGTTCCTGCCAATGGTGGTCGAAGCCCTCAAAGGCTGGAAGCCAGGGAACCCGCTGGACCCACAGACCACGGTCGGTGCCCTGGTCGACACCCAGCAGATGAACACCGTGCTGTCGTACATCGAGGCTGGCCACAAGGACGGCGCCAAGCTGCTGGCCGGCGGCAAGCGCACCCTGGAAGAGACTGGCGGCACGTATGTCGAGCCGACCATCTTCGACGGCGTGACCAACGCCATGCGCATCGCCCAGGAAGAGATCTTCGGCCCAGTGCTGTCGGTGATTGCCTTCGACACTGCCGAAGAAGCCATCGCCATTGCCAACGACACGCCCTATGGCCTGGCGGCTGGCATCTGGACGTCGGACATTTCCAAGGCCCACAAGACCGCCCGTGCCGTGCGCGCTGGCAGCGTCTGGGTCAACCAGTACGACGGTGGCGACATGACCGCACCGTTCGGTGGCTTCAAGCAGTCGGGCAACGGCCGTGACAAGTCGCTGCATGCGCTGGAGAAATACACCGAGCTGAAGGCGACCTGGATCAAGCTGTAACTCCAGGGGGCCGCGTTGCGGCCCAATCGCCGGCAAGCCAGCTCCCACAGGTTCTTCGCAGCCCTCAAGGCCTCCGTTATACCTGTGGGAGCCCTGCTTGCCGGCGATGGGCTGCACAGCAGCCCCAACAATAGCCGGGTCGGCTCACGCTGACCCGGCTTCGTCGTTTTTGCTGTTCACGAATTCTGCCTGGGAGGCTGCAATGCGTTGGGGTACCTACTTCGCCGTACTGGCATCGGTGCTGAGTGTCGGGCTGGCGCTCGGCGTGAGCATGCCGCTGGTGTCCCTGCGCCTGGAGGCTTGGGGCTACGGCAGCTTTGCCATCGGCGTGATGGCGGCGATGCCGGCGCTGGGTGTGCTGGCCGGTGCCAGCCTGGCCAGCCGCCTGGCCGGCTGGGTTGGCGTACCTTCTGCGATGCGCCTGTGCCTGTGGGGTGGGGCGCTATCGATCGGCCTGCTGGCCCTGTTGCCTAGCTACCCGCTGTGGCTGCTGCTGCGGCTGATGATCGGCATGTCCCTGACCGTGGTGTTCATCCTGGGCGAAAGCTGGATCAACCAGCTGGTGGTCGAGCAATGGCGTGGTCGCCTGGTGGCGCTGTACGGTAGCAGCTACGCGTTGAGCCAGCTGGCCGGGCCACTGGTACTGGGCTTTCTCGGCTCTGATGACGATTTCGGTTTCTGGGCTGCGACGGGCCTGCTGCTGGTCGCGCCGCTGATCCTGCTGGGGCGAGGCGGTGCACCGAGCACGGAAGCGTGCAACGTGACCTTCGGCGACCTGTTTCGTTTTTGCCGTCGTTTGCCGGTGATCGCCTGGGCCATTGCCCTGTTCGCTTCGTTCGAGGCGATGATCCTGACTTTGCTGCCGGTGTATTGCCTGCAGCAGGGCTTTACCACCGAGATTGCCCTGTTCATGGTCAGTACCGTGGTGGTGGGTGATGCGGTGTTGCAACTGCCCATCGGGGCGTTGGCCGACCATATGTCGCGCCGCACCCTGTTCACCGGTTGCGCGGTGACCCTGCTGGTGTCCAGCCTGGCGATTCCACTCATGCTGCATACCCCGGTGATCTGGCCGTTGTGGGTATTGTTCGGGGCCAGCGCAGGGGGCTTGTTCACCTTGTCGCTGGTACTGATTGGCGAGCGCTACCGGGATGACGCGCTGGTGCGGGCCAACGCCCATGTTGCGCAGCTGTGGGGTATTGGTTGCCTGCTCGGGCCACTGTTGGCGGGGGCGGGGAGCCAGTGGGTCAGCGGGCACGCGCTGCTGTGGCTGATGGCGGCGGGGGCTGCGGGGCTGGTTGTGTTGACCCAGCGGCGTGGGGCGTTTGAACCGGTTTCTGCCTGATGGATTTTGGGGCCGCTTTGCGGCCCTTTCGCGACGCAAGGCCGCTCCCACATTGATCGGTGTACACCGTACCGTTGTGGGAGCGGCCTTGTGTCGCGATGGGCTGCGAAGCAGCCCCAACGATAGCGGCTACAACATCTTCTCCAAGCCAACCGCCTTGCTGATCCACGCGTTGAACCGCCGCCACATCCCACCCGGTTCAGACGTCAGCACGTGCCGCTTGCCATTGTCCTCGGTCGCCCACACCAGCTTGCCCCCCACCAGCTTCACCTGGTAACTCAACGCAGGCGCCATACCCTGTTGGGCCAGCTCGCGGGTGTACTCCGCCAGCTCCGGGCTGTCCACCAGCACTCCAACCTCGGTGTTCCACAGCACAGAACGCGGGTCGAAGTTGAACGAGCCGATGAAGGTCTTGCGCCGGTCGAATACGATCGCCTTGGTGTGCAGGCTCGAATCCGAACTGCCACGAAAACTCAACCGCCCCGCGCTTGGGTCGCCTGGCTGCCGGCGAAGCTCAAAAAGCTGCACCCCGTGCTCCAGCAAGGCCCGGCGATAGGGCGCGTAGCCGCCATGCACGGCCGGCACGTCGGTGGCTTCCAGCGAGTTGGTCAGCAGCTTCACCGAAACGCCAGCGTCGGCGCGGCCGGTCAGGTACAGCAGGCCCGGTTCGCCCGGCACAAAGTAGGCCGATGCCAGGATCAGTTCGCGGTGCACGTTGGCCAGGTCCGGTGCCAGTTGCTGGCTCAACAGCAGCTGTGGGTCCGGTTCGTTGTCGGCCAGCACCTTGTTGGGTGCATCCCACAGCACTTGGGCGTGGGCCCAGATCAGCTCGTTGCGCCACACGTCCAGGCGAGGCTGCGACTGGTAGGCCATCAGGCGGTCGTACAGGGCTTTGCGTTGGGTCCTGGCTTCGGCCAGCGACACTTCCAGGCGATGGCGGCTGGCACGCAGGTCGTTGGCATTCGGGTCGCGCCAGAGGAAGTCGGCGATCGGTCGGCTGAGGGCGCTGTTCCAGTACTGGTCGAAACTGTGCCCCAGCTGCTCGGCCACCGGGCCAATACCCAGCAGGTCGATGTCGGTGAAGTTGAGGTTGGGCTCGGCATCGAAATACTCGTCGCCCAGGTTACGCCCGCCGACAATCGCCATGCTGTTGTCCACCAGGAACAGCTTGTTGTGCATGCGCCGGTGCTGGCGCGACAGGTTGAACAGCCGGCCCATGGCGCGGGTCACGCCAGTGCTGCGGCCCAGGTGCAGCGGGTTGAACACGCGGATCTGGATGTTGGGGTGGGCATCGAGGGTGCCCATGATGGTGTCCAGGCCGTCGCTGGTGGTGTCGTCCAGCAGGATGCGCACACGCACGCCACGGTCGGCTGCACGCAGCAATTCATGCACCAGGGCGCGGGTGCTGAGGCCGTCGTGGACGATGTAGTACTGCAGGTCGATGCTCGCCTGGGCGTTACGGATCAGTTCGGCACGGGCGCGGAACGCTTCATTGCTGTTGGGCAGCAGGCGAAAGCCCGAGCGGCCGCCGTAAGGCGCGGCCTGGCGCAGCACCGAGCGGCCAAAGGCGGAGTCATGGGCGGGCAGCGCCTGGCTGGTTTCGCGGGGCGCGCTGACGCTGGTGCAGCCGGCAAGGCCGAGCAGCAGCACCAGCAGCAGGGGCAAGGCGTGCTGGAGTCTCAAGGGTGGACCGTCCTGTGCAGCAAGGGCTTTGGGGTTGGACCGTGGCGGGCGGCGCAAAGTTACGCGTCGGCGCTTTCTTCATCCAGTAGACGAAGGGCGGTTTCACCTACCTTGCGCACAGCGGCCTCGATCTGAGGCGTCGGCCGCGCGGCGAAGTTCATGCGCAGGCAGTGGCGAAACTTGCCCGAGGCCGAGAAGATGCTGCCCACGGCAACTTGCACACCTTGCTCCAGTAAAGCCCGGTTCAAGCGCAGCGTATCGAAATGTTCGGGTAATTCTACCCACAGCATGAAGCCACCTTGGGGGCGGCTGACCCGGGTGCCCGTTGGAAAGTAGCGGGTTACCCATTCGCTCATCAGGTCGCGGCCACGCTGGTACTGGCTACGCATGCGCCGCACGTGGGGCTGGTAGTGGCCGCCGGCGATGAAGTCGGCGATGGCCAGCTGCGGCTGGCTGGCGCTGCTGCCGGTGCTGATGTACTTCATGTGCAGCACCCGCTCCAGGTAGCGCCCGGGCGCCACCCAGCCCACCCGCAGGCCGGGGGCGAGGGTCTTGGAAAATGAGCTGCAGAACAGCACGCGTCCATCGTCGTCGAACGACTTGATAGTCCGCGGACGCGGGTAGGTGTAGGCCAGGTCGCCGTACACATCGTCCTCCAGAATCGCCACGTCGTAGCGCTGCGCCAGGCTAAGGAGGGCCTTCTTTCGGGCCTCGGGCATGATGTAGCCGAGCGGGTTGTTGCAGTTGGGGGTGATCTGGATGAGCTTGATCGGCCACTGCTCCAGGGCCAGTTCCAGCGCCTCCAGGCTGATGCCGGTCAGCGGGTCGGTGGGAATTTCCAGCGCCTTCATGCCTAGGCCCTTGAGGGTTTGCATGGCGCCGTGGAAGCTGGGCGAGTCGACTGCGACGATGTCGCCTGGCTCGCAGACCGCGCGAATGCTGCACGACAGCGCCTCGTGGCAGCCGGTGGTCACGACCAGGTCGGCCGGGCTCAGGCGGCAGCCGGAGTCCAGCATCAACCGCGCAACCTGCTCACGCAGGGCCAGGTTACCGTGGATGTTGTCGTAATACAGGCCGGGCATGTCCTGCCGCCGACTTAACTGAGCCAGGCTGCGCAGCAGGGGCTTCAGGGTAGGGGTGTTGATGTCGGGCATGCCACGGCCGAGCTGGACCACATCCTGGCGCGGCGTGCTGCGGATGAGCTCCAGCACCTGCTCCCATTGCGAAATATCCACCGGGCGCTGGGCCGGGCGGCTGACGGCGGGCAGCGCTGGCAGCTGGCGGTGGTCGCTGACGAAGTAGCCGGATTTGGGCCGGGGCGAGACCATGCCGCTGTCTTCCAGCATGCGATAGGCCTGTTGCACGGTGCTCAGGCTGACCCCGTGTTCCACGCTCAGGGCGCGCACAGAGGGCAGGCGCTGGCCAGGGCGATACAGGCCTTGCTCGATACGGGCGCCGAGCAGTTCGGCCAGGTTCAGGTAGAGGGTCACGGCATACTCCTGCGCTGCATTGGCATAGCGACCGGTACAGTTGGGCTGAAAATACAGCATTCAGTCGGCCAACGGCCAATTCTGTATGGGAATAATAAGGCTGTATTGGCTCTGTATTGTCGATGGTGCCGACGCGCATCCTTTCTCCACGGTATCAACTGAACGAGAGGGTGCGGTGATGGGCGGCATGAGCGATGTGCGCTTGCAACTGATGGCCAGTGAACTGGAAGCCGGGCAGCAGGCCAAGGTATTCAACGCGCCGCAAGGGCTTGGGCGTTGGGGGCTGATGCTGCATCGCTGGCATACCCGCAGGGCGCTGTTGCAGCTGACGGATGACGAGTTGCGCGATGTCGGGCTGAGCTGGGAGCAGGCCCGTACAGAGGGACGTAAACCCTTCTGGAAAGACTAACAACGAGACGCTGCGCGGCCGCTCCTACACCGACCGCGTCAGTTTTCAGATCAACTCTTTAAGCCTGTGCCACAGCATGCCCAGCGCCAGCAGTGGCGAGCGCAGGTGCTTGCCGCCGGGGAAGGTGATATGCGGCACGTTGGCGAACAGGTCGAAACGCCCGCTTGCCTGGCCACTGATTGCCTCGCCCAGCAGGCGCGCGGCCAGGTGGGTGGCGTTGAGCCCATGGCCTGAATAGGCCTGGGCGTAATACACGTTCGGCTGGCTGGCCAGGCGGCCAACCTGCGGCAGGCGGTTGGCGCCGATGCCGATCATGCCTCCCCACTGATAGTCGATGCGCACGTCGGCCAGCTGCGGGAACACCTTGAGCATCTTCGGCCGCATGTAGGCGGCGATATCTTTCGGGTCGCGGCCTGAATAGTGGCAGGCACCGCCAAACAGCAGGCGGTGGTCGGCAGACAGCCGGTAGTAATCCAG
Source organism: Pseudomonas sp. NMI542_15 (assembly GCF_021283425.1). Lineage (NCBI taxonomy): Bacteria > Pseudomonadati > Pseudomonadota > Gammaproteobacteria > Pseudomonadales > Pseudomonadaceae > Pseudomonas > Pseudomonas sp. NMI542_15. Next base: position 405,584 of record NZ_JAJSRO010000003.1, on the reverse strand, counting down.
CGCCACGCGCTGGTCACACACCGCCATGTTCTGCGGCAGTAAAGCGCGGGCGCGTTCTTCGCCTAGCGGTTCGGTGGCGATGATGTAGCTGCCGGCCGGCAGCACCTTGCCGCCCAGCTCGCGGTTGAGGCCGTTGAGGTAGGCGTTGCAGCACAGCACCAAGGTCTTGGCGCGTACCCGGCCCTGGGCGGTATGCACTTGCACCTCGGGGCCATAGTCGACGCGGGTAACCTCGGACTGCTCGAACAGCTTCACGCCCAAGCGGCTGGCCACGGCCGCTTCACCCAAGGCCAGGTTGAGCGGGTGCAGGTGGCCGGAGCCCATGTCGACCAGGCCGCCCACATAGCAGTCGGCGCCGACCACGCTGTGGATATCGTCCTTGCCGACCAGCCGCAGCTCATGCGCATAGCCCAGGCTGCGCAGTTCTTCGGCGTCTTCGGCAAAGCCCAGCAGCTCGGCCGGCTTGTTGGCCAGGTCGCAGTAGCCCCAGGTCAGGTCGCAGGCGATGGCATGTTTCTCTACCCGCTCGCGCACGATCTGCACGGCCTCCAGGCCCATCAGCCTCATGCTGCGCACGCCTTCCTCGCCAATCACCGGCAGAAACTGTTCCAGGCCGTGGCCGACGCCGCGGATCAACTGCCCGCCATTCCGCCCGCTGGCGCCCCAGCCAAGTTTGCGCGCTTCCAGCAGGATGACCGAAAAGCCGCGTTCGGCCAGCTCGATGGCGGTGTTCAGCCCCGAGTAGCCGCCGCCGACGATGCAGACATCGGCGCTGTGCTCGCCTTGCAGGAAGGAGTAGTCAGGGTGTGGCGCGCTGCTGGCGGCGTAATAGGAGGCGGCGTGCTGCGCGCTGTGGATCATGGGCTTGGTCCTGAGGCTGGTGGGCTAGGGGAGGAGGATAAGTCGGGGTGGGGTAGTGGGCAACAAGGCGAGGGCTGCGCCCTCGTTCGCGGGCAAGCCCGCGAATGGGCTTATAATCCAACTTATCAATCAGCTTTGTACTTGCCCATGTCCTGCAACCGTCACAAGATCCACTTCCTGCGCGAACTCATCCCCTCGTTCGAGTGCGAGCCCGGCTGCCACGATTGCTGCGGCCCGGTCACCACGTCGACGGAAGAAATGGCCCGCCTGCCGCGCAAGTCCCAGGCCGAGCAGGAAGCCGCTCTCGAGCGCCTGGACTGCGTGCACCTGGGCCCCAACGGTTGCACGGTGTATGAAGAGCGCCCCATGATCTGCCGCCTGTTTGGCACCACACCACGCATGGCCTGCCCGCGTGGCCGTGGCCCTGAGCCGATGATCGAGCCCGCAGCCGAGCAACTCGTGCACCAGTTCATCGCCACCACCCGGCAGGTGCTGGTCTAGTCTCAGTCCGGGATCGGCAGGCAGAGGCTTTCTTTCACCTCTTCCATCACGATGTAGCTCTTCGATTCGCGCACATGCGGCAGCTTCAGCAGAATGTCGCCAAGCAGCTTGCGGTACGACGCCATTTCCGAAATGCGCGCCTTCACCAGGTAGTCGAAGTCACCTGACACCAGGTGGCATTCCAGCACGTGGGGCAGCTTCAACACCGCGCGGCGGAACTCTTCGAAGGTGTCGCCCGACTTGTAGTCCAGGCTGATTTCCACGAACACCAGCAGGCTGCCCTTGAGGTGCTGCGGGTTCAGGCGGGCGTTGTAGCCCATGATGATGCCCTCGCGCTCCAGACGGCGAACCCGCTCGGTGCAAGGGGTGGTGGACAGCCCAACTTTCTCGCCCAGTTCGGTGAAGGAAATACGCCCGTCATTCTGCAAGATCCGCAGGATGTTACGGTCGATCTTGTCCAGTTCACGCTTGCTCTGGTGCTGGGTTCTCATAGGGGATGCCCCTCCGTGAAAGGCGATTTTGCCGAGAATTCTCGCCAATAATAGGCTTTTATATAGTGAATTGCACTGGTCTCAAATTCCTATACTGCGCCCATTCATGCCATATCAATAAAAGTCTGCGGCGTGCCGCGTGTGAGGGATATAACGATGCGAGTTCTGGTACTTGGTAGCGGTGTAATCGGAACCGCCAGTGCCTATTACCTGGCCCGGCAAGGTTTTGAAGTGACGGTGGTCGACCGCCAGCCGGCGGTGGCCATGGAAACCAGTTTTGCCAACGCAGGCCAGATCTCGCCCGGCTATGCCTCGCCCTGGGCCGCCCCAGGCGTGCCGCTGAAGGCCATCAAGTGGCTGCTCGAGCGCCACGCCCCCTTGGCCATCAAGCTCACCGGCGACGTCGACCAGTACCTGTGGATGGCGCAGATGCTGCGCAACTGCACCGCCAGCCGTTACGCGGTAAACAAGGAGCGCATGGTGCGCCTGTCCGAGTACAGCCGCGACTGCCTTGACGAACTGCGCGCCGAAACCGGCATTGCCTACGAAAGCCGCTCCCTGGGTACCACCCAGCTGTTCCGCACCCAGGCTCAAGTGGATGCCGCGGCCAAGGACATTGCCGTGCTCGAGCAGTCTGGCGTGCCTTACGAACTGCTGGACCGCGACGGTATTGCCCGCGTCGAACCGGCCCTGGCTGGCGTGAAGGACATTCTGGCCGGTGCCCTGCGCCTGCCTAACGACCAGACCGGTGACTGCCAGATGTTCACCACCAAGCTCGCCGACATGGCCATCAAGCTGGGTGTGGAGTTCCGTTTTGGCCAGGACATCCAACGCCTGGACTTCGCGGGCGATCGCATCAATGGCGTGTGGATCGACGGCAAGCTGGAAACCGCCGACCGCTACGTGCTTGCGCTGGGCAGCTACTCGCCGCAGATGCTCAAGCCGCTGGGTATCAAGGCCCCGGTCTACCCGCTGAAGGGTTACTCGCTGACCGTGCCGATCACCAACGGCGACATGGCCCCGACCTCGACCATTCTGGACGAGACCTACAAGGTCGCGATCACCCGTTTCGACAACCGTATCCGCGTTGGCGGCATGGCTGAAATCGCCGGTTTTGACCTGTCGCTGAACCCGCGTCGGCGCGAAACGCTGGAGATGATCGTCAACGACCTTTATCCTCGCGGCGGTGACCTGAGCCAGGCCAGCTTCTGGACCGGGCTGCGTCCGGCGACCCCGGACGGCACACCGATCGTTGGTGCCACGGCGTTCCGCAACCTGTTCCTGAACACCGGTCACGGTACCCTGGGCTGGACCATGGCGTGCGGTTCTGGTCGCCTGCTGGCCGACCTGATTGCGCGCAAGAAACCGCAGATCAGTGCCGAAGGCCTGGACATTTCCCGTTATGGCAACAGCCGGGAAGCGACCAAGCACGGGCAGGGCGCGCCGGTTCACCAGCAGTAATCGCCTGCACCGGCCCATTCGCGGCTAAAGCCGCTCCCACAGGGATCGCATGGCCTTGGCCATTGTGCGGTCCCTTGTGGGAGCGGCTTTAGCCGCGAAGAACCCAACACCCTTTTCAACCTGTGAACCACCATAAGGCAGCCGCCATGCGTCCCGCCCGCGCCCTGATCGACCTCCAGGCCCTGCGCCACAACTACCGTCTGGCCCGTGAACTGACCGGTGCCAAAGCCCTCGCCGTAATCAAGGCCGACGCCTATGGCCATGGTGCCGTACGCTGCGCCCTGGCCCTGGAGGCCGAAGCCGACGGCTTTGCCGTTGCCTGCATCGAAGAGGCGCTGGAGTTGCGCGCCGCCGGTATCAAGGCCCCGGTGCTGTTGCTGGAAGGCTTCTTCGAAGCCAGCGAGCTGGCGCTGATTGCCGAGCACGACCTGTGGTGTGTGGTGCATTCGCTTTGGCAACTTGAAGCCATCGAGAAAACCCAGCTGCACAAGCCGCTCACCGTCTGGCTGAAGCTGGACAGCGGCATGCACCGCGCCGGCCTGCACCCCAAGGATTACCATGAGGCCTACCAACGCCTGCTGGCCAGCGGCAAGGTTGCGCGCATCGTGCTCATGAGCCACTTCGCCCGCGCCGACGAGCTGGATGCCGACGCGACCGCCCAGCAGATTGCCGTGTTCGAGGCCGCCCGCCAGGGCCTGGCCGCCGAGTGCAGCCTGCGCAACTCGCCTGGCGTGCTGGGCTGGCCGCAAGCGCCTGGCGACTGGGTACGCCCGGGCCTGATGCTGTACGGCGCCACGCCGTTCGAAGTGCCCCAGGCCCAAGCCTCACGGCTGCAACCGGTAATGACCCTGCAATCGCGGGTGATCAGTGTGCGCGAGCTGCCTGCCGGTGAGCCCGTGGGCTACGGCGCCAAGTTTGTCAGCCCACGGCCAACCCGTGTAGGCGTGGTCGCCATGGGCTATGCCGATGGCTACCCGCGCCAGGCGCCCAATGGCACCCCGGTACTGGTCGCTGGCCAGCGCACCCAGCTGATCGGCAGGGTGTCGATGGACATGCTCAGCGTCGACCTCACCGACGTGCCGCAAGCCACTGTCGGCAGCCCGGTCGAACTGTGGGGCAAGCAGATACTGGCCAGCGAAGTGGCCGCCCATGCGGGTACTATCCCTTACCAGATTTTCTGCAACCTGAAGCGTTTACCGCGGGACTACATCGGCGAATGACACGCTGAAGCGGACAGGTTGAGGGGTGGTGTGTTGTAAATACTGAACGGCATTGCCATGATATCGTTCACATCCATCCCCCTTTCCACCGTTTCAGGAGGCTCCAGCTTTGGACGTCGGCGAACGACTGCAAGCCATCCGCAAGCTCAAGGGCCTGTCCCAGCGCGAACTCGCCAAGCGTGCCGGTGTGACCAACAGCACCATCTCGATGATCGAGAAGAACAGCGTGAGCCCCTCCATCAGCTCGCTGCGCAAGGTGCTGAGCGGCATTCCCATGTCCATGGTCGAGTTCTTTTCGGTCGAGCTGGAACCTGAAAGCCCCACTCAGATCGTCTACAAGGCCCACGAGCTGATCGACATCTCGGACGGTGCGGTGACCATGAAGCTGGTCGGCAAGTCGCACCCCAACCGTGCCATCGCGTTTCTCACCGAGGTATACCCGCCAGGTGCCGACACCGGTGCCGAAATGCTCACCCACGACGGCGAAGAAACCGGCATCCTGCTCGAAGGCCGGCTGGAGCTGGTGGTCGGCAACGAGATCTTCATTCTCGAAGAAGGCGACAGCTACTACTTCGAAAGCACGCGCCCGCACCGCTTTCGCAATCCGTTCAACCAGCCCGCACGCCTGATCAGTGCAGCGACGCCATCAAACTTTTGATCCAGCGCAGTGCATTGATTCGGCAATACCCCTTTCCAGTGTAGGGTCGTTTCACGGCCTCTGGGTTCCCGCTATACTTTTCAACGCTCGCCGTTCCGTGGCCGCGAGCGTGATTAGCCACCATGAGGGTGTTCGCGTGAACCAAATCAAGAAGATGCTGGCCGTACCAGCAGCCGTATTCGCCCTCTGGGCAATGAGCGCAACCGCTGCAACCAATGACGACATTGCCAAACGCCTCGAGCCGGTTGGCCAGGTGTGCGTCCAGGGCCAGGAATGCAAAGGCATGGAAGTGGCTGCTGCAGCGGGAGGCGGGGGAGCCAAGACGCCAGATGACATCATCGCCAAGCACTGCAATGCCTGCCATGGCAGCGGCCTGCTCGGTGCACCGAAGATTGGCGATACCGCCGCGTGGAAAGAACGCGCCGACCACCAGGGCGGGCTGGATGGCATCCTGGCCAAGGCCATTACCGGCATCAACGCCATGCCGCCCAAGGGCACCTGCGCGGACTGCTCGGATGACGACCTGAAAGGGGCGATCAAGAAAATGTCCGGTCTGTAAGACACAGCTGAATTGCATGAGGCCCGCCTTTGATGGCGGGCTTTGTTTTTTGTGGTGGCTGCACTGGCCCTTTCGCGGGGCAAGCCCGCTCCCACAAGAACACCACTGCCTTCAGGTGCTGTGAGGTGCCAGTGGGAGCGGGCTTGTCCCGCGAAGAGGCCGGTACAGGCAACCAACCCGCCAGTGCCATGTCCAACCCCTGAACCCATGGATGTCTCAGGAGGCCCTGATGCACCTCTGCTCCATCGACCAGGCTGTCGAGCAGGTCTTGTCCCGGCTGCCAGCCCATATTCACATGGGCCTGCCTTTGGGCCTGGGGAAGCCTAATGCTTTCGTTAACGCCCTCTACGCCCGCGTGCGCGAGCTGCCCGAGCGGCAGCTGACTATCTACACCGCGCTCTCCCTGGGCCGCCCGCCATTGGGCGATGGCCTGCAGCGGCGGTTTCTCGAACCCTTCGTCGAGCGCGTCTTCGCCGACTACCAAGAGCTCGACTACCTCGCTGACCTGCGCAACGACAGCCTGCCGGCGAATATCCGCGTCGAGCAGTTCTTCATGCAGCCCGGTAGCCTGCTGCACAGCGAGGCTGCCCAGCAGGACTACATCAGCAGCAACTACAGCCACGCCGCACGCGATATCAACGCCAAGGGCCTGAACCTGGTCGCGCAACTGGTGGCCGCCACACCTGAAAGGCCTGTTCACCTGAGCCTGGCCTGCAACCCCGACATCACCCTCGACCTGCTGCCGATGATCGCCAAGCGCCGCGCGGCCGGCGAAACCATCCTCATGCTCGGTCAGGTGCATGCCGAGCTGCCTTACATGCCGGGCGATGCGGAACTGCCCATTGATGCGTTCGACCTGCTGCTCGATGAAGCCGAGCAACGTCGCCTGTTCTCCACCCCGAACATGCCGGTCGGCACCCAGGACCACTGCATCGGCTTGCACGCCAGCACGCTGGTACGCGATGGCGGCACCCTGCAGATCGGCATCGGTGCCATGGGCGATGCAGTCGCCGCCGCGTTGCTGGCGCGTCAGGGTGACAACGCCGGCTACCGCACCTTGCTCGACGAGCTGGATACGGGCCCGTGGCATGCGCTGATCGAGCGCGAAGGGGGGCTGGGGACGTTTGCCCAAGGCCTGTACGGCTGCAGCGAGATGTTCGCCAATGGCCTGTTGGTGCTTGCCGAAGCAGGCCTGCTGCGGCGCCCGGCCGATGAGCAGGGGCCCGTGGTGCATGGTGGCTTTTTCCTCGGCCCTCAGGCGTTCTACCAGCGGTTGAGGGAGATGCCACTCGAAGCGCGTGCGCGGTTTGCCATGACCCGCATCAGCTTTATCAACGAGTTGTACGGGCAGGAAGAACTCAAGCGGCGCCAGCGCCGCGATGCGCGCTTCATCAACACTGCGTTCGCCATGACCTTGCTCGGCGCCGGGGTGGCCGATCAGCTGGAGGACGGCCGCGTGCTCAGCGGCGTTGGCGGGCAGTACAACTTCGTCGCCCAGGGCCACGCGCTGGAAGGCGGGCGTTCGATTCTGCTTTTGCGCAGCTGGCGCGAGGCAGGCGGGGAGATGACCTCAAACCTGCTCTGGACCTACGGCCACTGCACCATCCCCCGGCACCTGCGCGATATCGTGGTGACCGAATACGGCATTGCCGACTTGCGTGGGCAGACCGACAGCGAGGTGATTGCGCGGTTGCTGGCGGTGAGCGATTCGCGGTTCCAGCAGGGGCTCATCGAGCAGGCAAAAGAGGCCGGCAAGCTGCCCAAGGGTTTTGAGCTGGACGCTCGTTTTACCGACAATACGCCGCAGCGGTTGGAAGCGATCAGGGCGCGGCATGCGCGGCTGTTCCCGGAGTATCCGATGGGGACGGACTTTACAGCTGAGGAGCGGGACCTGTTGCGGGCACTGAACTGGTTGAAGAGCAAGTTCAAGCTGAGCGAGGTGCTGGAGCTGGGCAAGGCAGCGTTGGATGCGCCGGGGCCGGAGGGGTATCAAGGGCACCTGGAGCGGATGGGGCTGGACGCTCCGCAGGGATTGAAGGAAGAGCTGTACCAGCGCCTTTTGCTGGCAGGGTTGGCGGCGACCTGAAAATTGCCGGGGCTGCTTTGCAGCCCATCGCCGGTAAGCCAGCTCCCACAGGAGTTTCACAAAGGCCGAGCCTTGTGCAGTACCTGGGGGAGCTGGCTTGCCGGCGATGGGGCCGGTACAGGCTTACTCGATGAAGCTGACCACACCACCTTCCAGCGACTTCACCCGGGCCAGCGACTCAACGCGGTAGCCCTGGCTGTCCAGCTCGGCACGGCCGCCCTGGAACGACTTCTCGATCACGATACCCAGGCCAGCCACGGTGGCGCCGGCCTGTTTGATGATCGAGATCAGCGCCTGCGACGCCTTGCCGTTGGCCAGGAAGTCGTCGATCACCAGCACGCGGTCGCTGCTGTTGAGGTGGCGTGGCGAGATGGCCACGGTGTTCTCGGTCTGCTTGGTGAAGGAGTACACCGAGGCAGTCAGCAGGTTCTCGGTCAGGGTCAGCGACTGGTGCTTGCGCGCAAAGATCACCGGTACGCCCAGCTTCAGGCCAGTCATCACGGCCGGGGCAATGCCCGAGGCTTCGATGGTGACGATCTTGGTCACGCCGGCGTCGGCGAACAGGCGGGCGAACTCGTCACCGATCAGCTGCATCAGCGCCGGGTCGATCTGGTGGTTGAGAAACGCGTCGACTTTAAGAACCTGGTCGGAAAGCACGATGCCTTCTTCGCGAATCTTCTGATGCAGTGCTTCCACTTTGTTTTCCTCGATGTAGCAAAGGTCGCCGCAAATAGCGGCAAAGTTAAAGAGTAATGGTTGATCAGCGTTTGAGCATTGCCCGGATATCGGCCAGGGCGTTGTTGCCGCGTGCGGCCTTTACCTCGACCGGCGCATCGTCCAGGCCCTCCCAGGCCAGGTCGTCCGGAGGCAGTTCGTCAAGGAACCGGCTGGGCGTGCAGTCGATGATTTCACCGTACTGCTTGCGCTTGGCAGCGAAGGTGAAGGCCAGGGTCTGGCGCGCGCGGGTGATGCCCACGTAGGCCAGGCGGCGTTCCTCTTCGATGGTGTCGGCCTCGATGCTGGAGCGGTGCGGGAGGATTTCCTCTTCCATGCCCATGATGAACACGTACGGGAACTCCAGGCCCTTGGAGGCGTGCAGGGTCATCATCTGCACACCTTCGGCGTTTTCTTCCTCTTCCTGCTGGCGCTCGAGCATGTCGCGCAGCACCAGCTTGCCGATGGCATCCTCGATGGTCATGTCACCCTCTTCGTCCTTCTCAAGGGTGTTTTTCAGCGCTTCGACCAGGAACCAGACGTTGCTGATACGGAACTCCGCCGCTTTGTCGCTGGCGGTCTGCTGGCGGATCCAGTTCTCGTAGTCGATGTCGCGGATCATCTCGTGCAGCGCGGCGATCGGGTCTTCCAGGGCAACCTTTTGGCGTACCCCGTCCAGCCAGTGCTTGAAGCGCTGCAAACGCTCGGTGTAGCGGGCGTCCAGGTGCTCGCCAAGGCCCAGCTCTTCGCTGGCGGCGTACATCGAAATGCCCCGCTCGGTGGAATAGTTGCCAAGCTTTTCCAAGGTGGTGGAGCCGATTTCGCGACGCGGTACGTTGATCACCCGCAGGTAGGCGTTGTCATCATCCGGGTTCACCAGCAGGCGCAGGTAGGCCATCAGGTCCTTGACCTCCTGGCGGCCGAAGAAGCTGTTGCCGCCCGACAGGCGATATGGCACCTGGTGGTGCTGCAGCTTCAGTTCGATCAGCTTGGCCTGGTAGTTGCCACGGTAGAGGATGGCGAAGTCGCTATAGGGGCGGTTGGTGCGCAGGTGCAGGGTGAGGATTTCCATGGCCACGCGTTCGGCCTCGGCTTCCTCGTTCTTGCAGCGGATCACGCGGATCTCGTCGCCCACGCCCATCTCGCTCCACAACTGCTTCTCGAACGCGTGCGGGTTGTTGGCGATCAGCACGTTGGCACAGCGCAGGATGCGGCTGGTGGAGCGGTAGTTCTGCTCGAGCATGACGATTTTCAAGGAAGGGTAGTCCTCCTTGAGCAGCATCAGGTTTTCGGGGCGCGCACCGCGCCAGGCGTAGATCGACTGGTCGTCGTCGCCCACCACGGTGAACTGGTTGCGCATGCCGATCAGCATTTTCACCAGCAGGTACTGGCTGGCGTTGGTGTCCTGATATTCGTCCACCAGCAGGTAGCGCACCCGGTTCTGCCAGCGTTCGAGCACCTCGGGGTGCTCCTGGAACAGCTTGACCGGCTGCAGGATCAGGTCGTCGAAGTCCACCGCGTTGAACGCCTTGAGCGTGCGCTGGTAGTGGGTATAGACGATGGCGGCCGTCTGCTCGCGCGGGTTGCGCGCCTTTTCCAAAGCCTCGGGCGGCAGCACCAGGTCGTTCTTCCAGGCACCGATCATGTTCTTGATCTCGTCGATGCCGTCGTCGCCGGAGTACTCCTTCTGCATGATGTCCGACAGCAACGCCTTGATGTCGGACTCATCGAAGATCGAGAAGCCCGGCTTATAGCCAAGGCGTTCGTGCTCCTTGCGGATGATGTTCAGGCCCAGGTTGTGGAAGGTACATACCGTCAGGCCACGGCCTTCCCCCGGACGCAGCAACGTAGCGACCCGCTCCTTCATCTCGCGTGCGGCCTTGTTGGTGAAGGTCATCGCCACGATGTACTGGGCACGGATGCCGCAGTTCTGGATGAGGTGGGCAATCTTGCGCGTGATCACGCTGGTCTTGCCCGAACCTGCACCGGCGAGCACCAAAAGAGGGCCGCCGACGTAGTCACGGGCTTCCTGCTGCCGGGGATTGAGTCGGGACATGCTAGAAACCGGGGTCGCCAGAAAATAGCCGCGCATTCTAACAGGCATGGGGCGGTTGTGGCGCGACCGTCTGACGTCTGAGTCAGACTTTTGTCTGTCCCATTATTAGTGCGGCTAATGCTACTAGAGGAAAAAATCATATTTGCCGCTTCCCCTCGTTTCGAGCAGGATGCACGACAAAATACGTCGGAATGCTACGGTCGCAAATGCATGTATAAAAGTGAAAATCATTTTCATTAATGCAGTAGCATAATGGCTGATACCGTTGCACCGTGAAGTCCTAAGGAGCCCGCTTGTCCACGCCTGTCGAACCTTTGCGTTTGCTGCTGTTGGCTGATGAGCCGCAATGGGCCGCCTTGTTGCACGCATGCATGCCTGCCCTGAACGGCAGTGCAGTGCTGCTGACCGCGCCTGACTGGGACGCGGTGGATAGCCTGTTCAGCCATGATCGCCAGGCCGTGGTGCTGGCAACCCCAGCCCTGCAGCCGGCACCTGGGCGCTGCGAGCTACCGACCATCCTGCTGCTCGATCACGAGCCTGAGGTGGCGCCCGGCGCGGTCAGCGACTGGCTGGTACGCGACCAGCTCAATGCCGACGCCCTGCGCCGCTCGCTGCGCCATGTGCGCGAACGTGGCGTGCTGGTGGCCACCTTGCAGCGCCTGGCCGAACAGGACCCATTGACCGGCATCGCCAACCGCCAGGGCTTTCAGGCCTTGCTGACCGCGCGGCTGGCCGAAAACGATGGCCGTGGCATTGCCTTGGGCCACCTGGACCTGGACAACTTCCGCCACGTCAACGATGCGCTCGGCCACCAGAGCGGTGACCGCCTGATCCTGCAAGTGGTGGCGCGGCTGCAAAACCAGCTGGAGGCTGGCGACCAGCTGGCGCGCCTGGGCAGCGACGAGTTTGCCTTGCTGATCGACACCCGACGCGACGCCAACCGCGCCGAATGGATCGCCGAACGCATCATAGAGGCCTTGGCCGAACCCTACTGGATCGACGGCGAAAGCCTGCTGCTGGGGTGCAGCCTGGGCTTGGCCCATGCCCGCGCGCAGAGCGGCGCCGACCCGCTGATGTGGCATGCGCACATTGCCATGCGCCAGGCCAAGGGCAGCCAGGGCTGTACCTTCCATGTGTTCAACGAGCGCATCAATCGCAACGCCCGCAGCCTTGCCGACCTGGAAAGCGAACTGCGCCGCGCGCTGCGCCGTGACGAGCTGGAGCTGCACTATCAGCCGCGGCTCGACCTGGCCGATGGGCGCATCGTCGGCCTGGAGGCGCTGGTGCGCTGGCGCCATGCCGAACGCGGGCTGTTACCGCCCAGCGAGTTCGTGCCCCTGGCCGAGCAGAGCGGCCTGATCGTGCCGTTGGGCTACTGGGTCATCTCCCGCGCCTTGCGCGACATGCAGGCGCTGTGCGAGCGCGGTCTGGAGCCGTTGCACATGGCGGTAAACCTGAGTTTCCGTCAGTTCCAGGACAGCCAGCTGCTGGCCACCCTGAGTCGGCTGATCCTTGAGCATGGGGTGGACGCGCGCTGGCTGGAGTTCGAACTGACCGAAACGGCGGTGATGCGCCGCAACGAGCTGGTGCGCCAGACCATGGACGCCCTCGGCCGCCTGGGCGTGCGCTTCTCCCTAGACGATTTCGGCACCGGGTTTTCTTCGTTCGTGCACCTCAACAGCCTGCCGATCACCTTGCTCAAGGTGGACCGCAGCTTTGTTGCAGAAATGGAAATGCGCGAGGAGAACCGCAAGCTGGTGCACGCCATGATCAACCTGGCGCACAACCTCAACCTCGAGGTGGTGGCCGAAGGGGTGGAGAGTGAAGAGCAGCTGGCCTTGTTGCGCGGGTTTGGCTGTGACCAGGTGCAGGGCTTTTTGGTCAGCAAGCCGCTGCGGGTCGGGGAGCTGATCGATTTTTTGCTGAAGGTGCCTGGCCGTCAGCTGAATGTTGTCCCTTAGGGCCCTTTCGCGGGCACGCCCGCTTCCACAGGGACCACGCAATCCTGTGGGAGCGGGCGTGCCCGCGAAGAGGCCCCGAAGTCAGGCCGAAGCAGCAGCCTCTGCACGCGCTTGCGCCTTCCCCAATAACCGTTTCATTCGCCACTCAAAGCCAAATGTCAGCGCCACTGCCGCACATGCCAGGCCCAGCGCCAGCCCCCACCAGATCCCCACGGCGCCACCGCCCAGGGTAAAGGTGAACAACCAGGCGCTCGGCGCACCCACCAGCCAGTAGCACACCAGCCCGATCAGGAAGGTGGTCTTGGCATCTTTCAGCCCACGGATCGAACCCATGGCAATCGTCTGCATGCCGTCGAACAGTTCGAACCATGCCGCCACCATCAATAACTGCACAGCCACCCGGAAGATCGCGGCAAAGGCCGGATCATTGCGGTCGATAAACAGTCCTACCAGCGCTTCGGGCAGCAGCAGGAACAGTGCGGCGAAGGCAAACATGATCATTGCCCCAAAGCCGATGCCCACGCGCCCGGCGCTGCGCGCCGCCAGCAGGTTGCCAGCGCCGTAGTACAAGCCCACGCGCATCGTCACCGCATAGGACAAGCCCGTCGGCACCATGAACGCGGTGGACACGATCTGCAGGGCGATCTGGTGCGCCGCCAGTTCGGTGCTGCCCAGCACACCCATGCACAGCGCAGCGAAGGCGAACAGGCCCACTTCCACCATGTAGGTGCCGCCAATCGGCAAGCCCAGCCGCCACAGCTCGCGCAGGGCCGGCAGCGACGGGCGCGACAGGCCTTTGCGTAGCGGGTAGGCGGCATAGGCCGAATGCCAGCGGATGTACAGCGCCAGGGCGATGGCCATGCCCAGCGATACCACTGCGGTGACCAGGCCGATGCCCATCAGGCCCAGTTTTGGCAGGCCGAACATGCCTTCGATCAACGCCACGTTGAACAGGTAGTTGAGCACCGTGCCGACCACGCTGATCACCATCACCGGGGTCGAGCGGCCCAGCGCGCTGGTAAAGCCACGCAAGGCCATGAAGGTCAGGTAGCTGGGCAGCGCCAGTGGCAGCAGGGTGAGGAATTCGGCGGCCGAGGCAACGTTTTCGGGCTGTTGCCCGAACAGCAGCAGTACTGGCTCGAGGTTCCACAGGGCCAGCGCGGCGATCAGCGCCAGGCCCCAGGCCAGCCACACGCCGTTCTGTGCCAGGCGGGTGGCACCTTCGATGTCGTTGGCGCCCTTGCGGATCGCCACCAAGGTGCCGACCGCAGCGATCACGCCCAGGCAAAAGATCGACACGAACGAGTAGCTGGCCGCACCCAGGCCGCCACCGGCCAGTGCCTGTGGGCTGATACGGGCCATCATCAGGGTATCGGTCAGCACCATCAGCATATGCGCCAACTGCGAGGCGATCAGCGGCCCGGCCAGGCGCAGCAAAGCCTTGAGTTCTGTGGTGGGCGCGACATGCATGGGGGCGGTCCTTTCCTGGGAAAACAACGAAGGGCGATTCTGAGGCTTTGGTCAACTTTGTACAAAAGGATAAAAGCGATCATTGGCATGAGTCTGACTCATGTATATATGCTTATTGATGATTAGTTTCACAGCCCGGTATGGCAGGTGCCTCATGTCCCGACAGCTCCCTCCGTTGTATGCCCTGCGCGCATTCGAAGCTGCCGCGCGGCATTGCTCCTTCACCCGTGCCGGCGAAGAATTGTCGATTACCCAAAGTGCTGTCAGCCGGCATGTCCGCACGCTGGAAGAGCACTTTGCCTGTCGCCTGTTCGTGCGCAGCGGCCGCAGCCTGCAATTGACCGAAGCGGCGCGGGTGCTGTTGCCGGGGGTGCGCGAAGGCTTCGCGGCGCTGGAGCGGGCCTGCGATAATTTGCGCGGTGAAGATGACATCCTGCGCATGAAAGCCCCATCGACATTGACCATGCGCTGGTTGCTGGCGTGCCTGAGCCGGTTCCGGCACTTGCAACCGGGTAACGAAGTGCAGCTGACCAGCGCCTGGATGGACGTCGACCACGTGGACTTCAACCAGGAGCCATTCGATTGTGCGGTGCTGCTCAGTGATGGCGTGTTCCCGGCGGAGTGGGAGGTGCGCAAGCTGTTTCCAGAGTTGCTGATCCCGGTCGGCGCGCCCGACCTGCTCGACGAAGAACCCTGGGACGTGTGCCGGCTGGCCTCTATCGAACTGCTGCACCCCACGGTGGACAAGCGTGACTGGCGGGAATGGCTGGAGCGCATGGGGCTTGGCGACAAGGTTTCGCTCAAGGGCGGGCAGGTGTTCGACACCCTGGAGCTGGGCATGATTGCCGCAGCGCGGGGCTACGGGATTTCCATGGGTGATTTGCTGATGGTGGCCGAAGATGTGGCGCAGGGGCGGTTGAGCCTGCCTTGGCCGACAGCAGTGCCCAGTGGGATGGACTACTACCTGGTATGGCCGCGCACCCGGCCGGGTGGCGAGCGGTTGCGGCGCTTGAGTGACTTTCTGGCAGATGAGGTGGCGGCGATGGACCTACCGGATGTGGAAATCCTGCCGCCTCTCTGATCGCCTGTACCGGCCTCTTCGCGGGCTCGCCCGCTCCCACAGGTTTGTCGTATGCCTTGGACCGACACTGCACCTGTGGGAGCGGGCAAGCCCGCGAAGAGGCCTAGACGGTTTTACATCGAACCCAGGTTCAACGCTTGTGCGCAAGCCTGCAGCGAGCGGCGCTCGCTCTGCGCATACAGTGCCAGCTCATCCTGCACCGGCAGCCCCAGCGCGGCTTCGAATGCATCCCGGTTGGCATTGCTGCCGTACTCGGCCTGCGCATCCTCGCCCAGGTTGGACTGGAAGATCCCCGCTGCGCTCACCGGCAGGAAGTCCTCGTACACCAATGGCTCGAAATGCACATGGCCAGCATCGATCAGCCCTTGCAGGGTGGTCGGGCGGCCTTCCTGGTCACGCGCAGCCAGGCCTTTCTCGGTGGCAAAGTAGCGGAAGTACGCCAGGCCCTGTTCACGCATCTGCGCCAGGTCATCCGGGAACTCGGCAAAGGTATCTTTGAGCAAGGCCATGTAGCGCTCGGCATTGGCTTCGGCCGGTGCGCCACCCAGGGCGGCGCGGGTGGCGTCGAGCAGCTTGTCGTACAGCTGGCGACCTTTCGGCGTCAGGGCTGCACCGCGTTGCTCGATTTCGCCAAAGCGCGCGGTGTGGCTGCCTTCGCTCCCCTGCTGGTCGCTGAACGCGACCTTTTCCTGCAAGGCCTTGAAGCTGGTCTGGCGCAGCAGGATCGGGTGGCGGCGGGTGGGCGGGCCTTCGACCACGGCTTTCGGCGGGATGCCCTTGGCCGGCATGCCGAGCTGGATCGCATCGATGTCCAGGGTGCGTGGGGTCAAGTGGTTGATGTGCGGGCCCTTGAAGGCCACCACATCGGCAATCAGGCGGTGCTGGTCGTGCAGTTGCTGGTACTGCTCGGCGGTGACGGTGGCGTCATGGTGCCAGCGGAAGGTGTGTAGCGCTTCTTGCACGAACGCTTCGGCATCGGCTGCGTTCAGACCGCCATCGCGCTCGCACTTGGCGATCAGTTCGAGGGCGCGGGGGGTGAAGATCTGGCGCTTGGCCAAGATGCTCTGTGCCAGCTCACGCAGCTGCGGGTTGTCGATCAGCTCCAGGCGCAGCAGCGAGGTGAACACACGGAACGGGCTGACGTGCAGCGACTGCTCGTGTACCGCGCGGAAGGCGGTGGAGTGCACCGGCACACCGGCGGAGCTGAGGTCGTAGTAGCCGACCGGCTGCATGCCCATGACGGCAAACAGGCGGGCGATGGTGGCCAGTTCTTCGGCGGTGCCGACGCGGATGGCGCCGTGGCGCTCGTGGTCCAGGCGCTCGATTTCGCCGGTCCAGCGCAGGGCCTGGGCAACCTCGGGTTGCTGGGCCATGACCTGCTGGTTGATTTCGCTCACCAGCTCCAGCAGCGTGCCGTACAACGGCACTTCCTGTTTGTACATGAGCGACATGGCGGCAGAGAACTGCGCGCGAATGCTGTCTGGGCTGACGAAATCGTGGGCGGGCATCGCTAGCTTCCTGGTTGGGTTCGGACGCTTACATGAAAGCTGGGAATGCACTTGGCTCACAAGCGAAAAAAAGTGAGTGTGTCATTCCTTTTTTGATCGACCTTCAGGGCCATTGGGGCTGCTTTGCAGCCCATTCGCGGCACAAGGCCGCTCCTACAGGGGACCGCGTGCTGTTTGCAGGCGTGGCCTTGTGCCGCGACTGGGCCGCAACGCTGCCCCGGCAATCTCAAGCCTGAAGTTGCTCCTGAATCCATTCCACCAGCGCCCGCACCTTGAGCACCTCCGCCGCATGCTCGGCATACGCCAGGTAATGCGCCCCGGCACTGCGCATCGCATGGTTCCACGGCACCACCAGGCTACCCTCGGCCAACTCCTTCGCCGCCAGGTAACGCGGCACCAACGCCACCCCGCACCCCGCCTGCGCCGCGCTCAAGGCCATATAGAACGTATCGAAGCGTGGCCCGTGGTAGGCGCTGACGCTTTGCAAACCCAGCTCCAGGAACCACTCATGCCAGGCCTCGGGCCGTGAGGTGCTTTGCAGCAGCACCAGGTCGGCCAGTTCTGCAGCATCGCCCAGCGTGCGCCCGGCCAGCAGCTCCGGCGCGCACACCGGCACCACCTCTTCGCGGAACAGCTCCACGCAGGTGGCACCAGGCCAGGTGCCCTGGCCATAGAAGAACACCACGTCTGCCGAGCCCTGCAGCAGGGCGAACGGCTCCATCTCGTTGCGGATGTCCAGGTGGATGTTGGTGTGGCGTTTGCCAAAACCCTTGAGGTGCGGGATCAACCAGCGCACGCCAAAACTCGGTTGAGTGGCTACTTTCAATATCTCGGTCTGCTCGCCGTAAGTGAGCACGTAGCGGCTGGACATGTCCACCTGGGTGAGGATCTTGTTGACCTCGGCCAGGTACAGGCTGCCGGCCGGGGTCAGTTGCAGGCGCCGGCGGATGCGCAGGAACAGGTGATGGCGCAGCATGTCTTCAAGTTGCGCCACCTGCTTGCTGACGGCGCTCTGGGTCAGGTGCAGTTCTTCGGCGGCACGGGTAAAGCTCAAATGACGGGCTGCAGCTTCAAAGCACTGCAGGGCGGTCATGGAAGGCACCAGGCGTTTGGACATAGTGGTCTCTGCGGCTCAAATCATTACCTGACGGAATGATATGCGGAATAAAGGTCGTTTGTTGTACCTATGTGATCGGATTAATACTGATCCACATCATTTTTCCACCCCATCACCCGATGTAGGAGAAACACAATGGTTGCTGGATTGCTCGAGCGCCTTGGCGTTGCCGCCGAGGCTTACACCCAGGGCGACTACCCTGTTCACACGCCGATCGACGGCAGCCAGATCGCCTCGGTGAAACTGCTTGGCAAGGCCGAGACCATCGCCCGCATCGATCAGGCCCAGAGCGCCTTCGAGGCCTGGCGCACTGTGCCAGCCCCGCGCCGTGGTGAACTGGTGCGCCTGTTTGGCGAAGTGCTGCGTGAGCACAAGGCCGACCTTGGCGAGCTGGTCTCGATCGAAGCCGGCAAGATCACCCAGGAAGGCCTGGGCGAAGTGCAGGAAATGATCGACATCTGCGACTTCGCCGTGGGCCTGTCGCGCCAGCTGTACGGCCTGACCATCGCCTCCGAGCGCCCGGGCCACCACATGCGTGAAACCTGGCACCCGCTGGGCGTGGTTGGCGTCATCAGCGCCTTCAACTTCCCGGTTGCCGTATGGGCCTGGAACACCGCCCTGGCCTTGGTGGCCGGTAACTCGGTGGTGTGGAAACCGTCTGAAAAGACCCCGCTGACTGCTCTGGCTTGCCAGGCGCTGTTCGACAAAGCCCTGAAAGCCTTCGGCGATGCCCCGGCTGGCCTGGCACAACTGGTGATCGGCGGCCGTGAAGCTGGCGAAGCCATGGTCGATGACCCGCGCGTACCGCTGGTCAGCGCCACCGGCAGCACCCGCATGGGGCGCGAAGTCGGCCCACGTGTAGCTGCCCGATTCGGCCGTAGCATCCTCGAGCTGGGTGGCAACAACGCCATGATCCTGGCGCCGAGCGCCGACCTGGACCTGGCCGTGCGGGGCATCCTGTTCTCGGCGGTGGGCACCGCCGGCCAGCGTTGCACCACCCTGCGCCGCCTGATCGTGCACCGCTCGATCAAGGACGAAGTGGTTGCCCGCGTCAAAGCCGCCTACGGCAAAGTGCGTATTGGCGACCCACGCAAAGACAACCTGGTGGGCCCGCTGATCGACAAGCTGTCGTTCGACGCCATGCAGGGTGCGCTGGCCAAGGCCCGCGACGAAGGTGGCCAGGTGTTTGGTGGCGAGCGTCAGCTGGCCGACCAGTACCCGAACGCCTACTACGTATCGCCTGCCATCGCCGAAATGCCGGCGCAGAGCGACGTGGTGCGCCACGAAACGTTCGCCCCGATTCTTTACGTGCTGGCTTACGACGACTTCGAAGAGGCCCTGCGCCTGAACAACGAAGTGCCACAAGGCCTGTCGTCGTGCATCTTCACGACCGACATCCGTGAGGCGGAGCGCTTCCAGAGTGCTTCGGGCAGCGACTGTGGTATCGCCAACGTCAACATCGGCACCAGCGGTGCCGAGATCGGCGGTGCGTTTGGTGGCGAGAAGGAAACCGGCGGTGGTCGTGAGTCGGGTTCGGATGCGTGGAAAGGCTACATGCGTCGCCAGACCAACACCGTGAACTACTCGCGCGAGCTGCCGCTGGCGCAGGGTATCGTGTTCGACTGATCCATGCTGCAAGGCCGGGGGCATAGCCCCCGGTTCGCGGGGCAAGCCCGCTCCCACAGGGATCGTGCAGGTGGCACTGATCATTGTGGGAGCGGGCTTGTCCCGCGAATGGGCGGCAGCGCCGCCCCAACGCTATAAGAACAACACTGCTGGAGCCGGGCCATGTCCGAACTGCGTCAACAATGCTTGTGGGAACACGTCAGCAAACCGACCGTTGCCGCCCAGGCCCTGGCCGGTGAGCACAAGGCTGATGTCTGCGTGATCGGCGGCGGCATTACCGGCCTGTCGGCGGCCATCCATCTGCTCGAACAGGGCAAGTCGGTGATCCTGCTGGAGGCCTGGAAGATTGGCCACGGTGGTTCCGGGCGCAACGTCGGCCTGGTCAACGCCGGCACCTGGATCCGCCCCGACGACGTCGAGGCCACCCTCGGCCAGAAGCAGGGCAGCCGCCTGAACAAGGTGCTCGGCGAAGCCCCTGGCGAAGTGTTCGCCATGATCGAGCGTCTGGGCATCGACTGTCAGGCCCAGCACAAAGGCACGCTGCACATGGCGCACAACGCCACTGGCATTGCCGACCTCGAAGCCCGCCACGAACAATGGCGCCGCCGCGGTGCCGACGTGGAGCTGCTGACCGGCGCCCAATGCCAGGAATACTGCGGTACCAACAAGATTTCCGCCGCGCTGCTCGACCGCCGCGCCGGCACCATCAACCCCATGGGTTACACCCAGGGCCTGGCGGCTGCCGTGGCGCGCTTGGGTGGCAAGCTGTTCCAGCAGTCTTCGGTTGAAGGCCTGGAGCGTGATGGCGATGGCTGGCGGGTGAAGACTGCGCGTGGCTCGGTGCGCGCCGACAAGGTTGTGATTTCCACGGGCGCCTACACCGAAGGCGACTGGAGCAACCTGCAAAAGCAGTTCTTCCGCGGTTACTACTATCAGGTGGCGTCCAAGCCGCTGCAGGGCGCCGCAGCCGATAAAGTGCTGCCACACGGCCAAGGCTCGTGGGACACCCGTACCGTGCTCAGCAGCATCCGCCGCGACGATCAGGGCCGCCTGCTGCTCGGCAGCCTGGGCCGGGTCGACAACAAGCCGTCGTGGTTTGTGCGCAGCTGGGCGGACCGTATCCAGAGCCACTACTACCCGGAGCTGGGCAAGGTCGAGTGGGAAATGCACTGGACCGGCTGTATCGACTTTACCCCCGACCACCTGATGCGCCTGTTCGAGCCTGCGCCGGGGTTGGTGGCGGTTACGGGTTACAACGGGCGGGGCAACACCACAGGTACCGTGATCGGCCGTGCCTTTGCCGAGTTTCTGCTCAAGGGTGACGCGGACAGCCTGCCGATTCCGTTCTCGCCGATGAGCGGCGTGAGTGCGCCTTCGCTGCGGACTGCGTTCTACGAATCCGGCTTCTCGCTGTACCACGCGGGGCAGTGCCTGAGGGTTGTGTTGTAACAACTGGCCCCTTCGCGGGTAAACCCGCTCCCACAGGGACCGCGCAGCATTCCGGAATTGCGCGGGCACTGTGGGAGCGGGCATGCCCGCGAAGAGGCCGGCGCAGGCTTACTTGTGCAGCCAGCTGAGGAAGCCGCCTTTCTTGATCAGGGCCGGCTTCTGCAGCAACAACGATTCCCGGCTCTGCCGCCGGAACCGCTGCAACTTGCTCAACGCCGTCTGCACTTCGCCACGCTGCTGCAAACAGCTCTTCACCTGTTCCTTTTCGATGCGGTACAGCACGCAACTGGTCAGCGTGCGGAACTCGGCGAACGAGTCATCCTCATCAATGATGCCCTCGATTCCCAGCACCTCTCCCGGCCCCATGCGCCCGGCTTCGATCCGCTTGTCGCCCTCGCGCACCGACGCCGAAACCACACCGCTGCCAATCACCAGCAAATGCTCGGAAAGCTCGCCAACCCCCAGTATCACCTGGTCCGCCAGGTACTCCACCGCCGTCATGCGCTGGCTCAGCGCGTCGCGCTCCTCATCGCTTAGCGAGCGGAACACCCGCACTTCGTCCAGCACCTCGCGCTGGCGGCTGCGCGGCGGCAGGGCCAGGTCCACGTTCCACATCACCCCGCTGGCCTCCAGGTGCCGGTGGGCAAGGTCGAACAGCTGATTGCGTGCGTCGCCCTTGGTGCCCGCGTCGGCCACGAAGCCGCTGGCCTCGTACTCCACGGACTCCAGCGTCGAGGCCTTCACCGTCACCTTCGGCTTTGGGGTCGCAAGAATGGCACTGACGCCCTGCAGGGCCTTTTCCAGCGCATCGAATACCCGCTTGGGCCGCACCTTGGCCGGCACCACCACGCTGATCGACACCCCATGCACATCGGCCGGGCGGCTGTGGTTGAGCAGCCGCGCCTTGGCCGCGACCGAGTTGGGGATCACCGCCAGGCTGCCGCTGCCGGTCAGCAAGCGCGTGGCGCGCCAGTCGATGTCCAGCACCTTGCCTTCGGTACCGTCGATGGAGATTGAATCGCCAATCTGATAGGGCCGCGTGGTGTTCAGCACGATGCCGCTGAATACGTCGGCCAGGGTGCTCTGCAGCGCCAGACCGATGACGATGGCCATCACCCCGGACGTGGCCAGCAAGCCCTTCACCGGCAGCTGCATCACATAGCCCGCGGCAGCCACGACGGCGGCCAGAAAGATCAAAGCCCCCAGCACATCCTGCAGCAACCGGCCGCCATGGCTGCCACGGGCGACCAGCAGCTGGCCGAACACCACCGTGACCGTGCGCGCACCAAACAGCCACCAGCCGATGGCCAGTACCGTGGCCATGAGGTTGCGCGAGACATCGTCGGGCCAGGGTGGCGGTTGCAGCGGGCTCATGCCGGCAGCCACCAGCACCGAGCTGAATAGCAGGAATATCACCAGCCGCGTGCCAATGCGCCAGGCACGGCGCTGCATGGGGATGACTTGCCAGAGCATGAGGTCGAGCAAGATCAGGGCAGTACCGAGCAACAACGGGAAGGACTGGATGAACGCCAGCATGGTGGTCTCGGGGGTGAGGGTAGGGCTGTGGGTAGTAATAGAGCAGGTTGCTGCTGCAGGCAATGGGGCCTGCACCGGCCTCTTCGCGGGTAAACCCGCTCCCACAGGGGCTGCGCATGACTTGCAGGATGCGCGATCCCTGTGGGAGCGGGTTTACCCGCGAAGAGGCCAGCAAATAAAACGCCAATCTATCGTTCATAAAACAGAACGCTAAAGCCAAAAACCACTATCTACCGCTCCAAAGGTGATGGTTTTAATCTTCTCCCATCAACGCGAAACACCCAACTTACTGAAAACAGAAACCCTTAGGAGCAACGACCATGACCAACTTCAAATACAACCGCCTGAACAAAGACGACGCCGCCGTACTGCTGGTCGATCACCAGGCTGGCCTGCTGTCCCTGGTCCGTGACATCGAACCAGACGCGTTCAAGAACAATGTGCTGGCGTTGGCTGACCTGGCCAAGTTCTTCAACCTGCCGACCATCCTCACCACCAGCTTCGAGCAAGGCCCCAACGGCCCGCTGGTGCCAGAGCTGAAAGCCCTGTTCCCGGACGCCCCGTACATCGCCCGCCCAGGCCAGATCAACGCCTGGGACAACGAAGATTTCGTCAGGGCGGTAAAGGCCACCGGTAAGAAGCAGCTGATCATCGCCGGCGTCGTGACAGAAGTGTGTGTGGCCTTCCCGGCCCTGGCGGCCCTGGAAGAAGAGTTCGATGTGTTCGTGGTGACCGACGCCTCCGGCACCTTCAACGCCATGACCCGCGACGCCGCCCACAACCGCATGAGCCAGGCCGGTGCGCAACTGATGACCTGGTTCGGCGTGGCGTGTGAGCTGCACCGCGACTGGCGCAACGACGTCGAAGGCCTGGCCGCGCTGTGCTCCAACCACATCCCGGACTACCGCAACCTGATGACCAGCTACAACGCCTTCAACGCCGGCAAGTAAGCCGACCGCCCCGGGCACCGCCAGTCGGTGCCCGCCAAGGGCAGCACACCCATCCAATCCACCGCCCGTTCGCCGTTGCACAGTGAATGCGGGCACGCTCATCTCAAGGAACGCCGATGAACACCGCACTCCAACACAACCGCGAAGTGGTGACCGTATGCCTGCAACACCAGGTTCTCGCTAGCCCGACGAACTCCACGCCGGCCCAACCGCCACGCTGGAAGCAGGCGTTGCTGACCTACCTGGTGATCTGCCCCATGACCATGATCATTCCGCAGCTGCTAGCGCCGCTGTTCGCACGCTTCCCGCAGCTGGGCGGCCCGATCACCGGCAACCTGATCGTCAACCTGTTCGTCATCCTGCCCGTGGTGTTCTACATCATGCCTTGGGTAACCCGCCGCTGCGCCAACTGGCTGCGCGGGCAGCAAAAGGTTTGAACACGGCTAACCTTCTTCAACCCACCGCACATCCAGCCAAGCCCTGACCTTGCGTCAACCGGCATGCTTCGCAGTCGCCCTGCCGGCCCCAGTCGGAGAAGCCTATGTCCCAGGACCGCAACGACAAGACCCGTCGCCAGTTCCTCGCTACCAGCACCGTGCTCGGTGCGGCCGGCGCGCTCTGGTCCGCATTGCCCTTCGCCGGCCAGGCCGGTTCCGCTCACGCATCCATCCAAGGAGGTTCCATGACCGCTGACCTGATTCTGTTCAATGGCAAACTGCACACCGTTGACCGCGAAAAACCTACCGCGACTGCTGTCGCGATCAAGGATGGGCGCTTCATCGCCGTGGGCAACGATGCCGAGGCCATGGCCCACAAGGGCACTACCACGCAGATCATCGACCTCAAGCAGCGCACGGTCATCCCCGGCCTGAACGACTCGCACCTGCACCTGATCCGCGGTGGCCTGAACTACAACCTGGAGCTGCGCTGGGAAGGCGTGCCGTCGGTGGCCGATGCCCTGCGCATGCTCAAGGACCAGGCTGCGCGCACGCCCACCCCGCAGTGGGTACGCGTGGTGGGCGGCTGGAACGAATTCCAGTTTGCCGAAAAACGCATGCCAACCCTTGAGGAGATCAACCAGGCTGCGCCCGACACCCCGGTGTTCCTGTTGCACCTGTATGACCGCGCGCTGCTCAACCGCGCTGCGCTCAAGGCGGTCGGCTACGACAAGGCCACCCCGAACCCGCCGGGTGGCGAAATCCAGCGCGACAAGTTCGGCAACCCGACCGGCATGCTGATCGCCCGCCCGAACGCAATGATTCTCTACGCTACCTTGGCCAAAGGGCCGAAGCTGCCACTGGAGTATCAGGTCAATTCGACCCGCCAGTTCATGCGTGAACTGAACCGCCTGGGCCTGACCAGTGCCATTGACGCCGGCGGCGGCTACCAGAACTTCCCCGACGACTATTCGGTTATCCAGGAGCTGGCCGACAATAACCAGCTGACCGTGCGCATCGCCTATAACCTGTTTACCCAGAAGCCCAAGGAAGAGCTGGACGACTTCAAGAAGTGGACCTCCAGCGTCAAGCTGCACAGCGGCACCGACTTCCTGCGCCATAACGGCGCCGGCGAAATGCTGGTGTTCTCCGCCGCCGACTTCGAGGACTTCCTCGAGCCACGCCCGGACCTGCCACAGACCATGGAAGAGGAGCTGGAACCGGTGGTGCGGCACTTGGTCGAGCAGCGCTGGCCGTTCCGCCTGCACGCCACCTACAACGAATCGATCACGCGCATGCTCGACGTGTTCGAGAAGGTCAACCGCGACATCCCGTTCAACGGCCTGCCGTGGTTCTTCGACCACGCCGAAACCATCACCCCACAGAACATCGAGCGCGTGCGCGCCTTGGGCGGTGGTATCGCCGTCCAGGACCGCATGGCCTTCCAGGGTGAGTACTTCGTCGACCGCTACGGCGCCAAGGCTGCCGAGCAGACCCCGCCCATCAAGCGCATGCTCGACATGGGCGTGCCTGTGGGGGCCGGCACCGATGCCACCCGCGTGTCCAGCTACAACCCGTGGACCTCGCTGTACTGGCTGGTCAGCGGCAAGACCGTCGGCGGCATGGAGTTGTACCCGGAAGGCCTGGACCGCGACACCGCACTGCAACTGTTCACCCAAGGCAGCGCGTGGTTCTCCAGCGAGCAGGGCAAGAAGGGCCAGATCAAGGTGGGCCAGCTGGCCGACCTGGCGGCGCTGTCGCTGGACTTTTTCAGTGTTGAGGAAGAGGCGATCAAGGGCATCGAGTCGGTGCTGACCATCGTCGATGGCAAGGTGGTGTACGGCGCTGGCGAGTTCGACAAGCTTGGCCCTGCGCAGGTGCCGGTACTGCCGGAGTGGTCGCCGGTGGCCAAGGTGCCGGGGCACTGGCGCGTGGGTACGCCATCTTTGGTAGCCGCCGTGCACCAGTGCAGCGGGCCATGCGGGGTGCATGCGCACAGCCATGAGAAGGCACGGCATTCGAGTGTCCCGGTGAGTGACTTCCAGGGCTTCTGGGGTTCGCTGGGTTGTTCCTGCTTTGCTTTCTGAGCTGCTTTGCCTGGATAAATGACGGCCGCTTCGCCGGACAAGCCCGCTCCCACAGGTTCACCACCCATCCCGAGGGCAGTGGGGTAACTTGTGGGAGCGGGCTTGTCCCGCGAAAGGGCCGTGACTGACAGCCACCGACTCACGCCATG
This sequence comes from Pseudomonas sp. NMI542_15, assembly GCF_021283425.1. Lineage (NCBI taxonomy): Bacteria > Pseudomonadati > Pseudomonadota > Gammaproteobacteria > Pseudomonadales > Pseudomonadaceae > Pseudomonas > Pseudomonas sp. NMI542_15. Next base: position 379,606 of record NZ_JAJSRO010000003.1, on the reverse strand, counting down.
TCGCTGATCGCAAATTCCTCAGCCAGATGATCGATCAGCGCGCGCACCGACGGCAATAACCCCCGCCGCGACGGGAAGATCGCATGCACGATGCCGCAACGCGGGTGCCACTCAGGCAGCAATTCCACCAAGCGCCCCGAAGCCAGGTCCTCGCGAACCGCCACCCTCGGCAAGTGCGCGATCCCCACCCCGGCCACCACGAAATGTCGCAGTGCAAACAGGTCATCGGTCACCATGCGCGGTGTGTGCGGGATGACGATGCTGCGGCTGTTGTCCTCACCCTGGAACAGTTCCCACTGGTACTCGCGCTGGGCACTGCCCCAATGCACGCTGGGTAGCGTGCCCAGCAGCTGCGGGTCAAACCCTTTGGGCAGTTGCGCCAGGTAGTGCGGCTGGCCGACCAGGCACTGGGTGCTGTTGCTCAGCACCTTCATCACCATGTCGGTGTTCTCCAGCGGCGGAAAGCGCACGCGCAGGGCGATGTCGAAGCCCTCGTGCAGCAGGTCGACACGGCGGTTGGTACTTTCGATGAACAACTCCACCTGCGGGTACTTGAGCATGTAGCGGGTCAGCATCGGCCCGACCCAGGAGTTGAGCAGGGTGGTCGGGCAACTGATGCGCACCAGCCCGCGCGGCTCGCTGCGGTTGCGTTCGATGATTTCCGCCGCGCCCTCGGCCTCCACGCGCATGGCCAGGCAACGGTTGTAGTAGGCCTGGCCGATCTCGGTCAGCGAGCAGTGCCGGCTGGTGCGGTGCAGCAGCCGCACGCCCAGGCGGTCTTCAAGGTCGGCGATGCGGCGGCTGAGTTTCGACTTGGGCATGTCCAGCGCCCGCCCGGCCGGGGCGAAGCCGCCGTGCTCCACGACTTGGGTGAAGTAGTAGAGGGAGTTGAGGTCTTCCAATGATCGTTCTCCAAACGGAACGCTAAGGGCGGTTTTCGCAGTCTAGTGCAGCAAAGGTGATGATTTTAATCTGTGCCCATCAACGCGAAACACCCCGGATTGCTGAAAGATTCATAACCCTTCAGGCCGGTGCGCAGCTGATGACTTGGTTCGGCGTGGCCTGCGAGCTGCACCGCGACTGGCGCAACGATGTCGAAGGGCTGGCTGCGCTGTGCTCCAACCACATTCCGGATTATCGCAATTTGATGACCAGCTATAACGCGCTGACTGCGGGTAAGTAAGCAAACCAGTAGCAGTACGCACGAAGGCCGGCTCCCTCTGCAGGGAGCCGGCTTTTTTTGTTTGCTGTACCGGCCTCTTCGCGGGCACGCCCGCTCCCACAGGTACTGCACAGTTTCAGAACCAGTGGTGATCCTGTGGGAGCGGGTTCACCCGCGAAGAGGGCGGTACAGGCAGCATCAATTCATGGACTGTGGCTCAATCCCTTTCCGCAACGACTCAAGCAACCTTCTGCCGTTTCGAGCGCATTCAGGTTGCTCCGGAACAGGCTTTTGCCTGTGTCATCTGTTCACGCAGGAGGGGGTGGGCACGACGTGGCCCCACGCTATAAACCTTTCTCGGAAATCTCCTACACGAAAGAGCGGAAGGCATAACGGCGCTAAACGGGCACGCCGAGAGCAAACTGAGCACCCGGAAATTTTTCAGGAGTGACTCCATGCGCAGCGCCAACGCTAGCTTGAAAAGTGTAAGGCATGACCTTACACTCAACCATCGGTGATAAGAAGTTTCAGGCACAAAGGCCTGAGGCTGCTCCATCAGCATCGTGACACGTCTGGAGTGCGTGCAGATCATGTGAATCGCTTGCGGCGTTTACTGGCTTCTCTTGAAGTTGCACAAACCGCAGCAGACATGAACCGGCCGGGTTACCGTCTTCATCCTCTGCACGGAAAGCTGGAAAGCTATTGGGCAGTAAATGTCTCGGGTAACTGGCGAGTGGTGTTCCGCTTCGTGGGTACCGATGTGGAGCTTGTTGACTATCTGGATTATCACTAGGAGGCTTGAGTCATGCCTATGTTCGATCCACCCCATCCTGGGGAGTCTTTGCGAGAAGATGTGTTGCCCGCAATTGGCATGAACGTTTCTGAGTTAGCTCGCCACCTCGGCTATTCGCGGGGGCAGTTGTCCACGGTACTCAATGGGCGCGCCGCCATTTCTGCCGATCTTGCTTATCGGCTTGAGCTGGCAGGCCTGGGGCCTGCCCGGCAATACCTTGCCGAACAGGCAGCTTACGATCTTTGGCAAGCCGCTCAGCGTGAGCATCCTCAAATAGAGCGGTTGGTGTTCGCCTGACTACTCAAACCGCATCCGAATCAAACAACCGCTCCAGCTCCACCCGCGCCTCCTTGGCCGTCTGCATCACCTTGGCCCGGTCATCGCGTACCTGCCCCTGGGCCACCAGCACTTCTTCGTCATGCTGGGTAAACCGTGCGATACGGTCCGCCGCCTGTTCATCGCTCAAGCCCAACCCCACCAGCGCGCGGCGGGTCATTTCCAGGCTGGAGTAGAACGTCTCGCGAATCGGCTCGGCGCCTGCATCCACCAACTTGTGCACATGCTGGCGGTTACGTGCCCGGGCCAGCACCTTCAGGTGCGGGTACAGGCGTTTCACCCGTTCAGCGGTATGAATGGCGGCTTCTGGGTCATCGATGGTGATGATGAAGTACTCCGCTTCACCCACCTTGGCGGCGTGCAGCACCTCGGGGCGCAGCGGGTCGCCGTAGAACACCGGCACCTGTTCGAACATGCGGGTCATCTCGATGGCGTCCACCGAGGTTTCCAGGGCAATGAACGGGATCTTCTGCGCCCGCAGGATGCGCGCGACGATCTGGCCCATGCGACCCATGCCGACAATCACCACCCGCGGCGTATCAGCCTGGATCTGCTTGTACTGCTCGGGCACTTCACGGGCCGGTTGCGGGCGTTTGAGGGCACGGGCGCAACCCAGCATCAGCAGCGGGGTGATGGCCATCGACAGGGTAATGGTCATCAGCAGCAGGTCGTAGGTCTGGGTGTCGAACAGGCCTTGGTCCTTGCCCAGCTTGAAGACCACGAAGGCGAACTCGCCACCGGCCGCCAGTACCATGCCCAGGCGCAGGGCGCTGGCGCTGTTCAGGCCACCGACCAGCCGCCCGACGCCGATCAGCAGCACCAGCTTTACTGCCACCAGCAGCAGGGTCAGGCCCAGCACCACCAGCGGCATGTCCAGCAGCAGGCGAAGGTTGGCGCCCATGCCCACGCTGATGAAAAACAAACCCAGCAGCAGGCCCTTGAACGGCTCGATCTGCGATTCCAGCTCGTGGCGGTATTCCGAGTCGGCCAGCAGCAGGCCGGCGAGGAAGGCGCCCAGGGCCATGGATATACCCGCTTCTTCCATCAGCCAGGCGGTGCCGATCACTACCAGCAGTGCGGTGGCAGTAGACACTTCCGGCAGGCCGGTGCGGGCCACGGTGCGGAACACCGGGCGCAACAGATAGCGACCACCGATGATCACCACGGCGATGCTGGCAAATACCTTCAGGCCGTGTTGCAGGCTATCGCCGTGGCTGGCGTCCGGCCCACTGGCGGCCAGTAGCGGTACCAGGGCAATCAGCGGGATCGCAGCGATGTCCTGAAACAGCAGGATGGCGAACGCCAGGCGGCCGTGCGGGGCGTTGAGCTGCTTGCTCTCGGCCAGGCTTTGCAGGCCAAGGGCGGTGGACGACAGCGCCAGGCCCAGGCCGAGGACGATGGCTGCCGGCAGCGTCTGGCTGAAGCCGAACAGGGCAATGGCACCGAGCAGCGCGCCGGTCAGCAGCACCTGCGCGGTACCCACACCGAACACCGACTTGCGCATCAGCCACAGGCGCTTGGGCGACAGCTCCAGGCCAATGATGAACAGCAGCAGGACCACGCCCAGCTCGGAAATGTGCGCCACGCTTTCGGTGTCGCGGATCAGGCCAAGTGCCTGCGGGCCGATGGCTACACCGGCCAGCAGGTAGCCGAGCACGGCACCCAGTTGCAGGCGCTTGGCCAGGGGGACGGCGACGACGGCCGCGAGCAGAAAGATCACCGCGGTTTGCAGAAGGCTGCCTTCGTGTGGCATTGGCTCTTACTCCATGAGCTGCCGGGGCAGCATTTGAACAGTTTGGCCGACGATTTTGAGGGGTGGAGGGGGGGCAGACAATCAGCTGTCCGGGAGAAACATTGTCCCGTAAAGAAGGACAGTTGCCGCAGGGCGCTGTCAAATGCAGGTTCTGCTGCTGGGGCTGAAATTTCCAGGGCCGCTTTGCAGCCACGGCAATTTAACTGCTCCCCGGCCGGTACTGCAGGGCCTCGGCCAGATGTGGCCGGCCGATTGCCTCACAACCCTCGAGGTCCGCCAGTGTCCGCGCCACTTTCAACAACCGGTGCGCTGCCCGCAACGACAAGGTCAACCGTTCGCAGGCCCCTTCCAGCCAAGCTTGGTCCGCCGCCGTCAAGCCGCAATGGCGACGCAACCCGTCGAGGTCGAGAAACGCATTCACGCACCCTTGGCGGCGCTGCTGTACCTCCCGCGCCTGCGCTACCCTGGCTGCCACATCGGCACTGGCTTCACCACAGGGCTGATTGTTCAGCGTGGTGCTTTCGCGAGCCACGGTCAGGTGCAGGTCGATGCGGTCCAGCAGCGGCCCTGATAGCTTGTTGCGGTACCGCGCGATCTGCTCGGTGCTGCAGCGGCAGCGGCCAGTAGGGTCGCCCAGGTAGCCGCAAGGGCATGGGTTCATCGCCGCCACCAGCTGAAAGCGCGCCGGAAAGCGCACTTTGTCGCGTGCCCGGGCAATCACGATCTCGCCCGACTCCAGCGGCTCGCGCAGCACCTCCAGCACACGCCGCTCGAACTCTGGCAGTTCATCGAGAAACAGCACGCCATGGTGGGCGAGGGTGATTTCGCCCGGTTGCGGCCGGCTGCTGCCTCTGTAAAACACATCGTAAAATGAGAAAATACGGTTAGTTTCTAGAGATCAATGAGAATGAAGAAGGCTCTGCCCACTTTGCCGGTCCGCAGCATCGGCGTTAGCGGTCGTAGCGTCACAGGCATCGTACCGCTGATGGGTCGGTTTGAATCGACCCTCGAGCGCGACCTAATGGAGCTTGTCCGCTTCGATCGCCGCGTCAGCAGCTTCCTACCTCAGCCCGTTAGGATCGAATACAAGGGCGATGCCGGTGAGGAGCGGTCGTACACGCCCGACGGCCTCATCACATTCCAGGAATCGGCGTCATCACCGCCGCCAATCCTTTATGAGGTCAAATACCGAGCGAATTTTCGCGAGCAGTGGCGAAACCTGTTGCCCAAATTTCGCGCGGCAAAATCGTACTGCGCTGAGCGCGGGTGGCGTTTTGAGGTCTACACGGAACGGGAAATCCGCACGCCATATCTGGATAACGTCAAATTTCTTTGGCCGTTTCGAAGCCGAGAGCCTGGCCCGCTTCAGCGCGCCCAAGTCGTGGGTGTATTTGAAAGCTACAACTTGATCAGTGTGGGCAACCTCCTCGGAATGCTTGCTCCTGATCCCAAGCAGCGCGGTGAGCTGATCCCCGTGTTGTGGAACCTGATCGCAAAGGGCGTCGTTTGTTGCGACCTGAATATTCCGTTAAGCATGACGAGCGAGCTCCACAGATTCGACAGCGCAAATAGCGTGGTCAGTTGCGCCGTGTTGTTGGCCAAGCCGCGAAAGCGAGTCTTCACATAGCCGAACTGGCGTTTGATCACCCGGAACGGGTGCTCCACTTTCGCACGTACTTGCGCCTTGGCCTTTTCGATCTTGCGCTTGGCTTAGTATAGTACGCTGCGTTTACTCAAGTGTTTGTAGGTGCTGCGGCGGGCAGCGATTGCCATATCACCTGGCGCCCCTCGTGTTCAGGCCGCTTTTCCACGCCTGTGTAGCCCGCATCCGCACAGACGACATTCTCTTCGCCATGCAGTAGCTGAGCGACCTCCGTCACGTCAGCTACGTTCGCGGCAGTGCCGTGGACGTGATGTACCAGGCCCGACTCAGCATCGGCACCAATATGCGCCTTCATGCCGAAGAAGTACTGGTTGCCTTTCTTCGTCTGGTGCATTTCCGGGTCGCGTTTGCCTTCCTTATTCTTGGTCGAACTGGGGGCGTGGATGATCGTGGCATCGACGATCGTGCCCTGGCGCAGCGACAAGCCTTTGTCTCGCAGGTACGCGTTGATGGTTTCCAGAATACCCGCCGCCAACTGGTGCTTCTCCAGCAGATGCCGGAAGTTCATGATCGTCGTGTCTTCGGGGATCGGGGCGCTGAGCGTCAGTCGAGCGAACTGGCGCATCGAGGTGATCTCGTACAACGCTTCCTCCATAGCGGGGTCGCTCAGTGAAAACCAGTTTTGCAGCAGATGAATGCGCAGCATGGTTTCCAATGGATAGGGTTTGCGACCGCCACCTGCCTTTGGGTAATGCGGCTCGATCAATGCGACCAGTCCGCTCCACGGTACGACCTGTTCCATCTCGGCCAGGAAACGCTCACGACGGGTTTGCTTGCGCTTACCGGCATATTCGAAATCGGAGAAGCTCATCTGACTCATGGGCAAGACTTCTTGGCGTGGATGAACGGAGCGCTATTTCAGCACAGGTCCGGCTGCCTGTGCTGACTTGATCGGAGAGTCCCTAAACACCCTGCCTAGTGAAAAACTTGTGGGGGTGGATGCAGCGTCAACACCCTCCGTCGCTACAAACCAAGTACCGATTTCAGGTCGATTTCTGGGGGCACTGCGGTGTCGAACTTGTAGCCCTTAATGACCAGGTTGTAGTGCGAGGCCAGCAGGGCCTTAGCCGATTCGCCATCTTTAAGTTCGAGGCAGTCGACCAGACGGGAATGCTCATTTCGTAGCTGACAGTAGTCGAATCCTGAACGGTACAAGGCATTGATAAGCGCTTCTTGGCGTCGAAGCTGGGTATGGATTTGATTCAGGATGTCGTTCTGCAGAAACGAAATGAGTAGCGAGTGAAACTGCCGGCCAAGCTGGTCGCCAAGATCGTGGTCGTGGTTTTCGAAGGCAACTCGCTCCTTCAGGGTATGAGCCCGTAAAGTTTCTAGATCTTTTTCACTGATGCTGCGGGTCAACTGGTCAATGACCCCACTTTCCATGACCAGCAGCATTTGATACAGCTGGTAGGCGTCATCGAAGGTGGGGCAGGCAACTGTTGAGGAGCGTTTAGGCGAGACCACTACCAGCCGATCCTGTGACAAGCGTATCAACGCTTGCCTTACAACGGTGCGGCTTACTTCGAACAGCTCAGCGATGTCCCGCTCGTTCAGCTTGGTCCCTGGCGGTAGTCGGCGATGATAGATGGCGTCTGAAATAGCGGAAACAATTTTTTGAGTGAGCATGGCACCAGCTATCAATGGAAGTTAGCAGCCGGGTAGCCTATCACACCGCCTTCTCCGGCGGGATTGGCACTGTCTTGGGGAGCCTCCGCAGAAAATGGTCCGAAAAGGGGCGTTTTGGTCGAAAAGCCCAACATAAACTCCCGGCGCAGCCCTCAGAAACCTGATCACCGAGACAGCTTGTGGATCTGGCATGAAGGATGCTTGCGTCAGATGGCTACTGGTATACCAGATATCCAATCTGGCATTTCAGTGTCCACTTCGACTACTAGCTCCAGCCAGTTGCCATAAGCAAGGAGCCCCACAGCGCAGGTCTGTATGAAGAACTCTCCACCTAGAAATAATGCGCGCTTCATTTCAATGCTCTTAATGGCATGCCAGCACGTAATGGTGATGTACGCCGGTGCCGTGGCGATTCCATTGGTGCTGGGTGCGGCGCTTGGATTGTCTAAGGCCGACATCGCTTTTCTAATCAACGCCGACCTATTCGCGTGCGGGATCGTCACGATCATTCAAGCGTTAGGTGTGGGGCCAATAGGTATTCGCATGCCTGTAATGATGGGGGTAACGTTCACAGCTATTGGCCCCATGATTGCAATCGGTTCCGACGCTACAGTGGGCTTGTCGGGAATCTTTGGGGCTACCATCGCTGCTGGTTTGTTCGGCTTGGCTGTCGCGCCATTGGTGGGGAAACTTCTGCGTTTTTTCCCGCCCGTGGTGACGGGAACAGAGATCGTCGCAGTAGGACTTTCGCTAATGTCCGTAGCTGCCGCTTGGTCTGGCGGCGGCTTTGGGAATCCGGACTTTGGTCGACCTCTCTACCTTGGAATCGCTGCCGCAGTGTTGGTCTGTATTCTGCTAATTGTGCGGTATGCCAAGGGTTTTCTGAATAACATATCTGTACTTCTAGGGCTAGTATTTGGGTTCGCAGTGGCGGCGGTGGCGGGTTTAGTAAGCCTGGAGGGGATTCAGGAAGCACCAGTGTTCGGGCTTATCAAGCCCTTTCATTTCGGCATACCGACCTTCCATATCTGGCCAATCGCAGCCATGTGCATCGTGATGCTGGTCACCTTCATCGAGTCCACCGGAATGTTCATCGCCCTAGGCGAGATAGTAGAGAAACCAATGGACGAGCGAACGCTGGTTCGGGGTTTTCGTGCTGATGCTGCAGGCACTATGATTGGCGGCATATTCAACACGTTCCCTTACACCTCCTATGCGCAGAACATAGGCCTGGTGAGTATCACCGGGGTACGGAGCCGTTGGGTTTGCGCTTTTGCCGGAATGATACTGATTGTGCTTGGGTTATTTCCGAAGGTCGCGTATTTCGTCGCCTCCATACCTCCTTTTGTGTTGGGTGGTGCGGGCATTGTAATGTTCGGCATGGTGACTGCTAGCGGGATGAAGGTCTTGGCTCGGGTAGACTTCAAGAAAGTGGGCAACCTTTATATAGTGGCGATCAGCCTTGCGGTAGGCCTGCTGCCGGTAGTGTCTCCGCAATTCTTCAATAAGTTACCGTCTGCGTTAGGGCCTATTCTTGAAAGTCCTATTCTACTAACCGCGATCGTCGCCACTCTCCTTAATTTGTTCTTCAATGGAGTAGCTGCGAAACCAATGCGTCAAGGATCCGAATCAACTCCTGCTCAATCGCAAACTCTATAAAGTAGAACTCAGTAATGTTGATAAATGTTTTAGAAAATATGAAGTGGTACCTGCCTTAATGCTCCCAGGTCAGGATTGCGCTTAGCGACCGTTATCGGTCGCTTTTTTTTGCCTCTCAAACTCCCGATTATTATGGGGCGCGGCCGCACCATCACGTTGCAAGAGAGAGAGATTATCCCGCACCGTAATACGCCGCCATTTATTTATATGCTCTCACACAGCGCAAAAGATTTTTTTATGTGTTGATTTCGTCGGTAAAATCTGCGCAATAGAGTGTTTAGCTGGCCCCATACTTGCTATGTATAAATAGCTGATCGCTCGGTCAGTTTTATATATTGGAGGTAAGATGGAAGTTAATAAGTTGGTCGCTGCGGTAGGCTCTGCTGGGCTGCTGGGTATCACTTGTCTCCCACTATCTGCATTTGCAGACATGAATTGGCATAGCGACAGCCTTACATACCAATATGGTAAAGAGTTCAAAGTCGATGCCAAGACTGTTCAGACCATCACCTATGAACATTTTAGCGATTGGTCGTGGGGCGACGTGTATTTTTTCATTGATAACAACTGGTATCCAGGAGGTGGGACCTACAATGACGGGCATCATTCTATCTACAGTGAGGCGGCGCCGCGTCTTTCACTTGGCAAAATGTTCAACAGCAACCTTGCCTTTGGTCCGATCAAGGATGTGCTAATCGCAACAAGCATTGAATGGGATAAGAACGACCGGAACGGTTCACACGATCAGGTCAATTATCTACTAGGCCCGGGATTTGATCTCGCTCTTCCAGGATTCGATTATTTCCAGATAAATTTCTATTACCGCAAGCCAGATGGCGGCGCCGCGCCCTCTGGTCAATGGCAGATTACTCCAAGCTGGGCTTATACGATTCCGATGGGACGCTCCGATCTTGTTATCGATGGTTATTTGGACTGGGTAGTCAATAACAAGGGGAGCTACCATCGCAATTTGCTCTTCAATCCCCAGGTAAAATATGACATTGGCAAGTATCTAGGCTATAAAGCGAAGCACTTCTATGCAGGTATCGAGTATAATAATTGGTCTAACAAGTACGCCATTAAGAGTACCAAGGAGTTCAATACCAATCAGAATGTGACAAGCCTGATTGTGAAATACTATTTTTAACTATAGTGGCGGGCTGGTAGTTCGCCATTTATAGTTGGCAGAGCCAGAAATTAAAAAGGCCACCCGAGGGTGGCCTTTGCATTCCGGCGAGTGATTATACCGTGGCTTTGGTGACGCCGAACGTCTTGTCGAACATCGCAGCAATGTGCCCCCCAACCGTGATAGGTGCCGGGTAGGTAGTGTCAGGCTTGCGAAGTGACGGTACTACTTCGACCTCGTAGTAGTAATCCAGGTCAAAGAAGGTAGGAATCGAGTAACGCGCGGCGTCTTGTCTCGCGTTGAAGACCCGATGCATGGTGGAGTGATACAGGCCATCCGTTAGCAACGGAACCATGTCGCCCAGATTCACAACGAAAGTACCATCAATGTAGGGGGCTTTCAGCCATTCCCCGTCGGCATTACGTACCTCCAGACCACCCACTTCATCCTGCAGCAGGAGAGTGATTAGACCCCAGTCGGTGTGTGCGCCGGCACCCAGCTGATTTTCACGAGCATCGGCCGGCTGACTTGGATAGTGAAGCATCCGAGTGATGATCATTGGTTCCTTGAGACCTTCGTCGAAAAAGTCTTCAGGCAGTTGCAGTGATAGCGCGAGTAAGCGAACCAGCCTACGGCCGAGTAGATCCATGTACTGCATGTAATCTTCGGTATGCTGACGAAAACGTGGATTCCCTTCTGGCCATTGATTGGGGCCATGGTAAGGAGTCTTGCGCTGAACATGGGGATGCGCCTCGGTTAGCTCTCGCCCCAAAAGGAACCCTTCCTTCAAATCGGGTGGCGAACCCTCGTCCAAGGTTTGTGCCGCGATAGGCTCATAGCCACGCAGACAACTCGATTTCTTAGAGTTAATTCGCATCTTATCTTCAAGCGGAGTTCGGAAATAATCTTTGGCCACCGCGAATTGCGCCTGTTGCAGCTCTAACGGAACGCCGTGGTTTTTAATGTAAAAAAAACCAGTCTGTCGAGCAGCTTTATGAATTTCCCAGGCTACTGCCTTGCGTTTTTCAATATCGTGAGAAAAGCTGTCGAGCAAATCGATAACAGGAATGTTCTTTGCCACTGATGGCGGGGTGTAAATGACCATTTCCAAGCCTCATTCAGCCAAATGTTTTAGTAGCAAGGCAGCGTTTCAAATTGAATCGGTTTGGCACGAATTTTCGGGCGCCGATGCTCGGCTCGGCGCTTCGCCCAGTGCCAATCCTGATTAGTGCGGTGCGTCTCCTGCTGGGAAAATCCCCGACATTACTGTAAATCCAGGAACTCGCTTGACTGCATCCAGCCACAAACGTACGGAGGGATAATCTTGCAGGCATAGTCCTGCTTCGTCGGCCATCGCTACATACGGAAAACAGGCAATGTCAGCCACAGTCGCATGTGCCAACGGGCATAAATAATTGAAGCCCTGTTGACGCTGCATCCAAAGATGCTTATCCATTACATTCAGCAGATCGTAAGCGCGAGAGCGGCAACTCTCAGCATCGAAGTCGTACATGAAAAGCTCGTGCAACCGAGCAGCTGAGATGGACCCAGTCAAACTGTCCGCGAATGCTAGCCAGATCTGGATATCTCCAAGCACGTCGGGGCGATTGACCGGATACCATTGACGCGTCGAGTCATACATCGCAGCGAGATGAACCAATATCGCCTGGGAGTCTCGAATGGTTTTTTCACCATCCTGCAAAACTGGCAATTGCCCCATCGGATTAATTCTCAGAAATGCTGGGGTTTTATGTTCCCGCCTTGGGTAAAACTCCACAACCTCGGTCTTGTATTTTAGACCTAGAATCGACATCATTAATCGGACTTTGAAGCAATTGCCAGACAACTCGAAATCGTAAAGTTTTAACATGGGGCACCGATTAAATATTCAACACCAGCTTCTTGGAATTACAGCCCGACACACATGGCATGATTAATTTCCCACTTTCCTTCTCTTTGGCGGAAAGGTAGACGTCTTCATGATTTATATCGCCACTGATAACAGGGGTAACGCAAGCCCCGCAGACGCCTTGCTCGCAGGAGTAATCTATTGTTATGCCGTGATCCAGACACGCCTTTAGAAGTGTTTGCCCTGGTTCGACGGTGAACTCTTGGCCTGTAGAATTTATTGCGACTTGGTACCCGGTCGTTGTGGTGGCGGGGACTGAGCCTGTGGAAGGCGTCAGACCAAAGTACTCGAAGTGAATCTGCTCTCGGGTAAACCCCGCTTGCTGAGCAACTGTAGCCACCAACTCGATCATCTGTTGTGGACCACAAACGTACACATCGTGCTTGTCGCTATCCACCGACTGCAACAGTTCAGTGATCGTTCGTTGGGTCCCAAGGACATCCAATCCTAGATAAGGTGGATGATCACTGGCCAAGGTAGCGATTCGATCCGGGAAGGCGATATGTTGCTCACCTCGCGCCAGGTAATGAAAACCATAGGGGCGCCCTACGTACTGCAGATGCAAAGCCATCGCCAAGATCGGTGTGACCCCAATGCCACCCGCGATCAGCAATGGTGTGCGGCCAGGCGGCTGTAGGATGAACTGGTTTCGTGGTAGTGAGACCAGGATTTTGGTGCCGACGTGCACATCAGCGTGCATGCTGCGCGAGCCGCCTCGTGAGTTCACTTCATGCTTGACTCCGATCACCAGGACGTCCCGTTCCTCCGGGGTGTTCACTAAAGAATACTGGCGTAGGTGTCGGGAGGGCGTGAGCACGCTGACATGCATTCCCGGTTCGAGATCGAATTGTTGTGGCTCGTCAGGCGTGAGCCAATAAGAGTCAATGTCCGGAGTTTCACTACGACGTGACGTCACGGTGCACCAGAACTGGTGGTTCGCTGTAGCCTTGCGTGTTGCCGCCACTGGTACGGCATCAGATGCAATCAGTCGGACAGGGGGAGCCGCGACGTTGCTAGTGCTCTCCCGCGCGGGCAAGAACAAATTTCCCAGAATATCAATGAAAGTCGACTTACGCTCTAAGGACACGGGTTGGTTAGAGAAAAGGCGAGCATGAATTACTGCTCGTCCATCCGACTCCGGCTGCACGAACAGCCGTAGGGTGTCCAAAAGGCCTGCGCACTTCAGGTCTATAATAAGGCCGGTGGCCAGCACCTGAACCCCATCGGTAGAACTGCCCAAAACAGGAGCGAATAACGTTGCTGCTTCTTTGAGCAAGCCTGCGGCTGCAGTGGCGCTCATGGGAACAGTATGACTGCGTAGGTTGCTCGCTACGGCTGCATCGATCGGTGCAGAGTTGTTCGGTTTGTGTTCAGATCCAGCGGCCTCAAGCCGAGCAAAAACTACACCGTCCACCTCCGTACACTGGAACGTGCGAACGCATGCAGTGCTAGGTTTTGCGCCGGGATGTGCCGGTACAAAGGAGCACTGCCCCGAGCCGCTCTCGTATTTCCAGCCGTGGTATTGGCATTTGAGCTGGTCGCCGACATTCACGCCTAGGCTTAACCGCACACCACGGTGTGGGCAACGATTCTCCCATACGTTTACTTCACCTGCGTCGTCACGCCAGACGGCAAGCTCCTGGCCAAGCAGACGTGTCTGGTACACATGCCTGAACGGCAAGTCTTCAGAGCTGGCAATCACGTGCCATTGTTGATTCAACGAAACCATATCTCATCACCTGCTAATACAGCTCACCCTCGGGTGGTGCCGAACGTCACGTTTCTGTCATTAAGCCAGCGTCGATAGGCACTGGAGAGTGCATCCGCTCGCACGGGGGTTTCATGTCTTGGATTAAGGGGCAAGGCCTTGGGGACTTGGTTTATCAGGATCATGATGTCCTGCCCGAAAATGCGCTGCTGAAAGTCGCGCAGTTGTTTGTCGGTATTGATGTCGTCCAGGTAGCACATGATCGTGTGAGCGATGCTGCTCTCCTGATCCACCGGCTGCACGAAAAGTCCAAGCACATCCAAGCGGTTGGCATCGATCACACATGTTTTGTAGAGGATGGCAATGAAAGGGCGAGCTATCCGGTAGACGTATTGCATCTCCACCGGCTCGCTCGCAGCTGCTGACCCCTTGGGCTGCGGGAAACGACAATTGACTGCCCGAATTTCATCAGCCGCTTCATCTATTTCGACATCGTAAGCGGCAACCTCGGTCAGGGGCTCCGCGCCAAGAATGTCGGTATGAACAAACGGAAAATGCGCCATGTCGAGAAAGTTCTCGATAACCCTCAGTCCTGACGTAGCTACTCGGATCGAGCCTGCGCTGACCACTCTGCGGTCCGCTTCCGCGAACTCCGGTATCGCAATGACGTCCCTAGGGTTATCGCTTAGTGACACCCAAAGCAGACCATAAATGCTCTTGGACGCTAGCTCCGCCGTGTTATCTGCCAGCCCGGCGGATACAGTGCCATCTGCAAGTTGGTACCAGATCTCCGTCCCTAAAATTCGAGTGTGGTATTTCCGGCCGCTGACTGTCTCGGCCAGCGCCCCGACGGGATACCAGTCGTCGATTACAAAGCTGTTTTCTGCGTGCATGAAAATGCCTTCTGAAGCCCGGCGCACCGTGGAGTGACCGGGGCAGTCACGGTTATTGGGCCCGGTACTGGGCAACGAATTCGGTAGGTGAAACAGCACTGCGGGCTTGATGGACAGCCGCACGCTCGGCATACAGCTCACGAACGAAGTTCGCGTAGGCGCAGCTGTCAGCGAACATGTTGTATTTCCAGCCTAGGCCGTAGGCGTTCAGATTGATGTTGTCGATGGTCATCAGCGACAGCGAGGTGTCGTCACTTTGCAGATACGCATCGATGACTTTGCGGGTCACTTCTTTGGTGCAAGCCAACTTGTGCGCATGCCACATATCGGTGTGCCATTCCCCCTTGGCTGGACGCTCGAATGGGTACTGAATAGATCGACCTGGGCGGTCAATACCTTTCGCGTCCCAAGGGCCAGTCTCAAAGCCCCACCAGTTCAATGGGCCGTTCGGTGCTGCTGGCCGCATCTGCGCCCAGTGCACTAGGTTGCGGCTAAGCCATTGATCTGCGTAGCTATCGGAATTGAACGGGTCAAGCATCGCAATGGCCTCGTTATCTCCGCGCATCTGTGAAACCGCGTGCTCGACCTCATTTTCAATCTTGAAGATGCAGTGGCTGTAATCCATCGCCATGTTGAATGGCACACCGCGAGCCTCAACCAGATCGGCTACTTCCAGCACTCGCCGGTAGTCTTCTGACCACATGTCAACGTGGTTTTCGAAGGTGATGATGACCCCAGATTTGGCAGCGTATTCATAAGCGTCGAGGTAGCAGGCAGCCACTTCCTCATTGGTGACGTAGTGGCCGTCCTTGTGTTTGGCCCAAACCATGAAGTTGTGGTACTTGCCGCCTACTTCTACGGTGAGATCCAGGTTTTCCCTGATGACTGCCTCATCGAGCCCCAAGGTGTAGCAGCCACTGCCCGACAGTACCGGCAGATCGTAGAGTTGGCTGCCCTTGATGTACTCGTCCAGCTCCTGACGATTGTTCGGAATACGGTCAATGAAGTCCCAGACTTGGGCTTCCTTTACCAGCTTGAACTGCTCGAGTATAGGCAGTTCGACCAGGGAAACTGGCCGCTGCATGGACGACGCTTGAATGCCGAGACCGGCACATCCCAGCTTGAACATCTTTTTCATATGTTGATCCCCTATCGCGTGAGCCAGAGTCAAAGGCCATTTGCTGTCATCATCAAATTTCATGGCTTTCCAGATACACAATCTGGTATACCAGTTATACCGATGTCAAAGCACTTCCTGTGCCAATTCACTTGATTGATAGGGCTAGCCCTCTATTTGACTGGTCGGACAGCTTTTGATGAAAGCGTCCGAAGATTCTTGGCGAGGCTTTTAGCGCCAAAGAGGTGCGCCAATCTTCTTTTGTGATTCAGATTGGTGCGCTGGTGAGGTGTATGTCTGCTTGCGCACGCGTGCTACCTCCAGTCTTTGCCCTAGCATCGCTTGGGCTGAAGACCTTTAAGCCCGCATAGTGATTTGAGGGATTAACAATGGCTCGCCGTTTAAAGTTTCACTCAATTGCCGTCACCTACTTCGACATGGTCCGCCGTTGCGAGTCCATCCGCGAAGCCGCGCGGCGTTTGAATGTCGCCTCATCAGCGGTGAACCGTCAGATACTTAAGCTCGAGGATGATATTGGTGCACCCCTGTTCGATCGGCTCAATTCCGGCCTCCGATTGACGCCCGCTGGCGAGTTATTTGCACGTCACATCGGTGTGGTTTTGCATGACGTTGAAAGGCTGCGCGCAGAGTTTGACGCGATGGAGGGGCTGCGTGCTGGGCATGTAGAAGTGGTAACGGTTGAGACGCTGGCGGTCGACCTCTTACCAACGGTGATGGAGATAATGCATCAGCGTTATCCAAGGGTGACTATTGGGGTTTCTCTCTGCGGTGCCGATGGCATTCCTGACGCGATCGTTACAGGAGACGCTGACCTTGGTTTGGCGTTTGCACTGCCCAGACACGAAGAGCTTCAGCAGCTAGCCCTCGGGCATTTTCGACTTGGAGCAATAGTGCCCCCAGGGCATCCATTAGGTGCAAGGGTTCAAGTTAGTTTCGGTGCTTGCGCAGATTACGATCTCATTCTCGGCAAACCTGAGTTATCGACTCGCCACCGATTGGCGGCCTTGCTAAAGGCAGCGAATATTCCAGGCAAAGCCCGAATTGAGTCTGGCTCACTCGAACTTGCTAAGCAGATGGTGCTCCGGGGCCGTGGCATCGCTTTCCAGACCAGATTTGGTATTGAGGCGCAAATGGAGGCGAAGCTGCTAAAAATGCTGCCGTTAACGGATGGCGGCGGGGTTTTTTGCGATCTTGGGTTGTATAAGCGGGCGGGTCGTTATATCCCGACTGCCGTTGATGCCTTTGCCAGAATTCTCGCAGACGAGATTTTGCTCCGCGAGCGCCAAGAGGCCGCTGATTACGGGGCTCCTGGCTAGCGCTGCCAAAAAGGCATCAGCGAGAGCGATATTCGATGCTTTTCGTATGCGGCTCAACCGATGACACTAAAAGTCTTCAAGCAGGAGTTGCTCCCATGACAAACGCTCAACTCGTACCAACAACCATTGAAATCTCGGATACGGCTGCATCGCTGCCGATCATCGATATGTCCGGACTGCGCTCATCGAACCTCGCTGTACGCGCAAAGGTAGGCCGGCAAATCGGTGAGGCTTGCCGCGATAAAGGGTTCTTTTATGTGACCGGTCACGAGATATCTTCGGAGCTCCAGCAGCGAGTCATCGACCAGGCAGCGAAGCTGTTTGCACTGGCCCCCGAAGAAAAAGCCAAGGTTGATAAGTCGCTCTCTCAAGCAAATCGAGGCTACGAGCCGCTGCGCAATCAGGTGCTTGAGGCCGGGGCGCCTGCCGATGTTAAAGAGGGATTTTATATCGGGCAGGATAAGCCACTCGACCACCCTGATGTTTTGAACGGAAAGTTCAACCAAGGTCCAAACCTCTGGCCAGAAGCCTTGCCTGAGTTTCGTGCAACGATGGAGCAGTACCAATGGGAACTGGAGGGTGTAGCGCAACTGTTGATGCAAGGCGTCGCGTTGTCCCTGGGTCTTCCTGAGCAGCACTTTGCTGGCTTCTGCCACGACGCGATGACGACCTTGCGGTTGCTCCATTATCCGCCCCAGTCACCTTCGGCAGCACCAGGTGAAAAAGGTTGCGGAGCACACACCGATTGGGGCGGCCTGACGCTACTACTGCAGGACGATAATTCGGGCTTGCAGGTTTGGGATCAGGAAAGTAACGGCTGGATCTGGGCTATGCCTGTGCCTGGTTCCTACGTGGTGAACATAGGCGACCTGATTTCGCGTTGGACCAACGATCTGTATCGCTCGACCTTGCATCGGGTAGTCAATCTGTCAGGGAACGAGCGTTACTCAGTGCCATATTTCTATTCTGGGAATGTTGATCACAAGATCGAGTGTATCCAGCAATGTCTGATTCCAGGAGAGTCGCCTAAGTACCCGGTGATCACTGTCGAGGACCACTACAAAAACATGTTCCGCAAAACCTACGCCATGTAATGCGGTCTGCACGGCCAGCGCGATCGCACTGGCCTTTATCCAGCCATTCTGACAATGCCCCGCACGAAGCTTTGGGACGATGAAACACTTGCGCCTGAATGGGAATGGTCACCGGCTGGGCTTGACGGCAGCTTTTGCGAGGTATGCCGGGCACCAACTGAAAGTGGACCTCGTGTAGAGCGGCCCCTGGAGCAATCACGGTTGGACCTATCAGCATGAGCAGTCGAGATCGCTACTCGAACGTATGCGTTCGGCGAACCCACCTCCAAACTCCAGCATCAAGGGCGATGGTGTCCGCCCTTGCACAGGTACAATCCAGGTCGCAGGTGAAGGTTATCTGGTTGAACGCATGGTTCGATCGGTAATGACGCAGATGCCACCCATGACCTGATCGACCAGGCGCCTATGCGTCTGAAGAGACTTTCAAGGGAGATCATTACTGCCTCAGATTGCGCAGGCAGGGTTGGCCACTTCCGGATCAGCCGAGTACCATTTCCCCGCCTCCTAGGGTAGTTTTGACGATCCCCGCAATTACACGTTGCCCTGTCTCCTGCGCGAGCTCCTGATACCAAGCTTGCGTATGCGCCGGGCTTCTTCCGTGGGTCAGTTCTGACCGGCTACGGGCACGCAGCATGATCTGCGCGGTGCGATCGACACGAGCGGTGTTGTAGAGGTCAAGCGCGGCTACGACATCAGCGGCTCTTAGCTCCAGGCATTTGGCAAGTACCCAGGCATCCTCCATAGCCTGACAGCCTCCTTGGCCCAG
Organism: Pseudomonas sp. NMI542_15; assembly: GCF_021283425.1. Classification (NCBI taxonomy): domain Bacteria; kingdom Pseudomonadati; phylum Pseudomonadota; class Gammaproteobacteria; order Pseudomonadales; family Pseudomonadaceae; genus Pseudomonas; species Pseudomonas sp. NMI542_15. The sequence continues at coordinate 360,664 of NZ_JAJSRO010000003.1, read as the reverse complement.
GTCAGGCGCCATGGGGTGCGCCGCATCGCCCAGCAGAACTACCCTGCCTTTGACGAAGCTGGTGATTGGCGCTATGTCGTGGATTTCGACGCGGCTGACGATGGAGGTATCCATACGCTCTATTAGGGCTTGCACTGGAGGAGCCCAGTCTTCGAAGTGGCTGTACAGCTCTTCACGGTAGCGTTCCCGCACATAGAGAGTTCCAGCGGGAAGTGGTACATCGAAAAAGAAGTAGAACTGGCCGTTGCCGATAGGCATGAGCGAAACGCGTTTTTGGTCACCGACAAACTGGGTCCACTCGGCAGCAGAAGCAAGATCGTCGCTAGCGTCCACGCGCCCATTCCAGTTGACATAGCCGCAGTAGTCACGCGCTACTTCGCAGCCAGCCACGTAGTTGCGCAGCCGCGAGTGGGTACCGTCAGCGGCCACCACAAGATCGGCCTGGATGCGCTGGCCATCGGAGAGCTTCACCAGCACACCGCCCTCCTGAACCTCGACACTGTCGCAGCTCACACTCAGAGTGACGTTCTCAGCGCCACAGGCATTCAGCAGGACTTTCTGCAAGGCTGTACGGGCGATGGGGCAAGCGCGCTGCTCGACGGACTTATATAGCGGTTCGAGGCTGAAGCGGGTTAGCAGGGCACCTTTGTGCGTGCTGTAACTCATGGTGTCCATGCTACCGCTGAAGCTTTTGATCTCATCTCCGAGACCAAGCTTTTCTAGGATATTGACGCCGTTGGGCCAGACGGAGATCGCAGCGCCTGCAGGTGTCAGCTCTGCAACCCGATCGAACAGCCGTACGCGATGTCCGTGACGTTGCAGGGCAATACCCGCCGTTAGCCCACCGATGCCTGCGCCGATGATGACGATATCCAACGACTTCGAGTTAGAAGGTGAAAGAGTCATTGCGAACGCACCAAAGATGAAGAGATGAAAAGATCGCTTGGGCTGATTGTTCCTGGTCATTTGCCAGTGTGAATTGGGAGAGCACCTCCACCAGCACTGGTTAGTGTCCGCGCCCCGGGACACGGGTAGCATGCCACGCATGCTCCCCACGTCTATTCAGGTAAAACAATCGCGTACTTAGCTCAGGAAGAACTGGCTTAGTCCTTGGCTACGCAACCCTTTGCGATAGGCAATCGAGCTCATGTCCGCCGGAATGTGCACTTCTAGAGATGGATCGAGTGGCAGACGCTCCGGTTTTTGAGCTTCGACGATAAGACGATCCTCTTCGAACACCTGAAAGTTGAAGCTATGAACGTCCTCTACAGGAATATGCTTGTCAAAATTACGCGCGATCGGGGCAAACATTCGCGTGTATTTCGCCGACACGGGGGAAGCCGCATTCATGATCACCAGCCGACCATCGTTCGGAAAGTGCACCGTCAGAGTAGCCGTGAACGGCAGGTGTACCTCGAAGTGTCTCAGCCAAATGAAATCAGCAGGAATGTCAGCCTCTACGCCGATCGGGTAGTTTGCCACTGTGCTTAGATAGCGAACTTCGAAACCTTGAGGTGTTTCTTCGGGACGATAGGCAGGAACCTCAACGTTGTTCGGATTGCCAAAAGTGTCCGTGTGAACGAAGCCAAAATGAGCGACATCAAGGAAGCCCTCAAGCTGACGCCCTGCAAATGCCTTAACGTCGAAAGCTGGGCAAACAATTTGCTGAAACCCTGCATCCTCCCAATGAGGCATGTTCGGTATGTCGACTTGATCGTTCTGAGGATCGAGGCACGTCCAGATCAGTCCATAACGCTCGACCGCAGGATACGTGTAAAGCTGCATACGGCTTGGGATGGATCCATTGGGGCTTGCCGGAACCTTGTTGCACTTGCCTCCGTGACCGAAGCGCAAGCCGTGGTACGGACAAACCACTCCTTGGCCGTCGCTCTTCCCCATACTCAGCGGAACACCACGATGCGGGCATACGTCCCGCGCCACGATCAACTCTTCGCCTATCCGATAAACCACAAGCGGCTCGTCGAGAAGCATCGCTTTGATCGGCTCAACGCCCACTGTGATTGATTCGGCGATTGGGTACCAATGCGAAGCGAGAATGCGCCAGTCACTTTCGACAAAAGTGCAATTGAGTGGAAGAGTACGGTCTTTGATCATGGGACATAAGCCTCGTCAGCTGCCATAACGGTCTGAAAAGCGCGCTCTGAGGCGCTTCGGTATGGACTTTAAGATCACGGCGTGATGAACTCAAACATCGATTTCTCATCATCGCGTTGCAAAAAACACAACACATGTTCCCTTTCTCTCGATTCACCCGGTACTTTCTCGAGGTCACTCAGCACCGCAGCATTCGCCGAGCGGCGGAGGTTTTGCACGTCTCTGCCTCGGCTATTGATCGGCAGATTCTTAAGGTTGAGGAAGAGCTTGGAGTGCCCTTATTTGAGCGACTCCCAAGCGGTTTGAGGCTTACGTCCGCGGGCGAATTAGTATTGGCGAATGCCCGTCAGTGGCAGAAAGAATATGCTCGAACTCGTGAGCAGATCGACGAGATGCAAGGGTTGCGCCGCGGTCATATCGATATTGGATTGATCGACGCGCTTAGTGAGGGAATGGTGGCTGAAGCCATCTCGTCTCTCATGCAGCAGTACCCGGGCCTCACATTTGGTATGAAGGTTGCTGACAGCCAGAATGTCGCAAAAATGATTGCCTCTGCTGAGGTGGACTTCGGCTTCGTTCTGGATGCTGTTGCGGGGGCTGAGCTGTCGGTGACCGCGAGTGCGGTGATCAAGATGGGTGTTGCCATGCCCACTTCCCATCCACTGGCGGGAAGGAAAAGCCTACGTCTGAGCGATACTCAGGATGTGACAGTGATCTTCCCTGCTGCTCCCTTGGTTGTACAAAAGCACGTGCATGCGCTTCACGATCATTTGAGGCTTGATGTTCGGCAGCGAGTAGCGTGCAACGATTTGCGTATGATGCGTTCGTTAATTCGCGCCGGCGTGGGGGTGGGGATTCTGTCCTGGTTGGATGTCGCAAGCGAAGTAGAAGCGCAAACCATTGCCTTCGTTCCTCTTGACGGTATCCACGTCAGTCATCCAGTTCTTTCCATTTGTGTAGCTCCTCATCGCCAACTCTCACGTGCGGCACTGTTGGCATTATCGAATCTACAGAAACGTATGGCCGACCTGATTAGATCTCATTAATCGAAGCATTTCTGTGGACTTCCGGCTGGTAAGTGCATCATTACGTGAGTTGGACCGATTGATCCACGAGCAAGGTTTTCGTGAGGATTTGTACTACCGAATTAATGGCATGCGAGTGGTGATCGCACCGCTTCGCGAGCGTCAGGATATTCCCGAACTTATTAAGAAGTTGTTGCAGCAGCTCTCGCCAAACGAGCCCAAACAACTATCAAGCGAGGCTATGCGTGCGGTCGCCGGATATCGCTGGCCAGGCAACGTCCGGCAGTTGCAACAGGCGTTGAAAGTGGCCGCAATTCTAGGCGCAGACAGTCCGTGCATCGAGATCGATCATTTTTCCCCTGATTTGCAACAAGTACTCCGGCCATGCATTTCCCAGTCCGCTCCCTCGACACTGCAGGCGATCGAATGGGATGTGATCCAAAATACTCTTCGCCAATACAATGGCAACATGTCCGCCACCGCGAAGGCGTAGCGGAGAGTGGTCTCTGGCCATGAGTTTGAGGATGTCATTAAGTACCACAGCAAGGACGTTGTATTAAGTGTGATCACTCGACTTGAGAATCTTCACGCTACTGGCGTTTTCAACCCCAACCCTCCCCCGTTTGGTAATGCAAGGGTGCGGCCAGCCTTTGGTAGCGGAGAGTGGTCTCGATTCATCGCAGCGGCAATCCTGCAGAGTTTCAGCATTTTATGCGGAAAACGTGCGGCTCGACGGCCTTCATGAGTGGACAGCAGAAGCGCTACAGCCTCAGACACGCGAGAGGTGAGGCCTACTACAGGAAGAGTGGGGTGAGCGGGATCAGTATAAGTATCAAACTGTCCACTGATCATCTTTTTTGCGAAACCTTGGGTTGGGCACAAAAAGTGCCTTATTAATTCTGCGCATGGAATGCGTACGGTGAAATGTGATCCTCTACACAAAACATAATTGGTGAAGGCCATGAACGACCTGTGTGGTTTTTTTGAGCGGGAAACTTTGGCTTTAATTTGCTCGGTCGTAAGGTGCTTTCGGCAAATTACTAGTTTTGATTTCTTAGGGAAAATGTAGCGAGTCTGGCGAAGTCGAGGATTTATGCTTATTTTTTGGCCATTTTGCCACAGAGATCCAGGTCTTACTTTCATCAAGGCAATGAATGGCAAAGAGAAACTTTTCACCATCCGCTTTGCCGAGCCCCCGCTGTTGTTTCCACTGAAGCAAAAGAACTCGAGCCTTATCGATGCGGGATCATTGTCAATGAAGCTCACCTCACGTACACCGAGAATTTCCCATACGGCGGAATCCTCCGCCAGCGCTTCAACGAACACAGCTCAACCTACGTAAATTCTCATTTAAAAATAGAATTTATCACATGCTCATAGAATTTCTCATTTAACGATGTGTTTTACACCCATCGATAAATGCAAATACCCAGCAAAGCATGATAATTTCCATCTTTATCTGATAATGACGCTTTGGTAGCACTGTGTATTTTATCCCCCAGCTATCGGATGACACTCGCACCTGGGAGATCCTTGGAATCAGAGATGTGAGCTTCAATGATGGAGACCCGTCGGCCCTTTCTCTGCAGTTCTTCTGCTTCAGTGACGAAGATCCCCCTGCCCGATCCAAACGATGCGTCAGCGTGTTAAATCTGCCGTTAATGGCGATAAAACATGTGAAACCAGGCTCTCGGTGGAAAAATGGAGAGCAATTAAAGTCCACAACTACAAGGTATCTTCAGGCACGACCTGTGGATCCGGTAAAGGCAAAGCTTCGCACCTGTAAAAAACACTACACTGAGAAGGAACTTGTCAGAAAGCTTTCCAATGCCAGAGATCCGCACTTAGCGTTTACAAAACAAATCACCCACATGTTTTACAGAGGACCACATTTCACAGTTCGAATACCTTGCTCAGAGCTTATTAGGTATTTCCTATTCCCCACACTCAGATATGGCAAAGCAATAATGACAGGGCAATTCGAAGATTTTTTATCTTTTAGCGGCCCCAGTAGAACCGCACCAAAAAATCGCGCAACTAAAAACGAGATATCAACCACAGATTTTTTATTATCTACTGCTGAAGGTATCAGAGCTGCTCGACATCCATTCAAAATGCTAAAAATACTAAACATCAATCGTATGATGCGACGAGGACATTCGCCCATTTGCTTGGCCGCGATTTTTCCAACCGCAAATTATTCATACCTGAAAATGAAAGTGACCGCAGGGACATCCCAAGACACCGTAGCAGTGCAAATTTACAAAATCCTCATAGACAAACACAATCAACACTCGGCGAAATTATAAAAACCCTAAATATAAACTTGCAGCCAACTTTCGCCAACAAACCACCAGCTATATAAACGGATTTTTTATAGCCAAACATTATAAAAATCCACCTGAGATATTGCTTAAATACAATTATTTACTGATAGCATGGCTAGATGATATCGACGCCAGCTATGGAGTCGTCCTCAATAAAACAGGGACTGTTATGTACGAAAGCCTATTTCGCCGCTACAAAGACCAAGACCCAAAAACAATTTTTGCTCATTTCGCCTGGAAAGGTGACATCGGTGAAACTTGGGAGTCCCCTTTTCAGAAGCTTTCTGAGAAAGCAAAAAAAGAACAGTGGAACTTCGATAAGCCTGAATTCAAACGACCAGGGGTAGAGTTCCCGATCATCGCGAGCTATCTCAACTATACGTTTTTACGCCTTCAACAACAGTCTAAAATCAAACTTTCTGCTGACGAAACTAAAGCGTGCATAAATACAGGCTTGCAGACCCCTGAAGGCAAAGATCTATTCGCTACCTTTTACAAAAACCCGAATGCGACCGAGCGAAATCAACCAGACTGGACATTATTCGGGTATTTTGATGCGTATTCTGACAAGGTCAGGGACTTCGAACCTCTCCCGGACATTGCCACATATATTGATGACCCTAGCGAATTGGTTTTTGACCATAGGCTGGAACTAGAGATTGACTTCAAACACATCCTTACAGACAACATAGATCGCCTGCCAGATGTACTAAAAGGAAACTCAGCTCTAGCTCGAAACGCTGTAGAGGGGGCCATTAGGCAACTCAAAGAGCGACTGAAACGCAATTACAAGCTTGCAGTTCCGCACTGGTACAACGAACGCATCCAACTGCTGCTTCCGCTTAGCATCACTGACGATAATGAAGCAGATGTAGCTTTGGTGGCCGAGAAAGATTTAGCTAGAAACAAATATATGGTGAGAACAATTCTAACCATGGACATGGCATATTTGGATGCTCGAATCATATGCGCGCCGGACAGGATGTGGCTCAACCCTTAATGTTGGTCGATTAAGGTCCTCACGCAGGACCTTTTTAATTGCTGTAGACCGACTGGATAGATCTGAATGAGCTCTGGGAGGGGTAACGAACCATAAGGTTCGTTGTTCACCTTCGAGAAATCCCTTCCGCCAAAAATTATCTAAGCAATAACTGCCGTGAATTTGTGCTGCTCTTCGTACATCCCAGCGAAACGATGGCGCACGCCGCTACGACTAAAAATCTCCAGGAGGCGAATCGAGTTCCGATCTCTCTCGGTGAGTACCGTGACTGACGAAGACCCGATCGGGACTGGTTTCTACACACACAGCTTTGACGGTATGCACTACGATCGAATCGATCACTAGCTGCAGGGTATTTTTCCTTTCCGTCTTGAGCAGCCAATTAGGCTCAAAGGGGGTGATGGGCTGCCCACGCTTTTGCTTGGACGGTTCCTCCGGCTGGCTGATGTGAATGGAGTAGGACGGATAGCTGTCCTCCGTCTCTGGATCGAAGTCCATGAGGCCTGCAGTGACACGGGTGCCCTGTGGGTATTGGAGCTTTTCCACCAAGGATGCCTTGTGAAAGAGCACAACGTTTTCGCCCACGCCATCTTGAACCGAAGGGAAAATGATGCCGTCTAGTGAAGGTTGCTTGAGCGATGCCAGATAGTCCGCGATCGCTTGGGTCATCAAGTACTCACGCTCCTGCTCATTGGGCATGACTGGCAAAATCAGCAGCTTGGTCAGGGTCCGCAGAAAACCAACCCGCTCTACCTCTCGCGTGTATGCCGGATCAAAAAGGCTTCCGCTGCAGGTGACCGTTTCCAGGCTGCGCAGATCAAGCAGCTTCAATGGCCGGGTAAATAGGAAGTTGGCCACTACGACCTTGCTTCCAACCGCAGGCCGAACCTCCGCCAGAGCAGAACTGGCATCTTTGGCCCCATAGAAAACCGAAATACCGGACGCGTTCATCCGATTGGCGCGAGCGATAGATCCGTCAGGTGGACCAAGCTCTTTTACCGGATCCTGTAGCGCCTTCTTCAGATCATTTTGACTTTGGAATTCTCTGGCTCGGTAAACCCCTAGGAGCTCTGTTCCGGGCCCAGCATCAACGATCGGAACGGTGCCGTGATGGGTCCTCGCCTGATCCAGCCCCGCGAATACGCTGTCAAAGAGCTTCAGTACTTCTTGATTACAGAGTCTGCTCTCGTATTTCAGCGCCATTTCTAGCCGACGCCATTGCACATGCCAGTGAACGCTTTTGGCGTTGGTTCTCTCGTAGCATGATTCCGGGTCGAACTCATTTTCCCCTTCACAAGGATCACCAGGGTCATATGATGCGTGTCGTTCGTTCAGGACCGCTAACAGGTCTTCACCTACCTCGGGCTCACAGCAGGTGATGCCGGTGATGACATCTAGGACAGGTTCGCCGTCTCGGTACCAGTCGTACCCCATCTCCTTGTCTCTCATTAGGGCCGACTCAAAATCGCTCGGCTCTGATGGCGTGCGCTCAAAGTGTGCTTCGAACGCCTCCTCGACAAGATCTGCCAACTCCTCTAAGGCAACGCAGGCAACGTCTGCTTCCTCACAGTAGCTGCAACCGCCATTCGCTTTCGACTCGATCAGCTGCTGCAGATAGTCCTCTGTCACGCACGATGCGCAGACTTTTTTGCTTTCATCATCATGCTTGCGCATCGCCTACAGCTCTCCTAAACGTTCGGACCTGCCAGCCAAAACCTGGGACTGGATCCTATGCTATTCGCTGGGCGGGTGAGAAAAAAACCGCCCCCTCAAACAGGCCCTCACAACGTGGGCTACGGTTACTCGGTAAAGATGAAGGGACCTCATCCTCAGCGATTAACAACGTTAATGGGCACGCGCAGAGGCAGTGGCGTATTGACCCAGTTCCTCTGCGCGAGCGCGCGCATGCCTGCAGCCCGTACGCGCAGATCGCCATCGAGCGACCTTACAGTGACGATGATGTGCACCGGCAAGGCTTCCGTGAGCGCAGGTTCATAGGCACGCAAAAGCGCAGACGCCTGCAGCCCCCAGACATTACCAGCTACCCCTCGCGGGAAGGCCTTACGATGAACCTTCACCGGAGACCACTTGCTGCCGCTTGAGATTTGTGCGCTTTCGTAGCCGCTTTGGCCTTCCTCGCTCTCCATCGGCACTTTGCCGGTGATGTTGTCGCCTTCGATCGTGCCGAAGCTCAACTCAACGTTTGCTCGTACATACTCGCTACCTGCGTTAGGGTCCAGGGGCGGCGCGTAAACGGCAGTCATGATAATTTCGCCGCGGAATTTTCCATCCTCGATCAGGACATCTGGCATAGGATAAGGCGATTTTCTCCAGCGCATATTTCCAGGAACTAAATTCGCTTGGAAAACGAGGGTGAAGCAGTCGTCCGAATCGTAGAGGGCCCTCAACACGTCATCGGGGCGGCCAGCACCAAAGTACCGACGCTGGTAGGAGTCATAATCCGGTGACGCCAGTTGTGCCGAATGGATCATGAGCGCCTTGACCAGCGATGGTGAGGGGCTGGGATTGGGACGCCCCGCCAGAGCCTGCCAAGCATGGGCAGCCATACATGAGGCTAACGGCGCGGCATAACTCGTGCCGAACGAGGAGTACAAGTGTCCCTGCGGAGCCAGGACTTTGAGACTCGATGTACCAGCGGCCCAAGGGGCGTGGACACCACCGCCAACATGAGCCAGGTCAGGCTTAGGCGTGAAAACAGGGCCAGGACCACAGCGTGAATACGGGGCCGGATGCCCGGCTGCGGTGAGGCCGTCGATTGCATCGATATGCACTACCGAAGCGACGGTCAGCGAGCGCACGGACTCACCGGGTGTGGAGATCCTGTCCTTGAGCGCTGATGGAGTCGGCCAATTACGACGGGGAAGGTCGTTGTAATTTCCCGCTGCCACGACGAAGAGAACCTGATACTTGTCGCTCAGCTCATCGAGCGTCATCGATAGGTCACTAAAGTTACTCTCGTCGCATGGATCCCCACCAACGGACAGGTTCCAGATCTTCACATCAGGCCGTCGACGTACGGCCTCCTGCAGTCGAAGCTCCAGGTCGCTCATGTGTGACCCAGTTGCCTCAAGGGCGCAGACGTCATGAATGAAAGCCGGCGTTGACGGAATCCATGCGTGCTTATCGTTGTAGAAAGACCCCGCAGCGACCAACGATGCCACTGCGGTGCCATGCTCATAATTAGTGTCTGGCGGAAGGACGTAGGTGTCGTGTGACTTCACATACGCCGCGATTGGCGATCTGTCTTTGCTTACACCTGTGTCGAACACCGCTACAGTCGGCAACGCTATTTCCTGAGCGGAAGCTTGAGTAGCACTCGTACCGCTTTGAGGGACAACTACCGTGTTCCGCGGATGGAAAACCGGCTCGGCATAAATCGTACGAATTCCCGGCAAGTCCAGAAGCACATCGAGCCCGCTGTCGCCGACACCGTCCAAATCCTGGATGCCAATGATAGGTAGTCCGCGGCCTTGGGCAATCTCGATAAATGGCAGAGAAAGCGACTTTAACGTACTCAGCACGGACTCGAAGTTGAGCTCGTTCAAGCTATCGTGCTGATACTGAAATAGCCTCATAACAGCTCGTCCATGTTCCAGCAGCTGCTGGCTACCCTGAGGGTTTCGACGCTTACGATCCCAGGGTTCAATCGATTCAATCGCGCTTAGATTGCAGCGGATTGCCTGGGTATTCCGCTTGAGAATGACTCGATTGAACTGGGTCAAGCTGCTGGCAGAAGCACCGACCAGCATCTCATCGATCCTGGCATGACCAGCCGGTTCCAGCTCGGCCTCTTGGGCAAGCTGAACAGGCCGGTGGCTTTTGGCGATGCCGGTATCTCGGAGCTTGAGAACCAAGTGCGAGAGTGCTTGGGGATGAAGCGTCTGCTCGTGAGAAAGTGCACTGGAGGCTTGAATTAGAGCTTTCGAAAGAGCGGCGCGGTATGCGTCATCGACGACTACGAGCTCTTTGCCGCCGCCTCCACCAGTCCGCTCAATCGAAGAGAGGTCTTTTGCCTGAAACGGAATGTGTATGAAAGGGTTTTCAACCCTCGCATTCAACGACTCCCGAGCGGGTACATTCTTGCGAGCCACTGCCGATCTCCTCCTTGAGGATCTTTCTTATTTGCCTAGTCGACAGGTCGTACAGTCTTCCAAGTGTCCTCAGAGAGAAGTACCTGGGCGCCCATCCATTAAGCCACCGAATTTCTGACTCGACAGTAGATAGCACTCGGCCAGCACCTAGCGCAAGATTCAAACCCAGGCGGCGAAGAAGATCGTCCTCGTCAATGGCTGACTGATTCGAAAGAACGACCGCTCGTTTGGTGTCGAGGCATACCTGCTCAATATTAGCCCCGGTTATCCCCTTCGAGACCTTGGCTAGGTTGTCCAGATCCAGAGTTTCCGAACTGAACGGCTCCAAGTATTGCTTCCAAAGCAATTTGCGCAGATACCCATCCGGCTCAGCCATGGGAATGCGGAAGCTGAAGCGACGCCAGATAGCAGGATCGAGTAGCTGGTCATGGTTGGTAGCCGCCACGATGATGGTGCTCTCCGGGACCGCATCGATGTTCTGCAACAACGAGATCACCACACGCTGCAGCTCACCGACATCCCTCTCGTTACCGCGGGCACCGGCCAACGCATCGAATTCATCCAGGAAGAGAACGCATGGCTGCTGCTGCGAATATTCGAACACCCGCCGAAGATTTCGGCTGGTCTGGCCAAGGAGGCTGCTCACCAAGGTGTCACAACGCACGGTCAGCAAAGGCAGCTCCAAGTGCGCAGCGACATAACGCGCAAGCTTGGTTTTTCCGGTGCCAGGTGGGCCATAAGTCAGAAGGCGGCAGGCCGTGGCAGCTCCCACACGCGCCAAATCGTCAAACCGGCGAATATTGGCCAGAAACTCACCCACTCGGCTCGCCACCGCGCTCGAAAGCAGCAGCGACTCCTTATCCAGCGCGGGGCTACTCACATCCACCGTGTGCAAATGACTTTCACCATCGGTGGGCAAGTTGGAGAAGCTGAAACCATTGGCGGCATCCTGGGCGGTTGCAAGCGCAGTGGGTGCGCGTGCCAGTCGCTCTCTAATCATGCGCGCCTGGCGTCTGTCGCCATCGCTTTCAAGCTTGTCGGCCAGAAGGCCGGCATAGTTCGAAGCCATGCTGGCATTCGCCTTGAGGGCCCCATCTAGGATCTTCAAGATTTCAGAGAGGTATTCCACGGGATGATTCGCTCACGGGGTAAACTGTTTCGGAATTGCGCGAGAGTGTAGCGCATTAGGCAAAAACCGTTACGCTTTTATGCTTTAGTGATTCGCATAGATCCTGACCATTTTGAGCGTCCGATCCCGCTCTGTCCCGTGAAGCCTCACGTACTGGAGCTTTGAACATTTGTACCTTTGGTGGACAGCGGCATACGGCGTTCACGACAATGCCGCGCCTAGCCAGTGAACGGCGAGGCATGACAGCGACTTCACATCGGACAGGCGAAAGGAACTCAGCCATGCACTACCTCATCGACGGCCAACCTGTTTATTGTCCCCAATGCGGCAAACCTCGCCCCCCGGCTTTGTGGCTGGGAAGCCTAAGACCGGTTCCACAACGGCGATCACCCTTTCTCCTGTGACTGCAATGCACGCCATCTAATCGCCAAGCAATCCGTGAATAGCGCATTCGATGATGGAGAGGCAGAGACGGCGGCACAGACCGCCGTCGGAAAGCCGACACAAAACGACTCTCTGAGTGGTATGTCATCCTCAGTGCGCCGGATGCCCCGACCACAGTGCTGGAGCGGGTGTTGGCGGCAATCGACGGCGAAGATCTACCACACCCGACATTAATTCCCTTTGAGAGACACCAATGAACAGTATTCAGTGGTATGCAGTATCCAACCCCGATGGAAAGCGCTATCCCGAATGGAGACGCTCATTTGGGGTGAGTGAAATGGGAATCGTGTTCGTCCCCGCAGCGATGGCTGGAGATGAAACCGAGATGAATGTGATGCTGTGTGCCTGCGGCGATGGACAGAGCACTGCGGTGCACCTGGATCATCACTTTGTACCAAGCGGCTGGCTGAAAACAGAGTTCCCCAAGCATGTTGAACTGATCGAGTTGATCGAAGGCTACGCGCGAGATCTCCCAGCCGAAATATCCAGGTAATAGGACGACTGGCTGTACGGGGCCTAGTGAAGCTATTGCCTCGCGTTACACTCCTGGCCCTGGAGTGGCACTACTGAGCGGTCTCAACAGAATCACGCCGTCGACCACTTCAATACTGAGCTCGTCGCCTACAACAACACCGATTGCCTGGAGCATTTCGTCAGGGATATCGATGATAAGGTCCCATCCTTCGGGTCTTGGCATTTAACCGTCGCGGGGAGCATGACATGGGGGCCGTAGTCCCAGACAAGCGCCTGGTGCTTCTGGCTGACATTCTTTCCACTGCACAAATGCCCTGCGGGCGACATCCCTCTTCAAGCCTAGCAAAGCACCGAGAGATGAGCCGGAGACGGCCATCCCAGCACCTTGCAGATAGCAAGCTGCAGATTCGACCTCCTCAGCGTGGGGTAGGTACGACCGGGTATCAAGATATTGGTCGACCTGAATGCGCAACCAGTACGGCATTGTCGAGAATGAGTCCGTAAGGCGTGAGCGAGTGAGCTTCGCCTGGCTGCAAGCATCATAGAAGAGCGCTGGCCAATCGACCAAAAGGGCCGCTGCAGCTCGTAGCAAAGCGTATCGCGCCTCCAGTGACTGATACTCAAAATCTAGATGGGCCACCGGGGCGACTTCTATCCCGACTATCCCGCTCAACACGGCGCGTAATCGTCGGCCGTGTCTTCCGCATATCAGGCCTAAAAGTACTCGCAGGCCTGTAAAAAATGACAGACTCAGCGGCAGCCCTTGGAAGAAGCCGTTCCAGTCTCCAAGCTGAACCGCACGGGTGATGGTGAGGAGCATCCGACTGACCGCATTGTTTGCGCAGTCCATGAACCTGGGCTGGGTATCGCCTAATCTGAAATCGCATTTGCTACAGATGCTCAACGCACTTCCGGCGATTAGTTTTGAGCGACCTATTCCGTGCTGGTGGAAGACTACCGGCGACCCACAGGAGGGGCAAATCTGCTCCAGAAAGCAATCGTGCGCTGTGCACACAGTAGAGAGTGCTAAACGCCAGTGGCGACGATAATAGGGTGCCGGATCGAGCTTCAGGCAGATGGGACAGAACTGTATGCCCGCCCTGCGACGGGTGCGGTGATAAAGACCGGTGGGGAGCAGAAATGGGACATCTCCACTAACGACAAAGTGTTCAAAAATGAATCCCTCATAGCAGCCCAATGTCAGGCCTCTTAGCTCCTCGACCGGCCGCCCCGTCGCGGTGGATAAGCAGTCGAGCAGAGCTGACGGAGGATGGCGATCAGAATCGCGATTCCAGATAGGCGCCCTGTACCCCAGCAGATTGGAGTAAAAGGTGTGCAAGGCAAAACCATTAGCAAAAGCCAGCCGCACCATCCAAGAGGTCAGAAGCTCATCCGACAACGGCTGTGGATGGATTGGGAGCATATGCTAGATCCTCGATGCCATTTGCGTCCTATCACTGGGTGAGAGATACCCACACTCGTTCATTACCTCAGCTGTGATCCTTTCCTCACCAGACTCAATTGCGTACTCTGCCGCGGCGTTGAGCAACAGCGACAGCTCCCCTATGTAACCTTCACACATGGCCAAAGCCTTGGCTGCCAACGGCCGCTCATGTAACGCCGACCTCTGCCGCAATGGCAGCAATCGTTCAAAGGACATCAAGAGCTGTAGGAATTCCTTATTCATTTCCCACTTCGGTAGAAACTCGGGAGGAAACCGGTTCTGGATCTGCGGATCGATGCTGACTGCACGGAGCAGATCGCCAGTACCGCAACCTACTATGGAAATTTGAAGTTCGTTACCCAGGTACTTCAACATGTTCAGAGATTGTTGCTGCCTTACGGATGTACCCGCGAGCATATTGTGAAGATCATCAATAACGAGAACCTTTAGTTGAATCTCCCTCAAAACCTTTATAACGCGCATGCGCTTAGCATTGGTAGATGATGCAGGATCCTTCTCAAAAAGTTTCCCAAGTATTTCCGAATAGATACTTGCCTCCGTCGGGCTTGGAGGAGTTTCTATTTTAAGCACTGGACACACGATGTGCTCACCACTCGGATTTTCGTCGGGCAAATTGCGTCCAACGAACTTATCAACCAAGTTTGATTTACCATTATTAGTGTTACCTACGATGAGCATGTTAGGCATGCGTGTTTGCCGCGGATGGACGAGCAACCGGTCGAGCTTTTTGAGGATGGCATTAGCTTGTGGATACCCGATCCATCGTCGGTTGGCAATCCATAGGCTTCGCGCCTCCGCATCCTGCTCAACGACTTTGAGGGCTTCAGGATGTAGATATTGATAGCTGGTCATGGATCACCCCAACTCTATATCGTCAAACGGCGTGATCACTTCGTCGAACGGATCTAAGTCCTCCGGAACTTCGACACGGGAATCAGCCTTAGATATCTGATGCACACCCAAAGACTGCCTGCGCCTTTGAGCATTCCGCAGACTCCTCTTTTCTCTGGTCCGTTGAGCCTTAGCTAACCGTGTACTTTCAATAGCATTTTCCTCAATTTTCCGCATCAGCGTAACTCCGTGAAAAATCTTTTCCTCATCTGGCTCGTTATTAGGGTCATTCTTTATACGCTTCAGCGCGGCCTTGAGCTCCCAATAGCTGATCGCTGGCCGAGCACTATTCAGGTATGGGATCGGAACGTAGGTTTTTGTGTCTGGGTCCAAGAAGTAAACAACACTTATATCTCTCGGATCGTATGCAAAGATGAATTTCTTGGATTTGTTTGTATTCTGATCTATCGCCTTGATCCATTTACGCAAAACCGGCGAATAATAATGGATGTAGTTAACCAGCGCGCCAGTCTGCTGTATGGTTCTTTCGAGGTATGGCGTAAAATCTAGGCGAAACGTCTCCTCATCCTCGACCCTAGCTGGTAGCCCAACCCCAAGCTGTGTATCCGAGCCATACACAAGCTGAGCGAATTTCTTGATAGGAGGAATGCCACCGTTACCTGAATGCTTAGCATTATGGTAGGAGTAAACAAAGAAAGTTGTGAACCAAAGTTCCAACTCATCTAAGGTTAAGCACGCTTTTTGTTCCGAATTGTAATCGGCCTTAGCTTTGACGTTTGAGAAGGTCGTCCCTTCCAACGTATGACATTCAGTCATAAAGGTCCGAAAAGCACGCTCTACATGCGGGCCATAGTTCGGCTGATGCCTAGGCCTGTACTCTAAGACAATGTCATGCAGCGCACAGGCTCTTTGCAACATAGTGCCACGGAATTCTTTAGCATTATCGACATGGATTTTTGCCATTTTCCCATGAATCGGCCATTCAGCAAGAATATCCCTCTTAGCTAGCCAATTAGATTTCTCTTGCACCGCATGTGCGATACACAGACCGGCCGAAAGCGCGCTGGGCGGATCCAGTGTCAGGCAAAATCCAGTAACCATCTTTGTAGCAACATCAATAGCAATGGTAAGATATGGTCTACCTATGGGTAAGCGGTGTTTCTCATCAACGATGATGACATCTACCGGCGTATGGTCAATTTGTACAACCGCGTTGGGATAGTCGCCGCCAGGGAACTCACCTAAGGTGGGCAGTATGTTATCACGGTAGGCTTTTGACCCATGACGCCTCCTGACCTTGACACTGTCCTCAATATTACTAACTCGCCCATAAATAGTATTTAGATGCGGCTCGGGCAAGCCGCGAGATTTACAAATTTCCCGAATACGTGTGTGCAGCTGAGTAACATTTCGCCGTTCTTTTTTTAGATAGTATGCCTCTATTTGCTCATCTATTACGTCTTGGACTTCTTTGGGTAAGCGCCCTTGACCTTTGTCGAAGCGAGGGGACTTGGATAGAGAAGATACAAGATTTGTTTTTTCATAGCGCTTCAGCCATCTATAGATGGTGGGAACACTCTTACCTGAACGCTTCGCAGCATTCTTGACATCTTCCACACTCCGACGACCCTGCAATAGCGGTTTGATGATTGCAAAACGCTCAAGAGTCTCATCCCAAGCCGCTCGATCTTGGGTTAAATGGGACGAGTCCCTCGTCGGGCCGACTTCTGGACTGGACTTGAGGTCCACACAGCGCACCACCTCGATCGAGGAGTCCTCAATTCTTCGGATTACAGCCTCAATCAGACCTTTCAGTTCAACAACTATCGAAGCCGAATCTCTCCAGTAGACCAACTGACCTGGTCTGATGGTTTTCATTTCACTACCTCCCCGATCGATAGCACGCTCGTCATGCTTAATGGGATATTCAGGTCACAACAAACGACCCCATTGGCGATCAGGTGCCACAAGACGGGGATCAGCTCACCGCGCTGTTTGGGATCAGGGGCAAGCATTCCAAGGAGGTTGCTCACACTGATCAAGCTGTAACTCTCAAATACACCCACGACTTGGGCGCGCTGGAGGGGGCCAGGCTCTCGGCTTCGAAACGGCCACAGAAATTTGACGTTATCCAAATACGGCGTGCGGATTTCCCGCTCCGTGTAGACCTCAAAACGCCACCCGCGCTCAGCGCAGTACGATTTTGCCGCACGAAACTTGGGCAGCAGGCTTCGCCACTGCTCGCGAAAATTTGCTCGGTATTTAACCTCATAGAGGATTGGCTGCGGTGATGAGGCCGATTCCTGGAAGGTGATGAGGCCGTCGGGGGTGTACGACCGGTCTTCACCGGCGTCGCCTTTAAATTCGATCTTTACGGGCTGAGGCAGGAAGCTGGTGACGCGGCGATCAAAGCGGACAAGCTCCATCAGATCGCGCTCAAGGGTCGATTCGAACCGTCCCATTAGCGGTACGATGCCTGTGACGCTACGGCCGCTAACGCCGATGCTGCGGACCGGCAAAGTGGGCAGAGCTTTCTTCATTCTCATTGATCTCTAGAAGCTAGCCGTATTTTCTCATTTTACGATGTGTTTTACAGCCTCCAACCAGTGCCGGGCCGGATGCGGAGTGGTGGGGATGGCGAAACGGTCGCTGCGGCCAACTGCTCAGCGGTGTATGCCCGCTGACCGACTGAATGGCAGCCACCTCGAGCGCCTCGTGCTCGTCCAGCGGTGGCAGCAGCCCCGGCAGGCGGCTGGCGAGCAAGGTCTTGCCGGTGCCGGGTGGCCCGGTGAACAGCAGGTTGTGCGCCCCAGCCGCCGCCAGCATCAACGCGCGCTTGGCCGCCAGTTGGCCCTGCACCTCGCTCAGGTCAGGGTAGGGACGTTGATTCAGGATCAAGCCATTGGCCGCGTACGGCGGCAATGGCACCTGGCCGTTCAGGTGGGCGACCAACTCCAGCAGGTGGCCCACCGCATACACCACCAGCCCGCCTGCCAGGCTGGCTTCCTCGGCATTTTCCCGTGGCACCACCAGCGCCCGGCCTGCTTCGCGTGCCGCCAGGGCCGCAGGTAGCACGCCCTGGACAGGGCGCAATTTCCCCGAAAGCGCCAGTTCGCCCAGGCATTCCATATCGGCCAGGGTGGCAGTCGGCACCTGGCCATCTGCGGCGAGGATACCCAGGGCAATGGCCAAGTCGTAGCGCCCGCCATCCTTGGGCAGGTCGGCGGGGGCGAGGTTCTGGGTAATGCGCCGCTGCGGGTAGCTAAGCCCGGAGTTGACGATGGCGCTGCGTACCCGGTCCTTGCTTTCCTTGACCGTGGTTTCTGGCAGGCCGACCAGAGTGAGATGGGGCAGGCCGTTGGCCAGGTGGGTTTCGACGCTGACCGCGGGTGCCTGCACACCTACCTGGGCGCGGCTGTGGACGAGGGCTAGTGACATGGACGCTCCGTTGTCGCTGAAAAGGGCCGCTTCCTGCGGCTGGGTCAAGGATAGCGATGGTGGCCACGACAGGCGCAACAAGTGTGCGTCGTGGTTTTGCAGAGCAGGTTTTTTCCCTGTGTTTTCTTAAAAATCGGCAAAAAATGGATCCAATAATCTTTGCGCAGGTGGGTGGTATGGCTTAGTGTTGTTGGGCAAATGCCGTTGCCATGGGATGGCACCGCGTCTTCTTTCAAATGGACTTGAGGTATTGCGCCGTGCAAACGCTCGCCCAAACGCGCCAGGTGATTCGCGAACTGGTGCAGGCCAATTCATTCATTGAACTCACCCGGTGTTTCGACAGCCTTGAGGCGCAATGGCGCCAAGCCGCGCCCGGCGAGTTCCCGGCCTACCTGGCGGCCATCGAAGGGCACATGCTGGTGGACCTGGAAAACCAGGGTGACAGGGCCCTGAGCCAAGTGCTCAAAGCCTGGATTGATGCCTGCCCCAAGGCTTACCACCCGCAAGTGGTAATGGGCATGCACTGTTTCCACCGGGCCTGCCAGGTGCAGGATGGTGGCCAACGCAACGCTGCCCGCTTGCTGGCCGTCGAGCAAATTTGTGAAACCGCGACCGCGCACCTGTTGCGTGCAATGGACCGCTCTGCACAACCCGTGGCAGCGGCCATTGGCATGCTGCGTGTCAGTGCGCAACTGCGCGAACCTGGCTGGTTGATCGAACTGTTTCAGGGGCAGCCTGCGCGGTACAGGCCCAGTGCCCATGCCGATGTGGAAGCGCAGGAAGCCGCAGCCCCCTTGCTCGTGAAGTACGGGCTGTTGCCCTTGGCCGAGCTGCCCCAAGCATTACCGGCGTGCCTGAGCAGGCGGGCCGATCACGAAAACGAAGCACCACGCTATTACTGGTTGCGCCATGCGCTGGTGGCCCGCCCTGGTTGTTTCGAAGCGATCCAGGCGCTGGCCGTTTACCTGTTGCCCCGTTGGGGTGCCAGTTTTGATGCGCTGGACCTGTTGGCCAATGGGCCGTTGTGCGAGGGGTGGGACGAAGCGCTGCGCAATGCGTTGCGCTGGATGGCCGTCGAAGAACGGCTGAAGCTGCCACATGCCGAGCAGTTGCAGGCCGTCGCGGATTGGCAGCAACTGTTCGATAGCTGGCTGCAACGCCCGCTAAGGCCCAGGGAAAGCGCCGTCGTGCTGGCCTGGCGAGGCGCGCTGCGCAGCAGTGCCTTGCAAGACCATGCAGGCGGTATGCGTGATTTCGCCGCGAGCTTGGCATGCAACGCCAGTCATGGCGCCACCCCTGCGATGGGCGAGCCATTTCGCTGTTTTGTCGGGCTGATACTGTGTGATGGCATGGCAGATGAGCATCAGCTGTTGCGCACCGCCATCGAGCGCCTGTGTGAAGGCCGCTCGCATGCTGGCGCTTGTGCAATGCGCGCTGCCGGGCATCGCTTCGGCCTGTGGGGGCTGCCGCGTTCGGCCGAGCAGGCAAGGCTCTGGTCACAGGTGGCGGTGACCCGCCAGCGCGCGGGCCATGCGCCAGGCTTCGATGTGCTCGCTGTGGCGCGGCTGCTGTGGGCTGCCAACCGGCACGAGGTGGCTTGTTACCTGTACGAGCGCTTTGCGGAGCTGAGCTTGCCGGGTGCTGCCCTTGGCCTGTACGAGCTGCACAGCGGCGGCCTGGGCAACACCCCGGCGCACTATCTGGACGACGAGACGGCTGAGTATTGGCTGCAGCGTGCGGTAGAGGCGGGCAGCAGGCAGGCCAAGTACAACCTCGCCTGCCTGCGTATGGAGGGTGATGAGGACCTGAGTGAGCGAAGTGCCATGCTGGCTGTCAGGCGCCTGCTGGTCGATGCGCTGGGTAATCCGCACACCAATGCGCGTGCGCGCTTGCACCTGGGTATCCTGTTGCGCCAGTTTGGCGAAGTCCAGGAACGGGCCGAGGCCGTCGCCTACCTGTCGAGCCTGGTCGAGCACCCGGACCCGTGGGTTGCCGGACGGGCCAGCGCCGAACTGGGGCTGGCCTGGATGCAGGGGCGCGGCACTCGCAAGCAGAGCCGTTTTGCTGCCATCGAATGGGCCAACCGTGCGGCTGCCTTGCAGCCTGGGGATTCAGCCATCGAAAACATCCAGGCCGAGATCCTCAACTCGCACAACCGGGTGAAGACCCTGGTTACCCAGTGTGGTGCGACCCTGTTTCGCGGCACCTTGCACGCCAGCGAGTTGCCGCCGAAACAGGCAGTATCCGAGCCGGGCCGGCTACGGGCGTCGGCCTGATACCCTCAGGGCTTGGCGCCGAGGATGATGTGCGAGGCCTTGATCAGCGCAGTGGCCTTCACACCCGGTGCCAGGCCCAGCTCCTGCACAGCTTCGCGGGTCACGATGGCAAACACCTCGGTGCCGCCGGCCAGCTTCAGCACCACTTCGGCATTCACTGCACCATCACCCACCCGCACCACTTCGCCTTCCAGTGCGTTACGGGCCGATAGCTTGTAGCCGGCGGCGTCGGTCAGCAGTACCACCCACGGCGCCTTGACCAGCGCCACGGCGTCTTTGCCGACGTTGATGCTGAGGTTATGCAGGCTGGCCATGGTGACCACCGCTACCAGCTTTTCGCCGCCACCCAGGGTCAGCTCGACTTCGGCATTGACCGCGCCGGGCTGAACGTTGGTGACTTTGCCTTCAAAAACATTGCGTGCGCTGACTTTCATGGGGAACGCTCCGTGTAACAACCCGCGCCAGAGGGATTCAGGCGCGCACATAAACCCAGGCAGTCAGGCCCGATGCGAGCGTGACGGCGACGCGCTTGTAGTCGGCAACTTCATAGCGGTCCGCCGCCGCCAGCTCTTCTTCGCTGATCTGGAAGACCGTGCCGGCCACGCTGTCGTCGGCCTGGCTGCTGGGGGAAACGATGGGGTGATGGGACTTGCCGCTAGCCGCCAGCACAGCCGGGTCGGTGATCTCGACCCAGTCCTGTCGGTAGCCCGGCATGCGGTCGGCCTGGCCGCTCAGCTCACGGCCGAAGTTGGCCCGTTGCACGGCCTTGTCCTGCAGCGTGCCGTAGGAAAACAGCAGTACCGGGTATGCGCTGGAGGGCTGCATTCACTGATCCTGTGGGGTCGGGTTCAGCCGTGCTTCCAGCTCGGCTACTTGTTTTTCCAAAGCCTCCAGGCGAGCACGGGTGCGCGCCAGCACAACCATCTGGCTGTCGAATTCGTCACGGCTGACCAGGTCCAGCTTGCTGAAGGCACCTTGCATCAGCACCTTGAACTGGCTTTCCAGTTCTGCACGGGGCTGGGCGGTATCGCTGCTGAACAGGCGCGAGGCCTGGTCGCTCAGGGCATCGAGAAGGGCTTTGGGCGCAAGCATGGGGCAGTCCACTGAAACTGAGAATGGCCGGCAGTGTAGCACGCACAAATCGGACGTTTGGGTGCACGTTTTTCGCGCAATGCGCCCTCCCGGTGCGCACCGAAACTGTGCATGTTTCCCATGCTGGCGACTGGCCAATCCCGACCCTTTCGCATAACTCGCTGTTTTCCGGTGATTTGCCGGAACTGGCAAGGTTTCTGCAAAGACCTGTACGAGCCATGCACTGATGCAGTTCCTTGTGACCAAGCAGTGCGCACGCGGAGCCGGATGCCGACGACGCGTTACAAAGCCAACCGCTGCGCTTAGACTTGAGACGGGTTTGTTTTCCTGGGGCAAGTCCACCAAATCGGGAGAGAGTTTCATGAAGCTAGTCACAGCCATCATCAAGCCGTTCAAGCTGGACGACGTGCGCGAGTCGCTGTCGGAAATCGGCGTGCAGGGCATCACTGTTACTGAAGTCAAAGGCTTCGGCCGGCAGAAGGGCCACACCGAGCTGTATCGCGGTGCTGAATATGTGGTCGATTTTCTGCCCAAGGTGAAGATCGATGTTGCCATCGATGACAAGGACCTTGATCGGGTAATCGAAGCCATCACCAAGGCAGCCAACACCGGCAAGATCGGTGACGGCAAGATTTTCGTGGTGAATCTGGAGCAGGCGATCCGCATCCGTACCGGCGAAACCGATACCGACGCGATCTAAGCAGCAACAACGCCTCACCAAACCCAACGCCCCAGGAGAAAACAACATGACTCTGCGTAAGATCGCAGGGCTAGGAGCCCTATTGTCCCTCGTAATGCCCGGGCTTGCCTTGGCCGAGGAAGCCGCCCCAGCGCTGAACTCCGGCGACACCGCCTGGATGTTGACCGCAACGGCGCTGGTGCTGTTCATGACTATCCCGGGCCTGGCCCTGTTCTATGGCGGCATGGTGCGTTCCAAGAACGTGCTGTCGGTGATGATGCAATGCTTTGCAATCACCGGCCTGATGAGCATTCTCTGGGTCGTTTACGGCTACAGCATGGCCTTCGATACCACCGGTATGGAAAAGGGCGTGCTCAACTTCAACTCCTTCGTCGGGGGCTTCTCCAAGGCCTTCCTCAGCGGCGTCACGCCCGAGAACCTGACGTCGGCCACTGCACTCTTCCCTGAGGCGGTATTCATCACCTTCCAGATGACCTTCGCCATCATCACCCCGGCACTGATCGTGGGTGCCTTCGCCGAGCGCATGAAGTTCTCTGCGATGCTGGTGTTCATGGGCATCTGGTTCACCCTGGTGTATGCGCCGATCGCCCACATGGTGTGGAGCGGTGACGGTGCACTGATGTGGGACTGGGGCGTACTGGACTTCGCTGGCGGCACCGTGGTGCACATCAACGCCGGTATCGCAGGCCTGGTCTGCTGCCTGGTGCTGGGTAAGCGCAAGGGCTACCCGACCACCCCGATGGCCCCGCACAACCTGGGCTACACCCTGATGGGCGCGGCCATGCTGTGGATCGGCTGGTTCGGCTTCAACGCAGGCTCCGCCGCCGCCGCCAACGGCACCGCTGGCATGGCCATGCTGGTCACCCAGATCGCCACCGCTGCTGCTGCGCTGGGCTGGATGTTCGCCGAGTGGATTGGTCACGGTAAACCCAGCGCCCTGGGCATCGCTTCGGGTGTGGTTGCCGGCCTGGTTGCCATCACCCCGGCTGCAGGCACCGTGGGGCCGATGGGCGCCTTGGTGATCGGCCTGGCTTCGGGTGTGATCTGCTACTTCTGCGCCACCACCCTCAAGCGCAGGCTCGGCTATGACGATTCGCTGGATGCCTTCGGTGTACATGGTGTCGGCGGCATCATCGGGGCAATCCTTACCGGTGTGTTCGCAGCGCCGGCGCTGGGCGGCTTCGGCACCGTCACCGACATTGGCATGCAGGTCTGGATCCAGGCCAAAGGCGTGATCTTCACCGTGGTCTACACCGCCATCGTCACTTACGTGATCCTCAAGGTGCTGGATCTGGTAATGGGCCTGCGGGTCAACGAAGAAGAAGAGTCGGTCGGCCTCGACCTGGCTCAGCACAACGAACGCGGCTACAACCTGTAACTGCGACGCGGTAAAAACTTGCCCGGCTTGCCGGGCATTTTTTTGCCAGATTTTCAGCATTTCGCGCTTGGCAAACGGTTTATCCGGCACGTTCGCGACGTAGGTAAAAAACTTACAAGTCGCAGGGCGTTTATGGAGCTTTGCTTTTTCCACGGGCGCGCTAGAATGCGCGCCGAAGGGTGTTTGACGTGTAGTCCACACACTTCGCCAGCCTTTGCTAGGCTTGCCAATAGCGTGTGGCCAGCAGGGGCTAGATGGATTTGTCAGGTCCTGCCAGGAGCAGGGCCTGCTGGGTGCCGCCTCCCATCAGGAGCGCCGACCCAAGGGCAGTGGCCTAACCCACGGCCAGTTGAATTTTCACTGGTGGCTGCCGGTCTACGGCTGCACTGGTCTATAACTAACCTGCTTTCGCAAGTCATGAGGTAGAACATGAGCGACGACGATCTGGAAAACGACGACCTCGAAGTAGGCGATGAAGACGAGGTTGATGAAGGCCTCGAAGCGGCAGCTGACGATGTCGCCGAAGATGCGGGCGATGACGACAGCAGCCCGGCACCCGCTGCCAAGGGCAAGTCCAAGGCGGCTGTTTCGGTAGACGAACTGCCGAGCATGGAAGCCAAGCAGAAAGAGCGTGATGCACTGGCCAAGGCGATGGAAGAATTCCTTTCGCGCGGTGGCAAGGTGCAGGAAGTCGAGGCCAACGTGGTCGCCGACCCGCCCAAAAAGCCGGACAACAAGTACGGCAGCCGCCCCATCTGAGTGGCTGACCGCAAAAAAAGCCCGCCGTCGCTGCGGGCTTTTTTGTGGGCGTTTGCCGGTATATTTTCATTGCCAGTGAGATCGAGCGCCGCCCGCGATGCGCCGCGCGGGCGGCGCTCGATATACGCACCAACGCAAATTTCGAGGCGGTCTCTTGTCAGCCCCAGCGGGAAAGGACGTCGGGCAGCTGCGACAGGCGCTGGATTTCGGCATCCGGTGCCTGCTCACCGGTCCAGGCCTTGCCCTGAGGGTTGAACCAGACGGCCCGTAGCCCTGCTCGCTGGGCGCCTGCGATGTCATCGCCGGGGTGGTCGCCGATGTGAACGGCGGCGCTGGCATCCGCCTCGCCGCGGCGCAGGGCTTCCAGGAACGGTGCCGGGTCCGGCTTGCCAATGCCGAGGTCCTCGGCGCACAGGGCAAAGCGGAAGTAGTCCGCCAGCCCCAACCGGCTCACGTCGGCGTTGCCGTTGGTGACCACGCCCAGGATGTAATGGTGACGCAGGACCTCCAGTACCGGCTGCACCTCGGGGAAGATCTCCACTTGGTGGCGAGCATGCAGGAACACTTCAAAGCCTTCGTTGGCCAGCGCCTGCGCTTGCTTCTCGCTGTAGCCGACCTCTTCCAGGGCATGGAACAGCACCCGTCGGCGCAGGGCGCTGATGCGGTGCTTGAGGCCGGGGTCGGCCTGTACCAGCCGCTCGCGAATGGCAAACAGGTGCTCCACCGGCACCCCGCCCAGGATCGGGGCGTTGGCTTCGAGCCAGTCGCGCAGCACGACTTCTGCGCTGGCGATGACCGGCGCGGTGTCCCACAGGGTGTCGTCGAGGTCGAACGTGATCAGCTTGATGCTCATGAGTCTGTGCCTTTGCTGCGTTTGGCCCGAGGGTGGGCGCTGTCGTACACCGCGGCCAGGTGCTGGAAGTCCAGGTGGGTGTAGATCTGCGTGGTGCTGATGTCGGCATGGCCGAGCATTTCCTGCACCGCCCGCAGGTCCTGGGACGATTCCAGCACATGGC
The DNA here is from genome assembly GCF_021283425.1 of Pseudomonas sp. NMI542_15. NCBI lineage: Bacteria > Pseudomonadati > Pseudomonadota > Gammaproteobacteria > Pseudomonadales > Pseudomonadaceae > Pseudomonas > Pseudomonas sp. NMI542_15. Next base: position 335,062 of record NZ_JAJSRO010000003.1, on the reverse strand, counting down.
TGGCGAAGGAATGGCGAAGCATGTGTGGGTGCAGGTGCTGGCCCAGCTCGCGCTCACCCGCCTTCTGCACACGTTGCTGCACAGCCCGTGGAGTGATGCGGTTGCCCTGGCGGGTGATGAACACCGCGCGGTCACGCGGGTTGCCGATGCCGCGCAGGCGGTACCAGGCGTGCAGCGCCTCGCGGGCTTTGCGGCCAACGGGCAGCACGCGGGCTTTGCCACCCTTGCCCAGCACCTGCACCAGCCCGGCGGCAAGGTCGATGTGATCGAGGTCGAGGTTGGTCAGCTCGGACAGGCGCAGGCCCGACGAGTAGAACAGTTCAAGGATCGCCTGGTCACGACGGGCAATAAAATCGTCATCGACGCCGCCATCAAGCAGCTGCAGGGCGCGGTCGGTGTCCAGCACCTTGGGCAACCGGCGCTCACCCTTGGGCGCGCTCAGGCCAGTGGCCGGGTCGTGCTGGCACAGGCCTTCGCGGTTGAGGTAGCGGTACAGGCCGCGCACCGCCGACAGCAGCCGTGCCAGGCTGCGGGAGGACTGGCCGTGGTGGTGCAGGCGGGCGATCAGTTGGCGCAGTTGCTGGATTTGCAGCGCTTGCCACCCGGCAATACCGTGTTCCTTGCAGTAAGCGGTGACCTTATCCAGGTCGCGACGGTAGCCCAGCAAGGTGTGCTCCGACACCTGGCGCTCGTTGCGCAGGTGTGCGCAATAAGCCTCCAGTTGGCGTTCCATCAGCGTACCGAGCGCAGAGTCTGGGTAACGCGCGGTACAACGCGGCCGAGCACTTCGGCGATGTAGCCAAGGAACAGGGTGCCGACGCTGCTCTTGTAGTGTTGCGGGTCGCGGCTGCCGATCGCCAGCACCCCGTGCAGCCCTTGGTATTCGAGGGTGGCCACGGCACTGGAGCCCACCTCCCGACGCTGTTCCTCACCGAACAGAAAGGCCAGCTCATGCTCACGCAGGTTGCCACTGACCGTCTTGCCACCGCCCAGCAGAGCACCGATGGCCTGTTGCGCCTCGGTGTTGCTGACCCAGCGCCCGACCGGCGCGCCGTTGTCGCCGAACAGGATGAGGCTGACGAACGGCACCTGGAACTCCTGGCGCAGGCTGTCTTCGACCGCCATTACCACTTCTTCCAGGGTGCCGGCATCGAGCAGGTCGAGGATCAGCCGCCGGGTCTTGTCGAACAGCCGGTCGTTGTCGCGAGCCACATCCATCAATTGCGACAGGCGATGGCGCATCTCGATGTTACGGTCACGCAGCAGCTTGAGCTGACGTTCCACCAGCGACACGCTGTCGCCACGCTGATGCGGTATGCGCTGTTCGATCAGCAGCTCGTCGTGCTCGGCAAAGAAGGTGGGATGGGCGCGCAGGTAGGCGACCACCGCTTCGGCATCGAGCTCGGCGGACTGCTGGGGTACAACCTGGGGCTGATCGGTCATGGCGGTTACTCGCTTAGAGACGAACCTGTCCTTCGTAGACGCGTACGGCCGGGCCGGTCATCACCACGGGCTTGCCGGGGCCGGCCCATTCGATGTGCAGGCGCCCACCGGGCAGGTCGAGGGATACCGGGGAATCCATCCAGCCTTGGCTGATGGCTGCCACGGCGGCGGCACAAGCACCGGTGCCGCAGGCCTGGGTTTCGCCCGCGCCGCGTTCCCACACGCGCAGGTTGGCGCGGTGGCGGTCGATGACCTGGAGGAAGCCGGCATTCACCCGCTGCGGGAAGCGTGGGTGGTTTTCGATCTTCGGGCCCAGCTCATGCACGGGGGCAGTATGCACGTCATCGACGCGCAGCACGGCATGCGGGTTACCCATGGACACGGCGGCAATCGAATGCAGCTGGCCGTCGACTTCCAGTGGGTAGTTCAGCGCCTGCTCGTCAGCGACAAAGGGAATGTCGGCAGGGATGAAGCGCGGTGGGCCCATGTCGACACTCACCTGGCCGTCGTTCTGCACGTCCAGCACGATGATGCCGCTTTTGGTTTCCACGCGGATGCGCTTTTTCGCGGTCAGGCGCTTGTCCAGCACGAAGCGGGCGAAGCAGCGCGCACCGTTGCCGCACTGCTCCACTTCGGAGCCGTCGGCGTTGAAGATGCGGTAGCGGAAGTCCACTTCCGGGTTGTTCGGGGCCTCGACGATCAGCAACTGGTCGAAGCCGATGCCGGTATGCCGGTCACCCCATTGCTTGGCGTGCTTGGGCTGGATATGCGCGTGCTGGCTGACCAGGTCGAGGACCATGAAGTCGTTGCCCAGGCCATGCATCTTGGTAAAACGCAGCAGCATGGGCTTACTCCGGCAGCAGGCTTTCGCCAGCGTACAGTTCGGCGATGGTTTCGCGGCGGCGTACTTCGAACGCCTGGTCGCCGTCGACCAGGATTTCAGCGCAACGGCCACGGGTGTTGTAGTTGGAGCTCATGACAAAACCATAGGCGCCCGCGGACTGCACGGCCAGCAGGTCGCCTTCGGCCAGGTTCAGCACACGGTCCTTGCCGAGGAAGTCGCCGGTCTCGCAGATCGGGCCGACCAGGTCGTAGGCACGGCCTTGACCCTCGCGTGGCACGACCGGGCTTACACCCATCCAGGCCTGGTAAAGCGCAGGGCGAATCAGGTCGTTCATCGCCGCATCGATGATGGCGAAGTCTTTGTGTTCGGTGTGCTTGAGGTATTCCACGCGGGTCAGCAGCACGCCAGCGTTGGCCACGATGTAGCGGCCCGGCTCGAACACCAAAGCCAGGTCGCGCGTGCCTACGCGTTCGCGAATAGCCTTGATGTAGTCGGCCACCAGCGGTGGTTCTTCGTCGCGGTAGCGCACGCCAACGCCGCCACCCAGGTCCAGATGGCGCAGGTGGATGCCGCAGTCGGCAAGGCGGTCGACCAGGTCCAGCAGGCGGTCCAGGGCATCGAGGAACGGCTCAACGGTGGTCAACTGGGAGCCGATGTGGCAGTCGACGCCAACCACTTCCAGGTTCGGCAACTGCGCGGCACGCACGTAGATGGCCTCGGCGTCGGCAATGGCGATGCCGAACTTGTTTTCTTTAAGGCCGGTGGAGATGTACGGGTGGGTACCGGCGTCAACGTCCGGGTTGACCCGCAGCGACACCGGGGCAACCTTGCCCATCTCGGCTGCCACGACTTGCAGACGCTCCAGTTCGTCGGTGGATTCGACGTTGAAGCAGTGCACACCCACTTCCAGGGCGCGGCGCATGTCTTCGCGGGTTTTGCCGACGCCAGAGAACACCACGCGGTCGGCGCGCCCGCCAGCGGCCAGCACGCGCTCCAGCTCACCACCGGAGACAATGTCGAAACCTGCGCCCAGGCGCGCCAGTACGTTCAACACGCCAAGGTTGGAGTTGGCCTTGACCGCGAAGCACACCAGGTGCTCGGTGCCTTGCAGGGCATCGGCGTAGTTACGGTACTGGGCCTCGATGTGGGCGCGCGAGTACACGTAGGTGGGGGTGCCGAAACGTTCGGCGACGGCCGACAGGGCCACCCCTTCCGCGAACAGCTGGCCGTCGCGGTAGTTGAAAGCGTTCATCTGGTTTCCTTACTGCGCAGGCGACTGCTCGGGCTCGGACTGCAGCTCGGGCTGCGCTTGCGCCGGCGCCGGCTGGGCTTTTGGCTGGTGCTGGTGCGACTTGTGCGCTTTGCCGTTATCGCCGTCTTCAGGCAGGTACAGCGGGCCTTTCTGGCCGCAGGCCGAAACGAGGCAGGCAACAGCGACCAGCGCCGCGAAGGAGGAAATCAGGCGCTTCATGGGTGAAATCCTTAGAAAAATGCAGTATTGCGCCCGAGTATACCGAGCGACCGGCGGCTTGCCTATGCAAGGGCCGGTCCGCCGGGCGGGCTATTCTTACCGCCTTCAATGGCTAATCTTTGCATTCGGCGCCAAGCGCCCGTATCTTGCCCGGCTTGCCTGTAACGCAGCCAATTTCGAGGTTCCTGCAATGAGTTTGAGTGAAGCGCGTTTCCATGATCTGGTCGACGCGACCCAACAGGCGTTGGAAGACCTGTTCGACGAGAGCGGCCTGGACCTGGACATGGAGAACTCCGCCGGTGTGCTCACCGTCAAGTTCGAAGGTGGCGCCCAGCTGATTTTCAGCCGCCAGGAACCGCTGCGCCAGCTGTGGCTCGCCGATCGCTCAGGTGGCTTCCACTTCGATTACGACGAAGAAAGCGGCAAGTGGGTGTGCGAGAAGAGCGAAGAGCTGTTGGGCGAAATGCTCGAGCGCATCGTCTGGGAGCGGGCCGGCGAGAAGCTGGACTTCGACGAGATCTGACATGAGCACCGCCCCGGCCCGTCCCCCCAAGCCGCTCTACAGCAACGTCAGCCCCGCTGTGCCATCACCGTGCATCAGCGTTTGCCGGCTGGACGAACAGCGGGTGTGCACTGGCTGCCAGCGGCATGTGGAGCACATTCGCGAATGGCGCTCGGCCGATGACGAACGGCGTCGGCAGATTTGCCGCGAGGCCCAGGCCCTGCGCGACCAGGCTAAGGCACACTGATAGCAAGGGCTTGAGTATTTGCCCGGCTGTGGTAGTGTCGGGTTTCTGCGTCGGTGACGCCAAAGCCTTCACAAACCCCGCCCTTGGGCGGGGTTTTGCTTTATCTGCACGACGAAAATCGCCTGTTCAAAGGAGTCTGACTGGATCATGAGCACCAAGCCTTCCCTCATCCTCACCCGATTGGACGTACAGCGTCTGGAGCGTCTGATCGACAGCCTCGACGAAAGTACGCCGGGTGTGCTCGCCCTGCAGGACGAGCTGGACCGCGCCGAGCAGGTGGTCGGTCACGATGAAGTGCCGGCGGGCGTGGTCACCATGAACTCGCGCGTGCACTGCCGTGAGGAAGCCAGCGGCAAGGACTACCACCTGACGTTGGTCTATCCGAAGGATGCCGGGCCGGAAGGTAATGTCTCGGTCCTGGCACCGATTGGCTGCGCCTTGCTGGGGCTGTCGGTGGGCGAGCAGATCGACTGGCCGGCACCGGGGGGCAAGACCCTCAAGCTGAAGCTGCTGGAAGTGGAGTACCAGCCAGAAGCGGCGGGCGATTACGACCTGTAAGGCTCAAGGGGGCTGCAAGGCAGCCCTCGGTCATTCACCCAGCACCTGCTCCAGCCCCTCATTCAACGCCTGCTCCAGCACCCGCTTGTAGTTCAGGTACACCTGCGTCGCGCCCAGCCGGTCATCCAGCAGCTCGGACAAATCCAGATCGGTGATGTAGCACCGGTACTGTCCGGCAGCGCGCCGTTGCCCGATGATCTGCCTGGCCACCACCGCATACAGCTGCGCACCATGCTCCAGCTCGGAAAACTCTTGCTGGTCGCAGTACAGCGTCACATGCGCCGCACCCGCCACACCGGCCTGGATGATGGCTTGCACCTCATAGTAGGGCTGGTCGCTGCCCTCGACCGGGGCTTGGCGCGGCTCGAGGCTACGCGCCTTGCCAACGCCGGAAGGCAACAGTTGCGCATAGTGGATATCCAGTGAGGCAGCGCGCTGGGTATCCAGCGGCAGCCGGGCATCACGGCGCATCACCACCGAACGCAGGAACCGCTGCAGCGGCAGCAGCAGGTGGGCTTCGTCATGCAGGGGCAGGCGTTGCTGCCACAGGGCATTGTACTCATCCAGCACATACAACTCGGCCCAGCCACCTTGCAGGCGGTAGAACACCTGGATGCAAGCCGGGCGGCCCTGTTCCAGCACCAGGCGCAGGTCGTGGTCCAGCAGGGCGTTGGTATCCAGGTACAGCGGGCTGTAGGCGCTGCGTTCTTCGCCCAGGTGGGCCAGCAGCCCCTCGTGCTCGGCCAGGGTGGCCAGGCCTACATGCCCGGCCAACAGCTCCAGCACATGGGTGTGCTGGGCTACCTCTAGCAGGTAGCGGTGGTTGGCGCCCTGGTCCAGCAGCAGCTGCACCGTGTCAAAAATTTCCTCCACGCGCTGGCTGATGGCCTGTGCGCGGCTCGGGCAAAAGCAGCGTATCCGCACCCGTGGCCGGTGGCCCCGCAGCACCGGGCTATTGAGGAAGTCGCGCAGGCAGCGCACCAGCGCATGTTCGCCTTCGTAGCGCTGGACCAGCACTTCGTTCCAGCTGTTCAGGGTGACCTGGTCGAGGGTCAGTACCAGGTTCTCGCGCACGCCTGCGTAGCTCAACGAGTCGGTACGCTCGGTGGTCATCAGGATGTTCAGATCGCGGTGATGGCGCAGCGGGTCGATGGCGACGTTGACCAGCAACAAAACCTCGTCGGCAACGCTGGGCTGCAGCAGGCGCACTTCGCTGACGATCGGCAAGGGCAGGGGAATACTTTGCTGCAGGCAACCCATCAGGTTGAACAGCTCTAATTCACTGAGGTCGCTGGCGCCGGGGTGCAGCGCCATGCGCGTGCTGCTGTCGATCACGCCGTTACGATGGGCCCAGGCCAGCAGCTCGATCAGCTCGCGGCAGCGCTTTATCGGGCTGAAGTGCTCCACCTCGTGGGTGCTCAGGTTGCCGCAGTACAGCTCCCAGTGGTGGCTGCCGGGCTCCTTGCGGTTAGGTGCCTGAACCAGGGTCAGGGTCCCTTCGGCAAGGTCCGGGGCGATGCCGGGGTTGATCACCTCGACCTTGCCGGCGCGGCGCTCGAAGGCCGCGTACAGGCGCCGGCCCAGCACATTGAGGTCGCGCTGCTCGGCACGGCTGCTGGCGCTCTGGGTGCTGGCGAACTGGCTGAGGAAGCGGTAGCTGTGGTTCAGCTCGGCCACCAGTTCGCGGCGCTCGACAGCGACTTGCTGCACTTTCCATTGGCTACGGCTATCCAGCAGCGCCAACTGACGCTGGTCCCAGCCCCACTCGTCTGCCAGGCGCTGCAACAGCCGGCGCTGCCAGCCATTGGCGCGGCCTTGGTCGCTGAGCTTCTTGTTCACCTTCAGGTACAGGCTGCGCCGCACCCGTTCCAGGCGTGCGACCGCGCCGCGCTGCAGCAGGTAGCGCTCGATACGCCGATAGACCATGACGTAGGGGTCCAGTGCGTCGAGGTCGAGCTGATTGGCGAACACTGCCTGCTTGTAGTCCAGGCTCAGACAACGCACGGCGGGGTGTTCACTGGCGTAGGCCTCGGTCAGCAGCAGCTTGAGTAGCGACTTGTAGGGCGAATCGATGCCCTTGAACAGTTGCCACAGGCCGGCACCGACGAACTCGCCGGGTGGAACGTGTGCCAGGTTGCCGAGATCGAGAGTGTCCTGGCTGCGGATGAAGCGTTTGGTCAGCAGGGTCTGGGTGTAGGCGTGATAATTGTGTTCCTGGTAGACGGGCACCAGCCACCACAGTGGTGTCCGGCCTGCCAGCCAGAGGGTGGTGCGGTAGAACTCATCCAGCAGCAGGTAGTGCTGGGTGGTGCCGCAGTCATCGGAGCCCAGCTGGCCGTCGCGCTGGCCTTGGGCAAAGCCTTGCGTGTCGATCAGGAAGAAGTGCGCCTCGGCACCCAGGCTTGCTGCCCAGTCCTCCAGCAATTGGCACTTGCGGCGCAGTTCTTCCAGCAAATGCTCGGGCAAGCCGGGCGCATGGCACACCCACAGGTCCATGTCGCTGTGCTCGGCCTGGGCCAGCGAGCCCAGGCTGCCCATCAGAAACAGGCCGTGGATAGGGCGCGGCGGGTTGCCATGGCGGGCTTTGTAGGTAAACGAGCGGGCCAGGCGCTGGGCCTCGACCACCAGCTCGGCACCTGGCTCGTAACCCGATACGCCCGCAGGCGTGCTACCCGAGACGTAGCCCGGCAATAATGGGTGGTTCACGTGAAACAGCAGCGGCAGTAGCGTCAGTACCTGTTGCTGGCGTGTCGACAGGCCTTCCATAGCCCGCTGCAGGCGCCCTTGATTCAGTTGCAGGAAACGCGCACGCAATGTTGCCAGGACCTTGCGGTCGATGCCTTCGTCCAGGTCAGGGCGGATTTCGTGAGGGTGATTCATTGCGCGCTCGGGCAGGCCAGTGAAGCTGTGGCGAGTTTAGCCTGAGTAGCGGGGCCGGATAAGCGGCAATTGGGTTTTTGGCGCCATTTTCCCAGCGCGCGCCTGCTCCAGCTTTCGCTGCGCTTCAGGCATGATGGACGCATTGAGATCATGTAGAGAGTTTCCGATGCGTGTATGGATCGATGCCGACGCCTGCCCCAAGGCGGCCAAGGATCTGATCGTCAAGTTCGCCCTCAAGCGCAAGTTCGAGGTGGTGATGGTGGCGGGCCAGGCCGTGGCCAAGCCGGCGTTTGCGATCGTGCGCCTGATCGTGGTGCCCAGCGGCATGGACGCAGCCGACGACTACCTGGTCGAACACGCCGTGCCCGGCGAGCTGGTGATCTGCAGTGATGTGCCCCTGGCTGACCGCCTGGTGAAAAAGGGCGTGGCGGTGCTGGACCCGCGCGGTCGCGAATTCGACGAGCGCAACATGGGCGACCGCCTGGCGGCGCGCAACCTGTTCACCGAGCTGCGCGAGCAGGGCCAGGCGGGAGGAGGGCAGGGGACTTATGGCGAGCGTGAAAAGCAGGCGTTTGCCAATGCGCTGGACCGGATCATTGCCCGGCTGAGTAAAACCTGATGCGGGGCTGCTTTGCAGCCCCAAGGACTTACTGGTCACCCTCGTGCGTCAGTTCCAGCACCCGGTCCACCAACTTGTAGATCCCGCCAGCTGCCTCGCTGATCGACTTGGCCTCCATGTAAGCCGGAGTCGTCACCAGCTTGCGCTGGGTGTCTTCGACAATGTCGTGTACATCGCACGCCTCATGGGTGCCGCCCATCTTCTCGACAGCCGCCGCAGTGTCTGCGTCGCTGCCGATGGTGCAGACCACGCCCGGCCCGTAGATCTTCGCCGCAAGTGCTGGCGAAATGCAGATCAGGCCAACTGGCTTGCAGGCGTCGGCAAAGGCTTCGGCCAGGGCCAGCACGTCCGGGTTGACGCTGCAGTTGGCGCCTTCCACGGCGAAGTTGGACAGGTTTTTCGCCGCCCCGAAACCGCCCGGCACGATCAGCGCATCGAAGTCTTCGGCCTTGGCTTCGCGGATGTCCTTGACCTCACCACGGGCAATGCGCGCCGACTCCACCAGCACATTGCGCGACTCGGGCATTTCCTCGCCGGTCAGGTGGTTGATGACATGCATCTGCGCGATGTTCGGCGCGAAGCACTGCACCTGCGCACCGCGCTGGTCGAGGCGCAGCAGGGTGATCACGCTTTCGTGGATTTCGGCGCCGTCATACACGCCACAGCCGGAAAGAATCACCGCTACTTTTTTTGTCATGTTCATTACTCCAGTGTCGAGGCGCTAAATGTCCTCTAGTTTGGCAGATGTCGCCATAGGGGTTGCCGCAGGCGCGGCCTAATCTTGATGGATACCGCCTGAGGCCGTACCCATGGACCTGATACTGCTGGCCGTGCCGTTCTTCTTCGTGCTGATCGCCGTGGAGCTGGTGGCCGACCGCGTGCGTGGACAACGCAACTTTACCCTGGCCGACTCGATCAACAGCCTGAGCACCGGCGCGCTGTCGACCAGCACCGGGTTGCTGACCAAAGGCGCAGGGCTGGTGACCTATGCCCTGGCGTTCGAGCATTTGGCGCTGTTGCGCCTGCCGGCCGAAGCCTGGTGGGTATGGCTGCTGGCCTTCGTCCTGTACGACTTCTGCTACTACTGGTTGCACCGTCTGGGCCATGAACGCAACGTGCTGTGGGCTGCGCATTCGGTGCATCACCAGAGCGAGGAATACAACCTCACCACCGCGCTGCGCCAGACCAGTAGCGGGTTCATCTTCTCGTGGGTCTTCTACCTGCCGATGGCGCTGCTGGGCGTGCCGCCACTGGTGTTCATTACCGTGGCATCGCTCAACCTGCTGTACCAGTTCTGGGTGCATACCCGGCACATTCCCAAGCTTGGCTGGCTTGAGTGGGTGTTGATCACGCCATCCAACCATCGCGTCCACCATGCGCAAAATCCTGTTTACTTGGATCGCAATTATGGCGGCGTGTTCATTCTCTGGGACCGTCTGTTTGGCACCTTCAAAGAGGAAGACCCGGCCGAGCCGGTGGTGTTCGGGGTAACCACGCCACTGGCCAGCTGGAACCCGCTGTGGGCTAATCTGCAGTTCTATGCCCAGCTCTGGCATGACGCCCGGCACACCGCCAGCCTGTGGGACAAGCTGCGCATCTGGTTCATGCCCACTGGCTGGCGCCCGGCCGATGTGGCCGCACGCTTCCCGCAGGCCAAACAGGACCTGACGGTGTTTCGTAAGTTTGAGATTACCTTGGCTCGACCGCAACAAGCCTACGTGGCCATGCAGTTCGCGGTTTATGTGGCCTTGGGCAGCTACCTGATGGATGTGGCCGAGCGCGTGCCGGTCGCGGCGCTGGTGCTTGGCTGGTCGCTGATGGCATTTGGTCTGTTCGTGCTGGGCGCGTTGCTGGAGAACCGGCCCTGGGCTGCGCGCCTGGAGCTGGCGCGGCTGGTGGCGAATGCGCCGGCGCTGTACCTGGCCGGCGCACTGGGGCTAGCGGTGGTCGCGCCGCTGCTCTGGTGGTTGCTCGTGGTCTACAGCCTTTTCAGCCTCTGGGGCCTGGGCCTGGTCTGCCGCCTTGCGCTCCGCGCGCAAAGCGCGGAAGCGCCGGCGCAACCACAACAAGGCACCCAGACCCAGCAGGCCACCGAGCACCCATAGCTCGTAACGCTTCACGTTGCCCAGCAGGCCTTCGAGGATGGCACCGAAGTGGTACGCGGCCGCGCCCAAGGCAATTGCCCAGACGGCCGCGCCAATACCATTGAGCAGCAGGTAGCGGCGCGGCGGGTAGCCCGACAGGCCAATGGCCACCGGCATGACCGTGCGCAGGCCATAAACGAAGCGGAAGCTCAGCACCCAGATGTCGGGGTGACGGCGGATGTGGTCCAGCGCCCGGGCACCCATGGCTTCCCAGCGCGGTTTGCGTGCCAGGATCCTGCGCCCATGGCGACGGCCCATGAAGTACCACAGCTGATCGCCGGCATAGCTGCCCAGGAACGCCACCAGGCACACCAGCTTGATGTCCATGTACCCACGGAATGCAAGGAAACCCGCAAGCACCAAGATGGTCTCGCCTTCGAAGAAGGTGCCTAGAAAAAGGGCAAAATAGCCGAAATCCTGCAGGAATTGTTGAAGCATTTTCTGAGGTGCTGGCGAAATGAACGCGCAGCCTACCCCTTCGCGCGCATTCGTGAAAGTGTCCAAATGTGTCTCGACGTGAACAATTCCTACACAGACAATGCCAGAGCCCACGCGCCATGGCTTGCCCTGGTGTGTCACACAGGCGTCATAATGGGCGCTTATCTTGCCGCTCAATTGATGATAGGGCGTTAACGTCCTCAGGAACGCCAGATGAATAATGAAGTGCTCACCCCTGTCGCGATGAAGGATGCCCAGGAGCTCCCAGAAGAGATGGTGCAGACCCCGCCAGACCTGCCGCCGGCGGCCGAGCCCGAGCCCGAGCCCGTAGAGGAGCAGGTGGCCGAGCCTGTGGCTGCGGTAGCCGCGCCCGTGCCGGCCCCGGCAATTGCCGTCCCTGGCCTGGACGACAGCAGCCTGTACATTCATCGTGAACTCTCGCAGCTGCAGTTCAACATCCGGGTGCTGGAACAAGCCCTGGACGAGAGCTACCCACTGCTCGAACGCCTCAAGTTCCTGTTGATTTTCTCCAGCAACCTCGACGAGTTCTTCGAGATCCGCGTCGCCGGCCTGAAGAAGCAGATCAATTTCGCCCGTGAACAGGCCGGTGCCGACGGCCTGCAGCCGCACCAGGCGTTGGCGCGCATCAGCGAGCTGGTGCACTTCGAGGTAGAGCGCCAGTACGCGATCCTCAACGACGTGCTGCTGCCGGAGCTGGAAAAGCACCACATCCGCTTTATTCGCCGCCGTTACTGGACGCCCAAACTCAAGACCTGGGTGCGCCGCTATTTCCGCGACGAAATCGCCCCGATCATCACCCCGATCGGCCTGGACCCGACCCACCCGTTCCCGCTGCTGGTGAACAAGAGCCTCAACTTCATCGTCGAGCTGGAGGGGGTCGATGCCTTCGGCCGCGACTCGGGCTTGGCGATCATCCCGGCTCCACGCCTGCTGCCGCGGGTCATTCGGGTGCCTGAAGAAGTGGGCGGCCCGGGTGCCAACTACGTGTTCCTGTCGTCAATGATTCACGCGCACGCCGACGACCTGTTCCAGGGCATGAAGGTCAAGGGCTGCTACCAGTTCCGCCTGACCCGTAACGCTGACCTGGCGCTGGACTCCGAAGAAGTCGACGACCTGGCCCGCGCCCTGCGCGGCGAGCTGTTCTCGCGCCGTTACGGCGATGCCGTACGCCTGGAGGTAGCCGACACCTGCCCGAAACACCTGTCGGACTACCTGCTCAAACAGTTCAGCCTCAGCGAAAGCGAGCTGTACCAGGTCAATGGCCCGGTCAACCTTACCCGCCTGTTCAGCATTACCGGCCTGGACAGCCACCCGGAGCTTCAGTACACGCCGTTCACCCCGGCGATCCCCAAGCTGCTGGTGAACGCCGACAACATTTTCAGCGTGATCAGCAAGCAGGACATCCTGCTGATGCACCCGTTCGAGTCCTTCACCCCGGTGGTCGACCTGCTGCGCCAGGCCGCCAAGGACCCGCATGTGCTTGCCGTGCGCCAGACGTTGTACCGTTCCGGGGCCAACTCGGAAATTGTCGATGCCCTGGTGGACGCGGCGCGTAACGGCAAGGAGGTCACTGCGGTGATCGAATTGCGCGCGCGCTTCGACGAAGAGTCCAACCTGCAGATGGCCAGCCGCCTGCAAGCGGCCGGTGCGGTGGTGATCTACGGCGTGGTCGGCTTCAAGACCCACGCCAAGATGATGTTGATCCTGCGCCGCGAGCAGGGCGAAATCGTGCGTTATGCCCACCTGGGCACTGGCAACTACCACGCCGGCAACGCCCGCCTGTACACCGACTACAGCCTGCTGACCTCTGACGACGCCCTTACCGAGGACGTGGGCAAGCTGTTCAGCCAGCTGATCGGGATGGGCAAGACGCTGCGCATGAAAAAGCTGCTGCACGCGCCGTTCACCCTGAAGAAGGGCATGCTCGACATGATCGCGCGGGAAACCCAGTTCGCCCTCGAAGGCAAGCCGGCGCACATCATTGCCAAGTTCAACTCGCTGACCGACGCCAAGGTCATCAAGGCGCTGTACAAGGCCAGCCAATCGGGTGTGAAAATCGACCTGGTGGTGCGTGGCATGTGCTGCCTGCGCCCAGGTATTCCGGGGGTTTCACACAATATCCAGGTGCGCTCGATCATTGGCCGCTTCCTTGAGCACACGCGGGTGTTCTACTTCCTCAACGGCGGCGAGGAGCAGATTTATCTGTCCAGTGCCGACTGGATGGAGCGCAACCTCGACAAGCGCGTCGAGACCTGCTTCCCGGTGGAAGGCAAGAAGTTGTTGCTGCGGGTGAAGAAGGAGCTGGAAAGCTACCTGACCGACAACACCCACGCCTGGACCTTGCAGCCAGACGGGCGCTACGTGCGCAGCACCCCGACCGGCAACCAGAACCCGCGCAGTGCCCAGGCGACCCTGCTGGAGCGCCTGAGCAACCCGGTCCTCAACGTACGCTGAGGACGAAGCCGACCCGGGCCAGCCACTCCGCCTCGTTGGCGAAGTCGGCCTGGGTCAGCTGGTTCTGCTCCAGCCAGCCCTCAGGGAAGGCGACATCCAGGCTGTTGTCCCCACCGTTCAGTACCACCTTCGGCATCTGCTGGTTGCCCCGGATATGGTGGAACAGAATGGCGAAGCGCAGCAGCACGCACAGGCGCAGCAGCTTGATACCCTCTTCACCCAGCTCGGCGAACTTGTCCTTGGGGATGTTGCGGCGATGGCCGCGCACCAGCAGGGCCATCATCTGCTGGTCTTCGCGAGAGAAGCCCGACAGGTCGGAGTGCTCGATCAGGTAGGCGCCGTGCTTGTGGTAGTGGTAATGGGCGATATCGAGGCCGACTTCGTGCACTTTCGCCGCCCAACCCAGCAGATCGCGCCAGTTTCCATCTTTCAGCTCCCAGGCGTCGGCCACTTGGTCGAAGGCATGCAGTGCCTTGCGTTCCACGCGTGCAGCCTGGCCCTGGTCCACGTGGTAACGCTCCATCAGCGAATTGAGGGTGCGCTCACGTACGTCTTCGTGGTGGTGGCGGCCAAGCAGGTCGAACAGCACGCCTTCACGCAGGGCGCCGTCACAGTGGTCCATGCGCTGCAGTTCCAGCGCGTCGAAGATCGCTTCGAGAATGGCCATGCCCGCCGGGAAGATGGTGCGCCGGTCCGGCTTGATGCCGTCGAAGTCGATCTTGTCGACTTCGCCCAGCTTGAACAGCTTGCGCTTGACCCAGGCCAGGCCCTCGGCGTTGACCTCGCCATTGCCCAAGCCGCCGGCCTTGATGGCGGCGCCGATGGCGCGGATGGTGCCGGACGAGCCAATGGCCTCGTCCCAGGTCAGGCGATGCAGGGCATGCTCGATGCTCATCAGTTCCAGGCGCGCGGCGGTGTAGGCCTGGGCGTAGCGGGCCGGGGTAATCTTGCCGTCACGGAAGTAGCGCTGGGTGAAGCTGACGCAGCCCATTTGCAGGCTTTCGCGCAGCAGCGGCTCGAAGCGCTGGCCGATGATGAACTCGGTACTGCCGCCGCCGATGTCCGCCACCAGGCGCTTGCCGGGTGTGTCGGCCAGGGTGTGCGACACGCCCAGGTAAATGAGGCGCGCCTCTTCACGGCCGGAGATGACCTCCACCGGGTGGCCGAGGATGGCTTCGGCGCGCTGGATGAACTCGTTACGGTTGCGCGCTTCGCGCAAGGCGTTGGTACCGACGATACGCACGGAGCCTGCCGGCATGCCGTTGATCAGCTGGGAAAAGCGCTTGAGGCAATCCAGGCCTCGTTCCATTGCCTCTTCACTGAGCTTGCGCTCTTCGTCGATGCCGGCGGCAAGCTGAACCTTCTCGCCGAGCCGCTCGAGAATGCGGATTTCTGTATGGTGGGCCTTGGCCACGACCATGTGAAAACTGTTGGAGCCAAGGTCGATGGCGGCGATCAGGGACAGGTTCTTCGCGATGGTATGCGGCATGATCTGGTTGTTCTCGGTCGTTAACCCGGCAATCGTGCCACGATAGCAGGCTGTCGCCAACGCGTGACACGCAGCCGATGTGCTGGCCTTGATGCAAGGCAATGTGCCATTCGATTCTATGACGGCTGTATGACAGTTTCGATTCGCGGCGTCTTGCACAACTATAGTTACACTCAATCGTCCGCGGCTTCCTGTAGGCGGCGGGTGCGGCTATGATGGGCAACGTTTTTTTGCTTACGACCCTGGAGATATCCATGAGCAGCGATCTGATCAAACATGTCACCGACGCCACCTTCGAGGCCGAAGTCCTGAAAGCCCAAGGCCCGGTGCTGGTCGACTACTGGGCTGAATGGTGCGGCCCATGCAAGATGATCGCGCCAGTCCTGGACGACATCGCTACCACCTTCGATGGCAAGCTGACCGTCGCCAAGCTGAACATCGACGAAAACCAGGAAACCCCGGCCAAGCACGGCGTGCGTGGTATCCCGACGCTGATGCTGTTCAAGAACGGCAACGTCGAAGCCACCAAGGTGGGCGCTCTGTCCAAGTCGCAGCTGACCGCGTTCCTCGACGCCCACCTGTGATGTGAAAAAGCCCCGCAATTGCGGGGTTTTTCTTTTTCAGAGCACTAGACGCAGAAAAAAGCAAGTGTTACATTCGGCCTCGCACTGCTTTTTCAGTGCCCTCTACATGCCGTCGCCGAAGCATCCCTAATTCGAATCAGTACGCGATCCTGTCGCCATCTAGCGGCGCGGCCTCATTAAGCCAGAAGCTTAATTCTCCCTTCTTACATGATTACGTCACTCCCCTTATGAACCTGACTGAACTCAAGCAAAAGCCGATTACCGATCTTTTGGAAATGGCCGAACAGATGGGCATCGAGAACATGGCCCGTTCGCGCAAACAGGACGTGATTTTCGCCCTGCTGAAGAAGCATGCGAAGAGCGGCGAAGAGATTTCGGGTGACGGCGTGCTGGAGATTCTCCAGGATGGTTTCGGTTTCCTGCGCTCGGCTGATGCGTCCTACCTGGCCGGCCCGGACGATATCTACGTCTCGCCCAGCCAGATCCGCCGTTTCAACCTGCGTACCGGCGACACCATCGTCGGCAAGATCCGCCCGCCAAAGGAAGGGGAGCGTTACTTCGCTCTGCTGAAGGTTGATACCATCAACTTCGACCGTCCGGAAAACGCGAAGAACAAGATCCTGTTCGAAAACCTGACGCCGCTGTTCCCGAACAAGCGCCTGAAGATGGAAGCTGGTAACGGCTCCACCGAGGACTTGACCGGTCGCGTCATCGACCTGTGCGCCCCGATCGGCAAAGGCCAGCGTGGCCTGATCGTCGCCCCGCCAAAAGCGGGCAAGACCATCATGCTGCAGAACATCGCGGCCAACATCACCCGTAACAACCCCGAGTGCCACCTGATCGTCCTGCTGATCGACGAGCGCCCGGAAGAAGTAACCGAAATGCAGCGCACCGTGCGCGGCGAAGTGGTTGCCTCCACCTTCGACGAGCCGCCAACCCGCCACGTGCAGGTTGCCGAAATGGTGATCGAGAAGGCCAAGCGCCTGGTCGAGCACAAGAAGGACGTGGTCATCCTGCTGGACTCCATCACCCGCCTGGCGCGTGCCTACAACACCGTGATCCCGAGCTCCGGCAAGGTGCTGACCGGTGGTGTTGACGCCCATGCCCTGGAGAAGCCAAAGCGTTTCTTCGGCGCCGCGCGTAACATCGAAGAGGGCGGTTCGCTGACCATCATCGCCACCGCGCTGGTCGAAACCGGCTCGAAGATGGACGAAGTGATCTACGAAGAGTTCAAGGGCACCGGCAACATGGAGCTGCCACTGGACCGCCGCATCGCTGAGAAGCGCGTGTTCCCGGCCATCAACATCAACCGTTCCGGTACCCGCCGCGAAGAGCTGCTGACCGCCGACGACGAACTGCAGCGCATGTGGATCTTGCGCAAGCTGCTGCACCCGATGGACGAAATCGCCGCCATCGAGTTCCTGGTCGACAAGCTCAAGCAGACCAAGACCAACGACGAGTTCTTCTTGTCGATGAAGCGCAAGTAAGCTTCGCAGGCATCACGCAAAAGCCGGGGAAACCCGGCTTTTTGCTGTTTGTCACAAAAGACCGTTCGCCAGCACGCCGAACGAAGGCCAACATGCTGCTTGTGGCGTGGGGGCCTGCCTGATCAGGCATTTGCCTCCTGCCTCCCGAAGACCAGCGAAGCCGGGCTGGTTGATGAATCGTCACATGGATGTCTCTTATAAGGTACACTTGGATGTACGCAGTTCATCACGTTATATCCGCTAATGATGTGGATGTTTACCAGGCATGGCTGAACACCATTCGTGACACAAGGGTGAAGGCGCGAATCACTACAAGGGTCGACCGGGCGGCGCAGGGCCATTTTGGCGTGACCGAGCCAGTGGGTGATGGCGTGTTCGAGATGAAACTGGACTTCGGGCCAGGCTAGCGCGTCTATTACGCCATCTCCGGGCGGAAGATCATTTTCCTGCTCGGAGGTGGCACGAAAGACCGGCAGCAGGCGGATATTGATCAAGCCAGATCTCTGTGGCAGAGGCACAAGGTAGCGCTATGACCGGCACACGCTCGCATGAAGAAAGTGTTCTCGAAATGCTCCGCAAGGATGAGTCTTTCGCCATCGATTATCTTGCCGTTGCGCTTGAAGAAATAGATGAGCCTGGTGGCGCCGCAGGTTTTCTGACGGCGGTTCGACGCGTAGCGGAAGCGCGTGGTGGGATGGGTAATCTGTCCCAGGCCACGGGGCTTGCGCGTCCAAACCTCTATCGAGCATTGGCTGCTGATGGGGACCCAAGATTATCGACTGTATTGAAGGTGCTGCAGGCCCTTGGAATCGGGTTGTCAAAGGTTGTATCGCATAATCGGTGAGGCGCAAGGTAAGCGTCCCGACCAAGGCGTGAAGCGGCCACCAATGCATTTTTGCCCCCAAACAATGCCCGAACGGCGCTACACTCTGCACCCCGACCGATACGGCCAACACGAGGCTTTTGCATGCAGTATCGCGACTTGCGCGACTTCATCCGTGGCCTGGAACAGCGCGGCGAGCTCAAGCGCATCCAGGTTCCGATCTCCCCCGTCCTGGAAATGACCGAGGTCTGCGACCGCACCCTGCGTGCGAAGGGCCCGGCATTGCTGTTCGAAAAGCCCACCGGCTTCGACATCCCGGTGCTGGGCAACCTGTTCGGTACCCCTGAGCGCGTGGCCATGGGCATGGGCGCCGAGTCGGTCGATGAACTGCGCGAAATCGGCAAGCTGCTGGCCTTCCTCAAGGAGCCCGAGCCCCCCAAGGGCCTGAAGGACGCCTGGTCGAAGCTGCCGATCTTCAAGAAAGTCGTATCGATGGCGCCGAAAGTGGTCAAGGACGCGGTGTGCCAGGAAGTGGTGGTCGAGGGTGACGATGTCGACCTCGGCCCACTGCCGATCCAGCACTGCTGGCCAGGCGACGTGGCGCCGCTGATCACCTGGGGCCTTACCGTTACCCGTGGCCCGAACAAGGACCGCCAGAACCTGGGCATCTACCGCCAGCAGGTCATCGGCCGCAACAAGGTCATCATGCGCTGGCTCAGCCACCGTGGTGGTGCCCTCGATTACCGTGAGTGGTGCGAGAAAAACCCCGGCCAGCCGTTCCCGGTTGCCGTGGCCCTGGGGGCTGACCCGGCGACCATCCTGGGTGCCGTGACCCCGGTGCCGGACACCCTCTCCGAGTATGCCTTCGCCGGCCTGCTGCGCGGCAACCGCACCGAGCTGGTCAAGTGCCGTGGCAGCAACCTGCAAGTACCGGCCACCGCCGAGATCATCCTGGAAGGGGTGATCCACCCGGGCGAAATGGCACCGGAAGGCCCGTACGGCGACCACACGGGCTACTACAACGAGGTGGACAGCTTCCCGGTGTTCACCGTCGAGCGCATCACCCACCGGCAGAAGCCGATCTACCACAGCACCTACACCGGGCGCCCGCCTGATGAGCCTGCCATTCTCGGTGTGGCGCTGAACGAAGTGTTCGTGCCGATCTTGCAGAAGCAGTTCCCGGAAATCACCGACTTCTACCTGCCGCCTGAAGGCTGCTCGTACCGCATGGCGGTGGTGACCATGAAGAAGCAGTACCCAGGTCACGCAAAGCGCGTGATGCTGGGTGTATGGTCGTTCCTGCGACAGTTCATGTACACCAAGTTCGTTATTGTCACCGATGACGATATCAACGCCCGTGACTGGAACGATGTGATCTGGGCCATCACCACGCGCATGGACCCCAAGCGTGATACGGTGATGATCGACAACACGCCGATCGACTACCTGGACTTCGCGTCGCCGGTATCGGGGCTGGGGTCGAAGATGGGCCTGGATGCCACGCACAAGTGGCCGGGCGAGACTACACGCGAATGGGGACGGGTCATCGTCAAGGACGAAGCCGTCACCCGCCGTATCGATGAGCTGTGGGATCAGTTGGGAATAGATTGATGCAGGTAACGTTGCAGCCGTCCGGGGCGGTGCTGGCGCTGGAACCCGGGGAACGGATCCTGGATGGAGCGCGGCGGTTGGGCTATGACTGCCCGAATAGCTGCCGCAATGGCAATTGCCATGTCTGCGCCGCGTTGTTGGTCGAAGGGCGGGTACGCCAGGGCGGCGAAGTCCGTGACCATGGCGAGCTGTTTACCTGTATTGCCGAGCCGCTGGAGGACTGTGTGTTGCTCTGGGATGGTGTGCTCGCTTTGGGCGAGCTGCCGGTGCGCAAGCTGGCGTGCAGCGTCACTGAATGCGTCGAGGTGGGTGGCGATGTCTGGCGGGTGCGCCTGCGTGCGCCTGCTGGCAAGCCCTTGCGTTACCACGCCGGGCAGTACCTGATGATCGAGCGCGAGGGCGGCAAGCCTGCCGCGTTCTCGCTGGCCTCAGCACCTCACGCCGGCCGTGAGCTGGAGCTGCACGTGCTGGCGCGGGAACCCAGCGCATTGCAACTGATCGAGCAGCTCAGGCGTGACGGGCTGGCGCGCATCGAAATGCCGTTTGGCGACACCCACCTGGCTGAGCTGCCCGACGGCCCGTTGGTCTTGATTGCCGCCGGCACCGGCATGGGCCAGATGCACAGCCTGCTCGAGCACTGCCGAGCCAACGGTTTCAAGCACCCGGTACACCTGTACTGGGGGGTGCGCCGGCCCGAAGACTTCTACCAGATCGAGCACTGGGACGAATGGCAGCGCTTGCCCAACCTGTTCCTGCACCAGGTCGTCAGTGACCTGTGCGGTTGGGAGGGGCGCTGCGGCATGTTGCATGAGGCGGTCTGCGAGGACATCGCCGACCTCAACACCGTGCATGTCTATGCGAGCGGCTCACCGAACATGATCTACGCCACCCTCGACGCCTTGGTCGACGCCGGCATGGATGCACATCGCATGCGTGCGGATGTGTTTGCCTACGCGCCACGCGGTTAATAACCGAAGTTGGAACAAGTGGGTATAAGGCGGTAATTGTTACCGCCTTGGCCAATAACTTTCACCGTTGCCGAAACAGTACTTACCCAGTCGTCGGAACCGCGCATTAAAGTCTTGCTCAAGGGCTTGAGTATTCCTCTATTTCTGTCCTATGGTTAGTGCAAGGCCCTTGGCACAAGGCTTGGGGCCGCACGTTGATCGCACCTCGCTACATCCGTAGTTCACAGGGATAAATGGCGGCAGCTTATGTCGGCACTTGAAAGTATGTCTTGGCAAGTTTCGTATCCTCCGGCACTCGACTTCGGTCAGCAACATACTCGCGACCAGTTGTTCAACTCCATGAAGACGACCATGTCTCGGCATCAGGGCGGGCCGGTGTGGCTGTTTGCCTATGGTTCGCTGATCTGGCGCCCGGAGTGCAATTCAGTGGAGCGCCAGCGTGCACGGGTGCATGGCTATCACCGTGGCTTGTACCTGTGGTCGCACGAACATCGCGGTACACCGGAAACCCCCGGCCTGGTGTTTGGCCTGGACCGCGGTGGTTCCTGCAGCGGTTTTGCCTACCGGCTGGATGAGAGCAACCTGGACGATTCGCTGATGGCCCTGTGGCAACGCGAGATGCCGTACCCGGCCTATCGGCCGCACTGGCTCAATTGCCGGCTGGGCGACGGCAGCAAGGTGCAGGCCTTGGGCTTTGTGCTGGAACGGCATTTGCCGTGCTATGCCGGCAACCTGCCGGACACCTTGCTCAGCCAGATCCTGGCCAGTGCCAAAGGGCGTTATGGCACCACCCGCGACTATGTCGAGCAGACCTTGAACGCATTGCGCAGCCACCAGATGCCTGATCGCAACCTGGAGGCGCGGTTCAGGCGTTGCCATAACCTGCGTGAAGTTTGAATTTTTGGGGCCGCTGTGCGGCCCCAGAAAAAATCAATGCATCAGCACCACCAACTTACCCACAGCCTGCCGCTGCCCCAGTTTCTCGATGGCAGCCCCAGCCTCGGCCAGTGGATAAGTCTGCGACACCAGCGGCTTCAACTTACCTTCGGCATGCCAGGCAAACAGCTGCTTGAAATTGGCCGCATTATCCTCGGGCTGGCGCTGTGCGAACGCGCCCCAGAACACCCCCAGCACCGCCGCGCCTTTGAGCAGCACCAGGTTGGTCGCCAGTTGTGGAATGCTGCCGCTGGCAAACCCCACCACCAGCAGCCGGCCATTCCATGCCAGCCCGCGCACTGCCTGTTCGAACAGCTCGCCGCCGACCGGGTCGTAGATCACGTCCACACCCTGGCCGCCGGTCAGGCGCTTGATTTCCTCGCGCAGGCTGGCCTGGCTGTAATCGATCAGTTCATCTGCCCCGGCAGCCTTGGCCACGGCCAATTTTTCGGCACTGCTGGCCGCCGCGATCACCCGCGCACCCATGGCCTTGCCGATTTCCACCGCCGCCAGACCGACCCCGCCGGATGCGCCCAGTACCAGCAGCGTCTCGCCTGCTTGCAGTTGGCCGCGCTGGCGCAGGGCGTGCATCGAGGTGCCATAAGTCATGCCAAACGCCGCAGCGGTGGTGAAGTCCATGCTCGCCGGGATCGGCAGCACGTTGTAGAAGGGCACTGCCACCTGCTCGGCGAACGAACCCCAGCCGGTGAGTGCCATGACCCGGTCGCCGACCTTGAACGCGCCGGCTTTTTCGCCCACTGCTGCCACCACGCCCGCAGCTTCGCCGCCGGGGGAAAACGGTAGCGGTGGCTGAAATTGGTATTTGCCCTCGATGATCAGGGTGTCGGGAAAGTTGACACCGGCGGCCTGCACATCCAGCAGGATCTCGGTTTTCTTCGGCAGCGGGCTGGCCACGTCTTCCAGTACCAGATCGCGCGCCGGACCCAGGGTTTTGCACAACACAGCTTTCATCGGGGCTATTCCTTTGCGGGTAGTGGCCGATAAGTGTAGGAGGGCCGCTTGCCGGGTCAACGAGCATGGCCCGCCCTGATGAGCCGGCATAAGCCCGGGCTTGGGTTTGAGCGGCGTGCTGGGTAAGCTGGCGCCAACTGTATTGAGGAGCGAATTCGTGAAAGCGTGGATCTTGATGGTGCTGGCGCTGCTGTTGCCGGCTGCGGCCATGGCCGAAGAAGCCAAGGAAGGGGCGCCCAAGGTTGCCTACATCAGCCTGAGCCCACCCTTTGTGGGCAACTATGCCCTCGACGGCGGCCCACGGCTGCGCGTGTACAAGGCCGATGTGGCCCTGCGCGTGACCGGCGACGAAGCGGCCAAGGCGGTAAAGCACCACGAACCGCTGATCCGCAACCAGCTGGTGGCACTGTTCACCCAGCAGACCGTGGACAACATGAGCAATGTCGAGGCCAAGGAACACCTTCGCCAGGAGGCGCTGAAGCAGGTGCAGCAGGTGCTGGAAGCGGAAGAAGGCAAGCCGATCGTCGAGGACCTGCTGTTCAACAACCTGATCGTGCAGTGATCAATGTGGGAGCGGGCTTGCCCGCTCCCACAGTTGCCGACCATAGATCCTGAGGTGTCATGAGGCCAGGCTGCGGCGAAACCGCGCCAGGGCGACGCTGAAAAACACCAGGCCGATCAGCGCCAGCGCCAGGATATCCGGCCACACGACTGTCCACCCGGCATCCCGGAACAGGATCGCGGTACCCAGGCTGACGAAGTGCGTCGACGGCGACCCCTGCATCACCCATTGCAACCACTGCGGCATGCTGTCCAGGGGTGTGCTGCCGCCAGACAACAACAGCATCGGGATGATCACCGGGATCGCCAGCAGGCCGAACTGCGGCGTCGAGCGTGCCAGGGTGGCCAGGAAGATGCCCAGCGCGGTACTGGCAAACAGGTAAAGCGTAGTCACGGCCAGGAACAGCCCCATCGAGCCGGACAGTGGCACGCCCAGTGCGCCTTTCACCACCACCACCAGCGAAACCCACGTGCAGATCACCACCACCAGCGCGTTGCTGCCGATCTTCGCCAGCATGATTTCCAGTGCGGTGAGCGGCAGCACCAGCAGGTGGTCGAGGGTGCCATGTTCACGCTCGCGCAGCAGTGCGGTGCCAGTGAGGATGATCGCCAGGATGGTGATGTTGTTGACGATCTGGATCACCGCCAGGAACCAGCCCCCCTCAAGGTTGGGGTTGAACAGCGCCTTGGGGTTGATCAGCACCGGGCTTTGCACGTTGCCACGCTGGGTGTAGTCGAGCAGCTCACGCTCGAAGATGCGCCCGATGTAGCCGGCGCCCATGAATGCCTGGCTCATGGCCGTGGCGTCGACGTTGATCTGCAGCTCCGGCGAGCGCCCGGCCAGCAGGTCGCTCTGGAAGTTCACCGGCACATTGATCACGAAGGTGTACTCGCCGCTGTCCATGGCCTGGTCCAGGCGTTCTGCGGGCAGCGGTACGGCGGGCTGGAACTCGGGCGGTTGCAGGGCTTCGGCCAGTTTGCGCGACAGCTGGCTGTGGTCTTCGTCGACGACCGCTACGCTGGCGTTGTGTACGCCAATCACCGAGCCGGCCGCCGGCATGTAGATCGCCACGCTAAAGGCATACAGCAGGAACAGCAGCAGTACGCTGTCATGGCGCAGGCTGGTCAGTTCTTTCAGGCCCAGGCGCAGGGTGTGGTTCAGGCGCGACATGTCAGGCCTCCTGCTTCTTCAGCATGGCCAGGCTCAGGCCGGTAAACACCGCGAAGAAGCCCAGCAGGATCAGGCACTGCGGCCATAGCTCGCGCAGCCCCAGCGCCTTGGTGAAGGTGCCGACCGCGATATCGAGAAAGTAGCCCGCCGGGAACAGCTGACCCATCACCGCCGCTGCGCCGTCCAGTGACGAGCGCGGCACGATCAGCCCGGAAAACTGGATGGTCGGCAGGCTGGTGATGATCATGGTGCCCAGGATGGCTGCGATCTGGGTGCGGGTGAAGGCCGAGATCAGCAGGCCCAGGCTGGTGGTGGCCAGCAGGTAGGCCACGCCACCACAGGCCAGGGCCAGCACACTGCCTTTGAGCGGCACGGCGAACAGCCAGCGGTTCATTGCCACCAACAGCGCCAGGTTGACCAGGCTCACGGCCAGGTAAGGCACCTGCTTGCCAAGCAGGAACTCCAGGCGGGTGAGGGGTGTGGCGTAGAAGTTGGTGATGGAGCCGAGTTCTTTTTCGCGGACAATGCCCAGCGCGGTGAGCATGGCCGGAATAAAGGCCAAAATCAGCGCCATCACGCCCGGGCCGATGGCATTTACGCTGACCACGTCCTGGTTGTAGCGAAAACGCGTTTCCAGGCGCACCAGGTCCTGGCGCGGCTGCGGCTGGGGGCTGGCCTTTGCCAGTTGCTCAAGGTTGGCCTGGTGCACGGCTTCCACGTAGTTGCGGCTGGTTTCTGCACGGAACGGCATGCCGCCGTCGAGCCAGGCCGCCACCACCGGTTGGCGCCCGGCGTACAGGTCGCGGCCAAAGCCGGGCGGGATCTCCAGCGCCAGTTTGATTTCCGAACGTTGCAGGCGTTGATGCATCTCGCGGCTGTCACGAATCGGCGCCTGTTCGGCAAAATAGCGTGAGCCACGGAAAGCTTCGAGGTAGGCCCGGCTTTGTGGGCTCTGGTCCTGATCGTGCACGGCGAAGGCAAGGTTTTCCACATCCAGCGAAATGCCGTAGCCGAAGATCACCATCATGAACAGCGCGCCCAGCAGGGCGAAGGCCAGGCGCACCTTGTCACGCAGCAGCTCCTTGCCCTCACGGCTGGCCACCGCCAGCAGGCGGCGCAGGCTGAAGCCCTGACGCAGTGGCGGGGCGGCCGTGGCTGCCTGCTCCAGCACGGCGTTATCTGCGGCTTGCGGCGCGAGCTCCTGGGCCTGCTCCAGGCAGCGCACGAACGCATCCTCCAGGGTGTCGCCCTGGTACTGGCGCTGCAGGGCATCGGGCGTGTCGCAGGCCAGTACCCGGCCGGCATGCATCAACGAGATGCGGTCGCAGCGCTGGGCTTCGTTCATGAAATGGGTTGAGAGGAAAATGGTTACGCCCTGTTCGCGTGATAGTTCAACCAGCAGGCGCCAGAAGTCGTCCCGAGCGGCGGGATCGACGCCGGAGGTTGGTTCGTCGAGAATCAACACTTCCGGGCGGTGCAGCACCGCCACCGCCAACGACAGGCGCTGGCGCAGGCCAAGGGGCAGGGCGCCGGAAGGTTGATCAGCGATAGCAGCGAGGTCGAAGCGCGCGATCAGCTCATCGATGCGCGGGGTGCTCTCGGCTTTGGGCAAGTCGAACAGGCGGGCATGCAAGGCCAGGTTCTGTCGGGTGCTGAGCTCGCCATAAAGCGAGAAACTCTGCGACATGAAACCGACCCGCTTACGCGTGGCCAGGTCACTGGCGTCCACCGGGCGCCCCAGCAGGCTGGCGCTGCCCTCGCTGGCCGGCATCAAGCCGGTGAGCACCTTCATGGTGGTGGTCTTGCCGCAGCCGTTGGAACCGAGAAAGCCGAAGATCTCGCCACGGCCAATGGCGAAACTGACCTTGTCTACCGCCGTGAAATCGCCAAAGCGCAGGGTCAGGTCGTGGGCCTCGATGGCGACCGGGCTGTCTGTGGCCGGGCGGGGTGGGATGCGCAAGGGTTGATGCTGCGCCTTGCCCGCGCCCTGGTAGTGGGTGAAGGCGTCGTCCAGCTTGCCGCTTGGGGTGACGGCAGCCAGTTCGTGGCTCGGGCCTGCGGCCAGCAGGTGGCCGCCATCGAGCATCAGGCAATGCTCGAACTGTTCGGCCTCTTCCATGTAGGCGGTAGCCACCAGCAGGGTCAGCTGCGGGCGCTGTGCGCGAACCTGTTCGACCAGCTCCCAGAAGCGCCGACGCGACAGCGGGTCCACGCCGGTGGTGGGTTCGTCGAGGATCAGCAGGTCCGGCTCGTGGATCAGCGCGCAGCACAGCCCCAGCTTCTGCTTCATGCCACCCGACAGCTTGCCGGCCGGCCGCTTGGCAAAGCGTTGCAGGTCGGTGGCCTGCAGCAGGTTGGCCATGCGCTGGTCGCACTCGCGGCGGCCCAGCCCGAACAGGGTGGCGAAAAAGCGAATGTTCTCGCTGATCGACAGCTCCGGGTACAGGTTGTTGCCCAGCCCCTGTGGCATGAACGCCACTTTCGGGTACAGCGCCGCGCGATGACGCCGCTGGCGGATCGAGCCACCCAGCACTTGCAGTTCGCCCTGTTGCAGGCGTTTGACGCCTGCAATCAACCCCAGCAAGGTTGATTTCCCGGCGCCATCAGGGCCGATAAGCGCGCAGCGGGTGCCTGCAGGCAGGCTGAAATCGAGGGTGTGCAGGTCCACCAGGTCGCCGTAGCGGTGGCTGATGCCCTCGGCCAGCAGTGCCGGGGCGTTCATTGCAGGTTGGCCGGCCAGTCCACCTCAGCCGTGCGCACATACCCAGCGCCGGGCATGCCCGGTTTGGCCTGCGGCACGGCGCCTGGGTCGGTCAGGCGAAGCTTGACCCGGAACACCAGCTTTTGCCGCTCGTCGCGGGTTTCTACCTGTTTGGGGGTGAACTGGGCCTTGGCGGCGACAAAGGCCACCTTGGCCGGCAAGGCACGTTCGGGCAGGGCGTCCAGCACGATGCGCGCCTGGTCACCTACGGTCAGCTGGCCGCTGGTGGACGCTGGGAGGTACAGGTTCATGTACTGGTCGCTGGGGTCGATCAGCATCAGCACGCGGCCGCCGGCACCCAGCACTTCACCGGGCTCGGCCAGGCGCAGCTGGATAATGCCGTTGATGGGCGCACGCAGGCTGCTGTCGTCGATTTCGCTGGTGAGCTGCGCCACCTGGGCCTCGGCGGCACCGATGGCAGCCTTGATCGCTGCCAGTTGGGCGCGGGCGGCGACCACGGCGGCGTTGGCAGTGTCAAAGCGTGCCTGTTGCTGGTCGAGTAACTGCTGGCTCGCGTATTTGCGCTGGAAAATTTCGCGCACGCGCTTGAGCTCCTGGCTGGCCAGCAACAGCTCGCTTTGACGCAGTTGCACGCTGGCCTGGGCGGCGGCGTAGTTTTCCCGGGCGCGCAGCACTTCGGCTTCGGCCTGGCTGCGCTGGGCTTGCATGGTGCGGGTGTCGATGCGCGCCAGCAACTGGCCGCGGGTAACCTTGTCACCTTCGTCGACCAGCACTTCTGCCAGGCGACCGGGGACTTTACTGGCAATCTGGACTTCGGTGGCTTCGAGGCGGCCGTTGCCCATACTCAGTCCTTCGGGCAACTGGTCGTGGAGCGACTTCCAGTACCCCAGCCCTCCGGCTGCAGCGAGCAGGGCGATCAGCGCGGTGGCGAAGATTCTGGGGGCGTATCGGTTCATCGTTCTGCATCCTTGCGCTCATGCACACCACATCATGGCGCGGGGCCACGCGTGGCGTGTTGATATCGGTCAAACCCTTGACCTTAGCCACGGATTCAACGAAGCGCGACAATTACCGCCCATTGTTCGGGGGTTACCGGCATGACCGACAGCCGGCTGCCCTTTTGTACTAGCGGCAACTCGGCCAGACCGGACTGCTGCTTCAGCCTGCCCAGTTCCAGTACCCGCGGCAGGGTTTGCACATGGGCCACATCCACTGCACTCCATGGGTTCTTGTCGGCCGTGGCCTTGGCGTCGTAGTAGTGGCTTTGTGGGTCCAGCGCGGTGGGGTCGGGATAAGCCGCGCGGATGATTCTGGCAATGCCGGCAATGCCCGGTTGCGGGCAACTGGAGTGGTAGAAGAAAAATTCGTCACCTACGTTCATGGCCCGCAGGAAATTCCGCGCTTGATAATTGCGCACGCCGTCCCAGCGCGCTTCGCCCAGGCGGCCCAAGCCTTCGATGGACAGTTCGTCGGGCTCGGATTTCATCAGCCAGTAGGCCATGGATACTGCTCCTGAAAAGGTTTGAAATAACCTGTTGCACGAAACCGACAGCCGGTTGGCGTCAAGGTTTGCTTGCGGACGCAGGTTGTCGGAAAATGCGCCCCGTTTAAAGCGCGATCCGCTGGCGATACTCAGAAAATCGCCAAGCACTGAACAGTTTGCCTGGGGGGCAATCTTCGATGAATCAACGCAAAAAGCCGGATCTGCTGTGGATTCTGGTGTTCATTTTTGGCCTGGGTGTGGTCACTACCGGTTATGCGCAGGGTTTGTGGGAGCGCAAGCTGGACAGCGCCTATCAAATGCCGGTTGACGCCAGCCAGCCACAACGT
The DNA here is from genome assembly GCF_021283425.1 of Pseudomonas sp. NMI542_15. Classification (NCBI taxonomy): domain Bacteria; kingdom Pseudomonadati; phylum Pseudomonadota; class Gammaproteobacteria; order Pseudomonadales; family Pseudomonadaceae; genus Pseudomonas; species Pseudomonas sp. NMI542_15. Next base: position 306,287 of record NZ_JAJSRO010000003.1, on the reverse strand, counting down.
TGATGCCCTCCGCTGGCGCCGCTCAACGCGGCGCCAGGTACCAGTCACGGTCCGAGACCGTCCCTTGCAGCGGTACATCCCAACTGGCTTGCGCCAGCCGCTCGACCTTCTGGCATTCGTGCGCCAGCCCCAGCAGCAATGGTTTTTTCCAGGTTTGCCGACGTGCCTGGTAGGCCAGGCTGCGATCATAGAACCCACCCCCCATGCCCAGGCGCCCGCCCACTTCGTCAAAACCGACCAGCGGTAGCAGGATCAGGTCCAGCGCCCAGACCGGCCGCTGGCGCCTGCGGTCCGTGAGCGGCTCGGGAATGCGGAAACGATTGGGCTTTAGCTTTTCGCCCTGCTCGAACCGTTGGAACACCATGCGCGTGCGCGGCCAGGCGTGCAGCACCGGCAGGTAGGTGCGTTTGCCGCGACGCTGGGCTTCGCGCATCAACAGGCAAGGGTCGATTTCGCCGTCGTTGGGCAGATACAAGGCAATGTGCCGGGCGCGGCGGAACAACGGATGCTGTGCCAGCTGGCGATACAGGCCGAGGGTGGCCTGGCGTTGCTGGGCAGGGGTGAGGGCACGGCGGGCATTGCGAAGCAGGCGACGGAGCTGGGGGCGGGTGAGCGGCGCGGTGTCGGTCATGGCACGAGCGATCCCAGGAGGGCTGGCCGACACTGCAAGGTCGGCCAAAGCGAATCGCCCGCCTTGAGGGGCGGGCAACAGAATTCAGGCTCCCCGGTCAGACCGCTGTCGGTGTAGCCCTTGAACCCGAAAGTTCAAGGTGGAGATTGCAGGGGGCGTTAAGGCTTTCCGTCGGGCGGACATGCACACCGGCCCCAGCGTGCAACCCCCGTGGTTGTGCGTATCGGCTCAGGGACATAACCGACTGGCGCATCCACCAGGGAGTGGCGCCAGTATACCAATCTCAACCGATTTTGGTATCCGTGTCGTCGGACAATGCCTTATCTACCCGATCCAGCAGGTCGCGCACCTGTTCGCGATTGGTGCTGCTGGCCGGAGCTTCGGTGCGGTCTTCCTGGCGGTGCAGCATTTCGTGGGTAATGTTCAATGCCGCCATGACCGCGATGCGGTCGGCGCCAATCACCTTGCCGCTGCTGCGGATCTCGCGCATCTTGCCGTCCAGGTAGCGCGCGGCGCTGACCAGGTTGTTGCGCTCTTCCGGCGGGCAGATGATCGAGTATTCTTTGTCGAGGATCTGCACGGTGACGCTATTGCTTGAACTCATGAGTCTTGCTCCAGAGCCTTGAGGCGTAAGATCATCGACTCGACCTTGCGCTTGGCGATCTCGTTCTTTTCGATGAGGTGGGCGCGCTCTTCGCGCCAGGATTTTTCCTGAGCTACTAGGAGTGCATTTTGCCGTTTTAGTTGCTCGACGCGTTCGATCAGCAACTCGAATCGGCTCATCAGTGCCTGAAGGTCGTTCTCTTGCGTGGGTTGCACTCGATTCGCTCCGTCGTTGAGTCACCTGGCGATGATGCCTCTCCCTGGGCGGCGACGGCCAGTGCCGATGGTCTTGGCGCGCCTGCCGGTGCTAGGATACAAGGCCTCCATTCTAGTCATTGCGCCGTCTGGCGCCTAGCTGCCCATGCCCAATACCCAATCGCCTTACATCGCCTTCGCCATGCTGCTCTCGAGCAATGGTCATCCTGTCACCCCGGCCGAACTGCACGGCCTGCTGATCGGCCGCAGCTGCGCCGGTGCCGGTTTCGATGCCGATGCCTGGCTGGCCGATGCCGCCCAGTTGCTGGAAACCGAGCCCGGTGACACCGTGCGCAACGCCCTGATCGGCCTGCAGGAAATGGTCAAGGGTGAGCTGACCAGCGACGATATGGCCATCGTCCTGCTGCTGCCTTCCGACGACGCCGCCCTCAGCGACCGCGCCACCGCGCTGGGCCAGTGGTGCCAAGGGTTCATTACCGGTTTCGGCCTGAATGCCGGGGGCAAGGACCTGTCCGACGAAGCCAAGGATGTGCTGCAGGACCTGGTGGCCATTTCCCAGGTACAGGAAGCCCTCGAAGAGTCTGAAGACGGCGAGAGCGACTACATGGAAGTCATGGAATACCTGCGCGTGGCGCCTCTGCTGCTGTTCTCGGAGCTGGCCAAGCCGGCCGCACCCGCGCCCAAGCCATCGCTGCACTGATCAACCGGGGGTAGTCTGCCCATGAGCCACATTCCCAAGGCCGAGTATGCCCGCCGGCGCAAGGCGCTGATGGCGCAGATGGTCCCCAACAGCATCGCCATCCTGCCCGCCGCCGCAGTTGCCATCCGCAACCGCGACGTCGAGCACGTATACCGCCAGGACAGCGACTTTCAGTACCTCAGCGGCTTTCCGGAGCCTGAGGCGGTCATTGCGCTGATCCCGGGGCGTGAGCATGGCGAGTACGTGCTGTTCTGCCGTGAGCGTAACCCGGAGCGCGAGCTGTGGGACGGGCTTCGGGCCGGTCAGGAAGGCGCAGTGCGCGATTTCGGCGCCGACGATGCCTTCCCCATCACTGACATCGACGAGATCCTGCCGGGCCTGATCGAAGGCCGCGAGCGGGTATACAGCGCCATGGGCAGCAACCCCGAGTTCGACCGGCGGCTGATGGACTGGATCAACGTGATCCGCTCCAAGGCCCGCCTGGGCGCGCAGCCGCCGAACGAGTTCGTTGCGCTGGATCATCTGCTGCACGACATGCGCCTGTATAAATCGGCTGCGGAAGTGAAGGTGATGCGGGCTGCCGCAGCCATCTCGGCGCGGGCACATGTGCGTGCCATGCAGGCCTGCCGGGCCGGGCTGCACGAATACAGCCTGGAAGCCGAACTGGATTACGAATTCCGCAAGGGCGGCGCGAAGATGCCTGCCTACGGCTCGATTGTCGCGGCCGGGCGCAATGGCTGCATCCTGCACTATCAGCAGAATGACGCCCTGCTCAAGGATGGCGACCTGGTGCTGATCGACGCCGGTTGCGAAATCGACTGCTACGCCAGCGACATCACCCGCACCTTCCCGGTCAGCGGGCGCTTTTCGCCCGAGCAGAAGGCCATTTACGAGCTGGTGCTCAAGGCACAGGCCGCGGCGTTTGCCGAAATCGCCCCGGGCAAGCACTGGAACCACGCCCACGAGGCGACCGTGAAGGTCATTACCGAAGGCCTGGTGGAGCTGGGCCTGCTCACCGGCGAGGTGCAGGCGCTGATCGACAGCGAGGCCTATCGCGCCTTCTACATGCACCGTGCCGGCCATTGGCTGGGAATGGATGTGCACGATGTTGGCGAGTACAAGGTGGGCGGCGAATGGCGTGTGCTGGAACCCGGCATGGCGCTGACCGTCGAGCCGGGCATCTACATAGGTGCCGACAATCAGGCAGTGGCCAAAAAATGGCGCGGCATTGGTGTAAGGATCGAGGACGACGTGGTGGTGACCAGGCAAGGTTGTGAAATCCTGACTTCAGGCGTGCCGCGTACGGTTGCCGAGATCGAGGCGCTGATGCAGGCCGCCCGCAAGGACGCCGCATGAGCCGCGTGAACCTGGCAATCATTGGCGGTGGCCTGGTGGGCGCAAGCCTGGCGTTGACCCTGCAGGCCGGGGCCAAGGCGCGCGGCTGGAAGATCCTCCTGATCGAGCCGTTCGCACCCGGCGACAGCTTCCAGCCCAGCTACGATGCGCGCTCTTCGGCGTTGTCGTTCGGTACTCAGCAGATCTACCAGCAGCAGGGCCTTTGGCAGGCCATTGGCCGGCGTGCCGAGCCCATCCGGCAAATTCACGTGTCTGACCGTGGCCGCTTCGGCGCCACCCGCCTGGATGCCCAGGAAGAGGGTGTGCCGGCACTGGGCTACGTGGTGGAAAACGCCTGGCTTGGCCAATGCCTGTGGCAAGGGCTGGACAGCGACGTGGTGAGTTGGCGCTGCCCGGCAGAAGTGACCTCGATGCAGGCGATCGAAGGCGGTTACCGCCTGGGGTTGAATGACGACACCCAGCTGGAATGCGACCTGGCGGTACTGGCTGACGGCGGCCGTTCCGGGCTGCGCGAGCAGTTGGGTATTCACGTGCGTCATACGCCGTACCAGCAGAGCGCATTGATCGCCAACATCACCCCGGGTGAGGCCCACGGCGGCCAGGCGTTCGAGCGCTTCACCGAAGAAGGCCCCATGGCCCTGCTGCCGCTGCCGGAAAACCGCTGTGCACTGGTGTGGACACGCCAGGGCATGGATGCGCGGCGCCTGGCCGACATCGACGAGCGCAGCTTCCTGCGCGAGCTGCAAGGCGTGTTTGGCTATCGTCTGGGCACGCTGCGCCAGGTCGGCGCACGGCACCTTTACCCCCTGTCACTGATCGAGGCCCAGGAACAGGTGCGGCCGCACCTGGTGGTACTGGGCAATGCCGCGCACAGCCTGCACCCCATCGCTGGCCAGGGCTTCAACCTGTCGCTGCGCGATGTGCAGTCGCTGGCCGACGCGTTGCTGGCCGGCCCGCAGCAGCCTGGCGACCTGGCCACGCTGCAGGCTTATGCCCAGCGCCAGCGTCTGGACCAGGCCATGACCATTGGCTTTTCCGACCAGGTCACCCGCCTGTTTGGCAGCAATCAGCCGTTGCTGGCCGCCGGTCGTAACCTCGGCCTGCTGGGGCTCGACCTGTTGCCGCCGGCCAAAAGCTGGTTCGCCCGCCAGGCCATGGGCCTTGGCACCCGCCCCGATCCGCGAGGGCAGGCATGAGCAACCCGCGTAAACTGGCACGTCGTGCACGCATGTTGCGCTGGATGCTGAACCTCTACCCGCCGTACCTGGGTGCTGGTATCCGCGTGCAGTCCATCAGCCCGGACCTGCGCAGCGTCAAAGTGGCGATGAAGCTGACCCGCTGGAACCGCAACTATGTCGGTACCCAGTTCGGTGGCAGCCTGTATTCGATGGTCGACCCTTTCTACATGTTGCTGCTGATCGAGCAACTGGGCCGCGACTACATCGTCTGGGACAAGGCCGCCAGCATCGATTTCATCTCGCCGGGCAAAGGCCCGGTGTATGCCGAATTTCACGTTGATGACGCGCTGCTGGACGACATTCGCCAGCAGACCGCCACCGGCAAGAAGTGCCTGCCGCGATTGCAGGTCGATATCCGCGATGGTGCCGGCGAACTGGTGGCGCGGGTCGATAAAACCCTATACGTGCGGCTCAAGCCGCAAGCGAGGCTGGCGTAAGGCATGGAAACGCGCGCAGATCTGTTGATTGTCGGTGCCGGTATGGTCGGCAGCGCACTGGCCCTGGCGTTGCGCCACAGTGGCTTGCAAATCCTCTTGCTCGATGGCGGCCCGCTGACGGTCAAGCCCTTCGACGCCCAGGCACCCTTCGAGCCACGTGTCAGCGCGCTGTCGGCGGCCAGCCAGCGCATCCTCGAGCGCCTTGGCGCGTGGGACGGCATTGCCCAGCGGCGTGCCACGCCGTATTCGGACATGCATGTGTGGGACGGCAGCGGCACTGGGCAGATTCATTTCTCGGCCGCCAGCGTGCACGCCCACGTGCTTGGCCATATCGTCGAGAACCGGGTGGTGCAGGATGGCCTGCTGGAGCGCCTGCACGACAGCGACATCGGCCTGCTGCCCAACGCGCGGATGGAGCAGTTGCGTCGCTCGGGAGACGAGTGGTTGCTGACCCTGGCCGATGGCCGGCAGCTGCGTGCACCGCTGGTGGTTGCCGCCGACGGTGCCCAATCAGCGGTGCGGCGCCTGGCGGGCTGCGAAACCCGCGAATGGGATTACCTTCACCATGCCATCGTCACCAGTGTGCGCTGCAGTGCCGGGCACCAGGGCACGGCCTGGCAGCGTTTCACCGATGAGGGGCCGTTGGCTTTCCTGCCGTTGACCCGTGATGGCCAGCAGGACTGGTGCTCGATTGTATGGTCGACCACCCCGGAGCATGCCGAGCAGCTGATGGCACTGGATGAAGCTGCCTTCCTGCAGGCCCTGGAGCGGGCCTTCGAGGGGCGCCTGGGGGAGGTGCTGCAGGCCGACCCGCGGGTATGCGTGCCGCTGCGCCAGCGCCACGCCAAGCGCTATGTGGATGAAGGCCTGGCCTTGATCGGCGATGCTGCGCACACCATCCACCCGCTGGCGGGGCAGGGTGTAAACCTGGGCTTCCTCGATGCCGCAGTACTGGCCGAAGTGCTGGTCAACGCTTGCGAGCGCGGTGAGCGGCTGGCGGATGTGAAGGTATTGAGCCGTTACGAGCGGCGGCGCATGCCGCACAACCTGGCGCTGATGGCAGCAATGGAGGGCTTCGAGCGCTTGTTCCAGGCCAACCCGCTGCCGTTGCGCTGGTTGCGTAACAGCGGGTTGAAACTGGTGGAGCAGATGCCGGAGGCCAAGGCGCTGTTTGTACGCCAGGCGCTGGGTTTGAGTGGTGATCTGCCGGATCTGGCCAAAGCCTGAGGGTTGCTCCTGCAATGGGCGGTGCAAGCTCTGCAACATCCGGTAACTGCTAGGTAGATGAGCCAGAAAATGGGATTCACTACCATTCGCACCTCTCAAACGATCCGAGGAGTGCTTCCCATGTTGCCACGCAAGCCCCTACTGGCCGCCCTGGCCCTGACCCTGTTCGGCGGCACTGCCCAAGCGGCGGATGAAGTGGTGGTGTACTCCTCGCGCATCGACGAGCTGATCAAGCCGGTGTTCGATGCCTACACCGCCAAGACCGGGGTCAAGATCAAGTTCATCACCGACAAGGAAGCCCCGCTGATGCAGCGCATCAAGGCCGAGGGCGACAACGGCGTGGCCGACCTGCTGTTGACCGTCGATGCCGGCAACCTGTGGCAAGCCGAGCAGATGGGCATCCTGCAGCCGATCAAGTCCGACATCATCGACCAGAACATTCCGCGGCAGTACCGCGCCTCGTCCCATGACTGGACGGGCCTGAGCCTGCGCGCCCGCACCATCATCTACTCCACCGAGCGGGTCAAGCCCGAGGAGTTGAGCACCTACGAAGCCTTGGCCGACAAACAGTGGGAAGGCCGCCTGTGCCTGCGCACGGCAAAGAAGGTGTACAACCAGTCGCTCACCGCCACCCTGATCGAGACACATGGCGAGGCGAAAACGGAGCAAATCGTCAAAGGCTGGGTCAACAACCTGTCCACCGACGTGTTCTCCGACGACAACGCGGTAATCCAGGCCATCGAGGCCGGCCAGTGTGACGTGGGCGTGGTCAACACCTATTACTACGGCCGCCTGCACAAGCAAAACCCGAACCTGCCGGTGAAGATCTTCTGGCCCAACCAGGGTGACCGTGGCGTGCACGTCAACCTGTCGGGTATTGGCCTGACCAAGCATGCGCCACACCCGGAAGCGGCGAAAAAGCTGGTGGAGTGGATGACAGGTGAAGACGCGCAAAAGCTGTTCGCCGACATCAACCAGGAGTTCCCGGCCAACCCGAAGGTCAAGCCTTCCGAGGAAGTGGCGGCATGGGGCAGCTTCAAGGCTGACAGCATTCCGGTGGAAATTGCCGGCAAGCGTCAGGCCGAAGCCATTCGTTTGATGGATCGCGCTGGCTACAACTAAGCGCCAGGCCGTATCCTTCCGGGGCCTTCAGAGGCCCCTTCGCGGGACAAGCCCGCTCCCACAGTACCTTCACAGGACCGATGCCTTGTGCAGTCCCTGTGGGAGCGGGCTTGTCCCGCGAACGACCGCGCAGCGGTCGCCATCGCAACCGAGAATCAAGCCTTGCCCCACACCCCCCAACGCCGCTGGTACCTCCCGGTCTCCCTGATCGCCGCCCTCGTGCTGCTGCCCTTGAGCGTCCTGCTGTTGTCCTGGCAGTCGATCGATATGCAGATCTGGTCGCACCTGCTCGACACCCAGATGAACCGCCTGTTGGGCAATACCCTGACGCTGGTGGTGGGCGTGGGTATCGGCGTCACTGTACTGGGCGTCAGCCTCGCCTGGCTCACCAGCCTCTGCGAGTTCCCCGGCCGGCGCTGGCTGGACTGGGCGCTGATGCTGCCGTTCGCCATCCCGGCCTATGTGCTGGCGTTCGTCTTCGTCGGCCTGCTGGACTTCGCCGGCCCGGTGCAAAGCGCCCTGCGTGAGGTGTTCGGGCCGATGCGCCTGCCGCGGGTGCGCTCCACCGGCGGGGTGATCATCGTGCTGGTGCTGGTGTTCTACCCCTATGTCTATCTGCTGGCGCGCACGGCCTTCCTGGCCCAGGGCAAAGGCCTGATGGAAGCGGCGCGCGTACTCGGGCTATCGCCCCTGCAGGCTTTCTGGCGTGTGGCCTTGCCGATGGCACGGCCGGCCATCGGTGCCGGCATTGCCCTGGCCTTGATGGAAACCCTGGCCGACTTCGGCGCGGTGGCCGTGTTCAATTTCGACACCTTCACTACCGCCATCTACAAGACCTGGTACGGCTTCTTCAGCCTGTCCAGCGCCGCCCAGCTGGCCAGCCTGTTGTTGCTGGCAGTGATGCTGGTGCTGTACGGCGAGCGCCGTGCCCGTGGGGCCAGCCGCAGCGGCAACGAGCGGCCGCGGGCGCAGGCGCTGTACCACCTGCGCGGGGTCAAGGCGCTGCTGGCCAGTGGCTGGTGCCTGCTGGTGTTTGCCTGCGCCTTCGTCATCCCGCTGCTGCAGCTGCTGGCGTGGTTCTGGCAACGCGGCCGGCATGACCTGGACGAGCGCTATGTCGGCCTGGTGTTGCACACCCTGTACCTGGGCAGCATGGCGGCACTGGTCACGGTGAGCGTGGCGCTGGTGCTGGCCTTTGCCCGGCGGCAGGCGCCGACGGGGGCTATCCGCGCCGGGGTCGGCCTGGCCAATCTGGGCTATGCCTTGCCCGGCTCGGTGCTGGCAGTGTCGATCATGCTGGCGTTCAGTTACCTCGACAACCACTTGGTGATTCCGCTGTCCAGCTGGCTGGGCGGGGCAGGCAAGCCGCTGTTGCTGGGCAGCCTGGCCGCCCTGCTGCTGGCCTACCTGGTGCGTTTCATCGCCGTGGCCTACGGGCCGCTGGAAAGCAGCCTGGAGCGTATCCGCCCGTCACTGCCCGAGGCCTCCCGTAGCCTGGGCGTGGGTGGGCCCAGATTGTTTTTCAAGGTGTATCTGCCGCTGCTGGTGCCCGGTGCCCTCAGCGCCGCCCTGCTGGTGTTCGTCGATGTGCTCAAGGAGATGCCGGCCACCTTGCTGATGCGACCGTTCGGCTGGGACACCTTGGCGGTACGGGTGTTCGAGATGACCAGCGAGGGCGAATGGGCGCGTGCCTCGCTGCCCGCATTGACGCTGGTACTGGTGGGCCTGCTGCCGGTCATCGGCCTGATCCGCCGTTCGGCACATCGGCCCGGTCACAGTCACTGAGGGTGTCAGCCTGCGTCCTTGCGGCTACAATGCGCGGCATTCGCGCGGTGGGTCCTACAAGAAGAGCTGACGATCAAACGTCATCGACCGCCGCCGCTTCGCCACGCCCGGAAGGAGAAACCCATGGGACAGCGCACGCTTTTGTATGACCTGCACCTGGCGCTTGGCGCCAAAACGGTCGATTTCGGTGGCTGGGACATGCCCCTGCACTATGGCTCGCAGGTCGAGGAGCACCACCAGGTGCGCAGCGATTGCGGGGTTTTCGATGTTTCCCACATGACCGTGATCGATGTCGATGGCAGCGACGCAACTGCCTGGCTGCAACGTTTGCTCGCCAACGACGTGGCCCGCCTCAAGGCTACCGGCAAGGCGCTGTACAGCCCGCTGCTCCAGGAGCAGGGCGGGGTGATTGACGACTTGATCGTCTACCGCACGGAAACCGGCTACCGCCTGGTCACCAATGCCGCTACCCGGGCGAGAGTGCTCGATTGGCTAGAACGCCAGCAGGCCGGTTTTACCGTGAAATTCCAGGTCCGCCCCGACCTGGCCATTCTCGCCATCCAGGGCCCACGTGCCCGCGAAAAGGTCGCAGCACTGCTCAGCCAGGCGCGTGCGGCGCTGATTCGCGATCTGCGACCGTTCGAAGGTGTCGCCGACGGTGACTGGTTCATTGCCCGCACCGGGTATACCGGTGAGGACGGCCTGGAGATCATCTTCCCGGGCGATCAGGCGGTGGCATTCTTCAATGATTTAGTCGGCGCCGGCATCGCCCCCAGTGGCCTGGGTGCCCGCGATACTCTGCGCCTGGAAGCCGGCATGAACCTGTACGGCCAGGACATCGACGAAGCCCATACCCCGCTGACCTCCAACCTGGGCTGGAGCATCGCCTGGGAGCCAGCCGAGCGTGACTTCATCGGCCGCGCCGGCCTGCTGACGGAAATCGAACAGGGTGTGCAGGAAAAGCTGGTCGGCCTGGTGCTGGAAGAGCGCGGCGTGCTGCGTGCCCACCAGGTGGTGCGTGTGGCCGGGATTGGCGAAGGGGAGATCACCAGTGGTAGTTTCTCTCCTACGCTGAGCAAGTCCATTGCCCTTGCGCGCGTACCCATGGCCACCGGTGACCGCGCCGAGGTGGAAATCCGCGGCAAATGGTACCCGGTGCGAGTGGTCAAACCGACCTTCGTGCGCCACGGCAAGATCCTGATCTGAACATTTATCAACCGGCGGGCGTACCGCTGAGCCAATCGAGGAATTCAAGACATGAGCAATATCCCCGCCGACCTGCGTTTTGCCGAAAGCCACGAGTGGGCGCGCCTGGAAGCCGACGGCAGCGTGACCGTGGGTATCAGTGACCACGCCCAGCAAGCCCTGGGTGACGTGGTATTCGTCGAGCTGGCCGAAGTCGGCAAGGTATTCGCCGCTGGCGACGCTGCCGGTGTGGTCGAGTCGGTCAAGGCCGCTTCGGACATTTACGCCCCGATCGGCGGCGAAGTGATCGCAGTCAACGAAGAACTGGCCGATAGCCCGGAGCAGCTCAACGAAGAACCCTACACAGCGTGGATCTTCAAGCTGAAGCCAAGCAACCCGGCCGAGCTGGAAAAGCTGCTGGATGCTGCCGGCTATGCAGCTGCCATCGGCGAGTAACTGATAGATCTTGGGGCGCAACGCGCCCCCGGCTTTCGCCAGGCCAAAGCAAGTTTCCCCGCAGAATCGGCAATCCCTTCCTAGACTTGTAAGTCTCCATGAGACCTGGTCTAGGAAGAGAGCGTCGTCATGTCCCAGTCGCCATCCCTGCATCAACTGCAAGAGCTCAACCCTTTCCTGCATCGCCACCTGGGCCCCGATGGCGCAGAACAGCAGGCCATGCTCAACGTGCTGGGTGTCGCCAGCCGCAGCGAGCTGATCGAGCAGACCGTACCGCCAGGCATCCGCCTCAATCGCCCACTTGACCTGCCAGCGGCGCTGGATGAGCAGGCCGCGCTGGCCAAACTCGCCGGCTACGCCGCACAGAACCAGGTCTGGACCAGCCTGATCGGCATGGGCTACCACGGCACCATCACCCCCACGGTCATCCTGCGCAATGTGCTGGAAAACCCCGGCTGGTACACCGCCTATACGCCGTATCAACCCGAAATCGCCCAAGGCCGCCTGGAGGCGCTGCTGAACTTCCAGCAAATGGTCATCGACCTCACCGGGCTGGCGCTGGCCAATGCCTCGCTGCTCGATGAAGCCACCGCCGCCGCCGAGGCCATGGCCCTGGCCAAGCGGATGGCGCGCAACAAGAGCAATGCCTTCTTTGCTGACGAGCACTGCCACCCGCAGACGCTGTCGGTACTCAAGACCCGCGCCGAGGGCTTTGGCTTCGAATTGATCGTCGACGCTGTGGATAACCTTGGCAATCACGCGGTATTTGGCGCTTTGCTGCAGTATCCCGACACCCACGGCGAGGTGCGTGACCTGCGCCCGCTGATCGACCAGTTGCACAGCCAGCAGGCACTGGCCTGCGTGGCTGCCGACCTGCTCAGCCTGGTGGTGCTGACGCCCCCCGGCGAGCTGGGGGCCGATGTGGTACTGGGTTCGACCCAGCGCTTTGGTGTGCCGATGGGCTACGGCGGCCCCCACGCGGCCTATTTCGCCTGCCGCGACGACTACAAGCGTGCCATGCCGGGGCGCATCATTGGCGTGTCGCGCGATGCCCGTGGCAACACTGCGCTGCGCATGGCCCTGCAAACCCGCGAGCAGCATATCCGCCGCGAGAAGGCCAACTCCAACATCTGCACGGCCCAGGTGCTATTGGCCAACATTGCCGGCTTCTACGCGGTGTATCACGGCCCTGAAGGCCTGCAGCGCATCGCCCAGCGTGTGCACCGGCTGACCGTCATCCTGGCTGCTGGCCTTGAAGCCAAAGGCATCCAGCGGCTCAACCGGCATTTCTTCGACACCCTTACCCTGGATGTCGGCGGCACCCAGGCGGCCATCATCGAAAGCGCCGAAGCCGCGCACATCAACGTGCGCATTCTTGGGCGCGGGCACCTGGGCGTGAGCCTGGACGAAACCTGTGACGAGCACACGGTGCTGCGCCTGTTCGATATCTTCCTGGGTGTGGACCACGGGCTGGAGATCGCTGCCCTCGATCAGCTGGCCCTGCCCCAAGGCATCCCGGCCGGGCTGGTGCGGCGCACGCCGTTTCTCGCTCACCCGGTGTTCAACCTGCACCACAGCGAAACCGAGATGCTGCGCTACCTCAAGCAGCTGGAGAACAAGGACCTGGCCCTGAACCAGTCGATGATCCCGCTGGGCTCGTGCACCATGAAACTCAACGCCACCAGTGAAATGATCCCCATCACCTGGCCCGGCTTTGCCCAGATGCACCCCTTTGCGCCGGCGGCCCAGGCCACGGGTTACAAGGCGATGATCGACGAACTGGAAAGCTGGCTGTGCGCAATCACCGGCTTCGACGCCATCTGCATGCAGCCCAACTCCGGTGCCCAGGGCGAGTACGCAGGCCTGATGGCCATCACCCGCTACCATCGCAGCCGCCACCAGCCCCAGCGCACGCTGTGCCTGATTCCCTCGTCAGCCCACGGCACCAACCCGGCGTCGGCGCAAATGGCGGTCATGGAGGTGGTGATCGTGGATTGCGACGACCACGGCAACGTCGACTTGAACGATCTCAAGGCCAAAGCCCACGCGGCCGGGGAGCGCTTGTCGTGCCTGATGGTCACCTATCCGTCCACCCACGGTGTGTACGAAGAGGGCATCCGCGAAATCTGCGAAGTGGTCCATCAGCACGGCGGCCAGGTGTACATGGATGGCGCCAACCTCAATGCCCAAGTGGGCCTGGCGCGGCCGGCCGACATGGGGGCCGATGTTTCGCACATGAACCTGCACAAGACTTTCTGCATCCCTCACGGCGGTGGTGGCCCGGGCATGGGGCCGATTGGTATCCGCGCGCACCTCACGCCGTTCGTTGCCAGCCACCCGGTGGTACCTGTGCCCGGCCTGGACCCGAACAACAGCGCGGTCAGCGCCGCACCCTGGGGCAGCGCGAGCATCCTGCCGATCAGCTGGATGTACATTGCCATGATGGGGCCGCAGCTGGCCGATGCCAGCGAGGTGGCAATCCTGTCGGCCAACTACCTGGCCAGCCAGTTGGGCGGCGCCTTCCCGGTGCTCTACCGCGGGCGCAACCAGCGGGTGGCGCATGAGTGCATCTTCGACTTGCGGCCGTTGAAAGCACAGACGGGCATCAGCGAGGAGGACGTGGCCAAGCGTTTGATGGACTATGGTTTCCACGCCCCGACCATGTCATTCCCGGTGCCGGGCACGCTGATGGTGGAGCCGACCGAAAGTGAGTCCAAAGCCGAGCTGGACCGGTTTGTCGAGGCGATGCTGGCGATTCGTGCAGAGATTGGCGAGGTGCAGAAAGGCAACTGGCCGGCGGAGAACAACCCCCTCAAGCATGCGCCGCATACCCTGGCTGATGTACTGGGGGTGTGGGACAGGCCGTATAGCCTGGAGCAGGCGGTGGCACCCAGTGCGCACGTGCGCCAGCACAAGTACTGGCCGGCGGTGAACCGGGTGGACAACGTGTATGGGGACAGAAACCTGTTCTGCGCGTGTGTGCCGGTGGAGGCTTACCGCTGAGATTAGTGCTGGGTTTTTCGCGGGCTTGCCCGCTCCCACAGGAATTGCACCAGGTTCAGCCTTGTGCGGTCCCTGTGGGAGCGGGCAGGCCCGCGAAGCAGGCGACGCGGTTACTCGGCTACTGCATTCTTGGCCAGGATGGCATTGGCCAGTTCCATGTCGGAAGCTTGCATCCCTGGGTGCTCTGCCCGTGCCTGGCGCATGGCCGCTTCCAGGAACGGCCCGCGGATTGCGCCTTCGCTGGCGACGAAGCTGCTGGCGTCATCCTGCGCGGCTACTACCAGTTTGTGATCCCGCGAGGTCAGGTAGCTCGATCCAGTGGTTGCACCGGAAGTCATCACGTTACGCCAGAAGGTATCGGCCATGGCCGAGCCAATGGGCAGCGAAAGCAAGGCAGCGGCAGCGATGGCGGTTTTGAGACGCATGTTGAAACACCTCGAAGGGTGAGGGTTAAAGATGCGCGATTGGATCTTTTCTGCCAGGGCAAGTTCCTTGAATACGAAGGACTTTTCGTCAGTTGCAGACACGCAGTACTTCCTCGGTACGGGTCTGCCCGCTAGCCACTTTGGCCTCGCCGCAACGGCGCAGGTCAACCAGGCCATCGGCCAGCGCCTGACGCCGTAAATGGGCCAGATCGGTGTTCGGGCCAATCAAAGCACGCAGGCTCTCACTGGGCTGCAGCAGTTCGAACAACCCCGTGCGCCCATGAAAACCGGTGCCTCGGCAGGTCCGGCAGGTGTCTGAAGGATTCGCTCCACAGTCCGGGCACAACGTACGCACCAGGCGCTGGGCCATGACCCCGACCAGTGTGGCCTTGATCAGGTAGTCGGCCACACCCAGCTCTTGCAGGCGCGTGATTGCCGCGCAGGCATCGTTGGTATGCAGGGTCGACAGGACCAGGTGCCCGGTCAGGGCCGCCTGTACCGCCACCAGGGCCGTTTCGCGGTCGCGGATTTCGCCGATCATGATGATGTCCGGGTCCTGGCGCAGCATGGCCCGCACGGCGCTGGCAAAACCCAGGTCCAGCGCGGGCTGCACCTGTAGCTGGTTGAAGGCCGGTTCCAGGCGTTCGATCGGGTCTTCGATGGTGCACACGTTTACCTGCGGCGTGGCCAGCAGTGTGAGGCTGGTGTACAACGTGCTGGTCTTGCCGGAACCGGTGGGGCCGGTGACCAGGATGATGCCCTGGCGCTGGCGCAGCAGGCTTTGCCACTGAGCCAGCTGCGGCCCCTCCAGGCCGAGGTGGTCGAAGCCCTCGTGCAGTTGGTGTGGGTCGAACACGCGCAGTACCAGCTTTTCGCCGAACGGGGTCGGCAGCGTCGACAGCCGTAGTTCCACTTCACCACCACCCGGTAGCCGGCTTTGCAGGCGGCCGTCCTGGGGCCGACGCTTTTCTGCTACGTCCATGCGGCCAAGGTGTTTCAGGCGGCTGACCAGCGCCAGGGTGACCCCGGCGGGGAAGGCATACACGGTGTGCAGCAGGCCATCGATGCGGTAGCGCAACTGGCCCTGGTCGCGTCGTGGCTCCAGGTGGATATCGCTGGCGCGCTGCTCAATGGCGTATTGCAGCAGCCAGTCGACGATATGCACGATGTGTGCGTCGTCTGCGCTGGCTTCGGTCTGGCGCATGCCCAGTTCCAGCCACTGTTCGAGGTCGCCCAAGCTGGACGATTGCTGGTGCTGCGCGCCCTTTACCGACTGGGCCAAGTGGTGAAACGACTGCCCTGACTGGCGGATTTGTGTGGGGCTGGCCAGCACGCGGCGGATCGGCCGACCCAGGCTGCGGGCCAGGTCTGCCTGCCAGTCGTTCTGGTAGGGCTGGGCGCTGGCGACGGTGATGCCGGAGGGGTCGTCGGCGACGATGAGGATGCCGTGGCGCTGGGCAAAAGCAGGGGATACCAGGCCGGCGACTTGCGGCAGGTCGAGTTGCATGGGGTCGATACGCAGGTAGGGCTGACCGACCTTGCCGGCCAGCCATTGGCAGAGGTAGTCCACGTCCAGCAGCCGGCCTGGTTGCCGGCGGTCTTCCAGGCAGCAGGCGGCGATGTGTTCCAGCGGGTGGCCGGCGGGCTGTGCGGCGGCGTGTTCGAGTACTTGCAGGGTGTCGTTGGCGTGTAGGTACTGATCGGTGAGCAGGGCCTGAAGCACGCGCTTCAGATCGAGTTCCAGGTTGTCGGGGGTGTGCATGGTTGGCGTCCGTGCCTGATGGGGAAGTGCTGATCAAGGCTAGCCGGGCGGCGGAAGAGCATCGGAGGTGAAGGGTTTCAGGAATTTGCTATTTCTGTGCCGGCGATAGCGCCGCAAATATTCATACAACCGCCAGCTCCACCCGGTGCATGTTGGTCAGGCTCACTTCACCCACACACACCAGGTTACGCAGTTTTTGCGCAATCACCTCGGCCCGGTGCCAGCTCAGGCCGCCAATGCCGACTTCGATGTCCAGCCAGTCATCCTGCTGGCTGACGTGCACGCTGTGCGGGGTCAGGAACTGCAGGGCAAACAGGTTGAGCACGCGGCATAGGCTGTCGGGCTCGGCATCTGCTTGCAGGCGGTAGTGCACGGTGCTGTGGGCGTTGCTGGCGGCCCAGGCGTCGGTACGGGGCTGTGCGTTCATGCTGGTCTCCGCGAATGTGGGAGAAATTCTTGCACGTCAGGCGCGGCATTTTTTCGCTATCATTTGATCATTTTGCCTATTTGATGAATTGATCAATTCAGATAATGCCAATCAGGAGATTGAACAATGCATAGTGAGCTGGACGCCTACGACCGCCGCATTCTCGAACTGCTGCAAGAGGACGCTTCGCTGTCCAGCGCGCAGATCGCCGAGCGCGTGGGGCTGTCGCAATCGCCGTGCTGGCGGCGCATACAGCGCTTGAAGGAAGAGGGGGTGATTCGCGGGCAGGTGACCTTGCTGGACCGCAAGAAAGTCGGCCTGAACACGCAAATTTTCGCCGAGGTGAAGCTCAATGCTCACGGGCGCTCCAACTTCACCGAGTTTACCGAGGCGATCCGCGGGTTTCCGGAGGTGCTGGAGTGTTATGTGCTGATGGGGGCAGTGGACTTTCTACTGCGCATCGTCACGTCGGATATCGAGGCCTACGAACGGTTCTTCTTCGAAAAACTGTCGAACGTGCCGGGTATCCAGGAAGTGAACTCTATTGTGGCGCTGTCCGAGATCAAGTCCACCACCAGCCTGCCGCTGTCGCGGTGAGGCCATTCGCGGCGCCGAACCGCCGCGAAATGGCGACGCGGTATCAAGCCTTGATCAGGTGCTTCCAGCCGCGACTCTGATCCACTGCCCGAGCCTGTTCGATACGTGCGTCCAGCACTTCATCACTGATTGGCAGTTCGGCCAGCTCGTGCAGCTTCTTCAGGTCGCCATACAGGCGGTCCATCTGCGGCGCTTCCAGCACCTGGCGAGCATGGTGTAGCCAGGCCAGCAGTTGCTCGATACGTGGCAGCTGCTCGGCCAGGTCTTCTGGGCGCTGGGTGTACAGCGGCAGCTTCAACGCGCGGCCTTCTTCGCCCAGCAGGTGTGCCAGCCAGCTGGCCAGCTGCGCCTTGCCCTGGCGTTCGCCACGGCCTTTGCGCTCCACGGTCCAGGAACGGGCCAGCAGCCAGCGCGAGGTTTCCAGCGAGAACTGGCCCCAGCGCACGTCTTCCAGTTCTTCGGCGAACTGCTCGGGGGCAGCGCGGCGGATGTCTTCGTCATCGTTGCCGGCCTGCACCAGCGGGCGCCAGTCTTCCAGCAGGGCGTCGAGGCTGCTGCGCAGGTCACGGGTGCTCGCGCGTGGCGCGGCCTGGCCAAGGCTGGCGGTGAGGGCGCGCAGCTCGCTCAGGCACTCGACCCAGTCCTGCAGCAGGCGCCAGTGGCCGTTGTGGCGGTACTGCTCGGCCAGGCGCTGGCTGCTGCCCAGCAGTTGCCAGGCCAATGCGGCGTAAGCGTCGTCTAGGGCCATCTCGGCGTCCAGCTCGCTGTGCGGCAGGCCCAACTCGTAGCTGTCCGGCTCCAGCAGGCGGTAGCCACGCTCGGCCTTGCTGATGTCGCAGGGCATCAGCGGCAGGCTGGCGGCCAGCTCGGCGGCCAGCTCCAGCAGTGCTTGCGGGTCACCTTCGCGCAGTTCCAGCTCCAGCTCGCAGATCTCTTCCTTGCGCTTGCCGGCGATCACGAAGCCCTGGTCCAGCGCGGCTTCGATCACCACTTTGCTCTTGCCACGGCCCCAGGCGATTTCGGCGTATTCACGGCTGAAGTCGGTAGTGAACAGCGGCTTGATGGTTTTCTTGTCCAGGTCTGCCAGTTGCTCGGGCCAGCAGGTGGCGTCCAGCTTCTTCAGGTCGAGCTTGACCTTGTCCAGGTTCCATTCGTACTCGTTGCGCTCGGACAGGCCGGCCACGCTGGTGCCGCGGCATTTGAGAGTCTGGATGACGGCATCGCCATCGCGGCGCAGGCGCAGGGCGACACGGGCGGCGGACAGCTCACGCTCGGGGGTGTCGAAGTACTGGTTGAGCAGTTCACGGGTCTGCCAGCCGGACTTGTTGCGCTTTTTCAGCAGAGGGTGCTCGCGCAGGGCGGCAAGGGTCTCGCGGCTGGCGCGGAGCTTCAGTTCGGTTTCTTTGTGCATCACAGACTCGAAAGAGGGGCGTGGTTGGCGGAGAGTCTACAGCAGTCAGCCACCAACGGTTTATTCCAGACAGCGGATAGTCCTATGATGGGCAACGCTTCCGAGGAGTATGTGCATGCCGTTGCCGACGCTGAAAGACCAGTTTGCCGCCTTGATCGCCGCGCCTTCGGTCAGTTGCACCCAACCTGCGCTGGACCAGTCCAACCGCCACGTGATCGACCTGCTGGCGGGGTGGCTGGGCGACCTGGGGTTCAAATGCGACATCCAGCAGGTCACTGCGGGCAAGTTCAACCTGCTGGCCAGCCGCGGCAGCGGCCCGGGTGGCCTGGTGCTGGCCGGGCACAGCGATACCGTCCCCTATGACGAACAACTGTGGGCCAGCGACCCGCTGAAGCTCACCGAGGTCGATGGCCGCTGGGTCGGCCTGGGCAGCTGTGACATGAAGGGCTTTTTCGCCTTGGTCATCGAAGCCGTCATCCCGCTGTTGGAGCACGACTTCAAGCAGCCACTGCTGATCCTCGCCACCTGCGACGAAGAAAGCTCCATGTCCGGTGCCCGCGCCCTGGCTGAGGCCGGCCAGCTCCTGGGCCGTGTTGCGGTCATCGGCGAGCCTACCGGGCTGCGGCCGATCCGCATGCACAAGGGCATTCTCATGGACCGCATCGACATCCTCGGGCGCAGCGGCCATTCGTCGGACCCAAGCCTGGGCCGCAGCGCCCTGGAGGCCATGCACGCGGTGATGGCCGAGCTGATGGGCTTGCGCCAGCAATGGCAGCAAACCTACCGCAACCCGCAGTTCACCGTGCCGACCCCGACCCTGAACTTCGGCTGCATCCACGGCGGCGACAACCCCAACCGCATCTGCGGCCAGTGTGCGCTCGAATTCGACCTGCGGCCGCTGCCGGGCATGGATGTGGAGCAACTGCGCGCAGCCATACGCGAAAAGCTGGTGCCCGTGGCCGAGCGCCATGATGTGCGCATCGACTATGCACCGCTGTTCCCGGAGGTGCCGCCGTTCGAGCAGGCTGCCGATGCCGAGCTGGTGCAAGTGGCGGAACGCCTGACGGGCCATCGCGCCGAAGCGGTGGCGTTTGGCACCGAAGCGCCTTATCTTCAGCAGCTGGGCTGCCAGACCATCGTGCTGGGCCCTGGCGACATCGCCTGTGCCCACCAGCCCGGCGAATACCTTGAAATGTCACGAATCGAGCCTACCGTGCGTCTATTGCGTGACCTGATCCGGCACTATTGCCTGCACTAAACGTCAATCGAGTTGATTCGTTCCTGCCTAGAGGAGACCGCGCGTGACCGCAAGCCTGTTCCGACGATGATCTTGAACGCCCCTTGTATCGCCGTTCTCCGTCCACTTATCCACAGGCCCTGTCATGCCCGACTACGTCAACTGGCTGCGTCATGCCTCCCCGTACATCAATGCCCATCGCGACTGCACCTTCGTGGTCATGCTCCCCGGCGATGGGGTGGAACACCCTAATTTCGGCAACATCGTCCACGACCTGGTGTTGCTGCACAGCCTGGGCGTGCGCCTGGTGCTGGTGCATGGCTCGCGCCCGCAGATCGAAAGCCGATTGGCCGAGCGCGGGCTGACCCCGCACTACCACCATGGCCTGCGTATCACCGATGCCGCCACCCTGGACTGCGTGATCGATGCCGTTGGCGCCCTGCGCCTGGCCATCGAGGCACGCCTGTCGATGGACATCGCCGCGTCGCCGATGCAAGGCTCGCGCCTGCGGGTGGCGTCTGGCAACCTGGTTACCGCACGGCCGATCGGCGTGCTCGAAGGGGTGGACTACCACCACACCGGTGAAGTGCGCCGGGTCGACCGCAAGGGCATCAGCCGCCTGCTCGACGAGCGCTCCATCGTGCTGTTGTCGCCGCTGGGCTACTCGCCCACCGGCGAAATCTTCAACCTGGCCTGTGAAGATGTGGCCACCCGTGCCGCCATCGAACTGGGGGCCGACAAGTTGCTGCTGTTCGGCGCCGAGCCGGGCCTGCTGGACGCCGACGGCAAGCTGGTGCGGGAACTGCGCCCGCAGCAGGTTGCCCCGCACCTGCAGCGTCTGGGCAGCGACTACCAGAGCGAACTGCTGGACGCCGCCGCCGAGGCCTGCAAGGGCGGCGTGGCGCGCAGCCACATTGTCAGTTATGCCGAGGACGGCGCACTGCTGACCGAACTGTTCACCCGGGGTGGTGGCGGTACGCTCGTGTCGCAGGAGCAGTTCGAAGTGGTGCGCGAGGCAACCATCGAGGATGTGGGCGGCTTGCTGGAACTGATCAGCCCGCTGGAAGAGCAGGGCATTCTGGTGCGCCGCTCGCGTGAAGTGCTGGAGCGGGAGATCGAGCAGTTCAGCGTGGTCGAGCGCGAGGGCATGATCATCGCCTGTGCGGCGTTGTACCCGATTGCCGAATCCGAAGCAGGAGAGCTGGCATGCCTGGCGGTGAACCCGGAATACCGCCACGGCGGGCGCGGAGATGAATTGCTGGAGCGCATCGAGAGCCGGGCGCGGCAGATGGGGTTGAATACCCTGTTCGTGCTGACGACGCGTACGGCGCACTGGTTCCGTGAGCGCGGTTTTGCACCCAGCGGTGTGGAGCGGCTGCCATCGGCGCGGGCTTCGCTGTACAACTACCAGCGCAATTCGAAGATTTTCGAGAAACCGCTTTAAGCCTGTACCGGCCTCTTCGCGGGACAAGCCCGCTCCCACAGGGTAATCTCCAGTGCTGAAGCTTGTGGCTTACCTGCGGAAGCGGGCGACACCGGTCTCAAACAAGAACGCCGCCCTTGAGGGGCGGCGTTTTTGTTTACACGGTATGCAGGTACCAGTTGTACTCGAGGTCGGAGATCGAGTGCTCGAACTCCTCCAGCTCGCTTTCCTTGCACGCGACGAAGATGTCGATGTACTTCGGATCGATGTACTTGTTGAGGATCTCGCTGTCGTCCAGCTCGCGCAAGGCATCGCGCAGGTTGTTCGGCAGGCTCTGCTCCAGCTGCTCGTACGAGTTGCCTTCGATTGGCTTGCCCGGCTCGATCTTGTTGGTCAGGCCGTGGTGCACGCCTGCCAGTACGGCCGCCATCATCAGGTACGGGTTGGCGTCGGCGCCGGCGACCCGGTGCTCGAGGCGCACGGCATCTGCCGAGCCTGTTGGCACCCGCAGCGCTACGGTGCGGTTGTCCAGGCCCCAGCTTGGCGCGTTCGGAACATAGAACTGCGCGCCAAAGCGGCGGTACGAGTTGACGTTCGGGCAAAGGAACGCCATGGACGCGGGCAGGGTCTCGAGCACACCGCCGACAGCGTGACGTAGCGCGGCGTTCTGCTCGGGATCCTCGCTGGTGAAGATGTTGTGGCCATCTTTGTCCAGCACGGAAATGTGTACATGCAGGCCGTTGCCTGCCTGGCCCGGGTAGGGCTTGGCCATGAAGGTGGTATCCATTTCATGGTCGTACGCAATGTTCTTGATCAACCGCTTGAGCAGTACTGCGTAGTCACAGGCCTTGAGCGGGTCGGGGACGTGGTGCAGGTTGACTTCGAACTGCGCCGGGGCGCTTTCCTTGACGATGGCGTCGGCCGGGATGCCTTGTTCTTTCGCGCCTTCGAGGATGTCCTGCAGGCAGTCGGCATATTCGTCGAGGTCGTCGATCAGGTACACCTGGGTCGACTGCGGGCGTTTGCCCGAAATTGGCGAGCGCGGCGGCTGCGGGCGGCCGTTCACGTTCTCCTGGTCGATCAGGTAGAACTCCAGTTCGAATGCAGCGCAAATGGTGAGGCCCATCTCGTCGAACTTGCTCACCACCTGACGCAGCACTTCACGAGGGTCGGCGAAGAACGGCTCGCCTTCGATCTCGTGCATGGTCATCAGCAGTTGGGCAGTGGGGCGCTTTTGCCACGGCTCGTTACAGAGCGTGTCGGGGATCGGGTAGCAGATGCGGTCAGCATCGCCAATGTCCAGGCCAAGCCCGGTACTTTCGACGGTGGAACCGTTGATGTCCAGGGCGAAGAGGGAGGCCGGCAGGTTGATGCCTTTCTCGTAAACCTTGTGGAGGCTGGTGCGCTCAATGCGCTTGCCGCGCACCACACCATTCATATCTGCAATCAGAAGGTCAACGTAGAGAACCTCAGGATGTTCCTTAAGGAACGCGTTCGCTTCGTTAAGCTGAACGGCACGCGGGGGTACCGACATGATGCAACACCTTTGTTGTTAAAAATATCAATCAAGGGGGGCTTGCAGGACCAGTCAATCGAAAAGCCATACTGATGTCAAGCCAACCCCATGATGCCCTGAAATGGCACATCTACGGCAGATTTGCTGCAAATCGGGGCGTGCCATTATCCGCTATTTCACCTGCAAAGGGGTATCTCAAGCGTGCCGTCTTTTATTTTTTACGCGGGTGTTGTGTAAAAAAATGAACAAGGCTAAGCTCGGTCACAACCCAGAACACAATAATACGAGGGTCACATGGTCCGCTTGCCGCGACCTGAAAGCACTGCCTGCGCAGTGCCAACGGGTACCTCTGTCGTTTTTGCAAGCTTCGTCAATGGCGTGGTCGCCCTGGCCGCAATAATTGACGTTTGGCGTCTCCGGTCCTGGCCTCGAAGCGGCTTGCCGCCTTTCACTTCGTCTTCCTGCCCTTCCAACTCATTATGGACACACTTGTTTTCAGTGTATCCACTGCGGCGCTGCGCGGGGGTTTTTGCTTTAGCAATCTACTCCATCCAGAATCAACGTGCGGCCCACCTTACCTCCTGAGGTATTTATGAGTAACAACCTCGACCAGCTCACCGATTGGTTGAAAGAGCACAAGATCACCGAAGTCGAATGCATGATCAGTGACCTGACCGGCATCACGCGCGGCAAGATTTCGCCCACCAACAAATTCATCGCTGAAAAAGGCATGCGCCTGCCCGAGAGCGTGCTGCTGCAGACCGTGACTGGCGACTACGTCGACGACGACATCTATTACGAACTGCTCGACCCGGCCGACATCGACATGATCTGCCGCCCCGACGAGAACGCCGTGTTCCTGGTGCCGTGGGCCATCGAGCCGACAGCGCAGGTGATCCACGACACCTACGACAAGAAGGGCAACCCGGTCGAACTGTCGCCGCGCAACGTGTTGAAGAAAGTCCTCAAGCTCTACGCCGACAAGGGCTGGCAGCCGATTGTCGCGCCCGAGATGGAGTTCTACCTGACCAAGCGCAGCGAAGACCCGGACTTCCCGTTGCAGCCCCCGGTAGGCCGTTCGGGCCGCCCGGAAACCGGCCGCCAGTCGTTCTCGATCGAAGCCGCCAACGAATTCGACCCGCTGTTCGAAGACGTGTACGACTGGTGCGAACTGCAGCAGCTGGACCTGGACACGCTGATTCACGAAGACGGCACGGCGCAGATGGAAATCAACTTCCGTCACGGCAACGCCCTGCACCTGGCCGACCAGATCCTGGTGTTCAAGCGCACCATGCGCGAGGCTGCACTCAAGCACAACGTGGCCGCCACCTTCATGGCCAAGCCCATGACCGGCGAGCCGGGCAGTGCCATGCACCTGCACCAGAGCGTGGTCGACCTGGCCACTGGCAAGAACATCTTCAGCAATGAAGACGGCAGCATGAGCGAGCTGTTCCTCAACCACATCGGTGGCTTGCAGAAGTTCATCCCCGAGGCGCTGCCGCTGTTCGCCCCCAACGTCAACTCGTTCCGCCGCTTCCTGCCCGACACGTCGGCGCCGGTGAACGTGGAGTGGGGCGAAGAAAACCGCACCGTCGGCCTGCGCGTACCGGATGCCGGCCCGCAAAGCCGCCGGGTCGAGAACCGCCTGCCGGGCGCTGACGCCAACCCTTACCTGGCCATTGCCGCCAGCCTGCTGTGTGGCTACATCGGCATGGTCGAAGGCATCGAGGCCAGCGCGCCGGTGCAGGGCCGTGGCTACGAACGCCGCAACCTGCGCCTGCCGCTGACCATCGAAGATGCCCTGGAGCGCATGGAAAACAGCCGTGCGTTGGTGCAGTACCTGGGCAAGAAATTCATTACCGGCTACGTCGCCACCAAGCGCGCCGAGCACGAGAACTTCAAACGCGTCATCAGTTCCTGGGAGCGTGAGTTCCTGCTGTTCGCTGTCTGATAAACCCTGGGGCCGCTGGAGCGCGGCTGTCGAACAACGGAGAAGCACATGAGCGTCAACAACCCGCAAACCCGTGAATGGCAAACCCTGAGCGGGGAGCACCATCTCGCACCTTTCAGTGACTACAAGCAGCTGAAGGAGAAGGGGCCGCGCATTATCACCAAGGCCCAGGGCGTGCATTTGTGGGACAGCGAGGGGCACAAGATCCTCGACGGCATGGCGGGCCTGTGGTGCGTGGCGGTTGGTTACGGCCGTGAAGAGCTGGTGCAGGCGGCAGAAAAGCAGATGCGCGAGCTGCCGTACTACAACCTGTTCTTCCAGACTGCTCACCCGCCTGCGCTGGAACTGGCCAAGGCGATCACCGATGTGGCGCCCGAAGGCATGACCCATGTGTTCTTCACCGGCTCCGGCTCAGAAGGCAACGACACCGTGCTGCGCATGGTGCGTCACTACTGGGCGCTGAAGGGCAAACCGCACAAGCAGACCATCATCGGCCGTATCAACGGCTATCACGGCTCCACCTTCGCCGGTGCTTGCCTGGGCGGCATGAGCGGCATGCACGAGCAGGGCGGCCTGCCGATCCCGGGCATCGTGCACATCCCGCAGCCGTACTGGTTCGGCGAAGGCGGTGACATGACCCCGGATGCGTTCGGTGTCTGGGCGGCCGAGCAGCTGGAGAAGAAAATCCTCGAAGTGGGCGAAGACAACGTCGCCGCCTTCATCGCCGAGCCTATCCAGGGCGCAGGCGGCGTGATCATCCCGCCAGAAACCTATTGGCCGAAGGTGAAGGAGATTCTTGCCAAGTACGACATCCTGTTCGTTGCCGACGAAGTCATCTGCGGTTTCGGCCGTACCGGCGAATGGTTCGGCTCTGACTATTACGACCTCAAGCCCGACCTTATGACCATCGCCAAGGGCCTGACCTCCGGTTACATCCCCATGGGCGGTGTGATCGTGCGTGACAAAGTGGCCAAGGTCATCAGCGAAGGCGGTGACTTCAACCACGGTTTCACCTATTCGGGTCACCCGGTCGCGGCCGCGGTGGGCCTGGAAAACCTGCGCATCCTGCGCGACGAGAAAATTGTCGAGAAGGCGCGCACTGAAGCGGCACCGTATTTGCAAAAGCGTTTGCGTGAGCTGCAGGACCACCCGCTGGTGGGTGAAGTCCGTGGCCTTGGCATGCTCGGCGCGATCGAGCTGGTCAAGGACAAGGCCACCCGCAGCCGTTACGAGGGCAAGGGTGTGGGCATGATCTGCCGTAACTTCTGCTTCGAAAATGGCCTGATCATGCGCGCGGTGGGTGACACCATGATCATCGCGCCGCCGCTGGTGATCAGCCATGCGGAGATCGACGAGCTGGTGGAAAAGGCGCGCAAATGCCTGGACCTGACGCTCCAGGCGATCAACTGAGCACCTGCTAGGCTAGCGATGTGACATTAAGTCGTTACAACGCCCTGCTTTCCTTGATACAGGGCCTTGTAACTTGCCAGACTAGCGACTGTTTCAGTCGCCGCGCGCTCTGCACCGTGGGTCCTGGCTGCTGAACGGAAGGCTAAACAAAAATTCTGGAGCATTACGCATGAAGAAAATGGGCAAGACGTTGCTGGCCGCCGCCCTTATGGGTGCCATGGCCTCCGCTGTTCAGGCTGAAGACAAGGTGTTGAACGTCTACAACTGGTCGGACTACATCGCGCCGGACACCATCGCCAAGTTCGAGAAGCAGACCGGTATCAAGGTCAAGTACGACGTCTTCGACAGCAACGAAACCCTCGAAGCCAAGCTGCTGGCAGGCAAGTCGGGCTACGACATCGTGGTGCCGTCCAACAACTTCCTGGCCAAGCAGATCAAGGCGGGTGTTTACGAGGAGCTGGACCGTTCCAAGCTGCCGAACTGGAAGAACCTCGACCCGGACCTGCTCAAAGCCGTTGGCGATGCCAGCGACAAGGACAACAAGCACGCCTTCCCGTACATGTGGGGCTCGATCGGCATCGGCTACAACCCGGAGAAGGTCAAGGCCGCGCTGGGCGTGGACAAGATCGACTCGTGGGACGTGGTGTTCAAGCCTGAGAACATCGCCAAGCTCAAAAGCTGCGGTGTGAGCTTCCTCGATGCACCGACCGAAATGATCCCGGCCGCGCTGCACTACCTGGGCCTGCCGAGCAACAGCACCAAAAAAGAAGACCTGAAGGCCGCCGAGGACCTGTTCCTCAAGATTCGTCCTTCGATCACCTACTTCCACTCGTCCAAGTACATCGGCGACATGGCCAACGGCAACATCTGCGTGGCGGTCGGTTACTCGGGTGACCTGGAGCAGTCCAAGGCCCGCGCCCACGAAGCTGGCGACAAGGTGAAAGTGGACTACGTCATTCCGAAAGAAGGCGCCGGTACCTTCTATGACATGGTCGCCATCCCCAAAGATGCCGAGCATAAAGACGCCGCCTATCAGTTCATGGACTTCCTGATGCAGCCGGAAATCATGGCCGAGATCACCAACGCCGTGCGCTTCCCGAACGGCAACCAGGCTGCCACTGCGCTCGTGAACAAAGACATCAGCGGTGACCCGAGCATCTACCCGCCTGCCGAAGTGAAGAAGCAGCTGTACGCGATCGCTGCGCCTGACGCTTCTGTGCAGCGTGTAATCACCCGCAGCTGGACCAAGATCAAATCGGGCAAATAAGCCCTATGCGACACCTCTGGGCCGGGCTTTACCGGCCCAGAGCCAGTGAAAGGCAATTGTTGATTGCGGCATCGAAGCTGCGAAGGTAAGTTGCGCGCCGGTTTTGCGTGTGCGGCAGCATTGTCGCGACCCAGGCACTGATTGTGAGGAGCACCCACTTGTCTATTTCTGTATACCGCAAGGCCTTGATGGCTGGTGCGGGCCTGACGCTGGCATGCAGCGTCCAAGCGGCGCCTACGGTGCACTTCTACAACTGGTCCGACTATATCGGCCCGACCACACTCGCGGACTTCGAGAAAGCAACGGGCATCAAGCCCGTGCAGGACGTGTTCGATTCCAACGAAACCCTGGAAGGCAAGCTGCTGGCCGGTAATACCGGCTATGACGTGGTGGTGCCGTCCAACCATTTCCTCGGCAAGCAGATCAAGGCGGGCGCGTTCCAGAAGCTCGACAAGAACCTGCTGCCCAATTATTCCAACCTGGACCCTGGGTTGATGAAGCGCCTGGAAAAGAACGACCCGGGCAACCAGTACGCCGTGCCTTACCTGTGGGGCACCAACGGCATCGGTTACAACGTCGACAAGGTGAAGGCCGCGCTGGGCGTGGACACCATCGACTCCTGGGCCGTGCTGTTCGAACCCGAGAACATGAAGAAGCTCTCCAAGTGCGGCGTGGCCTTCCTCGACTCGGCGGACGAAATGCTGCCGGCGGTACTCAACTACATGGGGCTCAACCCCAACAGCACCGACCCCAAGGATTATGCAAAAGCGGAGCAGAAGCTGCTGGCCGTGCGCCCGTACGTGACCTACTTCCACTCGTCCAAGTACATCACCGACCTGGCCAACGGCGACATCTGCGTCGCGGCAGGCTTCTCCGGAGATGTGTTCCAGGCCAAGGCCCGCGCTGAAGAAGCGAAGAAGGGTGTGAACCTGGCCTATGCCATTCCCAAGGAAGGCGGCAACCTCTGGTTCGACGTGCTGGCGATCCCCAAGGATGCCAAGAACGTCAAAGAGGCCCACGCCTTCATCAACTATTTGCTGAAACCTGAGGTTATCGCCCAGGTCAGTGATTACGTCGGTTACGCCAACCCGAACCCCAAGGCTGGCGACCTGATGGACCAGGCCGTGAGGACTGACGCCGCGGTATACCCACCGCAGGAAGTGCTGGACAAGATGTTCGTCAACAGTGAGTTGCCACCCAAGGTGCAACGTTTGATGACCCGCAGCTGGACCAAGGTCAAGTCGGGCAAGTAACAATCCAGGCCCGCCGCAAAGCAGGGGCGGGCACACAAATCTTGTTGGGAGTTTCACTCATGGCAGTTGCCTCCGGTGCCTATAAGAAAGCCCTCGAGGGTGGCCAGCAACCCAAGCAGGTGCTGGTCAAGATCGACCGGGTCACGAAAAAATTCGACGAAACCATCGCCGTAGACGATGTGTCGCTGGAAATCCGCAAAGGCGAGATCTTTGCCCTGCTGGGTGGCTCCGGTTCTGGCAAATCGACCTTGCTGCGCATGCTGGCCGGCTTCGAGCGCCCGACCGAAGGGCGAATCTTCCTCGATGGCGTCGACATCACCGACATGCCGCCCTACGAGCGGCCGATCAACATGATGTTCCAGTCTTATGCGCTGTTCCCGCACATGACCGTGGCGCAGAACATCGCCTTTGGCCTGCAGCAGGACAAGATGCCCAAGGCCGAGATCGATGCCCGCGTGGAGGAGATGCTCAAGCTGGTGCACATGACCCAGTACGCCAAGCGCAAGCCGCACCAGTTATCCGGTGGCCAGCGTCAGCGTGTGGCCCTGGCCCGCTCGCTGGCCAAGCGCCCCAAGCTGCTGCTGCTCGACGAGCCGATGGGGGCGCTGGACAAGAAACTGCGTTCGCAGATGCAGCTGGAACTGGTGGAGATCATCGAGCGGGTGGGCGTGACCTGCGTGATGGTGACCCACGACCAGGAAGAGGCCATGACCATGGCCCAGCGCATTGCCATCATGCACCTGGGCTGGATTGCCCAGATCGGCTCGCCCGTGGACATTTACGAAACGCCGACCAGCCGCCTGGTGTGCGAGTTCATCGGTAACGTCAACCTCTTCGAAGGTGATGTGGTCGATGATGCCGAAGGCTACGCGATCATTGCCAGCCCGGAGCTTGAGCGCAAGATCTACGTGGGCCATGGCATCACCACCTCGGTGGAAGACAAGCACATCACCTACGCCCTGCGCCCGGAAAAGCTGCTGGTAACCACCAAGCAGCCGGATTTCGAGCACAACTGGTCGCGCGGCAAGGTGCATGACATCGCCTACCTGGGTGGCCACTCGGTGTTCTACGTGGAGTTGCCGAGCGGCAAGGTTGTGCAGTCGTTCGTCGCCAACGCCGAGCGCCAGGGTACCCGCCCGACCTGGGGCGATGAAGTGTACGTGTGGTGGGAAGACGACAGCGGCGTGGTACTGCGGTCATGAAACTGCGCAAGCTCAAGCGAGCCTTCCAGCGCCTCACCCCGCGGGGGCGGCACGTGGTGATCGGCGTGCCGTTCATCTGGCTGTTCCTGTTCTTCATGCTGCCGTTCTTCATCGTGCTGAAGATCAGCTTCGCCGAAGCCGATGTGGCGATCCCGCCGTATACCGAGATCTACAGCTACGTCGAAGACAAGATCCAGTTGGTGCTCAACCTGGCCAACTATGGCTTGTTGACCGAGGATGAGCTGTACCTCTCGGCTTACCTGGGCTCGTTGAAGATGGCTTTCTTCAGCACCCTGCTGTGCCTGCTGATCGGCTTCCCGATGGCCTACGCCATTGCCAACGCCAAGAAGGAAACCCAGACCGTCCTGCTGCTGTTGATCATGATGCCGACATGGACCGCGATCCTGATCCGCGTCTATGCCTGGATGGGTATCCTGAGCAACAACGGCCTGCTCAACGGCTTCCTGATGTGGACCGGGTTGATCGACCAGCCGCTGCAGATCCTCAACACCAACCTGGCGGTGTACATCGGCGTGGTCTATTCGTACCTGCCGTTCATGATCCTGCCGCTGTTCGCCAACCTGGTGAAGCATGACCCGAGCCTGCTCGAGGCTGCATCCGACCTGGGCTCGAGCACTTTCAACAGCTTCTGGAAGATTACCGTTCCGCTGTCGAAGAACGGCATCATCGCCGGCTGCATGCTGGTGTTCATCCCGGTGGTGGGCGAGTTCGTGATCCCAGAACTGCTCGGCGGCCCGGAAACCCTGATGATCGGCAAGGTGCTGTGGCAAGAGTTCTTCAACAACCGTGACTGGCCGGTAGCTTCTGCGCTGGCGGTAGTGATGCTGGCGATCCTGATCGTGCCGATCCTGCTGTTCAACCGCAGCCAGGCCAAAGAAATGGAGGGCCGCGCATGAAACGCTTCAGTTTCTCCAAGCTGATGCTGGTGCTTGGCTTGCTGTTCATCTACCTGCCGATGCTGATCCTGGTGATCTACTCGTTCAACGCCTCCAAGCTGGTGACGGTGTGGGGGGGCTGGTCGATCAAGTGGTACGTCGGCCTGCTCGACAACACCCAGCTGATGGGTTCGGTGATGCGCTCGCTGGAAATCGCCTGCTACACGGCGGTGGCAGCGGTGGCGCTGGGTACCCTGGCGGCCTTTGTGCTGACCCGGGTCACCCGCTTCAAGGGCCGCACGCTGTTCGGTGGCCTGGTCACTGCGCCGCTGGTAATGCCTGAAGTGATCACCGGTCTGTCGCTGTTGCTGCTGTTTGTGGCCATGGCGCAGATGATCGGCTGGCCCCAGGAGCGCGGCATCGTCACCATCTGGATTGCCCACACCACGTTCTGTGCAGCGTATGTGGCGGTAGTGGTGTCGGCACGCCTGCGTGAGCTGGACCTGTCGATCGAAGAAGCGGCGATGGACCTGGGTGCCAAGCCGTGGAAGGTGTTCTTCCTGATCACCATCCCGATGATCGCGCCATCGCTGGCAGCAGGCGGTATGATGTCGTTCGCGCTGTCGCTGGACGACCTGGTGCTGGCCAGCTTCGTGTCCGGCCCGGGCTCGACCACCTTGCCGATGGAGGTGTTCTCGGCAGTGCGCCTGGGCGTGAAGCCGGAGATCAACGCCGTGGCCAGCCTGATCCTGCTGTCGGTGTCGCTGGTGACCTTCTTTGTCTGGTACTTCAGCCGCCGCAGCGAAGAGCGTCGTCGCAAGGCGATTCAGCAGGCGATCGAGGAAGGCGCTGCGGCCAACGCTTCGCAGCCGCAGGTCAAGCGCCCGACACAGGTGGCTGCGTCGGCCTGACCCGGCCCTTTCGCGGCGGTTCGGCCCTTTCGCGCCGAACCGCCGCGAAGGCTCCAGCATCGAATCAAAGCCATACTGCATCCCAGTGTGGATATTCCCGGACACTTCTGACCAATCCAGCCCTCAATGGATTGGCAACAATGTACCGGGCTACATGCACCATGCTTTCCTCCCTTCTCAATGACCGGTCCTGATACCCAGGCTGCCATACCGGGTCATGCTTAACCCCTGCCTGATGTAATGCGAGACTGGAGCGGGACTTGAACCTGCGCATCAGGGTAGCCAGTGTTGTTCCTTTCAGCTCGATCAGCCAATGCAGATGGTCTGGCATCAGCACCCACGCCAGTGAGCGGCAGGCGTGCTCTTGATCGGCTTGCCGCAATTGGTGAATGACTAACCGGGCATGGTGGAAGTCATCGAATAGCGGCTTGCGCTGATGGGTAACAGTGGTCAGCAGATACAGCCTGCCAAGTTCTGAATAGCGACCACGACGAAGCAGATGGGATTGGGCCCTGGGCATCAGGTTCTTCCTTGAATAGAGATCAACATCCCAAGGTAGTGGCTGTGTTGCACCCCCAGGGAAGCAGATGATTTCTGGATATGGCAGGACCGGCCCTTTCGCGGGTGAACCCGCTCCCACAGGTACTGCACAGGATTCAGCCTATGCACGATCTCTGTGGGAGCGGGTTCACCCGCGAAGAGGCCGGCACAGGCTGTGAAAATGCCGAACTGATCCGCGTCAGTGATGTTTATCGAACCCTGAACTACGCTCACAGTCGCATTCCACAAATCATTTGTGCACAAGCAAGGAGCCAGCATGGCGTTGATACGTCCGTTGTCGGTCGTCTGCCTGGGGCTGCTTTACATGCTCACTGGCTGTAGCAAGGAAGAGGTCCCCGAGACGCTGCCTCGGGTTGGTGTGCAGCAGGTCCAGCCCACCGACTTCGCTGCCCGGGTTACCCTGACCGGCGACGTACAGGCGCGGGTGCAGACCGACCTGTCATTCCGGGTTGGCGGCAAGATCATTTCGCGCAGCGTGGACGTGGGCGATCACGTGAAGGCCAACCAGGTGCTGGCCCGGCTGGACCCGAAAGACCTGCAGAACAACGTCAACTCGGCCAAGGCCGAGGTGTTTGCCGCGCAGGCGCGGGTTACCCAGACCAGCGCGGCCTTTGTGCGCCAGCAAAAACTGTTGCCCAAGGGCTACACCAGCCAGAGCGAGTACGATTCCGCCGAAGCCGCGCTGCGCAGTAACCAGAGCGCGCTCAAGGCCGCCCAGGCGCAACTGGCTAACGCCAACGAACAACTCAGCTATACCGCACTGGTCTCCGAGGCCGCCGGGGTTATCACCGAGCGCCAGGCCGAGGTTGGCCAGGTGGTGCAGGCGACCATGCCAATCTTCAGCCTGGCCACTGACGGCGACCGCGATGCAGTGTTCAACGTCTACGAATCACTGCTGGTAGCGCCGCCCAGCGATGCGGGGGTGATCGTCAGCCTGCTGGACGATCCCAAGGTCCAGGCGCATGGCTTCGTGCGCGAGATCACGCCCACGGTGTCTGCGCAAAGCGGCACGGTGCAGGTCAAGGTAGGCCTGAAGGACGTACCAGCAGGTATGCAACTGGGCGCACCCGTGACCGCCACCACCAATGCTCAGGGCCGGCCCAGCATCGAGCTGCCGTGGTCGGCACTGACCAAGGCCCTGCATGACCCCGCCGTGTGGGTGGTGGGCGAGGGCGACAAGGTGGAATTGCGCAAAGTCGAAGTCAGCCGTTACCTCACCGGCAAGATTGTGGTCGCCAGTGGCCTGAAGGGTGGTGAAACCGTGGTGGTCACGGGTGGGCAGCTGCTGCACCCCGGCATGCAGGTGCAAAAGGTCGACGCCAAGGCCCAAGGGGGTGAGCTATGAAGCGCCTGCTGCTGATGCTGTCGGCCGGCGTATTGCTGGCTGGCTGCAGTAGCGAGGAAGAGGCCCCCGAGCCGGTTCGGCCGGTGCTGTCGGTCAAGGTCGAACCCCAGGTACAGGCGCAACTGGGCCGCTTCGCCGGCAGTATCCAGGCGCGTTTCGAAAGCACCCTGGGCTTCCGGGTTTCCGGGCGCATTGCCCGGCGCTGGCTGGATGTGGGCGCCCAGGTGAAGCCCGGCGACACCTTGGCCACCCTCGACCCCACCGACCAGCAGAACCAGCTGCGCGCCGCCGAAGGCGACCTGGCCAAGGTGCAGGCGCAGTGGATCAACGCCCAGGCCGATGCCCGTCGCCAGCAACAGCTGTATGACCGTGGCGTTGGCGCCCAGGCCCAGCTGGATATCGCCCAGACCAACCTGAAAACCACCAGCGCGGCGCTGGAGCAGGCGCGCTCTGCGCTCAGCCAGGCTCGCGACCAGCTCGACTACAGCACCTTGCGCACCGACCACGCCGCCGTGATCACCGCATGGCAGGCCGAAGCCGGGCAAACCGTTACGGCCGGCCAAGCGGTGGTGACCTTGGCCCGACCGGATGTGAAAGAAGCGGTAATCGACCTGCCGATCGGGCTGGCTGAGCAGTTGAGCAAAGGCCTGACCTTCACCGTTGCCTCGCAACTCGACCCGACCATCAGCACCACGGCCAGCCTGCGCGAACTGGAACCCCAGGCCGACGCCACCACCCGTACCCGCCGCGCCCGCCTGACGCTGGCCAGCACGCCAGCGGCGTTCCACCTGGGCACTGCCATCAGCGTGACCCTGAGTTCTGAAGTGACGCCTCGTAGCGAGCTGCCCTTGAGCGCGTTGCTGGAGCGTGACGGCAAGACTCAGGTGTGGGTGATCGATACGCAGCAGAAGACCGTGGCAACCCGTGACGTGGAGCTGATCGAGCGTACCGCCGACAGCATCGTGCTGACGTCAGGCGTGCAGCCCGGCGAGCGCGTGGTTACCGCGGGTGTGAACAGCCTCAAGCCTGGCCAGAAGGTCACCTTCGACGAGGATGCGCAATGAAAGGAAGCTTCAACCTCTCCGAATGGGCGCTCAAGCACCAGTCATTCGTGTGGTATCTGATGTTCGTTGGCCTGCTGATGGGGATTTTTTCGTACTTCAACCTCGGGCGCGAGGAAGACCCGTCATTCACCATCAAGACCATGGTCATCCAGACCCGCTGGCCCGGCGCGACCCAGGACGAAACCCTGTACCAGGTCACCGACCGCATCGAGAAAAAGCTCGAAGAACTCGACTCGCTCGACTACACCAAGAGCTACACCCGCCCCGGTGAATCCACGGTCTACGTCTACCTGCGCGACACCACCAAGGCCAAGGACATTCCGGATATCTGGTACCAGGTGCGCAAGAAGATCCAGGACATTCGTGGCGAATTCCCGGCGGGCATCCAGGGCCCGGGTTTCAACGACGAATTCGGTGATGTATTCGGCTCGATCTATGCCTTTACCGCCGACGGCCTGACCTTGCGCCAACTGCGTGACTACGTGGAACAGGCCCGGGCCGAGGTGCGCGATGTGCCCAACATCGGCAAGATCGAGCTGGTCGGCACTCAGGACGAAGTGCTGTACCTGAACTTCTCCACCCGCAAGCTGGCCGCCCTGGGCATTGACCAGCGCCAGGTGATGCAGGCCCTGCAATCGCAGAACGCGGTGACCCCGGCTGGCGTCATCGAGGCCGGCCCGGAACGTATTTCGGTGCGTACCTCCGGCCAGTTTGCCTCGGAAAAGGACCTGCAAACCGTCAACCTGAGGATCAACGACCGCTTCTTCCGCCTGGCCGACATCGCCGACATCGAGCGCGGATACGTCGACCCGCCTTCACCGATGTTCCGCTACAACGGCCAGACGGCGTTGGGCCTGGCCATCGGCATGAAGGCCGGTGGCAATATCCAGGTGTTCGGTGAGGCGCTGAAAAAGCGCATGGACAAAGTGGTCCAGGACTTACCGATAGGTGTCGGCGTACACACCGTGTCGGACCAGTCCGTGGTGGTCAAGCAAGCGGTCGGCGGCTTTACCAGTGCGCTGTTCGAGGCAGTGGTGATTGTGTTGGCCGTCAGTTTTGTCAGCCTCGGCGTGCGTGCGGGCCTGGTGGTGGCCTGTTCGATCCCGCTGGTGCTGGCCATGGTGTTCGTGTTCATGGAGTACAGCGGCATCACCATGCAGCGGATATCGCTGGGGGCGTTGATCATTGCGCTTGGCCTGCTGGTGGACGATGCGATGATTACCGTGGAGGTGATGGTCACGCGGCTGGAAATGGGCGAAAGCAAGGAGCAGGCGGCGACATTCGCCTACACCTCCACAGCCTTTCCCATGCTGACCGGCACCTTGGTGACCGTGGCGGGTTTTGTGCCTATCGGCCTGAACGCCAGCTCCGCGGGTGAATACACCTTCACCCTGTTCGCGGTCATCGCCGTGGCCCTGATCGTGTCTTGGGTGGTGGCAGTGTTCTTTGCGCCGGTGCTAGGGGTGCATATTCTCAAGAGCGACAAGGTCAAGGCCCATGAGGCTGAGCCTGGCCGTGTCGGGCGGGCATTTGAAGGCGGGTTGCTGTGGTGCATGCGCAACCGCTGGTTGACCATCATCGGTACCGTGGTGCTGTTCGCGCTGGCGCTCTTTTGCATGCGCTTCGTGCAGAACCAGTTCTTCCCGTCCTCGGACCGCCCGGAAATTCTCGTCGACCTCAACCTGCCACAGAACGCCTCGATCGAGGAAACGCGCAAGGTGGTCGACCGCTTCGAGGCGCGGATCAAGGACGACCCGGACCTGGTGCACTGGAGCACTTACATTGGTCAGGGTGCGGTCCGCTTCTACCTGCCCCTCGACCAGCAGTTGCAGAACCCTTACTACGCGCAGCTGGTGATTGTCAGCAAAGGCTTCGAAGAGCGCCAGGGCATGATGGAGCGTTTGCAGAAGATCCTGCATGAAGAGTTCGTCGGCATTGGCTCCAATGTGCAGTCGCTGGAAATGGGCCCGCCTGTAGGGCGGCCGATCCAGTACCGGGTCAGTGGTCCTGATATCGATCAGGTGCGCAAGCACGCGATCGAACTGGCCACCTTGCTTGACCAGAACAAGCACATCGGCGAGATGATCTACGACTGGAACGAGCCGGGTAAGGTGCTGCGGGTGGAAATCGCCCAGGACAAGGCACGCCAGCTGGGGCTGTCGTCGGAAGACGTGGCCAATGTGATGAACAGCATCGTCAGTGGCGTGCAGATCACCCAGGTCAACGACAACATCTACCTGGTGGACGTGGTCGCGCGGGCCGAAGACAGTGAGCGCGGCTCGCCCGATACCCTGCAGAACCTGCAGATTCTCACCCCCAATGGTACTTCGATCCCGCTGCTGTCATTCGCTACCGTGCGCTACGAGCTGGAGCAGCCGCTGGTGTGGCGCCGGGATCGCAAGCCGACCATCACCCTCAAGGCTTCGGTCACTGGCGAGATCCAGCCCACCGACCTGGTGGCACAGCTCAAGCCGAAGATCGATGAGTTCGCCAGCCAGCTGCCGGTCGGTTACGAAGTGGCCACTGGCGGTACGGTGGAGGAGAGCAGCAAGGCCCAGGGCCCGATCGCCAAGGTCATTCCGCTGATGCTGTTCCTGATGGCGACCTTCCTGATGATCCAGCTGCACAGCGTGCAGAAGCTGTTCCTGGTGGTCAGCGTGGCGCCGCTGGGGTTGATCGGTGTAGTGCTGGCGCTGGTGCCCACCGGTACCCCGATGGGCTTCGTGGCGATCCTCGGCATCCTGGCGCTGGCGGGCATCATCATTCGTAACTCGGTGATTCTGGTGACCCAGATCGACGAGTTCGAAGCCCAGGGCTTCTCGCCTTGGGATGCGGTTGTGGAAGCCACCAACCATCGTCGGCGGCCGATCCTGCTGACTGCGGCGGCGGCGAGCCTGGGGATGATCCCGATCGCCCGCGAGGTGTTCTGGGGGCCGATGGCCTACGCCATGATTGGCGGGATCATCGTGGCAACGCTGCTGACGCTGCTGTTCCTGCCGGCGCTGTATGTGGCCTGGTACAAGATTCGCGAGCCGCAGAAACAAAACTGAAGCCTTGTACGGACCCTGTGGGAGCGGGTTCACCCGCGAATGCGACGGTAGCTCCACCCTCGCATTCGCGGGTGAACCCACTCCCACAGGGCTTTGCGTCGGCTGTTGAATCGCGATTTTAATTTGGTTATATAAACATTCTTAAACAGTATTTTTAAGAATAACTCCGCCTCACTACTATTGCCCTCAAGCCAGGCGCAAATCCCCTTCAAACCTCTGCCCGGCACCCTCACTCCAAGGAGAACGAGCATGAGTGCATCTCTGCGTAGCATCGACGGTCAGGACGAAGCCACCATTCTGCGTGAAATCCAGAGCGCTTTGCGCGACCTGCGGTTTGGTGCGGTGGAGATCACTGTGCACAACGCTCAGGTCGTACAGATCGAGCGCAAGGAGAAGTTCCGCCTGCAACAGCCCGGCAACAAGTCCGGCTGAGCACGCCTTACATCCAAAATTAGAAAAATGCCAATCGGGAGCTTCACCATGTCCATCCGCCGTTATGCGCTCGCCGCCCTGGCCAGTGCTGTTTTTGCCGGTTCCGCCATCGCCAAGGACTACGAACTGCTGAACGTGTCCTACGACCCGACCCGCGAGCTGTATCAGCAGTACAACGCCGAGTTCATCAAGCACTGGCAGCAGGCCCACCCGGGCGACAAGGTGAAGATCCAGCAATCCCATGGTGGCTCGGGCAAGCAGGCCCGTGCGGTGATCGACGGCTTGCGCGCCGACGTGGTGACCCTGGCCCTGGCCGGCGACATCGACGAAGTTGCCAAGCTTGGCAAGACCCTGCCGGACAACTGGCAGACCCGTCTGCCAGACGCCAGCACTCCGTACACCTCGACCATCGTGTTCCTGGTGCGCAAGGGCAACCCGAAAGGCATCAAGGACTGGGGCGACCTGATCAAGAAGGACGTTTCGGTCATCACCCCCAACCCGAAGACTTCCGGCGGTGCGCGCTGGAACTTCCTGGCGGCCTGGGCCTATGGCCTGAAGACCGGTGGTAGCGAAGACAAGGCCAAGGCCTACGTGCAGGAGCTGTTCAAGCACGTACCGGTGCTGGATACCGGCGCCCGTGGCTCGACCATCACCTTCGTCAACAACGGCCAGGGCGACGTGTTGCTGGCCTGGGAAAACGAAGCGTTCCTGGCGCTGAAGGAAGACGGTGGCGCCGACAAGTTCGACATCGTCGTACCTTCGCTGTCGATCCTGGCCGAGCCGCCAGTGGCGGTGGTGGACAAGAACGCCGAGAAGAAGGGCAATACCGAAATTGCCACCGAATACCTCAAGCACCTGTACAGCCCGGCCGGCCAGAAGATTGCCGCCGAAAACTTCTATCGCCCGCGTGACGAGAAGGTCGCTGCCGAGTTCGGCAAGCAATTCCCGAAACTGGACCTGGTAACCATCGACAAGGACTTCGGTGGCTGGAAAACTGCACAACCCAAATTCTTCAATGATGGCGGTGTGTTCGACCAGATCTATCAGGCACAGTAAACGCCAAGGAAAAGCGGGGGCCGCCTTGCGGCCCATTCGCGGCACAAGGCCGCTCCCACAAAGAGCCGCGATCCCCTGTGGAACCGCGATCCCTATGGGAGCGGCCTTGTGCCGCGAATGGGCTGCAACGCAGCCCCAGGATTCAAAAGCTTGCACCGGCCCGGGGTTGATTCCGGGCTTAGTGCGTTCAACCAGGGATACTTATGTCACGTCGTATTTCCCCCGTCATACCCGGCTTCGGGCTGACGCTGGGCTACACCTTGGTGTACCTCAGCCTGATCGTGCTGATACCGCTGGCCGCCATGTTCATTCATGCCTCGCAGCTGACCTGGGAGCAGTTCTGGAACATCATCAGTGCGCCGCGGGTGATCGCCGCACTCAAGCTGAGTTTCGGCACCGCCCTGTTCGCCGCCATCATCAACGGGGTGATCGGCACCCTGCTGGCCTGGGTGCTGGTGCGCTACACCTTCCCGGGGCGCAAGATCATCGACGCGATGATCGACCTGCCGTTCGCCCTGCCCACCGCCGTTGCCGGTATCGCCCTGACCGCCCTGTACGCGCCTGCGGGCTGGGTTGGCCAGTTTGCGACCGACCTTGGCTTCAAGATTGCCTACACCCCGTTGGGCATCACCCTGGCGCTGACCTTCGTCACCTTGCCGTTCGTGGTGCGCACGGTGCAGCCGGTGCTGGCCGACATCCCGCGTGAAGTGGAAGAGGCCGCTGCCTGCCTGGGGGCCAAACCGCTGCAGGTGTTCCGCCATATACTGGCGCCAGCGCTGCTGCCGGCCTGGCTCACCGGCTTTGCCCTGGCCTTCGCCCGCGGTGTGGGCGAGTATGGTTCGGTGATCTTCATTGCCGGCAACATGCCGATGAAGACCGAGATCCTGCCGCTGCTGATCATGGTCAAGCTCGACCAGTACGACTACACCGGCGCGACCGCCATCGGCGTGCTGATGCTGGTGGTTTCCTTCATCCTGCTGCTGCTGATCAACCTGCTGCAGCGCCGCATCGAAACCCCTTGAAGGAGGCCGGCATGTCCAGTTCATCCCTGAGTGCAAGCGCCGCCGCCAACGCCGCCCGCCGTGGCAGTGCTACGTCGCGGCGCATTCTTATCGGCCTTGGCTGGCTGGTGTTCGCCCTGTTCCTGCTGCTGCCGCTGGTGATCGTGGTGTCGCAGGCGCTGAAGAACGGTTTTGGCACCTTCTTCGAGGCGATCTTCGAGCCTGACGCCTTGTCGGCGCTGAAGCTGACCCTGCTCGCCGTAGCCATTTCGGTACCGTTGAACCTGGTGTTCGGTGTCAGCGCCGCCTGGTGCGTCAGCAAGTACACGTTCCGTGGCAAAAGTATCCTGGTCACCCTGATCGACCTGCCGTTCTCGGTATCGCCGGTAATCGCCGGCCTGGTCTACGTGCTGATGTTCGGCGCGCAGGGCCTGTTCGGGCCTTGGCTGCAGGACCATGACATCCAGATTGTCTTCGCCCTGCCGGGCATCGTCCTGGCGACCATCTTCGTCACCGTGCCGTTTGTGGCCCGTGAGCTGATCCCGCTGATGCAGGAGCAGGGCACGCAAGAAGAGGAGGCTGCGCGCCTGCTGGGCGCCAATGGCTGGCAGATGTTCTGGCACGTGACCTTGCCCAACATCAAATGGGGCCTGATCTATGGCGTGGTGCTGTGTACTGCACGGGCCATGGGCGAGTTTGGCGCGGTGTCGGTGGTGTCGGGCCACATTCGTGGCGTGACCAATACCTTGCCGCTGCATGTGGAGATCCTCTACAACGAGTACAACCACGTCGCGGCCTTCAGCGTGGCCAGCCTGTTGCTGATCCTGGCGCTCTTCATCCTGCTGCTCAAGCAGTGGAGCGAGAACCGTATTAACCGCCTGCGCCACAGCGCCGCGGAGGAATGATTCATGTCGATCGAAGTTCGTAATGTCAGCAAGCGCTTCAACAGCTTCCAGGCCCTGAACAACATCAACCTGGACATCAACAGTGGCGAGCTGGTGGCGCTGCTTGGCCCGTCCGGCTGTGGCAAGACCACCCTGCTGCGCATCATTGCCGGCCTGGAAACCCCGGACCAGGGCAACATCGTGTTCCATGGCGAGGATGTGTCCGGCCACGACGTGCGTGACCGCAACGTCGGTTTCGTGTTTCAGCACTACGCGCTGTTCCGCCACATGAGCGTGTTCGACAACGTCGCCTTCGGCCTGCGCATGAAGCCCAAGGGCGAGCGCCCGAGCGAGAGCAAGATCGCCGAGAAAGTGCACGAGTTGCTGAACATGGTGCAGCTGGACTGGTTGTCCGACCGCTACCCCGAGCAGTTGTCTGGCGGCCAGCGTCAGCGTATTGCCCTGGCCCGCGCCTTGGCAGTGGAGCCCAAGGTGCTGCTGCTGGACGAGCCGTTCGGTGCGCTGGACGCCAAGGTGCGCAAGGAGCTGCGGCGTTGGCTGGCGCGGCTGCACGAGGACATCAACCTGACGTCGGTGTTCGTCACCCACGACCAGGAAGAGGCCATGGAAGTGGCTGACCGCATCGTGGTCATGAACAAGGGCGTGATCGAGCAGATCGGCTCGCCGGGCGAGGTGTACGAGCAGCCGGCCAACGATTTTGTCTACCACTTCCTGGGCGACTCCAACCGCCTGGCGCTGAGCGAAGGGCACCATGTGCTGTTCCGCCCGCATGAGGTGTCGTTGTCACGGCATGAGACCGAAGGGCACCATGCTGCCGAGGTGCGGGATATCCGGCCGTTGGGCGCTACCACGCGGGTAACGTTGAAGGTGGAAGGGCAGAGCGAGCTGATCGAGGCCGAGGTGGTCAAGGACCATGACAGCCTGACCGGGTTGGCGCGGGGAGGGACGTTGTTCTTCCGGCCGAAGGTTTGGCAGAAGGTGGCGGATATCTGATCTGCCCTTGATGATGAGAAGCCCGGGCTTGGTCTCGGGCTTTTTTATGCCTGTCGGATTGCCGGGGCTGCTCCGCAGCCCATCGCGACACAAGGCCGCTCCCACAGGGAGCTGCAATTTCCTGTGGGAGCGGCCTTGCGTCGCGATCGAGGGCGCAGCCCTCGCGGCAATCTCATGCCTTACGCGAATATTTTGCATGCCCCCAATGCATAGCCTTTAGCCATGAAAGCCGCAGCCCACGCAATCCGTGGCTTTCACGGCCCCCCTCAAAAACAATATTCAATTCAGTTATAACCATAATTTTAAACATTACTTTAAGAGATAAGCCTCTGGCCCCGATGATTCAGCCACACACCTGAATCGAGACCCCAGGAGTTTGATCAATGGGTAATGTCCAGTCGGCCGTCAGGGCCTACGACCAGCCATGGCGCCCGGCCCCGGGTGACCTGGTCGAGCTTGGACGCACGCTTCGCCTCCCGCTTGGCCAGCTGCGCCTGCAACGCACGCCCGTCAGCGGTCTCAAGCGCCGCGACAAGCTGGTGTTGGGCCTGCTGGTGCTGGCCCTGCATGGCGCCGCAGCGTACTGGGTCAGCCAGGCGCCAACGCCCGAACTGCCGGTGGTGCCGCCACAGGTGCCGCCCATGACTATCGAATTTGCTGCGCCTGCACCGCCTGTGGTCGAGCCTCCGCCGCCAGCGCCCGCGCCGCCCGTGGTCGAGCCACCACCGCCACCACCGGTAGTCGACGAACTGGCCGCCAAGCCCAAACCCAAGCCAAAGCCCGTGCCTAAGCCTGTGGTCAAGCAAGCGCCCAAGCCACAGCCCAAGCCGGTCGAGGCAGCACCGCCAGCGCCGGTGGCCGCCCCCGCACCGCCTGCGCCTGCGCCACCCGCGCCGGCCCCGATAACCCCGGCATCGGCCAACGCCGCGTACTTGAAGAACCCGGCACCGGAATACCCGCAAATGGCCCAGCGCCGTGGTTGGGAAGGCACCGTGCTGTTGCGCGTAGAGGTGCTGCCCAGCGGCAAGCCCGGGCAGATCCAGGTACAGAAAAGCAGTGGCCGTGACGCCCTCGACGCTGCCGCGCTGGCCGCGGTCAAGCGCTGGAGCTTCGTACCCGCCAAGCAGGGCGATGTGGCCCAGACCGGCTGGGTCAGCGTGCCGATCGATTTCAAGCTTCGCTAACTATTTCGCAGAACACAGG
Source organism: Pseudomonas sp. NMI542_15 (assembly GCF_021283425.1). Lineage (NCBI taxonomy): Bacteria > Pseudomonadati > Pseudomonadota > Gammaproteobacteria > Pseudomonadales > Pseudomonadaceae > Pseudomonas > Pseudomonas sp. NMI542_15. The sequence continues at coordinate 263,030 of NZ_JAJSRO010000003.1, read as the reverse complement.
AAGACATCATCATGAGCCTGCTGGCATCCCCTCTCGAATCCGTTGAAAGCGCAGTCATCTGGCTGCTGGTCGGTTTTTCTGTCGTCACTTGGGGCCTGGCCCTGGTCAAGGTTGCGCAGTTCGTGCGGCTTAAAAACCAGGACAAGCGCTTTCATAAGCAGTTCTGGGCTGCCTCCAGCCTGGACTCGGCCGCTGAACTCAGCCATGAGCTGCCCGGGCCGGCTGCTCGCGTTGCCCAGTCCGGCTACGCCGCGATTGCCGTTGGCGATACCCAGGCCAACGACCTGAGCCACGCTATCAACCACCAGGACCGCCTGGAGCGCGCCTTGCGCCAGCAGATCGTGCGTGAGCGCCGCTCGCTGGAAACCGGCCTGGCGGTGGTCGCCAGTATCGGCAGCACCTCGCCCTTCATCGGCCTGTTCGGCACCGTGTGGGGCATCATGGAAGCGCTCAAGGGCATCAGTGCGGCCGGCTCCGCCAGCCTGGAAACCGTCGCCGGGCCCATCGGTGCGGCACTGGTGGCTACCGGGGTGGGCATCGCCGTCGCGGTGCCTGCGGTGCTGGTGTACAACTACTTCCTGCGTCGCCTCAAGCTGACCGCCGCCGACCTGGATGACTTCGCCCACGACTTCTACAGCCTGGCGCAGAAGAGTGCCTTCCGCGTGCTGGTGCACCCCGCTGTGCAAAAAACCCAGGCTGGTTTCACCCAGCCGGTAAAGGAGGCGTCCTGATATGGCCTTTTCGACCCAGGACAGCGACGAAGTCCTCAGTGAAATCAACGTCACGCCCTTGGTAGACGTCATGCTGGTGTTGCTGGTGGTGTTCATCGTCACCGCGCCGCTGCTGACCAATGCCATCCCCATCAACTTGCCCAAGACCGAGGCCGTTGCCCCGGTGGAGCAGAAGGACCCACTGGTGGTCAGCATCGACGGCGAGGGCAAGCTGTTCATCAACAAGGACCAGATCCAGCCTGACCTGCTGGAGACCAACCTCAAGGCCGCCAAGGACAAGGACGCGAACGTTCGCGTGCAACTGCAGGCCGATGACGGCGTGAACTACGGCGAAGTGGCGCGGGCCATGGCAGCCATCGAACGTGCGGGGATCAGCAAACTGGCGGTGATCACCGCGCGCTGATGGCTGCAAAACTTCTTCAGGCAAGTGACTCACGCAAGTGCGTTGGGGCCATATCTCTTGGCAGGGGTAGGCCCTTTTTTTTGCCTGTGAGGGCCCTGTCGCCGGCAAGCCAGCGCCCCCAGGTATTGTGCTGCCCTCAGGCTTTGTGCAGTCCCTGTGAGAGCTGGCTTGCCGGCGATAGGGCTATCGGCATAAATTACATATAGTTATTAATAAATAGCTTCTTATTCCTTTACGAATATAACTCCCTCCCTATACTTGTCTCCAAGCACGCAAACTACTGGAGGCGTCCCCATGCGCAATGAGTCTATTCGTTACCTGATTGTGCCGGGCTGGCAAGGATCGCCAGACAACCATTGGCAGAGTCACTGGCAGCGTACCCTGCCCAACAGTGCGCGGGTCGAGCAGCACGACTGGCTCACCCCGCAACGTCAGGACTGGGTGCGGGCGCTGGAGCAGGCGGTTGCCGCCGAGCGTGCGCCGGTGATCCTGATTGCCCACAGCCTTGGCTGCATCACTGTCGCCCATTGGGCCGCGCAGGCCAGCCCGGCCTTGCTGCGCAGGGTGCGTGGTGCACTGCTGGTGGCGCCGGCAGACGTCGAGCGCCCCACCTGCGCGCCAGCCCTGCGTAACTTTGCGCCGATCCCTGGCGAAGCGCTGCCGTTTCCCAGCCAGGTAGTCAGCTCGGACAACGACCCGGCCGTGAGCGTGCCGCGGGCGCTGTACCTGGCCCAGGCATGGGGCGCCGAAGCGGGGTTGCTGAGCAATGCCGGGCACATCAACGTCAAGTCCGGGCATGAGCGCTGGGAACAAGGCTTCGCCTACTTGTATCGCTTGCAGAGCCGGGTTGAGCAGCGCGCACTGCGTCGCGCCTGACACCCCTTGCTGTTTACCGTTTACCTGACGCCCGGCCATTGCAGGCCTGGGGCGGGAGTTCGTCATGACGCTTCAACACCCGTTTGGCCAGCCACTGCTGACCTTCCCTGAGCTGGACAAAAGCCCGCTGAGCATCCGTGCCAAGGCCTTGGTGTTCATCGACCCGCGTTCGCAGCAGTTGCGTGAAGACCTTGAGCGTCTGGCACCGCAACCCTTGCCCGTGCTGATCCGGGGCGAAACCGGCACCGGCAAGGAACTGTTGGCCCGGCAGATCCATCGTGCCAGCGACCGTGGAGGGCTATTCGTGTCGGTCAACTGTGCGGCCATCAGCCCCACTTACGCCGATGCCGAGCTGTTCGGCTATAGCGCCGGCAGCCATGGCGGTACGGCCAGCAGCCGCGCCGGCTGGTTCGGTTCGGCCAACGGCGGCACGCTGTACCTGGATGAGATTGCCGACTTGCCGCTGGCCATCCAGGGCAAGCTGCTGGCGGCCCTGGAAAACCGCGAGGTCACCCGGGTGGGCGCACAGCAGCCACAGCCGGTGGATGTGCGCCTGGTCGCCGCCACCAGCATCGACCTGGCGCGCGTGGTACGTGCCGGGCGTTTCAACGAGCGCCTGTACCAGTACTTGCGCGAGGGTGCGCTGGAACTGCCGCCACTGCGCGAGCGGCCGGGCGATATCCTGCCGCTGGCCGAGTATTTTGTGGGCATCTACAGCGCGCGTCTGCAGCGGCCTGTGCCATTGGTAAGCGAGGCTGCGCAGCAGGTGCTGGAAGCGCATTTCTGGCCTGGCAATACCCGCGAACTGGAGAACGTCATTCACTTTGCCTTGCTGGTGAATGACGGCGCGGAGATCAAGCCTGAGGACCTCGACTTGCCCAACACCGCGGGCTAGACATCGCTCATAAGCAAAGTGGCTGGTGGCATTTTGTTTTTGGAATAAGCAGCTAAATAAAAGATATTGTTACGGAATAAAAAATCTAGGTATTGTCCGCCTCACGCCCGCTGGTGAACCGGTTGGGCACCCGATTCGCCATCGCCGATGGCCCAGATTCAGAACAAGGACCACCATGAAGAAGACCCTGCTGACCACCGCCCTGGCCGCTGCCCTGTCGTTCTCAGGCCTGGCCGCCGCCGCCGAGAAACTGGTGGTTGCCGCTACCCCGGTACCCCACGCCGAGATTCTTGAGCTGATCAAGCCTGCTCTGGCCAAGGAAGGCGTGGACCTGGAAATCAAGGTCTTCACCGACTACGTGCAGCCGAACGTGCAGGTGGACCAGAAGCGCCTTGACGCCAACTACTTCCAGACCCTGCCTTACCTGAAGAGCTTCAACGAAGGTAAGGGCACGCACCTGGAAACGGTGATCGGCGTACACGTCGAACCCTTCGGTGGCTACTCGAAGAAGATCAAGAACCTGTCTGAGCTGAAGGAAGGCGCTACTGTGGCCATCCCTAACGAAGGCAGCAACAGCGGCCGCGCCCTGATCCTGCTGCAGAAGGCTGGCCTGATCACCCTGAAAGACCCGAAGAATGCCCTGGCCACCCCCAAGGACATTGCCGAAAACCCGAAAAAGCTGAAGTTCCGCGAGCTTGAGTCGGCCATGCTGCCGCGTGTGCTGGACCAGGTTGACCTGGACATGATCAACACCAACTACGCGCTGGAAGCCGGCCTGAACCCGGCCAAGGATGCGCTGGTGATCGAAGGCGCTGACTCGCCATACGTGAACTTCCTGGTTGCCCGCCCGGACAACAAGGACAGCGAAGCCATCCAGAAACTGGCCAAGGCCCTGACCAGCCCGGAAGTGAAGGAATTCATTGCCAAGAAGTATCAGGGGGCTGTGCTGCCGGCGTTCTGATTCGCTTGCGATACCCTGCATAACCCAACGCCGACACCCCTGTGTCGGCGTTTTTGTTTCTGTATCTTGGGCCGCTTTGCGGCCCAATCGCGACGCAAGGCCGCTCCCACATGGGTTCGGCGTACGCGGGCCATTGTGGGAGCGGCCTTGCGTCGCGATTGGGCTGCAAAGCAGCCCCAGGATGTATGCCCGGTGAAAAATGCTTGGTGATATGCATATGCAATAAAGGTATTTATTAAAAATTTTTTAGATCATTAGAGTCTAGCAATCGTGCCCCGCGCACCCTGCAGACTTGCTCTACCCATGACCCTCGACACCGCATTCATCCTCAGCACGTTACCCGCCTTCCTCAAGGCCGTGGGCGTGACCTTGCAGGTAGGCCTGATCGCCATTGCCACCTCGCTACTGGTCGCCCTGGTCAATGCCACGCTGCTGGTACTACGCACCCCCTACCTGTGGCGACTGGTCAAAGCCTACGTGGAGCTGGCGCGCAACACGCCGCTGCTGATCCAGCTGTTCTTCGTCTACTTCGCCTTGCCGAGCCTGGGGCTGAAAATTTCCGGTTTCAGCGCAGCGATCATCACCATGACCTTCATGGGCGGTGCCTATCTCACCGAGGTGTTGCGGGCCGGCATCGAGGCCGTGCCGCGCGCCCAGCTCGAATCCGGGCGCTCCATCGGCCTGTCCGAGGGCCAGTTGCTGCGCCATGTGGTGCTGCCCCAGGCCACTATCCTCAGCTTGCCGGCGCTGTTCGCCAATTTCATCTTCCTGCTCAAGGAAACCACCGTGGTGTCGGCGGTGGCCGTGCCGGAAATCCTCTACACCACCAAGAACTACATCGCGCTGTACTACAAGACCTACGAAATGCTCACCGTGCTGACCTTGCTCTGCGTGCTGCTGTTCCTGCCGCTGTCGTTGCTGCTGCGCTACGTGGAAAGGAGGCTGCAACATGGCCAGTTCGGCATCTGAACTGTTGCTGCAGGCGTTGCCGCAGCTGGCTGGCGGCGCCGCGCAGACCTTGGCCATCTCGGCGCTGGGCATCCTGTTCGCAACGCTGGGTGGCGTGCTGTACGGCGTGCTGGCAACCGTGGGCAACCGTGCCCTGAACATCGTCTTGCAGGTGTACCTGGAGCTGTTCCGCGCCATCCCGGTGCTGGTCTGGCTGTACCTGGTGTTCTTTGGCCTGCCGATCTTCTTTGCCCTGAGCATCCCCAGCTTCTGGTGCGCCGTGCTGGTTTTGGCCCTGTGGGGCGCCAGCGAGGTGGGCGAGGTAGTGCGCGGTGCATTGGCTTCGCTGCCACGTGGCCAGCGCGAGGCCGGGCTGTCGATCGGCCTGGCCGGCTGGCAGCTGTATGGCTACGTGTTGCTGCCCCAGGCACTCAAGCGCATGACCCCGCCGACCATCAACATCTACACGCGGATCATCAAGACCAGCTCGCTTGCGGTGCTGATCGGCGTGGTCGAGGTGATCAAGGCCGGCCAGCAGATCATCGAACGCACCTACGAATCGGTGCTGATCTACGGCGCCTTGTTCCTGTTCTTCTTCATCATCTGTTATCCGCTGTCCGCCGCTTCGCGCGTGCTGGAACGCCGCTGGGCACACTCATGAGCGCATTGATCGAATTCCAGGGTTTCAACAAGTTTTTTGCCGAGCACCAGGTGCTCAAGGACGTCGACCTCAAGGTGGCGGCCGGCGAAGTGGTGGTCATCCTCGGCCCCAGCGGTTGCGGCAAGAGCACGCTGCTGCGCTGCCTGAACGGCCTGGAGCAGGCCCACAGTGGCCACCTGCGGCTGGGCGGGCTAGAGCTGCTTGACCCGCGCACCGACTGGCGCCACGTCCGCCAGCGGGTGGGCATGGTGTTCCAGAGCTATCACCTGTTCGGCCACATGAGCGTGATCGACAACCTGCTGCTTGGCCCGCTCAAGGTACAAAAACGCGAACGCGCCGAGGCCCAGGCCCAGGCCGAGGCGCTGCTGGCGCGGGTCGGCCTGCTGGACAAACGCGACGCCTTCCCCCGGCAATTGTCCGGCGGCCAGCAACAGCGCATCGCCATCGTGCGCTCACTGTGCATGAACCCCGAGGTGATGCTGTTCGACGAGGTTACCGCCGCCCTCGACCCGGAAATGGTCAAGGAGGTGCTGCAAGTGATCCAGGGCTTGGCCCGCGACGGCATGACCTTGCTCATCGTTACCCACGAAATGGCCTTCGCTCGCGCGGTGGCCGACCGCATCGTGTTCATGGAGGCCGGCAGGATCCTTGAACAAGGCGACCCCGAGAGCTTCTTCACCAAACCGCAGACCGCACGCGCGCAGCAGTTCCTGGAGAAATTCTCCTTCGTAGAAAGCCTGCCAAAGACACTGCACAAGGAACTGTCATGAAAACTGCCAACCTCACCAAACTGCTGGCGCCGTTGTTCGGCCTGGCCCTGCTCGCCGGTTGCAACAAGGCCGAAGAACCGCCCAAGCCGGCAGCGGCGTCGCCAGCCACCAGCTACCTGGAAACCATCAAGGCCCGCGACAAGCTGATTGTCGGGGTGTTCACCGACAAACCGCCGTTTGGCTTCGTCGATGAAAAAGGCCGCTATGTGGGCTTTGACACTGACATCGGCCGGCGCCTGGCCAAGGACCTGCTGGGTGATGAAAACAAGGTCGAGTTCGTTGCCGTGGAACCGGCCAGCCGTATTCCGTTCCTGCAGAGCGACAAGGTCGATCTGATCCTCGCCAACATGACCGTCACCCCGGAGCGCAAGGAAGCGGTGGACTTCACCAACCCCAACCTGCGCGTTGCCGTGCAGGCCATCGTTGCAGATGGCAGCCCGGTGCAGAAGCTTGACGACCTGGCCGACAAAACCATCATCGTCACCACCGGCACCACGGCCGACATCTGGCTGACCAAGCACCACCCTGAGTGGAAACTGCTCAAGTTCGAGAAGAACAGCGAGTCGCTGCAAGCCCTGGCCACTGGCCGTGGCGATGCCTATGCCCAGGACAACCTGATCCTGTTCAGCTGGGCCAAGCAGAACCCGGGCTACCGCGTGCTGCCGCAGCTGCTGGGTGACGAAGCGCCGATTGCGCCAGCGGTCAAGAAGGGCAACACCGAGCTGCGTGACTGGGTGAATGCCGAGCTGGCCAAGCTGGGGGAAGAGAAGTTTCTGCTGAAACTGTATGACCAGTATGTGCGCAAGGAACTGAGCGATGACACCAAGCCGGAAAGCGTGATTGTAGAAGGCGGCAAGTGGCAGGGCTGACCGCGTAATTGGGGCTGCAAAGCAGCCCCATCTATCACCCACCCGGTACCAGCCTCAGGGTACTCTGCGCTGGAATCACCCCCATCTGCGCCCGCTGATACTGCCCCTGCACATACCCCTTGGCCTGGTCTGCATAATGCCTGTCGAACGGCACGCCACTCTGCCCGACCGGGTTGATGGTCAGTGCCTGCCCGGCATCGGCAAAGTCGATCAGCCGCCGCGTCGACGGCCCATAGGTCACCGGCCATGGCGCCGGGCCGATCTTCGCCGAGAGGTTGTTGGGCACTTCATGGGTACCGGGTGCGGCGAACGGCCCGACGTTGAACAGCAGGTTCAGCGGCTTCTTTACCCCCAGCGGGTGGTTGTGGGTCAGGGTATGCGCCTTGCCCCATTGCCAGCGGGCCGGGTCGCTGCCCAGGGCGTCACGCAAGTGCTTCAAGCTGCTCTGCCAAGCCGTGCGCACGACTGCGGTACGGTCGGTACGCTGGTTGCCACCGCGGGTGTTCCACCAGGGTGAGTCGGCATCCGCGGCCAGGCGTGGCAAGGCAGCGTCGATGGCGCGGGTGCTGATCAGTACCGGGAACCACGTGTCGCCCAGTTCGTCATGCATGGCCGCGAATGCCAGTTCGTAGAGGAACTGGTTGAACAACGTGGCGCTGGTCGAGTCCAGCGGGTAGTCGCCGCGCCAGGCAGCCAGCTGCTCGACCAGCTCCTTTTCTTCGTCACCTTCGGCCACCGCGCGCAGCGTTGCCAGCAGCGGTGCAAGGGTGCGTGGACCGTGATCGCTGGCCGAGTCCAGCTGCAGTGCCTGGCTGTTCTGCGTATCCCATTTCACATCAGGGTTGGCCAGCTGTCGGTCGAGTTGGCGGCCACGGTCGGGCAGGTTGTAGTAACCCGGTATCGGCACCGCTGCCGGCGGCTGGTAGTTGGCCGAGACGATATAGCCGCGGGCCGGGTTTTCCTGCTGCGGGTTAACGTTGAAAGGGTAGAAACCGAGCTTGTCGGCCTGCGCGCTGGCACCGTCGAGGATGAATGCCGGGTCGACGCCGTCGGGGCGGATTGGCAGCTTTGCCGCCGCCCACCAACCGATATCGCCACCCGCATTGGCCCAGACAAAGTTAAGCCCCGGCGCGTGAACCTTGGCAGCGGCATCGCGCATCTTGCCCAGGGTATCGGCACGGTTGAGCTGGTAGAAACCTTCGAGGATCGGGTTTTCGGTTTCCAGAAACGCCCACCACATGGCGATTGGCGTTGACCCGGCCGTGGCGCCCAGCACGTCGTTGACGATCGGGCCATGGGGCGAGCGGCGCAGGCTGAGGGTCACCGGCGCTTCGCCTTTCACCGCGATCTGCTGTTCGGTCTTTTGCAACGCCTGCCATTTGCCGTCGACCATGACCTGGTTGGGGTCGGCAGGGTTGGTGCGCTCGGCGATCAGGTCGAGGTCGTCGTTCTGGAACATGGTCAGGCTCCAGCCGAAGTCGCGGTTATGGCCCAGCAAGGCGAACGGGTTGAGCGCCTGGAAGTAGCCATACAGGTTGAAGCCGGGTGCTGACAGTTCGGCCTCGTACCACACCGCGGGCACCGCGAAGCCGATATGCGGGTCGCCGGCCAGCAGCGGCTTGCCACTGCGGGTATGGCTGCCGGCCACTGCCCAGGCGTTGCTGCCTTCGAACTGCGGGATACCGGCCTCGCCCAGTGCGTCATGGCTGAGCCGGGCGAGGGCCTCCAGGCTTTGCCAATCGGCAGCGGCCAGTGGTGTGCCGAGGGCGCCTTCGGGCTGCCAACCGAGGTCGAAGATGTTCAGGTATTCAGGCCCCAGCTGGTCGCGGATGTAGGTCAGTGCGGGCTCGGTGCGAAACGCGGCCGCGAAGCTGTAGGCCAGGTAACCGGCGATGCTCAGAGTGTCTTCGGCGGTGAACGGACGCGGCGTGATGCCGAGCAGGTCGAACTCCATGGGCTTGGGATGGCTGGCCTGCCAGCTGTTGACCCCGTCGAGGTAGGCTTGCAGGGCCTGCCAGGCAGGTGACTGCGGGTCCTGACGGCTGGCCATCAGGGCGGCCTGCTCGCGAATGCGCAGGCTGCGGAACAGGGTGTCGGTGGGTAGCAGCTTGTCGCCAAGCACCTCGGCCAGTTCGCCACGGGCCAGGCGCCGCATTATCTCCATCTGGAACAGCCGGTCCTGGGCATGCACATAGCCCAGGGCGCGATACAGGTCTGGCTCGCTCTGCGCTTGCAGGTGCGGCACGCCGCGGGCGTCGTAGCGCACGCTGACCGGCGCTTGCAGGCCGGCCATGGCCACCTCGCCCTCGCGCTGTGGCAGTTTGCCCTGCACGTACCAGTAACCGACGCCAGCGGCTACGGCCACAACCACGGCCAACAGGGTCAGGCTGCGCTTCATGCAGACTCCTTGTGCGTTCAAGCAGAAAATGTGGTCCGATCATCGGTGGATTCGCGAACAGAGCATAGCCCCCAGGAAGGAGTTTCCATGTCCCTCAGCGAAAAACAGAAAATGCTCACAGGCCAGCTCTACCACGCTGGCTGCCCTGAGCTGCAAGCCGAGCAGATCGCCAACAAGCACTGGATGCACCGTTACAACAGCAGTGTCGAATTGCTCAACGAGGCACGTCATGGGTTGCTGGTGGAGCACTTTGCCCACGTTGGCGAAGGCACGGTGATCCGCCCGCCGTTCTATTGCGACTATGGCTACAACATCAGTATTGGCCGCAATACCTTCATGAACTTCAACTGCGTGATCCTCGATGTGGTGCCGGTGCGTATCGGCGATGACTGCCAGATCGGCCCCAACGTCCAGATCTACGCCGCCGACCATCCGCTCGACCCCGAAGTGCGGCGCAGCGGGCTGGAGAGCGGGCGGCCGGTGACCATTGGCAACAACGTGTGGATCGGCGGCGCGGCGATCATCCTGCCGGGGGTGACCATTGGCGACAATGCCGTGGTGGGTGCCGGTAGTGTGGTGACCCGGGATGTGCCGGCGGGTGCGACGGTGGTGGGTAACCCGGCGCGGGTGCGTCAGCCCGCCCAGGGGCAGTAGCAGCCCACTGCCAGTGTATTGGAGGCGCTGACCTGGCGGCCGTCGAGCAGGGCCTTGAGCATTGGCTCGACGAAACTGTTGCTGGCATTGCACACCGCACCCTCGCTGTAGGGGCCGAAGTAGGCCAGGCGGCCTTGCCGGTCCCAGATGGCCACGGCCGGGGAGGCGGGCAGGTGCTCGCTGCCGGGCAGGTTGGCGATGGGCTTCAGGGCGGTGAGGTTGGCGGGCAGTTGGCCGTGGCTGCCGGGCTTTTGCAGCACGTGGAAGGTAACGCCGCGGCCTGCGAACTGGCTGACCAGGTCGCCCAGGTGCTGCTGGTTGCCGACATTGCACGGGCACGCGGGGTCCCAGAAATGCACCACACGAACCGGGCCGGGGCCGGCCAGCTCGGCCGGTAGTTGCAGCTGGCTGCCATCGAACAGCGTGGCCTGGTTGACGAACGGGCGCAGGTAGCGGGCTTGAAAGGTGGTGTAGGCCTGCCAGAGTATGACGGCGCTGACCAATAAGGCGATTACCGTGCACAGCGGTTTGATGATTCGGCTATTCATGACGACTCGGTGACCCTTTGTGGGGGCGGGCTTGTCCCGCGAAGCAGGCGACGCGGTGGATGGCCCCGGCGTTGCCGGTGTTCGCGGGACAAGCTCGCTCCCACAGTGATCGCGCCAGCTTTCAGTCTTTGTGCAAGACAGTGGTTGTTCAAAGGTGAGCAAGCTTGCCATGACGCCGGCCAGAGCTGAAGATTCCAGATCAATACTTGCATCAATGTGGATGTGCTCGATGCCCGCTGCTTTTCACCCCGACCTCCTGCGCACCCACCTGGCGCCGTTGGCCGCTCGCCAGCCGTTAACGACCGAGGCGCAGGGCTACCAGCGCTTCTACGGCCTGAACTTGCCGGTACACAGCTGGCTGGGCGGTTTCCAGGCGGCGGGCTTCGACCTGGTCGGGCAGGCCTGGTTGCCCGACCAGCCCACCGCGACGCTGTTCTTGCTGCACGGCTACTACGACCACATGGGCCTCTACCGGCATGTGATCGAGTGGGCACTCAAGCAGGGTTTCGCCGTGATCAGCTGCGACCTGCCCGGCCACGGCCTGTCCAGTGGTGAGCGGGCCAGCATCAGTGATTTCGCAGTGTACCAGCAGGTGCTGGACGCCCTGTTCGAACAGGCGCGCCTGCTGCAACTGCCGCGCCTTTGGCACCTGTGCGGGCAGAGCACGGGCGGCGCCATTGCCGTGGACCACCTGCTGCACCAGGGCGCACGCAGCCCGATCAATGGCCAGGTCATCCTGTTGGCACCGCTGGTGCGGCCGTGCTCCTGGCGTTGGTCGAAGTTCAGCTATCGGGTGCTGCGGCATTTCGTCAACGGCATCGAACGACGCTTCAGCGAGAACACCAACGACCCGGCCTTCCTGCCGTTCCTGGAAGCCGACCCGCTGCAACCGCGCCGCTTGCCAACCGCCTGGGTGGGTGCACTGATCGCCTGGGTCAAACGCATCGAGGCCGCGCCACGCAGCACGCGGCAGCCGTTGATCGTGCAGGGGGAGGCCGATGGTACGGTGGACTGGCCTTACAACCTCGCAGTGCTCAAGGCCAAGTTTGCCGAGCCGCAGATCCTGATGTTGCCCGAAGCCCGTCACCACTTGGCCAACGAGCTACCGGGCATCCGCCAGCGCTACTTCGACTTCATCGACCAGCGGCTGGGCTGATCATTGCAGGTCGTTGGCGCTCTGGCCAACCGCCAGGCCAGCGCGGACAGCGGCCAACGCCGCCTGGTAGTAGGCCTTGCCGTCCGGCGACTTGGCAAAGGTGGCGAACGCTTCCAGCTCGGCATCGGACAAGTCGCGGTAGACGTACAGCAGCGTGTTGTTGAGGTCTTCGCCAATCTGCCCCATCAGCCGTTGGCGCTGGCCGTCTAGCAGGCCCTGGGCCTGGCCGCCGCCGAACAGGCCGGGGATCATCGAACTGAGGCTATCGGCCGCCACACCGGCGATGGCCAGGCTCACTTCGGCGCCGGCTTCACGCGCTGGCAGGGCCTGGGCCAGGTGGCCGATGACCAGCAGGCGGTCGTCGCTGGCCTGGATCTTCGGCAGGCCCTTGGCGTTCTTGGCCAGCTCGTCCTTGCGGGTGGCCTTGAGTTCGGCTGCTACCACCTTGCGCCCTAGCGGTGACTGGAAGAACGCCAGGGCCGGAGCCGGGTTGGCCAAGGTGGCGCGCAGCTTTGCCTGGGCGCGGCGGTCCACCGCCTGGGCCTGGAAGCGCTGGTTGCTGTTGTTGACCAGCGCCTGGTAAACGGCGGGTGGCAAACTGTTGCGGTAGCGTTCCTGGGCGGCGCTCAGGGCATCGTTGAAGTGGGCGCGCTGGTCGGGCCAGCCGGCGGCCTTGTACAGTTGATCCAGGTTGTCTGCCCAGACAGGCACGGTGCAGATCATCAGCAGAATCAGGGAAAACAGACGGCGCATTCAGGACTCCTGTCGGCAGGTGGCTATTGTCCTTGGCCCGGCGCCGGTTTGTCGAGATATCAGCGTGTTTCTCGGCCAAGTGGCGCTGTGCGCCGACAGGGCGAATGGATATGATGCGCGCCATGCACATATCCCCTGAACACCCGATGCTTGCGGCCGTCGTCGACGATCTGGCCACCCATGGCTGGTCCCAGCAGGCACTCTTTCTGCCTGCCGAACTGGTGCGCGCGCTGGCAGCCGAGTGCCGTCGCCGTGATGCCGAGGGCGAGCTCAACCCGGCGGGGGTGGGGCGCGGTGCTACCCAGGAGGTGCGCGAAGCCATTCGCGGTGACCAGATCCAGTGGATCGACCCCGGGCAGGCAGAATCCTGCGACCAGTACCTGACGGCCATGGACCAGTTGCGTCTGGCAATCAATCAGGGCCTGTTCCTGGGCCTGGAAGACTTTGAGTGCCATTTTGCCCTGTACCCTCCGGGCGCCTTCTATCGCCGGCACCTGGACCGCTTTCGCGACGATGACCGGCGCATGGTGTCGGCTGTGTTGTACCTTAATGAAGGCTGGCAGCCGCAGGACGGTGGCCAGTTGCGCATGTTCCTGGCCGGCGACGTAGAGCATGACGTGGAGCCTGTGGCGGGCTGCCTGGTGGTGTTCCTGTCGGGTGAAGTGCCTCACGAAGTGTTGCCGGCCGGGCGTGAGCGGTTGTCGTTGACCGGTTGGTTCAGGCGCCGTGGCAATGACCTGTTCTGACCTGCCCAAAGTGCTGGTCAGCGCCTGTCTGCTCGGCCAGCCGGTACGCTATGACGGCCGGGCCAGCGGGCATCCGGACCTGTTGCAGCAGTGGCAGGCCGAAGGGCGCGTTGTACCGTTGTGCCCGGAGGTAGCCGGTGGCTTGCCCACCCCGCGCCCGCCAGCGGAGATTCCGGGCGGACAGGGCGGTGCAGTACTCGACGGCAGCACGCAGGTGCTGACGGTGACGGGCGAAGATGTAACTGCCGAGTTTGTGGCCGGGGCGCAACTGGCGCTGGCACTGGTGCGCCGGCATGGCATTGGCGTGGCGGTGCTGAAGGCGGGTAGCCCTTCGTGTGGTAACCGGTTGACCTATGACGGCACGTTCAGTGGTGTGAAAGTGGCGGGGGAAGGGGTGACCACGGCGCTGTTGCGGCGGGCTGGGGTGCAGGTGTTCAGCGAGCTGGAGCTGGAACAGGCGCAGCGGGCTTTGGGGTAAACCTGTACCGACCTCTTCGCAGCACAAGGCCGGTACAGGCAATACAAATCTTATTGCCCGGCTGCAGTCTCCTGCACACCCTTGAACCACTTCTGCTCAAGCTCGGCCGTGCGGCCACTGTCTTTCAAGCGCTGCAGCGCATTGTTCACGGCACTTTCGAACGCCGGGTTGTCCTTCTGGAACGGGATCACCAGTTTCTTGTCGCCAAATGGCAGGCTCACATCCAGCGGGCCGTCGCCTTTGGGCGCATTACTCGATGGGGTAAGTGCGATGTCATATTTGCCACTCTCGACACCGCTCATTACTTCTTCGGCCGGGGCTTCGACAAACTCGGCGCGCAAGTCCAGTTCCCTGGCCAGGTCCTGGCCAAATTCGATGTCGAAACCGGTCAGGTGGTCATCTTGTTTGAAGGCGTACGGCGAGTTGTCGGCCTGTACGGCAATACGCAGTTCGCCCCGGTCGGCGATTTCGTCGATCAGCTCCGCCTGGGCCAATGGACTGATCAGTACTGCCAGCAGTACCCCTATGGTCGAACGCATGATTGCCCCTTTTCTTTTAACTGATGAAAAACCTTCGCCACGGCTTTCTTCCTCGCCGTGATCGAGCGCAGCCTATGACCTTGAAGCCTCGGCATTGTTTAACCCTGACTGAAATATTTCTGTCAGGCAATGTGAACACCTTGCCGATTATTTCAACTAAGGTGAACTACCGTCGTCGGCAGATGAATGGCGGCGGTCAATAAGTGAATCACAGGAGAAGTGAATGAACAGCCTATTTTCGCGCGCTGCCGTTGCCGGTCTGCTGATGGGAGTGTCGGTTTTCGCCGGTGCTGCGGACGCCCTGAAGAGCCAGGAGCCGCCCAAGGATGCCAAGGTCTTCATCGTTTCCCCCGCCGATGGTGCCACGGTCGACAAGACCTTCACCGTCAAGTTCGGCATCGAGGGTATGGCGCTCAAGCCAGCGGGTGACCAGACCCCTCACAGCGGCCACCACCACCTGCTGGTGGACGTGGATAAAGAACCCGTCGCCGATATGCCGCTGCCGACCAGCCTGATGCCAGAGGCCGGCACCGCACTGCCGGCGGGCCCGCAGGTGCTGCACTTCGGCAAGGCGCAGACCGAAACCAGCATCACCCTGACGCCGGGTAAGCACACCCTGCAACTGATCCTGGGTGACCAGTACCACGTGCCGTTCAAGCCAAGCGTCGAATCGAAGAAGATCACTGTTGAAGTGAAATAAAAAAAAGGGAGGCCACAATGGCCTCCCTTTTTTTCATGCTGCAAGCAAACTTAGAACAGGACGCGGGAACGGATGGTGCCCTTGACCTGTTGCAGTTTCTCTTGCGCCAGGTCCGAGTACTCGGCGTCGACATCGATCACCACGTAACCGACTTTCTCGTTGGTCTGCAGGAACTGACCGGAGATGTTGATGCCGTTCTCGGCGAAGACCTTGTTGATCTCGCTGAGCACGCCCGGGATGTTTTCGTGGATGTGCAGCAGGCGGTGCTTGCCAGGGTGGGCAGGCAGGGCCACTTCCGGGAAGTTGACCGAGGACACCGAGGTACCGTTGTCGCTGTACTTGACCAGCTTCTCGGCCACTTCGAGGCCGATGTTGGCCTGGGCTTCGGCAGTGGAGCCGCCGATGTGCGGGGTCAGGATCACGTTGTCCAGGCCGCGCAGCGGGCTTTCGAACTCTTCGTCGTTGGAGCGTGGCTCGACCGGGAACACGTCGATGGCGGCGCCGATCAGGTGCTTGTCCTTGATGGCGGCGGCCAGGTGGTCCAGCTCGACCACGGTGCCACGGGCGGCGTTGATCAGGATCGCGCCCTTCTTCATCGCGCGGATTTCCTTCTCGCCGATCATCCACTGGGTGGATGGCAGCTCAGGCACGTGCAGCGAGACGATGTCGGCCAGGCCCAGCAGCTCGTTCAGGCTGGTGACCTGCACGGCGTTGCCCAGTGGCAGCTTGGTCAGTGGGTCGTAGAAGTACACCTGCATGCCCAGGTTCTCGGCCAGTACCGACAGCTGGGTCCCGATCGAGCCGTAGCCGACGATGCCCAGTTTTTTGCCGCGGATTTCGAACGAGTTGGCCGCGCTCTTGATCCAGCCGCCACGGTGGCAGGAAGCGTTCTTCTCAGGGATGCCGCGCAGCAGCAGAATGGCCTCGGCCAGTACCAGCTCGGCCACCGAACGGGTGTTGGAGTACGGTGCGTTGAACACGGCGATACCGCGCTCGCGGGCAGCTTCCAGGTCGACCTGGTTGGTGCCGATGCAGAAGCAGCCAACAGCGACCAGTTTCTTGGCGCAGTCGAAGATCTCTTCGGTGAGCTGGGTGCGCGAACGGATGCCGATAAAGTGGGCATCGGCGATCTTTTCCTTCAGCTCGGCTTCCGGCAACGAACCAGTGAGGTATTCGATGTTGGTGTAGCCGGCGGCCTTGAGGGTATCGACCGCGTTCTGGTGCACACCTTCAAGAAGAAGGAACCGGATCTTGCTCTTGTCGAGAGAAGTCTTGCTCATCTGCGTAAACCTGTATCCCGGAGAAAAAATGGCGAGGGGTGATGCCAGGCGCGAGGGCAGCCTTAGCATGAACAGCGGGAGGGCTATGCTAGCATACGCGACACAATCTGAGCTTATCCCGACAGGTGAAGAGTGCTCAGGGTGACTATGAATAAGTCGAGAGTTCCAGCGATGACCCACCCCGCTGTAATTGATGAACTGATGACCCTTGTCGACCCTGGCAAGGTCCTGACCGACGCGGCTTCCCTCGAAGCGTATGGCAAGGATTGGACCAAGCATTACCCCCCGGCGCCCAGCGCCATCGTCTTCCCCAAGACAGTAGAACAGGTGCAGGCCATTGTGCGCTGGGCCAATGCGCACAAGGTGGCCCTGGTGCCATCGGGCGGGCGCACCGGGCTTTCTGCCGGGGCCGTGGCGGCCAATGGCGAGGTTGTCGTTTCCTTCGACTACATGAACCAGATTCTCGGCTTCAATGCCTTCGACCGCACCGTGGTCTGCCAGCCGGGGGTAATCACCCGGCAGCTGCAAACCTACGCCGAAGAGCAGGGCCTGTATTACCCGGTGGACTTCGCTTCCAGCGGCTCCAGCCAGATTGGCGGCAACATCGGCACCAACGCTGGCGGCATCAAGGTGATTCGCTACGGCATGACCCGCAACTGGGTGGCCGGGCTGAAAGTGGTTACCGGCAAGGGCGAGTTGCTGGAGCTGAACAAAGACCTGATCAAGAACGCCACCGGCTATGACCTGCGTCAGCTGTTCATTGGCGCCGAAGGCACGCTGGGCTTCGTGGTCGAGGCCACCCTGCGCCTGGACCGTACCCCGCGCAACCTCACTGCCATGGTGCTTGGCACACCGGATTTCGACTCGATCATGCCGGTGCTGCACGCCTTCCAGGGGAAGCTGGACCTCACAGCCTTCGAGTTCTTCTCCGACAAGGGCCTGGCCAAGATCCTCGCGCGCGGCGATGTACCCGCCCCGTTCGCGACCGACTGCCCGTTCTATGCACTTCTGGAGTTCGAAGCCAGCACTGAAGAAGTCGCCAACGAAGCGTTGGCCACCTTCGAGCATTGCGTCGAGCAGGGCTGGGTGCTGGACGGGGTGATGAGCCAGAGCGACACCCAGCTTAAAAACTTGTGGAAGCTGCGCGAGTACCTGTCGGAAACCATCTCGCACTGGACACCCTACAAGAACGACATTTCCGTCACCGTGTCGAAAGTGCCCGCGTTCCTGCGTGATATCGACGCCATCGTCGCGGAGCACTACCCGGATTACGAAGTCGTGTGGTACGGCCACATCGGCGATGGCAACCTGCACCTGAACATCCTCAAGCCCGAACACATGAGCAAGGACGACTTCTTTGCCTCATGCACCAAGGTCAACAAATGGGTGTTCGATATCGTCAAGCGCTACAACGGCTCGATCTCCGCCGAGCACGGCGTGGGCATGACCAAGCGCGACTACCTGGGCTACAGCCGCTCGCCGGAAGAAATCGCCTGCATGAAGGCAATAAAGGCCGTCTTCGACCCTAACGGCATCATGAATCCGGGTAAGATCTTCGCACCTGAATAAAAAGCAGTACCCAGAGGAGTCGGCCATGAGTTACCAGCACCAGTACGTAGACGGCACGCGCATTCACTTCCCGCTGGGCAAGGTGGTGTGCATCGGCCGTAACTATGCCGAGCATGCCAAGGAACTGGACAACCCGATCCCCACCGAGCCGCTGCTGTTCATCAAGCCGGGCAGTTGCGTGGTGCCGACCGAGGGCGGCTTCAAGATCCCGGCCGACCGGGGTTCGGTGCACTATGAGGCCGAAATTGCCGTGTTGCTGGGCAAGCCGCTGTCGACCCACCCGAGCGAGGAAGAGGTGCTGGACGCCATTTCCGGTTATGCCCCGGCGCTGGACCTGACGCTGCGCGACGTGCAGGCCCAGCTGAAAGAGAAGGGCCTGCCGTGGGAGCTGGCCAAGTGTTTTGACGGCGCCTGCGTACTGCCGCCGTTCGTCTCTGCTGCCAGCTTCGAAGACGTCACCGACATCCCGGTGCGCCTGACCGTCAACGGCGAAGTGCGACAGGATGGCAACAGCGCGATGATGCTGAACCCGATCGTGCCGATGATCCAGTACATGGCGGCGCATTTCTCGCTGCAGGCCGGGGATGTGATCCTCACCGGTACACCGGCGGGTGTGGGACCGTTCAATGTTGGTGACGAGCTGGTGCTGGAGCTGCCGGGCGTGAGCCGCTTCGAAAGCCGGGTGCTTTAACTCGAAGCCGCGTCGCCCTCTTCGCGGGTAAACCGCCCCCACGGGTACTGCACAGGCCTTGAATACTGTGCTGAACCTGTGGGAGCGGGTTTACCCGCGAAGAGGCCGGCCCTGTTTACCCTTTTTTCACACCCTATCCGGATAATGCGCTGACCTACGCCCATTCCCCAGGAAGCCCGCATGCCATCACCCTCCAGCGCCCCGGTAACTCCCAAGCGTCGCTTCTACCGGCGCTGGCCTTTCGGCCTTGCCGTGGCGGCGGTGATCGGCTATGGCGTCGCAGTGGCGATGCACTGGGATGACCGCGGCGCGCTGTGGGTGAAAGAGCGCTTCGAAAGCACCGGCGAGCGCAGCGAAAGCGTGTGGTTGCCAGACTATCAGGTCGACATCGATGCCAAACCGTTACCAGGCATGGACGATGACGAAGCCTCGGACGTGGCCTTCAACCCGCATACCCGCACCCTGTTCGCGGTCATGGGCAAGAACCCGATCCTGGTCGAGCTGAGCCTGGAGGGCGATGTACTGCGCAAGATCCCCCTCAACGGCTGGAACAACCCGGAAGGCGTTGCGGTGCTGGAAGACGGCAATCTGGCCATCACCGACGAGCGCCTGCATGACCTGACCGTGGTCAAGGTGGACGCGCAGACCACCGCGCTGAACCACGACGACTTTCAGAGCCACGACCTGGGCCCGTCGGTGAAGAGCAACAAGGGCTTCGAGGCGGTCGCCTGGGACCCGCTGCGTCAGCGCCTGATCATCGGCGAGGAGCGCCCGCCCAAGCTGTACACCTGGAACACCGATGGCCGCAGCCCGCTCAAGGGCGAGAAGCAGCCGTTACCCAGCGAGGAACTCGACCTGCGTAACCTGTCTGCACTGGCGGTCGACCCGCGCACTGGTCACCTGCTGGTGCTCTCGGCCGATTCCAACATGCTGCTGGAGCTGGACGAGCAGGGCCAGCAGGTCAGCTTCATGACCTTGCTGGGAGGCTTCAACGGCCTTGAAGACACCATTCCAAGGGCTGAAGGGGTGGCCATGGATGACAAGGGAAACCTGTATATGGTCAGCGAGCCGGCTTTGTTCTATCGCTTCAGAAAGAACTGACCCCAACATCCGATGTTTCTGATGCTGGCATTAAGCTTTGTTTCAGTTGTACATGGTTAGATTCGCCACCCCCATGTCGAGTCTGCCCCATGCGTCATCTTGTTCGCCTGTTTCTTGTCCTGGTCGTTATCGGTCTGCTCCTGCTCGGCTGGGCCGGGCAGGAATTTCGCCTGTTCGAGCGGGGCTGGTTCAACCTCAAGACGTGGTGGCAGCCCGCCGAGCAGAGCATCGGCCTTGACCGCTACCGTGTGGTGGTGGAGGCGCAGCCGGTCGAGGGGCTGGATGATGATATTTCGGCGCTGACCTACGACCCGGACCGAAAAACCCTGTTCACCGTCACCAACGCCCGCTCGGAGCTGATCGAGCTGTCGCTGGACGGCCGTATCCTGCGTCGCATACCGCTGACGGGGTTCGGCGACCCAGAGGCGGTGGAGTATGTCGGGCCCAACAGCTATGTCATCACCGACGAGCGTCAACAACGGTTGATTCGTGTACGGCTGGAAGACGACACGATGTTCCTCGACGCCGGTGATGCCGAACAGCTCAGCCTGGGCATCGGCCTGAATGGCAACAAAGGGTTTGAGGGGCTGGCTTACGATTCGGCGGGCAAGCGGCTGTTCGTGGCAAAGGAACGCGACCCGATGCTGATCTATGAGGTTCATGGCTTTCCCCATGACAACCCGGAAAAGCCTTACGCCGTGCATGTGGTGCAAGACCGCAAGCGTGATTCACGGCTGTTTGTGCGGGACTTGTCGAGCTTGCAGTTCGATGAGCGCAGTGGGCATTTGCTGGCGCTTTCGGATGAGTCACGGCTGGTGCTGGAGCTGGATCTGGAAGGCGTGCCCTTGAGTACCTTGTCGTTGCGCAAGGGCTTTCAGGGGTTGCAGGCGACGGTGCCGCAGGCGGAGGGGATTGCAATGGACGAGGCGGGGACCATCTATCTGGTCAGTGAGCCTAACCTGTTCTATGTGTTCAAGCAGCCGACGGAGTGAGCAGGTGGGGCTGCTTTGCAGCCCATTCGCAGCACAAGGCTGCACCTACAGGAAATCGTGTACCCCTGTAGGTGCAGCCTTGGCTGCGAATCGAGGGCAGAGCCCTCGCCGAAGATTACTCGGCCTTCAGGCTCTTGACGCCTTCAGGGGTGCCCAGCAGCAGCAAGTCTGCCGGCCGCGCCGCGAACAGGCCATTGGTCACCACGCCAACGATGGCATTGATTTGCGCTTCCAGCTCCACCGGGTTGGTGATCTGCAGGTTGTGCACATCGAGGATCACGTTGCCGTTGTCGGTGACCACGCCTTCGCGGTACACCGGGTCGCCGCCCAGCTTGACCAATTGACGGGCCACATGGCTGCGCGCCATCGGGATAACTTCGACCGGCAGCGGGAATGCGCCCAGTACCGGCACCAGCTTGCTGCCATCGGCGATGCAGATGAAGGTCTTGGCCACAGCGGCGACGATCTTCTCGCGGGTCAGGGCCGCGCCGCCACCCTTGATCAGGTTCAGGTGCGCGTCGCTCTCGTCGGCGCCGTCCACGTAGAATTCCAGCTCGCTGACACTGTTCAGCTCGTAGACCGGGATGCCATGGCCCTTCAGACGCTGGGCAGTGGCTTCGGAGCTGGCGACTGCGCCGTCGAAGGCGGTCTTGTGCTGAGCCAGGGCGTCGATGAAGAAGTTGGCAGTCGAACCGGTACCGACGCCGACGACGCTCTTTTCATCCAGCTTGGGCAGAATGAAGTCGACAGCGGCCTGGGCGACGGCCTGTTTGAGTTGGTCCTGGGTCATGCGGGCTCCGAAAGGGGCAGGGCGGTTTTCAAAGTTGCCTAGTATAACGGCTTGGGCGGCTTTGCTGTGGTCGCCCGACGTAGCGCTGGGGTAGACTCGCAGCCCTTGTCCCGCGGCCCAGTGATGCTTTCCCGATGCTCGAACAGTACGTCAAGAAGATCCTCACCTCGCGCGTCTATGACGTTGCCGTCGAAACCCCGTTGCAGAGCGCCGGGCAGCTGAGCAAGCGCCTGGGCAACCAGATTTTGCTCAAGCGTGAAGACCTGCAGCCGGTGTTCTCGTTCAAGATCCGCGGGGCCTATAACAAGCTGGCGCAGCTGACGGCCGAAGAGCTGGCCCGTGGCGTGGTCACTGCCTCGGCCGGCAATCATGCCCAGGGCCTGGCCCTGGCTGCGCGCGAGATGGGCATCAAGGCCACTATCGTAATGCCCAAAACCACCCCGGAGATCAAGATCGAAGGTGTGCGCTCGCGCGGTGGCAAGGTCGTGCTGCATGGCGACTCGTTCCCCGAGGCGCTGGCCTATTCGCTGAAACTGGTCGAGGAGAAGGGCTTTGTCTATGTTCACCCTTACGACGACCCGCACACCATCGCCGGGCAAGGCACTGTGGCCATGGAAATCCTGCGCCAGCACCCTGGGCAGCTGGACGCCATCTTTGTACCCGTGGGCGGTGGCGGCCTCATTGCTGGCATTGCTGCCTATGTGAAGTACCTGCGCCCGGAAATCAAGGTGATCGGTGTCGAGCCGGACGATTCCAATTGCCTCCAGGCGGCGATGGCTGCCGGTGAGCGTGTGGTGCTGCCACAGGTTGGGTTATTTGCCGACGGCGTGGCGGTGGCGCAGATCGGCCAGCATACATTCGATATCTGCCGCCACCATGTGGATGAAGTGGTGACGGTCAGCACTGACGAGATCTGCGCGGCTATCAAGGATATCTACGACGATACCCGCTCGATCACCGAGCCTGCCGGCGCCTTGGGCGTGGCGGGTATCAAGAAGTATGTCGAGCTTTATGGCGTGACCGGGCAGACGCTGGTGGCTATCGACTCCGGCGCCAACGTCAACTTCGACCGCCTGCGTCATGTGGCCGAGCGTGCCGAGCTGGGTGAAAAGCGCGAAGCGATCATCGCCGTGACCATCCCGGAACGCCCGGGCAGCTTCAAGGCCTTCTGCGAGGCGATCGGCAAGCGCCAGATCACCGAATTCAACTACCGCAAGCACACCTCCGACGAAGCGCACATCTTCGTTGGCGTGCAGACCCACCCGGAAAACGACCCACGGGCGGCGCTGGTGCAGCATCTGACCGATCAGGGCTTCCCGGTTACCGACCTGACCGACAACGAACTGGCCAAGCTGCACATTCGCCACATGGTTGGCGGCCATTCGGCCGGTGCCAGTGATGAAATGGTGTTGCGCTTCGAATTCCCCGAGCGGCCGGGGGCGTTGTTCAACTTCCTCAACAAGCTGGGCGGGCGCTGGAATATCTCGATGTTCCATTACCGCAACCATGGCGCGGCTGACGGGCGCGTGGTGGCGGGGCTGCAGGTGCCGGAGGACGAGCGCCACCTGGTGCCGGCAGCGCTGGCCAAGATTGGTTACCCATACTGGGACGAGACCGAGAACCCGGCTTACAAGCTGTTCCTGGGTTGAGCGGCTAAGCTTGGCTTATCGCTCAAGGATGTGAAGACATGGAACACCTGACCACCCTCAAGACCTTGCACATCATCGCCACCGCACTGCTGTTTCTGGGCGCCCTGGGCCTTGCGGTGTGGACGGTGCGCGCCCGTCGACAGGGCGATGCCGAGGCCTATGCCAAACTGCTGCGCCGGCCGCTGGTATTTGTGTGGCTGGTGATGGGCCTGTGCCTGGTGAGCATGCCGTTTACCGGCTGGTGGCTGGTGCACCTGGTGGGTTGGCCGCTAGGGCAGGCCTGGGTGCTGGCGTCCAGCGTCATCTATACCTTCGGCGCGCTGGCCGTGTGGTGGCTGCTGGTGCGGCTGAACCGGCTACGCAAGGCTGAAGTTGTGGGGTTGCGGTTTACCCTGGCGCTGGCGGTGTTCAGCGGGGTCTGCTTCCTGTCCATTGCCGGGCTGATGGGCGCCAAGCCAGTCTGACAGCCTTGGGTTGCCTGTGCCGGCCTCTTCGCGGGTGAACCCGCTCCCACAGGTACGGCGCAGCCCTCAGGCCTGATACGGTCCCTGTGGGAGCGGCTTTAGCCGCGAAGAGGCCAGCACAGGAAAACCTCAATCGCGCAACGAAACCACCGGCCACCCGCGCTTCTCGGCCTCGGCCCGCAGGTTCGGGTCGGGGTCCACCGCCACCGCATGCGTCACCCGCTGCAACAACGGCAAATCGTTCATCGAGTCGCTATAGAAGTAGCTGTCCTCAAGGTCAAAGCCGTTCTCCAGCATCCAGCGCTCCAGCCGCGTCACTTTGCCTTCACGGAAACACGGTATATCGGTACTGCGCCCGGTATAGCGGCCGTCGCGCATCTCGCATTCGGTCGCCAGCAATACTCGCACCCCAAGGCGCCGGGCAATCGGTGCGGTTACAAAACGGTTGGTAGCGGTGATGATCACCAGCTGGTCGCCCGCCTCGCGGTGCTGCTGCAGCAAGGCCAGGGCTTTGGGCAGGATGATCGGCTCGATGCAGTCGCGCATGAAGTCGCGGTGCCATTCGTCGAGCTGGGCCACAGGCGTTGCCGCCAGAATCTCCATGGAAAAGGCCAGGTAGGCCTGCAGGTCCAGGGTGCCGGTGAGGTAGTCCTGGTAGAAGCCATCGTTGCGTTGCTTGTAGGCGACCGGGTCGAGAATGCCGCGCTCGCAAAGGTAATCACCCCAGGCATGGTCGCTGTCGCCACCGAGGAGGGTATTGTCCAGGTCGAATAAAGCCAGGCGCATCGCGGTCACTCGCATCAGCCACAGGGGAGGCCCGCAGAATACGGAGTTTTCACGCTGCTGCACATAAGCTTGGCAGGCGCGTTGCTGCGCTCGCAAGCTTTGTGGAACAATGCGGTGACATGCGTTTGCGAGGTTGCTGCCGTGATCGACCCGGATGGTTTTCGCCCCAATGTCGGGATCATTCTCACGAATGATGCCGGGCAGGTGCTATGGGCTCGACGGATCAACCAGGATGCCTGGCAATTTCCCCAGGGTGGTATCAACCCTGACGAGACGCCGGAAGATGCCCTGTACCGCGAGCTGAACGAAGAAGTTGGCCTTGAACGCGACGATGTGGAAATTCTTGCCTGCACCCGTGGCTGGTTGCGTTATCGTTTACCCCAGCGACTGGTACGTACCCACAGCCAGCCGCTGTGCATCGGCCAGAAGCAGAAGTGGTTCCTGCTAAGGCTGGTCAGCAATGAACAGCGGGTGCGGATGGACCTGACCGGCAAGCCGGAGTTCGACGGCTGGCGCTGGGTGAGCTATTGGTATCCGCTGGGCCAGGTTGTGACATTCAAGCGCGAGGTGTACCGGCGCGCCCTGAAAGAGCTAGCACCGCGTCTGCTGACGCGCGACTGACGACGGAGTTCGACCCCGAGCCATGCTCAATACGCTGCGCAAGATCGTCCAGGAAGTAAACTCCGCCAAAGATCTCAAGTCGGCGTTGGGGATCATCGTCTTGCGCGTCAAGGAGGCCATGGGCAGCCAGGTCTGCTCAGTCTACCTGCTTGACCCGGAAACCAACCGCTTCGTGCTGATGGCCAGCGAAGGCCTGAACAAGCGCTCCATCGGCAAGGTCAGCATGGCCCCCAACGAGGGCCTTGTTGGCCTGGTGGGTACCCGGGAAGAGCCGCTGAACCTGGAAAACGCCGCCGACCATCCGCGTTACCGCTACTTTGCCGAAACCGGTGAAGAAAAATTCGCCTCCTTCCTGGGTGCGCCGATCATTCACCACCGCCGCGTGGTCGGGGTTCTGGTCATCCAGCAAAAGGAGCGCCGCCAGTTCGACGAGGGCGAAGAAGCCTTCCTGGTCACCATGAGCGCCCAGCTCGCCGGGGTAATCGCCCACGCTGAAGCCACTGGGTCGATCCGTGGCCTTGGCCGCCAAGGCAAGGGTATCCAGGAGGCGCGCTTCGTCGGCGTGCCTGGCTCGCCTGGCGCTGCCGTGGGGCGCGCGGTGGTGATGCTGCCGCCAGCCGACCTGGAAGTGGTGCCGGACAAGGCCGTCGATGACATCGACGCTGAACTCAAGCTGTTCCAGAATGCCCTTGAAGGCGTACGTGCTGACATGCGCAAGCTGTCGGCCAAGCTGGCCACCCAGCTACGGCCTGAAGAGCGCGCGTTGTTCGATGTGTACCTGATGATGCTCGAAGATGCAGCCCTGGGCGGCGAGGTGACCGAAGTCATCAAGACCGGCCAGTGGGCGCAGGGCGCCCTGCGCCAGGTGGTCGGCGAGCACGTCAGCCGCTTCGAGCTGATGGACGATGACTACCTGCGTGAGCGCGCCTCCGACGTCAAGGACCTGGGCCGGCGCCTGCTGGCCTACCTGCAGGAAGCCCGCTCGCAGTCGCTGGTGTATGCCGACAACACCATCCTGGTCAGTGAGGAGCTGACACCGGCCATGCTCGGCGAAGTGCCGGAAGGCAAGCTGGTAGGCCTGGTCTCGGTACTGGGTTCGGGCAACTCCCACGTCGCCATCCTCGCCCGCGCGATGGGCATCCCCACGGTGATGGGCCTGGTCGACCTGCCGTACTCCAAGGTCGACGGTATCGAACTGATTGTCGACGGGTACAAGGGCGAGGTGTTCACCAACCCCAGCGAAGTGCTGCGCAAGCAATACAGCGAAGTGGTTGAGGAAGAGCGCCAGCTGGCCCAGGGCCTGGATGCCCTGCGCGAACTGCCATGCGTTACCCCCGACGGCCACCGCATGCCGCTGTGGGTCAACACCGGCTTGCTGGCCGACGTGGCCCGTGCCCAGCAGCGCGGCGCCGAAGGGGTAGGCCTGTACCGCACCGAAGTGCCGTTCATGATCAACCAGCGCTTCCCCAGCGAGAAAGAACAGCTGGCCATCTACCGCGAGCAGTTGGCCGCCTTCCACCCGCTGCCGGTGACCATGCGTACCCTCGATATCGGCGGTGACAAAGCGCTGTCGTACTTCCCGATCAAGGAAGAAAACCCGTTCCTGGGTTGGCGCGGCATCCGCGTCACCCTCGACCACCCGGAAATTTTCCTGGTGCAGACCCGCGCCATGCTCAAGGCCAGCGAGGGCCTGAACAACCTGCGTATCCTGCTGCCAATGATTTCTGGCATCCACGAGCTGGAAGAAGCGCTGCACCTGATCCACCGCGCCTGGGGCGAGGTGCGTGACGAAGGCACCGACGTGCCGATGCCCCCGGTGGGCGTGATGGTGGAAATCCCCGCGGCGGTGTACCAGACCAAGGAGCTGGCACGCCAAGTCGACTTCCTGTCGGTGGGCTCCAACGACCTGACCCAGTACCTGCTGGCGGTGGACCGCAACAACCCACGGGTTGCCGACCTGTACGACTACCTGCATCCGGCGGTGCTGCAAGCGCTGAATACGGTAGTGCGCGACGCTCATGGCGAAGGCAAGCCGGTAAGCATCTGCGGTGAGATGGCGGGTGACCCGGCGGCGGCCATCCTGTTGATGGCGATGGGCTTCGACAGCCTTTCGATGAACGCCACCAACCTGCCGAAGGTGAAGTGGATGCTGCGCCAGGTGAACATGAGCAAGGCCAAGGAGTTGCTGGCCGACGCCTTGAGCCATGACAACCCGCAGGTTATCCACAGCTCGCTGCAGCTGGCCCTGAAGAACCTCGGGTTGGCGCGGATGATCGGGCCAGGGGCCAACAAAACCCTCTGAGCGTTAGGTTGCCTGTTACGGCCTCTTCGCGGGACAAGCCCGCTCCCACAGGGGTTGCGCAGATCCTGAAGACCCCGCGGTAGCTGTGGGAGCGGGCTTGTCCCGCGAAGAGGCCCGCACAGGCAGCATCAAATGATCAGACCCGCACTTCAACCTCACCCAGATGCCCACCAAAGGGCCCGAAACTGCGCTCGATCAGCCGCCTTCGTCCCTGATCATCCACGATCAGCACGGTACTCGCCCGGGTCCCGTAGTTCTGGCTGGCGATGAACACGCTCGACAGCAATTTCTCGGTCGCCAACCCGACACCTGTCTCGGGCAGGTCGCCATCCGCCGCCGTTTCGTTATCCGCCAGCAAAGCCAGCAGCCGATCCGGCTCCGGCGTTTCCAACAGGCCCTCCAGCCCGCTACGTGCCTTCACCAGCTTTGGCCACGGCGTATCCAGCCCTGCGTTGGATAACCCGTACACCCCGGCGTCCAGCAGGCACGGCGTGGCGTCACGGGCGTGCAGGTAACCCAGCTGTCGCCCATCACCCACCAGCAGGTTGAACCCCGAATACTGCCCACTGCGGCTGGCTACCTGATCCAGGTAAGCCTCGACCCCAAGCTCCCCCTGCAGGTAGGCCGCCACCAGTTCCCCCCGCGAGCGCGGCCCCGGTGCCTGGCCCGGATCGCGGATATTGGTCAGCGCGGCAAAGCGCCCCTGCGGGCCTACGCCCAGCCAGGTACCACCGGCCTCCAGGTCACGCCCGGCGTGCACCCCAGGCGAATCCTCCCAGGCCGCCAGGGGCTGGGTAGGACGGGCATAGAACTCGTCGCGGTTGGCTGCCACGATCAGCGGCAGGGTGTGCCCCGGCCGCCACGCAAATACGATCAGGCACATCGGTTTGGCCTCTGTGTTTTTTGTCACTGTACCCACAGCAGTCGGGCGGATCCATCCTGACACAGAGTTCACTAGAGCCTCGAGCCCGGCTTCCGTTACCATGCCGGATTGATTTTTCGGGGAAGCCGAATGGAATTCGTGCTCTATCTGCTGTTGGGCGCTTGTGCCGGAGTGCTGGCCGGGCTGTTCGGCGTGGGCGGCGGCATCATCATCGTGCCGGTGCTGGTATTCAGCTTCACCTTGCAGGGCTTCGACGCCTCGGTGCTGACCCACCTGGCAGTCGGCACATCGCTGGCAACCATAGTATTCACTTCGATCAATGCCGTGCTTGAGCACCACCGCAAGGGTGCGGTGCAATGGCCGATCTTCGCCTGGATGACGCTCGGCATCCTCCTTGGGGCAGGTGTCGGCGCAAAGACCGCTTCACTGATCCAGGGCCCGCTGCTGCAGAAGATCATCGGCGTGTTCGCCCTGGTCATCGCCGCGCAGATGGCGCTGGACCTCAGGCCCAAGGCCAGCCGCGGCATCCCCGGCAAACCCTCATTGATCGGCGCAGGCGGTGTGATCGGCTGGGCTTCGGCGATTTTTGGCATCGGCGGTGGTTCGCTGACCGTGCCGTTCCTGACCTGGCGCAGCCTGCCCATGCAGCAGGCGGTGGCCACGTCCTCGGCCTGTGGCCTGCCGATTGCGGTGGCCAGCGCCCTGAGCTTCATGCTGCTCGGCTGGCACGAGGAGCACCTGCCGGCCCACAGCCTGGGTTACGTATACCTGCCGGCGATGGTCGGCATTGCCGTGACCAGCATGTTTTTCGCCCGCTTTGGCGCGCGTCTGGCGCACAAGCTTTCGCCCCGTTTGTTGAAACGCCTGTTCGCAGCGCTGCTGTTCTGTGTCGGCCTCAGCTTTTTGATTTGAATCGAGAGGAAGTTCCATGCTGCCTTACCCGCAGATAGACCCCGTGGCCCTGGCCATCGGGCCGCTGAAAATCCATTGGTACGGGCTGATGTACCTGATCGGCATCGGCGGCGCCTGGCTGCTGGCCTCGCGCCGGCTGAACCGCTTCGACCCCACCTGGTCGCGTGAGAAGCTTTCCGACCTGGTGTTCTGGCTGTCGATGGGGGTGATCGTCGGTGGCCGCCTGGGTTACGTGCTGTTCTACGACCTGCATGCCTACCTGGCCAACCCGACGCTGATCTTCGAGGTGTGGAAGGGCGGCATGTCGTTCCACGGCGGGTTCATCGGCGTGATGCTGGCGGCCTTGTGGTTCGGCAAGCGCAACAACAAGTCGTTCTTCGAGCTGATGGACTTCGTTGCCCCGCTGGTGCCGATCGGCCTGGGTGCCGGGCGTATCGGCAACTTCATCAACGCCGAGTTGTGGGGCAAGGCGACCGACGTGCCGTGGGCGATGGTGTTCCCGCCGTTCAGCGACCCTGCCCAGTTGCCCCGTCATCCGTCGCAGCTGTACCAGTTTGCCCTGGAAGGTGTGGCATTATTCGTGATTCTCTGGCTGTACTCGCGCAAACCGCGCCCGACCATGGCCGTTTCCGGCATGTTCGCGCTGTTCTACGGCATTTTCCGCTTTATCGTGGAGTTTGTGCGGGTGCCTGATGCTCAGCTTGGCTATATCGCATTCGGCTGGTTGACCATGGGTCAGTTGCTCTGCGTGCCAATGATCGTTGGCGGCATCTTCTTGATCTGGTTGGCCTACAACCGCAAACCTACGGCAAAACCAGCCGTATGATTTTCACGGCAGGGGCGATCCCCCTGCCGTTCTTGTTACAGGAAAGTCATGAAACAGTATCTAGATCTGGTCCGTGAAGTCATCGAGAACGGTACGTTGCAAGGCAATCGCACCGGCATCCGTACCATCAGCATGCCGGGCGCCATGCTGCGCTTCGACCTGCAGAAGGGCTTCCCGGCCATCACCACGCGCAAGCTGGCGTTCAAGTCGGCGATCGGCGAAATGGTCGGTTTCCTGCGTGGCGTGAAGAACGCCGGTGAATTCCGTGAGCTGGGCTGCAAGGTCTGGGACCAGAACGCTAACGAAAACGCACAGTGGCTGGCTAACCCGTTCCGCCAGGGCCATGACGACCTTGGCGAGATCTACGGCGTGCAATGGCGCCAGTGGCCGGGCTACAAGCGCATTGCGCTGAGCAACCCGGCCGCCATTGAAATGGCCGAGAAGGCCGGCTTCCGTCGTATCGCCCAGGACGAAGAGGACGGCGTCGCCTTCGTCATTCTGTACAAGGCCATCGACCAGGTGCGCCAGTGCCTGGACACCATCGCCAACGACCCCGGCAGCCGCCGCATCCTGTTCCACGGCTGGAACTGCGCGCAACTGGACGAGATGGCCCTGCCGCCGTGTCATCTGCTGTACCAGTTCCACCCGAATGTAGAGACCAAGGAAATTTCCCTGACCCTTTACATCCGCTCCAACGACCTGGGCCTGGGCACACCGTTCAACCTCACCGAAGGCGCGGCGCTGCTGTCGCTGTTCGGCCGCCTGACCGGTTACACCCCGCGCTGGTTCACCTACTTCATTGGCGATGCCCATGTGTATGAAAACCACCTGGACATGCTGAACGAGCAGCTCAAGCGCGAGCCGCTGGAAGCGCCGAAGCTGGTGATCAGCGACCGCGTGCCGGCGTTTGCCGAGACGGGCAAGTATGAGCCGGAGTGGCTGGAGAAGATCGAGCCGAGTGATTTCTGGCTGGAAGGCTATGAGCACCATGCGCCGATGACAGCGCCGATGGCGGTCTGATAGATCTCCATTGTTTGAACTGGCCTCTTCGCGGGTTCACCCGCGAAGCTTTTGGCTCAATGCCCGTGACTGCGTCCCACATGCGAATGCTCGGTGTCCGGCACTGATACCGCCCCGTTCGTCTCCAGTTGCTGCAAGATCGCGCATTCGCTCCCCTGCGCGTTGCAGCGCCGCCGCAGTTCCACCAGCTGCTCCTGCAAAGCCACCAAGCCATCGATCCGCGCCTGCACATGCTCGATATGTTCGTCGATCAGCGCATTGACGCTGCCGCACGAGTCGTCGGGGCTGTCGCGCAGGCGTAGCAGGCTGCGGATTTCGTCCAGGGTCATGTCCAGGGTGCGGCAGTTGCGGATGAAGGTCAGCCGTTCCACGTGGGCCTGGGTATACAGCCGGTAGTTGCCTTCTGTACGGGCAGGCTCGGGCAGCAGGTTTTCACGCTCGTAGTAGCGAATGGTTTCCACCGCGCAGTCGGTGGCTTTGGCCAGTTCTCCGATCTTCATCACGAAATCTCCAGCAAGTGGCTTGACCCTATAGTGGCTACAGGGTGTTCACTTGGCAACAGGCTCACTTTAAGGACGACCCCATGAACCAGCCTGTCAGCCACGAACACAAGCATCCGCACGATCACGCCCATGGCGATGACGACCATGGGCACGCCGCCCACGGCCACAGCTGCTGCGGGGCCAAAGCCGCGCCGGCGCTGGTGCAGCTGACTGAAACGGCCAGTGCCCAGGCACAGCTCAGCCGCTTCCGCATCGACGCCATGGACTGCCCGACCGAGCAGACCCTGATTCAGGACAAGCTGGGCAAGCTGGCCGGTATCGAGCAGCTGGAATTCAACCTGATCAACCGCGTACTGGGCGTGCGCCATACATTGGACGGCACTGGCGACATCGAGCGTGCCATCGACAGCCTGGGCATGAAGGCCGAGCCGCTTGGTGCCGAAGGCGACAGTACCGCCGCCGCGCCCCAACCGGCCAAGACCCGCTGGTGGCCGCTGGCATTGTCGGGTGTTGCCGCCATCGCCGCCGAAATCGTGCACTTTGCGTCGCTGGCGCCGGAGTGGCTGGTGGCGGCATTGGCGCTGGCAGCCATTCTTGGTTGCGGCCTGGGCACCTACAAGAAGGGCTGGATTGCCCTGAAAAACCGCAACCTCAACATCAACGCGCTGATGAGCATCGCCGTCACCGGTGCTGTGCTGATCGGCCAGTGGCCGGAAGCGGCCATGGTGATGGTGCTGTTTACCGTTGCCGAGCTGATCGAAGCACGCTCGCTGGACCGCGCACGCAATGCCATCAGCGGGCTGATGCAGCTGACCCCGGACATGGCCACGGTGCAGCAGGCAGATGGCCAATGGCGCGAAGTGGAAGTGCGCGAAGTGGCCGTCGGCGCGTTGGTGCGGGTGCGCCCCGGCGAGCGCATCGGCCTGGATGGCGAAGTGACCAGTGGGCAATCCAGCGTCGATCAGGCGCCGATCACCGGCGAAAGCTTGCCTGTGGAGAAGGCCGTAGGCGACAAACTGTTCGCCGGCACCATCAACCAGGCGGGTGCGCTGGAGTTTCGCGTTACCGCTGGCGCGGGCCAATCGACCCTGGCGCGGATCATCAAGGCCGTGGAGGAAGCGCAAGGCGCGCGGGCGCCTACCCAGCGCTTCGTCGACCAGTTTTCGCGTATCTATACCCCGGTGGTGTTTGCCATCGCCCTGGCCGTGGCGGTGATCCCGCCGCTGTTCATGGCCGCAAGCTGGTTCGACTGGGTGTACCGCGCCCTGGTGCTGCTGGTGGTCGCGTGCCCGTGCGCCCTGGTCATCTCGACCCCGGTGACCATCGTCAGCGGGCTGGCCGCTGCTGCGCGCAAAGGCATCCTGATCAAGGGCGGTGTGTACCTGGAAGGCGGCCGCCACCTGGATTACCTGGCCCTGGACAAGACCGGCACCATCACCCACGGCAAGCCGGTACAGACCGACGCCAAAGTACTGGAGCCGGTGTTCGAAGGCCGTGCGCAAGCCCTGGCTGCCAGCTTGGGCGAACGTTCGGACCACCCGGTTTCCCGCGCCATTGCCCAGTTCGGCAAGGCGCAAGGCCTGGCCTTGAGCGAGGTCGATGACTTCGCTGCCCTGGCCGGGCGCGGCGTGCGTGGCACCATCGCTGGCGAGGTCTACCACCTGGGCAACCACCGCTTGGTGGAAGAACTGGGGCTGTGCTCACCCGAGCTGGAAGCCCAGCTGGATGCGCTGGAGCGCCAGGGCAAGACCGTGGTCCTGCTGCTTGACCGCAGTGGCCCGCTGGCCCTTTTTGCAGTGGCCGATACGGTCAAGGACAGCAGCCGCCAGGCCATTGCCGAGCTGCATGAGCTGGGCATCAAGACTGTCATGCTGACCGGTGATAATCCGCATACCGCGCAGGCCATCGCCGCCGTGGTGGGTATTGACCGCGCGGAGGGCAACCTGCTGCCTGCCGACAAACTGAAAACCATCGAAGCCTTGTACGCACAGGGCCATCGGGTGGGCATGGTCGGTGACGGCATCAACGATGCCCCGGCCCTGGCCCGTGCCGAGATCGGTTTTGCCATGGCCGCTGCCGGCACCGACACCGCCATCGAAACCGCCGATGTGGCACTGATGGACGACGACTTGCGGAAAATCCCGGCCTTCGTCAGGCTGTCGCGCCAAAGTGCGGCGATCCTCATGCAGAACATCGTTCTGGCGTTGGGCGTCAAGGCGATATTCCTGGCGATTACCTTTGCCGGCATGGCCACCCTGTGGATGGCGGTGTTCGCCGACATGGGCGTGAGCCTGCTGGTGGTGTTCAACGGCTTGCGCCTTTTGCGCAAATAGAGGACGTGCATGCTGAGTTCGGAGCTTAAAGCCTTTTACATGGTGGCCCGCCTGGGCAGCATCACCCTGGCGGCAAAGAAGCTCGGGCTCAGCCAGCCCACGGTGACCACGCAGATCCGCAACCTGGAAAGCCACTACACGGTCGAGCTGTTCTACCGTGGCGGGCGGCGCCTGGTGTTGAGCGAAGAGGGCGTGCGACTGCTGCCGATGGTCAAGGCGCTGTTGCAACAGGAGGCCGACATCGAGTTCGAGCTGCGCAACAGCGGCCAGGCCCAAGGCAGCTTGCGCATCGCCGCCACGGCGCCTTACTACATTCTCGACCTGGTGAAGATCTACCGCGAGCGCTTGCCGCAGGTGGATGTAGCGGTGGAGATCGGCAACTCGCAGCAGGTGCTGGAAATGCTCGAAGACTACCGGGTGGATATCGCCGCTTCGTCGCAGCTGGTGGAGGACGCCCGGCTGGTGCGGCGGGTGTTGGGCACCGATCCGCTGGTGGTGGCGGTACACCGCAACCATCCGTTGGCCTATCGCCAGACAGTGTCCATCGACGTGGTGGCCGGGCATTGCCTGTTGATGCGCGAAAAGGGCTCGACCACGCGCAAGCTGACCGAGCAGATGATGCAGGAGGCCGGGGTGACGGCCGGGGCCTTGCTGGAAATCGGCAGCCGCGAGTCGATCCGCGAAGCGGTGCTGCGCAACATCGGCATCAGCGTGATTGCCCGCCATGAGGTGCCGCACAACCCCGAACTGCGGGTGCTCGTGCTGGAGAATGCGCCGGTGATGCATGAATACCTGTATTGCCTGAAGGAACGGCGCCAGGCCAGGTTGCCGGCCGCGTTCCTGGGTGTAGCGCAAGAAGTGGCCGGTTCGCATTTCTAGACCTGTGTTGGTTTCTTCGCGGGCTTGCCCGCTCCCACAGGTACTGCGCAGGGTCTGAGTTTTGTAGATATCCTGTGGGAGCGAGCAAGCCCGCGGAGAGGCCCCCACAGGCCAATACAAAATCTGCCTATACCACTATCACCGGCTTTTGCCTCAAAGCCACAGAACCTTCGCACAGCCTTCCTAGCATGGCCCCATCTCTTCGATGAGGCCCTGCCATGAACCACACCACCCCCGGCGCACAGATGAAAGTGCGCAACATCCACAAGCGCTTCGGTGCCTTTACGGCGCTCAACGATGTCTCGCTGGACATCGCCGCCGGCGAACTGGTGTGCCTGCTCGGCCCGTCCGGCTGTGGCAAGACCACGCTGTTGCGCTGCATCGCCGGCCTGGAGCGCCAGGACCGCGGCACGCTGTATATCGGCGAGCGCGATATCTCCGAGCTGCCGCCCCAGGCTCGTGACTACGGCATCCTGTTCCAGTCCTACGCGCTGTTCCCCAACCTGACCGTCGAAGCCAACATCGCCTACGGCCTGACCGGCAGTGGCCGCGAGCAGGCCCGCCAGCGGGTGGCTGAAATGCTCGAACTGGTAGGCCTTTCTGGCAGCGAGAAGAAATACCCTGGCCAGCTCTCTGGTGGTCAGCAGCAACGTGTGGCCCTGGCCCGTGCGCTGGCGCCGTCGCCATCCCTGCTACTGCTCGATGAGCCGATGTCGGCGCTGGACGCCCGGGTGCGCGAGTACCTGTGCACCGAGCTGCGCCAGCTGCAACGCCAGCTGGGCATCACCACCTTGATGGTGACCCACAACCAGGACGAAGCCATGCTGATGGCCGACCGCATTGCGGTGATGAACAACGGCCAGGTCGAGCAGTACGCCACCCCGCAGGAAATCTACGACCAGCCGGCCACGCCGTTCGTTGCCGAGTTCGTCGGCCAGGGCAACTGGCTGCCATTCCAGCGCAGCGGCGACAGCCATGCCCAGGTTGGCGGCATGAACATGCGCCTGGCGCCGGGGTCGGCCCAGGCCAGCAGCGGCCGGCTGTTCTGTCGCCCGGAGGCGATCACGGTCAACCCGGTGGTACACGAAGAAAACCTGTTCCCGGCTATGGTCCGCGAAATCACCTTTCTCGGTAACCGCTGCCGCATGAGTTTTGAACTCAAGGCCCTGCCAGGCCATGCCCTGCTGGCCGAGGTGGCCCCCGAGGCCATGCCGCGCCTGGGTTCGCAGGACATCTGGGTGGCATTGCCACCGCAGAGCCTGCAGGTGTTTGCCTGAGATGGCCGCGCCAATGTCCTTGCCGCTGAGCCAGGCCAAAGCCGCGCCGCGTGCTGGCGTTGCCTTGGGCGACCGGTTGTTCGTCGTCGGCGGCAAGAGCCTGCTGCTGATCCTGTTGGTACTGGCCGTGCTGATGCCATTGCTGGCGATCTTCTGGCGTGGCTTCAGCGCGGACGCGGGCCAGGGTGGCGGCTTGCTGGCAGCCCGGGAGCTGTTCGCCAGCGACAACTTCCACTGGTTGCTGGGCAACAGCCTGTCGGTGGCTTTCACCGTCGCGGCCATCGTGGTGCCGTTGGCCTACCTGTTTGCCTATGCCCTGCAACGTACGCTGATCCCGGCCAAGGGCCTGTGGCGGGGGATTTCGCTGCTGCCGCTGCTTGCCCCGTCGATGCTGCCGGCCATCGCTTTGGTCTACCTGTTCGGTAACCAAGGGCTGCTACGCGGGTTGCTCAGCGACAACATCTACGGCTTCTGGGGCATCGTGCTGGGGGAGGCCATCTACACCTTCCCGCATGCGCTGATGATCCTGCTTTCGGCGCTGTCGCTGGCCGATGCTCGGCTGTTCGATGCTGCCTCCAGCATGGGCGCCGGCCCAGGTCGGGCGTTCACCAGCATCACCTGGCCGGCCACGCGCCAGGCGGTGTTTGCGGCGTTCTGCCTGGTGTTCACCCTGACCATCACCGACTTCGGTGTGCCGGTGGTGGTCGGTGGCGACTATCAGGTGCTGGCGCTGGAGGCCTACAAGGCGGTGGTCGGCCAGCAACAGTTCGGCCGTGGTGCGCTAATCGGCATGGTGCTGCTGTTGCCGGCCCTGTTCAGCTTCAGCGTCGACGCCTGGCTGCGCCGGCGCCAGGGCGACGCCATGAGCGGCCGCGCCCAGGTGTTCGAACCCAAGCCATCGCGTGGCCGCGATGCCTGCTTCCTGGCCCTCGTGCTGCTGGTGTGTGCGGCATTGCTGCTGGTGATCGGCATGGCGGTGTATTCGTCGCTGGTCACTTTCTGGCCATATAACCTGTCGTTGTCGCTGCGTCACTACATGTTCGAAGACACCGCCGGTGGCGGCTGGCTGGCCTACCGCAACAGCGTGACCATGGCCATCGGCACCGCGCTGATCGGCAGCATCGTGATTTTCACCGGTGCCTACCTGATGGAGAAGACCCAAGGGCAGCGCCTGCTCAACCAGGTGCTGCGCCTGCTCAGTTTTATCCCCATGGCCGTGCCGGGCCTGGTGCTGGGCCTGGGCTACGTCTTCTTCTTCAACCTGAACGGCAACCCGCTGCATGTGCTGTACGGCAGCATGGGGCTGTTGGTGGTGTGCACCATCGCCCATTACCTGACCACCGCGCAGATGACCGCAACCACCGCGCTGCGCCAGCTTGATGGCGAGTTCGAGGCCGCGGCGCTCTCGTTGAAGGCGCCGCTGTACAAGCACTTCGTGCGGGTCACAGTGCCGATCTGCCTGCCAGCGCTGCTGGACATCATCCGCTACCTGTTCGTTTCGGCGATGACCACGGTGTCTGCGGCGATCTTCCTGTACAGCCCCGACACCATCCTGGCTGCCGTTGCCCTGCTGAATATGGACGATGCCGGCAACGTTGGCGGTGCTGCTGCCATGTCCACCCTGATCCTGCTGACCAGTGCCGGCGCTTCACTGCTGCTGGCCGCAGCCTCACGCGGCCTGCTGCGCCGCTCCCAAGCCTGGCGCCAACGCGCCGCGACCGTCTGACCTGTAAGGAACCTATCCATGTACAAGCACCTTGCACTTGCCGCTGCTGTTTGCACCGTGTTCAGCCTGCAGGCTTCGGCCGCCGGTACCCAGCTGACGGTCTACACCGCACTGGAAGCCGAGCAGTTGAAGAGCTACAAGCAGGCCTTCGAGAAGGCCAACCCGGACATCGAGATCAAGTGGGTACGCGATTCCACCGGCATCATCACTGCCAAGCTGCTGGCCGAGAAAGACCGCCCGCAAGCCGACGCGGTATGGGGCCTGGCAGCGTCCAGCCTGGCCATTCTCGACCAGAACGGCATGCTAGAAGCCTACGCACCCAAGGACCTGGGCAAGATCTCCGGCAACTACCGGGACGCTGCCAACCCGCCGGCGTGGGTGGGCATGGACGTGTGGGCCGCAACCATCTGCTTTAATACCATCGAGGCCGAGAAGCAGGGCCTGAGCAAGCCGGTGAGCTGGCAGGACCTGACCAAGCCGGAGTACAAGGGCAAGATCGTCATGCCGAACCCGGCCTCGTCGGGTACCGGCTTCCTTGATGTGAGTGCCTGGTTGCAGACCTTTGGTGAGCCGCAAGGCTGGGCCTATATGGACGCACTGCACCAGAATATCGGCCAGTATGTTCACTCCGGCTCCAAGCCATGCAAGCTGGCGGCTGCGGGCGAGTTCCCGATCGGTATCTCGTTCGAATACCCGGCTGTGCAACTGAAGCGCCAGGGCGCGCCGCTGGACATCGTGTTGCCGAAGGAAGGCCTGGGCTGGGAGATCGAGGCGACTGCTGTGATCAAAGGCTCGCCCAAGGCGGATGCGGCCAAGCGCCTGGCTGATTTCTCGGCCAGCCCGGCGGCGATGGAGCTGTACAAGGAAAACTTCGCCGTGCTGGCCGCGCCGGGTATTGCCAAGCCACAGACCGAGCTACCGGCGGACTATGAACAGCGCCTGATCAAGAACGACTTTGCCTGGGCATCGAAGAACCGTGACCAGATTCTGGCCGAGTGGCGCAAGCGCTACGACGGCAAGTCGGAGAAGGTGGCCCAGCAGTGATTGAGTGAGGGCTGGCAGGGGTATGGCTTGCGTGGTGTGGCGCCTGCAAGATCGAGCGCCGCCCGCGCGGCGCTTCGCGGGGCAAGCCCGCTCCCACATTTGTTGCAACGTGGCCATGCCTGTGGAAGCGGCGTTGTCAGCCTTGGTGCATGTCTTGAAACAGGGCGGGGCGGCGGCGGCAGCCAAGTAATCGCGTCAAGCCAACAAGGCTTACAACTATGGCCTGACAGGTTTGGCACGTTGCAACAAATGTGGGAGCGGGCTTGCCCCGCGAAGCGCCGCGCGGGCGGCGCTCGATCTCACAGGCGATGGAAATGCATAGGCAAACGCCTGGCGGCCCTAATGCAATTTGCCAGAAACCATAGAATCTCCCACAGAGACCGCACACGCCTAAAAAACTGCGCTATCCCTGTGGAAGCGAGCTTGCCCGCGAAGAGGCCAGACCCTGCGGGCTCAGATCTGTGAAACCAACGCCTCCAACTGCTCCTGCCGCTCAGCCTGATTCAGCTTCGCCCCGGGGTTGAGGGTGGACCACTGTGGGTGCGCCCGCGCCTTCACCAGTGCTTCTGGCAACTTGCCCTCGCGCCATGCCTTCTCATCCAGCTCACCCAGCCTGATGCTGTCTTGCGCCGCATGCCCGCGGTTATCCAGCGCCACCATCAACTGCTGCTGACGCAAAGCCAGCAGGCGCAATACCGTGTCGTCCACGGTCAGCTCGCGTTTGCCCTTGAGCTTGCCCATCAACCGTGAGCCATAGTTACGCGCCGTCTGCAGCGCACCGCCGGCAATCGCCCCGGCCAGCGCTGCCGCGCCGAGGGTAAGCCCGCCGACCAGCAGATCGACGCCGGCCCCGGCTGCAGCGCCGGCCGCCACGCCGCTGCCCAGGCGCACGCCCAGCAGCTTCAGGGTTTCGGGATTGAACAGGTCATCGCCCCAGCGGCCATCGAGCAACGGCAGGTCGCTGGCATGGGCATCCTCGCGGCGGAAGGCATACAGCTTGAGCAGGGCTTCGACGCAACGCTGTTCACGTTGGCGTATGTCCTGGCGCAGCGCCTCTATGGCCTTGGCTTCGGCCGCTGGCTCGGCCTCGACGCTACGCCGGCAGGCGGCGCAGTCCAGCAGCAACTCGGCAATCAGCCGCTTGCCACTGTGCTGGCGGGCCAGGCGCTGTGCCTGCTGGTCGTCGATGAGCCGCTGCAGGGCCGGGCGAGCATCCTCCAGCAGCAGGGCCAGGCTTTCATATAAGCGGCGCTCGCCATCCTCGGGCGGGGCCACGCTGTCGAACCGCACCAACGCGTGAAGCCCAAGCCGGGCAAGGGCTTCACGCCATTGCGGCTCGCGGTGCTGATGGCTGGCGACGAAGTTGAGCACCGGCAGCAACGGCTTGCCGCAGCTGGCCAGCACTTCCAGTTCGTCGCGGTATTTGGCCAGCACCGGCTCGCGCGCGTCGATCACGTACAGGCCGGCATTGCTGGCCAGCAACTGGCGCAGCACCTTGGCCTCCTGCTCGAAGCGCTGGCGCGCCTCGCTGCCTTGCAGAAAGCGCTCCAGACGTGCCGGGCCGTCCAGGCGCTCGCCCGGGCGCTCCAGCCGCTCCAGGTAGTCGAGCAGGGCAATGGCGTCCTCCAGGCCCGGGGTGTCGTACAACTCCAGCAAGGGTTCGCCGTCCACCGACAAGCGCGCACCTTCTACATGGCGGGTGGTGCTGGGGCGGTGGGACACTTCGCCAAAGCCTACGTCGCGGGTCAGCGTGCGCAGCAGCGAGGTCTTGCCGACGTTGGTATGGCCGACCACAGCCAGTTTCAGTGGCTCAGTCATGGCCATGCTCCAGCCAGGTCAGTGGTGAGGTGTCGGCGTGCTGCAGGCCAAGGCGGTCGAGGGCTTCGTGCCAATCGCCCAGGCGCTGGGCATCAACAGCCTGGCCGGGTGCGGACTGCAGTAGCCAGATACGGGTTGCGCCGGCATTGCGCGCCAGTTCGGCGAGCAACGCCAGGCTGCCGCGGTCGGGTGAGCGCCGGGGGTCGCAGGCGATGGCCAGGCGTGCCGGGGGGAAGCGGCTGAGTTGTTCGAGCAGCCTGTTGCGCGATTCGCGGCTGTCGAGCACGCCAGCATCGATCACGCTGTTCGGCAGGGCGGGCGGCCAGGGGCGCTGGTCGTCCAGTTCCAGGCCCACCAGCAGGGCACCGCTGCTGCCGCTTTCCAGCTGGCCGGCGGCAAACTGTGGCAGGGCCTCGGGTGCGGCATCCTGCACGCCGATGCGTTCGCTGCGCGGCATCAGTGCATCACGCAGTTGCGCGTAGCCGGGCAGGCTCAAGTCCAGTGCCAGGCGCTCGCGGCCTTGGCGCCAGCGCCACAGGCACAATGCAGCCAGTACCAGGCGTGGTAACAGGCCATACACCAGCACCACCCCCAGCAACCAGCTGGCCCAGGCCTGTCGGGCTTGCTCCAGGGCCGGCAAGGTGTCGCCGCTGGCGCGGATCATGGCTTCGTCAGGCACGGCAAAGCCCAGCAGCGAAGGCAGGGCGCCCAGGGCTTGGGTCAGGTGGATGAACGGGTCGGCGGCAAGCAGCGTGGTTTCCCAGACAAAGCCATAGCGCCGGGTCGCCAGCAAGGCCAGCAGCATGCCC
This sequence comes from Pseudomonas sp. NMI542_15, assembly GCF_021283425.1. Taxonomy (NCBI): domain Bacteria; kingdom Pseudomonadati; phylum Pseudomonadota; class Gammaproteobacteria; order Pseudomonadales; family Pseudomonadaceae; genus Pseudomonas; species Pseudomonas sp. NMI542_15. The sequence goes on along the minus strand of NZ_JAJSRO010000003.1, from coordinate 221,669 downwards.
AGGGCGGTGAGCATGGCCAGCAGCCACAGGCCATGCACCAGCAGGCCGAGCAGCCAGCGGTTCAGGCGTTGGCGTTGCAGCAGCACAAGCAGCGCAGGTGCCAGGTGTGCGGCCTTGGCATCGCGGGCAAAGCGTTCACTCAGCCATAGCCACAAGCGGCCCAGCCCTGCGCCATGCTCGCCGCTTACGGCAAAACCGATGGCCCAGCCCAGCAGCATCAGCAGGTTCAGCCCGAGCAGGCTGCCCAGGGCCCAGAACACGTTCACCGGCCGCTGCCCGTCGCCCAGGGCGGCCAGGGCCAGGCCCGCGCCGCTGAGCACGGCCATCAGCAGCAAGGCCAGCAGCGCCAGGCGCGCGCCTTGCTTCCAGTGGCGCAGGGCGGTGCTCATGCCATCGCGTTCGGCCAGGAACAGTGCACGGGTTTCGATGCGGGCCGCCAGGTCGCCGCCCAATTGGCGGGCGCGACGGTTGGCTTCCTGGTCCTCCAGGGGGCCGGCGTGTTCCTCGCGCAGGCGTACCGCTTCGGTGAGCCAGCGCTTGTCCAGTGGAGTCGGTCCAGTCACAAGGTCTTCCATTGCACGGTTCAGGGCAGAAGCATAACCCACCGCGGGTTTGCTATCCTCGCTGCATGACGACTTCACTCCCCCTCAGCCTGATTGCGGCGCTCGCCGAGAACCGCGTGATCGGCATCGACAATTCCATGCCCTGGCATTTGCCGGGGGATTTCAAGTACTTCAAGGCCACCACCCTGGGCAAGCCGATCATCATGGGCCGCAAGACCTGGGACTCCCTGGGCCGACCGCTGCCGGGGCGTTTGAATATCGTGGTCAGCCGCCAACCGGGCCTGGAATTGGCGGGTGCCGAGGTTTTCGCCTCGCTGGAAGACGCGATTGCGCGCGCCGGGCAGTGGGCACGCGAGCAGGGCGTGGATGAGCTGATGCTGATCGGCGGCGCGCAGTTGTATGCACAGGCGCTGGAGAAAAGCTTGGTGAGCCGCATGTACCTGACCCGGGTGGAGCTTGAGCCGGAAGGTGATGCGTGGTTCCCCGAGTTCGACAAAGGGGAGTGGCAACTGGCGTCGAGTGAAGCGCAGGCAGAGGCGGACAAGCCTGCGTATCACTTCGAGGTGTGGAACAAGGTGTGATGATTCTGGGGCCGCATTAATGGCCCCAGCCGTTTCAGGAGTGGCTCAACTCGGCGTGCTCATCGTCAGCCAGCACATCCTTGTCTGTCTCCTTGAGCAGTTGGCTGGTCACCACGCCTGCGGTCATCGAGCCATTGACGTTCAACGCCGTGCGGCCCATGTCGATCAGCGGCTCCACCGAAATCAGCAACGCCACCAGCTCCACCGGCAAGCCCATGGCTGGGAGCACGATCAGCGCGGCAAAGGTGGCCCCGCCACCCACGCCGGCAACCCCTGCAGAACTCAGCGTGACGATGGCCACCAGGGTAGCGATCCACAGCGGGTCGAAGGTATCGATGCCCACCGCCGGTGCCACCATCACCGCCAGCATGGCGGGATAGAGGCCAGCGCAGCCGTTCTGGCCAATGGTGGTGCCGAACGATGCGCTGAAGCTGGCAATCGACTGCGGCACACCCAGGCGGCGGGTTTGCGCTTCGATGTTCAGCGGAATGCTGGCGGCGCTGGAGCGGCTGGTGAAGGCGAAGGTCAGCACCGGCCACACCTTGCGGAAGAAGCGCAGCGGGCTCACACCGGTCGCCGCCAGGATGAGGGCATGCACCACGAACATCAGCCCCAGGCCCAGGTACGACACCACCACGAAGCTGCCCAGCTTGAGGATGTCTTCCATGTTCGAGCTGGCAACCACCTTGGTCATCAACGCCAGCACGCCATACGGGGTCAGTTTCATTACCACCCGCACCAGGCGCATCACCCAGGCTTGCAGGGTGTCGATGGCCGACAGGGCGCGCTCGCCTTTCTCGGCATCGTCCTTGATCAGCTGCAGCGCGGCCAGGCCGACGAACACGGCGAAGATCACCACGCTGATGATCGACGTCGGCTTGGCCCGCGCCAGGTCACCCACCGGGTTGCTGGGGATGAACGACAGCAGCAGCTGCGGGATGTTGAGGTCCGCGACCTTGCCGGCGTAGTCGCTGTGGATAACCTGCATGCGGGCGCTTTCCTGCACACCGGCCACCAGGCCTTCGGCACTCAGGCCGAACAGGTTGGTCAGCACGATGCCGATCAGCGCGGCAATGGCGGTGGTCAGCAGCAGGGTGCCGATGCTCAGCACGCTGATGCGGCCCAGCGACGAGGCATTGTGCAGGCGCGCCACGGCGCTGAGGATCGAGGCGAAGATCAGCGGCATGACGATCATCTGCAACAGGCCCACATAGCCGTTGCCGACCAGGTCAAGCCAGGCGATGGTGGCCTTGAGCACGGGGTGGCCAGCGCCGTAGATCGTGTGCAGGGCCAGGCCGAAGACGACGCCCAGCACCAGGCCCAGCAGTACCTTCTTGGCCAGGCTCCAGTCGGTGCGGCGGGTTTGTGCCAGGCCCAGCAACAGGGCCAGGAACGCCAGCAGGTTTAGGGACAGCGGCAGGTTCATTGAAGCTCCAGCAGAAAAAAGCAGAATTGGCATCGCCTCTGTGAGCGATTGCGAACGGAAATGCTAACAGCCTGAAAACAAACGAATTTATACCCAAATGGAATTTGCATAGTCGTTTATGGAATAACGAAGTGTCGCGTATTGCAATGAACACGGCGTTTACGGCTGTCTGGAGGTCGTTATCGAGGGTTGCCAGGGGTGATTGTTGCACTAGCGTTTCTGGGTCACTTTCAGGAGATTCGTACATGAAATCCGCTGTGAAAGCTGCCGCCATCGGCCTGTCCCTGCTGTTCAGTATCGAAACCTTCGCCACCGAGCTCCAACATTGGCCTGCCGAAGCGGCCAGGCAGCTCGACAGCATGATCGCCGCCAATGCCAATAAAGGTAACTACGCGGTGTTCGACATGGACAACACCAGTTACCGTTATGACCTGGAAGAAGCCTTGCTGCCCTTCATGGAAAACAAAGGCCTGCTGAGCCGCGACAAGCTCGACCCTTCGCTGAAACTGATGCCGTTCAAGGACACTGCCGAGCACAAGGAAAGCCTGTTCAGCTACTACTACCGGTTGTGCGAAGTCGACGATATGGTCTGCTACCCGTGGGTGGCCCAGGTGTTTTCCGGTTTTACCCTGAAGGAGTTGAAGGTGCAGGTGGATGAGCTGATGGCTTCGACCAAGCCCATCCCCAGCACTTATTACGAAGGTGACCAGGTCAAGGCCATCGAAGTACAGCCCCCCAAGGTCTTCAGGGGCCAGGCCGAGCTGTACAACAAACTGATGGAGAACGGCATCGAGGTCTATGTGATTTCTGCTGCCTCCGAGGAACTGGTGCGCATGGTCGCATCAGATCCCAAGTACGGCTACAACGTGAAGCCGCAGAACGTGATTGGCGTGAGTCTGCTGTTAAAGGACCGCAGCAATGGCCAACTGACCACGGCGCGCAAGCAGATCAGTGCCGGCCATTACGATGCCAAGGCCAATGAAGGGCTGGAGCTGACCCCGTATCTGTGGACCCCGGCTACCTGGATGGCGGGCAAGCAGGCGGCCATCCTGACCTACATCGATGAATGGAAGAAGCCGGTGCTGGTGGGCGGCGACACGCCGACCAGCGATGGCTACATGCAGTTCCACGGGGTGGATGTGGGCAAGGGCGGCATCCACCTGTGGATAAACCGCAAGGCCAAGTACATGGACCAGCTCAACGGCATGATTACCAGGAATGCGGCGGCGCAGGCCAAGGAAGGGTTGCCGGTGACGGCGGACAAGAACTGGGTGATCGTGACGCCGGAGCAAATCCAGTAGTTGTTGCGTTGTCTGTTCCGGCCTCTTCGCGGGCGTGCCCGCGAAGAGGCCGGAACAGGCATAAAAAAACCGGCACCCAGGGCGCCGGTTCTTCTTTCACGCTAGAAAAGCCTCAGAGCCCTTCGAGCATCGCCTTGTTGCGCACCGCACCTTTGTCGGCACTGGTCGCCAGCAGGGCGTAGGCCTTCAGCGCGGTGGTCACTTTGCGTGGGCGTACTTCAGCGGGTTTCCAGCCCTTCTTGTCCTGCTCGATGCGGCGCTCGGCCAGCGCTTCGTCGCTGACCAGCAGGTTGATCGAACGGTTAGGGATGTCGATCAATACCTTGTCGCCATCACGGACCAGGCCGATGGCGCCGCCAGCAGCAGCTTCTGGGGAGGCGTGGCCGATCGACAGGCCCGAGGTGCCGCCCGAGAAGCGGCCGTCGGTGAGCAGGGCGCAGGCCTTGCCCAGGCCTTTGGACTTCAGGTACGAGGTCGGGTACAGCATTTCCTGCATGCCCGGGCCGCCTTTCGGGCCTTCGTAGCGGATGATCACGATGTCGCCGGCTTTCACCTCGTCGGCGAGGATGCCGCGCACGGCGCTGTCCTGGCTCTCGAAGATTTTGGCGTTGCCCTCGAACACGTGGATCGACTCGTCGACACCGGCGGTTTTCACCACGCAACCGTCGACCGCGATGTTGCCGTACAGCACGGCCAGCCCGCCTTCTTGCGAGTAGGCGTGCTCGAAGCTGCGGATGCAGCCGTTTTCACGGTCGTCATCAAGGGTTTCCCAACGGGTCGACTGGCTGAATGCGGTCTGGGTCGGGATACCGGCAGGGCCGGCCTTGAAGAAGGTGTGCACGGCTTCGTCATCGGTCTGGGTGATGTCCCATTTGGCGATGGCTTCTTCCATGCTGCGGCTGTGCACGGTCGGCAGGTCGGTGTGCAGCAGGCCGCCACGGGCCAGCGAACCGAGGATGCTGAAGATGCCGCCGGCGCGATGCACGTCTTCCATGTGGTACTTCTGGATGTTCGGCGCCACTTTGCACAACTGCGGCACTTTACGCGACAGGCGGTCGATGTCACGCAGGTCGAACGCGACTTCGCCTTCCTGGGCTGCGGCCAGCAGGTGCAGGATGGTGTTGGTCGAGCCGCCCATCGCGATGTCGAGCATCATGGCGTTTTCAAACGCCTTGAAGTTGGCGATGCTGCGGGGCAGCACCGACTCGTCGTTCTCGCCGTAGTAGCGCTTGCACAGCTCGACGATGGTGCGGCCGGCAGTGAGGAACAGCTGCTCGCGGTCGGCGTGGGTGGCCAGGGTCGAGCCATTGCCCGGCAAGGCCAGGCCCAGGGCTTCGGTCAGGCAGTTCATCGAGTTGGCGGTGAACATGCCGGAGCACGAACCGCACGTCGGGCAGGCACTGCGCTCGTATTCGGCGACTTTTTCATCGGAGGCCGAGGCATCGGCGGCGATGACCATGGCGTCGACCAGGTCCAGGCCGTGGCTGGCCAGCTTGGTCTTGCCGGCTTCCATCGGGCCGCCGGAAACGAAGATCACCGGGATGTTCAGGCGCAGGGCGGCCATCAGCATGCCGGGGGTGATCTTGTCGCAGTTGGAGATGCACACGATGGCGTCGGCGCAGTGGGCGTTGACCATGTATTCCACGGCGTCGGCAATGATCTCGCGGCTTGGCAGCGAGTACAGCATGCCGTCGTGGCCCATGGCGATGCCGTCATCGACCGCGATGGTGTTGAATTCCTTGGCCACGCCACCGGCGCGCTCGATCTCGCGGGCGACCAGCTGGCCCAGGTCCTTCAGGTGCACGTGGCCCGGGACGAACTGGGTGAACGAGTTGGCGATGGCGATGATCGGTTTCTTGAAGTCTTCGTCTTTCATCCCGGTGGCACGCCACAAGGCACGGGCGCCGGCCATGTTGCGGCCTTGGGTGGAAGTCTTGGAACGATAATCAGGCATGAAGCACTCCTGGCGGCTTAATCAGGTCACAAAAAGGGGAGTGAGCTTCTCTTTTCCTATGCGCCTTAGGCCGGTTGCCACTGGCACGGATGGGGCCGAAGACAGCACGGGATCGCCGCGTGCTCGACCAGAGCTCATAAACCCGCCGGGGATGACTGGCGATGAATAGCCCGATTCTACACCGCTGGCGCGGCGAGGGAATGGCGATGTGTCTGGGCGGTGGCATCGGGCGCGCGATGGGCGTTTTTGCAGGACCGTTCTGAAACCCGCCCCGTGGCGCTGACAAGCAGTGCACTCCAAGCCTTAAGCTGCCTTGAAAGGCCAGCTGCTATCGGCTTGCCACGAACCCATAGCTGCAGCTGAATGCGGTGTTAAGCGCTTTTTATAACGATTGAGCGCGTGTGAGATGAGCAGGTGGCTGCTGGGGTGCGTACCAGTGCCACTAGTTTAAAACTTGACATGTAATCAAGGTTGGGTTTTGAAAGCGTGTGCTCTACCGTTTCTGTGGGCTCACTTATTTTTTTGTGAGCAATTTCATTTTTACGCGAAGCACTGTTCAGGGCCAGTAAAAAAACTTCATCGCCCGCTATCAGCTCGGCGCTCAATGCTGTGGTAAAAGCATATTTCCCTGGGCTGCTCTCAACAGCACTCATCTGGGCGGGGGAGTAGGCGTCCTCCGCGTACATGTGGGTCGGGTTCGGAGCCAATACCTGAGCTTCGCTCCAGAAGCTGACAGAGGGGGAAGTGCGTGCCTCGCCGTCACGGACGACTTGATAAATAATGTGCACTTCGCCGCCGTTGGTGGGGAACGTCAATTCTTTTCCAATGGCTATTTCGAGTGGTTGCCCCACGTCGCCGAATTGTTCTTCAAGTATTCCACTGGCGAGAGGGTGGGACCCTACAAAGAACAGCCGAATGGTATCGGATGGTGTGGCGCCAGGGTACACGGGTATCGTAACGCTGAACCCATTTTTTACAGCGTCCCAAGGCAGCACGCCTTCTACGATGTCTTTTGCAACAGGATGATAGAGCTCTGCACCGAAATCATACGTGGTGGTCGGTGATGTATTGCCAGTTCTAACGATTATGTAATTTAACGTGACGCGGCGCCCATGCTGCTCATTCAGCCGTTCGCCGGATATGAAATGTTCGATTGTTTCCCCGGGCGCTTCACAATCTAATAATATAAAGCTGCTTATCTGGCCCACGTTTATGACGATGTGGTCGCCTTTCTGGAATACGCTCGACCCTGGAATCAGGATGGTTATGCCTTGGTTTAGTGTTTCAAACGGTAAGAAGTTATCGCTGTTGGCTTCTTTAATGGTTGGGGCTTCCAGCCCTTGGTGGTGATGGTTATTCCTCATTGCCGTTTTCTCCAATTTTCCCGGGTGGCTGGGCTTATTGGAATCCGGTGAGGGGGCGAAGACAACTGGCAGAAATGCCAGGCGTAGGCCCTTAATCGACACTGCTGTACGAAATATGGGAAGGGCCTCGGCTGTGCAGGCCGAGGCCGTAATCGGCGTTTCGGGAAACTAAACGGAATTCCCGGAACCCTTACTTAACTGTTGGGCAGCAACCGGCAGGTGATGCTCTTGATGTAGCGGGTTTCTGCAATGGCCGGGTGTACCGGATGGTCCGGGCCTTGGCCACCGCGCTCGAGCAGCTGCATGTTGCGGTCCAGGTGGCGGGCGCTGGTGAGCAGGATGTTGTTCAGGTCGTCCTCGGGCAAGTGCATCGAGCACGAAGCGCTGACCAGAATGCCATCTTTGTTCAGCATGCGCATGGCCTGTTCGTTCAGGCGGCGGTAGGCCGCTTCGCCGTTTTTCAGGTCCTTCTTGCGTTTGATGAAGGCGGGTGGGTCGGCAATGATCACGTCAAAGCGCTCTTCGGCAGCCTTGAGCTCGCGCAGGGCTTCGAACACGTCGCCTTCGATGCAGGTCAGCTTCTCGCTGATGCCGTTCAGTGCAGCGTTACGCTCCACGCCATCCAGGGCAAAACCCGAGGCATCGACACAGAATACTTCGCTGGCGCCGAAGGCACCGGCCTGCACGCCCCAGCCACCGATGTAGCTGAACAGGTCGAGTACACGCTTGCCCTTCACGTACGGCGCCAGGCGCGCGCGGTTCATGCGGTGGTCGTAGAACCAGCCGGTCTTCTGGCCTTCACGCACCGGGGCTTCGAACTTGACGCCGTTCTCTTCCAGCGGCACCCAGTCCGGCACCTCGCCGTAGACGGTCTCGACATAGCGCTGCAAGCCTTCGGCATCACGCGCAGCGGAGTCGTTCTTGAACAGGATGCCGCTGGGCTTGAGCACCTGCACCAAGGCAGCGATCACGTCGTCCTTGTGCGCTTCCATGGTGGCCGAGGCCAATTGCACCACGAGGATATCGAAGAAGCGGTCGACCACCAGGCCCGGCAGCAGGTCGGAATCGCCGTAGACCAGGCGGTAGCATGGTTGATCGAACAGGCGCTCGCGCAGCGACAGGGCGACGTTCAGGCGGTGTACCAGCAGCGACTTGTCCAGCGGCAGCTTGATGTCGCGCGACAGCAGGCGGGCGCAGATCAGGTTGTTCGGGCTGAGTGCGACGATGCCCAGCGGTTTGCCGTTGGCTGCCTCGAGAACGGCCTGCTGACCGGCCTGAAAGCCTTGCAGCGGGGTCGCGGTGACGTCGACTTCGTTGCTGTAGACCCACAGGTGGCCGGCGCGCAGGCGGCGGTCGGCGTTGGCTTTGAGGCGAAGGCTGGGCAGGGACATGACGTCGCTCCGGGAAAAAAGAGCGGGAGTATAGCGTGTCTGCGGTGCTTTCGCCTTTAGAGGTGCAGCGCCTGGGAGATCGAGCGCCGCGCGCGTGGCGCTCAATCTCGCAGCCGCTGCACCTGTCACGGCGAGCGCAGAGAGGGTTAAAATCCCCGGTCCTAAACGAGTGTGCACGTATGTCCCAAGAACTCAGCGCCGAACAGATCCAGCAAGCCTTGCAAGGCATCACCATTCCGCCGCAACCGCAGATCATGGTCGACCTGCAGTTCGAGCAATACATGCCTGACCCGGATCTGGAAACCATTGCCAAGCTGATTTCCCAGGACCCGGGGCTCTCGGGCGCCTTGCTCAAGCTGGTCAACTCCCCGCACTTCGGCCTTTCCAACAAGATCGGCTCGATCCAGCGCGCAGTGAACCTGCTGGGCAGCCGTTCGATCATCAACCTGATCAACGCCCAGTCGATCAAGGGCGAGATGAGCGACGAGACCATCGTCACCCTCAACCGCTTCTGGGATACCGCCCAGGACGTGGCGATGACCTGCCTGACGCTGGCCAAGCGCACCGGTGTCCAGGCCGCGGACGAGGCTTACACCCTGGGCCTGTTCCATGACTGTGGCGTGCCGCTGATGCTCAAGCGCTTCCCCGACTACATGGATGTGCTGGTGCAGGCCTATGCTCAGGCCAGCGCGCAAACGCGGGTCGTCGACACCGAAAACCGCGTGTTCAACACCAACCATTCGGTAGTCGGTTATTTCACCGCCAAGTCGTGGCGCCTGCCTGAGCACCTCACGGCAGCCATCGCCACCCATCACAATGCACTGGCCGTGTTCCGTGATGAGAGCTCGCGCAATACCCAGAGCCAGTTGAAAAACCTGCTGGCGGTACTGAAGATGGCCGAGCACATCTGCGCGTCCTACCGGGTGCTGGGCAACCAGGCGGTGGACCACGAATGGAACGCGGTCGGCCCGCTGGTGCTCGATTACATTGGCTTGTCGGAATACGATTTCGAAAACCTCAAACAGAACATTCGCGAGCTGAGCGGGCACTGACACATGCCGGAATTGCCAGAAGTAGAAACCACCCGGCGCGGTATCGCGCCCCACCTGGAAGGCCAGCGTGTCAGCCGCGTGGTGGTGCGTGACCGGCGCTTGCGTTGGCCAATCCCGGAAGACCTGGACGTGCGCCTGTCGGGGCAGCGCATTGTCAGTGTCGAGCGGCGCGCCAAATACCTGTTGATCAATGCCGAGGTGGGTACGCTGATCAGCCACCTGGGCATGTCGGGCAACTTGCGGCTGGTCGAACTGGGTTTGCCGGCGGCCCGGCATGAACATGTCGACATCGAGCTGGAGTCGGGGCTGATGCTGCGCTACACCGACCCGCGCCGCTTCGGGGCCATGCTGTGGAGCCTGGACCCGCTGAACCACGAGCTATTGCTGCGCCTCGGGCCAGAGCCGCTGACTGATCTGTTTGACGGTGAGCGCCTGTTCCAGCTGTCGCGCGGGCGGTCGATGGCGGTCAAGCCGTTCATCATGGACAACGCGGTGGTGGTGGGGGTGGGCAACATCTACGCCACTGAAGCGCTGTTTGCTGCAGGTATCGACCCGCGTCGGGAGGCGGGCGGGATTTCACGGGCGCGCTACCTGAAGCTGGCGATCGAGATCAAGCGGGTGCTGGCGGCGGCGATCGAGCGCGGCGGTACCACCCTGCGCGACTTCATCGGGGGCGATGGGCAGCCGGGTTACTTCCAGCAGGAACTGTTTGCGTACGGCCGTGGCGGGCAGCCGTGCAAGGTGTGCGGCACGGAGTTGCGCGAGGTGAAGCTGGGGCAGCGGGCGAGCGTGTATTGCCCGCGCTGCCAGCGCTAAGGTGTATCGCTGTCCCCTGTGGGAGCGGCCTTGTGTCGCGATGGGGCGCGAAGCGGCCCCATTGGTTTAGCTTCGCAGCAAAAATTGCCGGGGCCGCTGTGCGGCCCATCGCGACGCAAGGCCGCTCCCACAAGGACCGCACAGAGGCGAGCAGGCAGTGATCAGTCCTTGCCGGTAATCCGACGGTACTTGGCCATCAGCTGTTCTTCGGTTTCCGGGTGCGCTTCATCCAGCGGAATGCAGTCGACCGGGCAGACTTGCTGGCACTGCGGCTCGTCGTAATGGCCCACACACTGGGTGCACAGGTTAGGGTCGATCACGTAGATCTCTTCGCCTTGGGAGATGGCCTCGTTCGGGCACTCGGGTTCGCAGACGTCGCAATTGATGCAATCGTCGGTGATTATCAGGGACATGGGGACTCCGGCCGGGGCTCAGTGCCCGGGCATGTTCAACGCAATGGGCACAATTGTGCCGCATTCGCGCCCGCAGTGCACGCGGGCGCGATAATCAGGCGATTGGGCTTACTTCTTGAAGCGTTCAGTCAGCGCTTCGGCCACCACCGGGTGGACGAACTTGCTGATATCACCACCCAGTGCGGCGATTTCCCGGACCAGGGTCGAGGAAATGAACGAATACCGCTCCGAAGGCGTCAGGAACAGGCTCTCGACATCGGGGGCCAGTTGCCGGTTCATGTTCGCCAACTGGAACTCGTACTCGAAGTCGGACACCGCACGCAGGCCACGGAGGAAGACGTTGGCGCCCTGTTCCTTGGCGAAATGCGCCAACAGGGAGGAGAAGCCGATGACTTCGACATTGGGCAGGTGCTTGGTGACCTCACGCGCTAGCGCCACCCGCTGCTCCAGTGGGAACAGGGGGTTTTTCTTCGGGCTGGCCGCCACCGCGATGATCACGTGGTCGAACAGCCGCGAGGCGCGCTCGACCAGGTCGCCATGGCCTTTGGTAATGGGGTCGAAAGTACCCGGGTACAACACTCGGTTCATCGCGTCATCCTGGCTGGAGTGCGTTGGGGAGTCGGATGGTAGCGCAGCGACTGCGCCTGGCCAAGTCATGCGGCCAGCTGATGGCACTATAGACAGGGGCCGCAATCGTTGTCATGCACTGTGTGCCAGGCGGGCAATCAAGGCCTCGGTGAGCCTGGCACTGATGGCATACGGTGCACAGGCAGGCGCTCAGCGGATGAAAAGCTTGTAGACCAGGCGCTGCAAAGTTTTGCCGTAAGGCGGGTAGATCAGCCGTGCGGCGTTGAAGCGGTGCTTGGCGAGTATCGCCTTGGCCTTGCTGAAGGTCAGGAAACCGTCGTGGCCATGGTAGTGGCCCATGCCGGAAGGGCCGATGCCGCCGAAAGGCAGATCGTCCTGGGCTACATGCAGCAGGGTGTCGTTCAGGCAAACCCCGCCAGAGTGGGTGTGGCGCAGCACATGTTCCTGGGCGGCCCGGTCATGACCGAAGTAGTAAAGCGCCAGAGGGCGCGGGCGTTGGTTGATGTAGGCCAGCGCCTGGTCGAGGCTGTCGTAGGGCACCAGTGGCAGCAGCGGGCCGAAGATTTCGTCCTGCATTACCTGCATGCTGTCGTTGACGTCCAGCAGCAGGTGGGGTGGCAAGCGCCGGCCCTGGCGGGTTTCAGCGGGGTACAGGTCCAGTACCTGCGCACCTTTGTCGCGGGCATCGTCCAGCAGGTGCTGCAAGCGCTGAAGCTGGCGGGGGTTGATGATGGCGGTGTAGTCGGGGTTGTCGGCGATGCGTGGGTACATACGCCGCACGGCCTGCTGATAGGCGTCGCTGAAGGCTGATAGCCGTTCGCGTGGCACCAGCACATAGTCGGGGGCGACGCAGGTCTGGCCGGCGTTGAGGGTCTTGCCGAAGGCGATGCGCTCGGCGGCGCTGTCCAGCGGCGCATCGGCCGACACGATGGCCGGTGACTTGCCGCCCAGCTCCAGGGTGACCGGGGTCAGGTTCTGCGCGGCAGCCAGCATGACCTGTCGGCCTACGCTGGTGGCGCCGGTGAACAGCAGATGGTCGAAGGGCAAGCGGGCGAAGGCCTGGCCCACCTCTACCTCGCCCAGCACAACGCTGACCAGGTCGGCAGGAAACACTTGCTCCAGCAATTGTTTCAAGGCTTGGGCACTGGCGGGTGTGGCTTCACTGAGTTTGAGCATGACTCTGTTGCCGGCGGCCAGGGCGCAGGTCAGCGGGCCGATGGCGAGGAACAGCGGGTAGTTCCACGGCACGATGACACCGACCACCCCCAGCGGCTGATAACGTACTTGAGCGCTGGCGGGCTGGAAGGCCAGGCCGACCCGTCGCCGGCTGGCGCGCATCCAGCGATGCAGGTGCCTTTCGGCGTGACGCAGGCCCTGTATCGAGGGCAGCAGCTCGGCCAGCAGGGTTTCGTCGGCGCTACGCCCGCCAAAGTCCTCGCTGATGGCCTCGATCAATCCGGCCTGGCCGGCCAGCAGGGCTTCGCGCAGGCTTCTCAGCCATTGCAGGCGCTGGGCAGCCGGCGGCAGGGGGTTGCCGGCAAATGCCTGGCGCTGGGCAGCGAACATCGCTGCGAGGTCGAGGTCGGATTGCACTGAGGACAAGGCACTGGGCGCGTTCATGGCGGCTTCGGATCCGGGCAGTGAGTGCCTAGAGCCTATACTCTAATCTGCACGATGGTGCGAATTTTTCCGTGGCGTCGAACGGTGCTTCCACCAGCAATACGCCGTAAGATGATCCTTTGATGAAGGCCCGCAGACTGGGAGCTGAGCATGGCCCCGCGCATGAAGACCCGAGAGCGCATCGTGCAGAACAGCCTGGAGTTGTTCAACGAGCAGGGCGAACGCAGCGTCAGTACCAACCACATTGCCGCGCACATGGAAATCTCGCCCGGCAATCTGTATTACCACTTCCCCAACAAGCAGGCGATCATTGCCCTGTTGTTCAGCCAGTATGAAGAACTGGTCGACAGCTTCCTGCGCCCGCCCCAAGGCCGCAAGGCCACCGTGGAGGACAAGCGCTTCTACCTCAAGGCCTTGTTGGCGGCGATGTGGAACTACCGCTTCCTGCACCGCGACCTGGAGCACCTGCTGGACAGTGACGCGGAACTTGCCGCCCGTTACCGGCGTTTTTCCGAGCGCTGCCTGCGCCAGGGCCAGGCGATCTACCGTGGCTTTGTCGACGCGGGGATCCTGGCCATGGTGCCGGCGCAGATCGAATCGCTGACCATCAATGCCTGGATCGTGCTGACGTCCTGGGTTCGTTTTCTCAGCACCACGCGTGAGCATTCCGCGCATCTGGGTGAAGAAGCCTTCAAGCGGGGCGTCTATCAGGTGCTGGTGCTGGAACTGGGCTTCGTCACCGACAACGCCCGCGCCGCCGTGGACGCCCTGTGCCAGGAATTCCATGTACCGTTCAACCAGGCTCTGGAGCGCTAGCCCAGGGCCCTAGTGCCATCGATCAGGAGATTGTCATGCCCCTTGCGCAATTGATCACCCCGCAGCAGTTGGCCGAGCGATTGGGCTCGCCCAAGTTGGTGGTCCTCGACTGTCGCTTTGCCCTCGAGGATGTGGACTATGGCCAACGCAGCTATGCCCAGGGGCATATTGCCGGGGCGCATTTTGCCGACCTGGACCGCGACCTCAGCGGGCCGGTGAGCAAGGGGCGCACCGGGCGTCATCCACTGCCAGATGCGCAGCGGCTGGTCGCGCGCCTGCGTGAGTGGGGCCTGGACAACGACAGCGAGGTGGTGCTGTACGACGATGGCCCGGGTGCCTTTGCCGCCCGGGCCTGGTGGCTGCTGGTCTGGCTGGGCAAGCGCAACGGTGTGGCGATCCTCGACGGTGGCCTGAAGGCCTGGCATGCGGCGCACCTGCCGTTGAGCCTGGACTCACCGCCCAAGCGCGAAGGCACCTTCAGTGGTGAGCCGGATGCCAAGCTGCTGATCGATGCCGACCACTTGGGCAAGCGTCTCGGGAGCACAGACCTGACCTTGATCGACGCGCGAGCCGTGCCGCGTTTTCGCGGTGAGGTGGAGCCGATCGACCCGGTGGCGGGGCATATTCCCGGGGCCCAGTGCGCGGCGTTTACCGACAACCTGGGGGCTGACGGGCGCTTCTTGCCTGTGGATCAACTCAAGCAGCGCTTTGCCGAAAAGCTGGCCGGGCGGGCACCGGAGCAGTTGGTGTCTTACTGCGGGTCTGGGGTGACGGCTTGCCATAACCTGTTTGCGATGGCGCTGGCGGGGTACCCGCTGGGCAAGCTGTACGCCGGGTCGTGGAGCGAGTGGATCAACAACCCGCAGCGTGCCGTAGCTACCGGCGAGTAAGCAGGCCCGGCGATCAGGCCGGTATTGCCAATGAAAACTGCGGTGCTTACTGGCCTTCGACCAGCCACTGCGGAATCCGCCGCTCCAGGTAATACCCTGGGTGACGCAGGCTGCCATCGACGAAGCCCACATGGCCACCGCGGCTGTGCAGTTCGAAGCGTGTTTGGGGTGCCAGTTCACGGGCCGTAGGCAGGCTATGGGCGGACACGAACGGGTCATCGCTGGAATGGATGATCAGCGTCGGCGTGCGGTTGTGGCTGAGAAAGAAGTGGCTCGATGAGCGACGATAATAATCGTGCACATCTCGAAACCCGTTGAGTGGGGCAGTGACTTTGCCGTCGAAGTCCCAGAATGTGCGCAGGTTGCTCAATTGCCCCAGCCGCTCCAGCGCCGCCAGCCGTTCATGCTGGCCCTGGTCGTGGAAGTGCCGCTGCTTGAGCTGAACGTACGCCAGCATCTCGCGCATGAAATGCGCCTGATACACCTTGGAGAACCCCTGGCCGATACGGTCGGCACAGTGGTCCAGGCGAAATGGCACCGACACTGCAACTGCCGCCTCCAGCTGGCTGGCAACGCCGCTTTCGCCCAGGTATTTCAACAGCACATTACCACCCAGTGAGTAACCCACGGCATACAGCGGGGCCAACGGGCGCTGGGCGCGCAGGTGACTGACAATTTCCGCCAGGTCTTCGCTGGCACCGGAGTGGTAGCTGCGTGGCAACAGGTTGGGCTCGCCTGAGCAACCACGCCAGTTCACCGCCACGCTGGCCCAGTTGCGACGTTGCAACGCCTGCTGCAAGCCTTTTACATAAGGTGATTGAGACGATCCGGTCAGGCCATGCAGCACGAGTACCAGTGGCGCTTGTGGCTGATGCGGGCCGTGCCAGTCGAGGTCGATGAAGTCGCCGTCGGCCAGCCACAAGCGCTCGCGGTTGCGCTGCAGGTCTGGCAGTTTGCGCCACAGCGGCCCCCACAGCGTTTGCAGGTGGGGGTTGGACAGGCCGATGGCCGGACGGAAGGTGGCGCTTTGGCTGGGCATGCTGGGCAACTCGTGATGTGCCTGCCTAGAGTGCCATGAAAAAGCGCCACTGTACCTGCGCTATTGGTCGGTGGCTGGCAGCGGCTGTTGCTCGGCGCGTGGGCCGACACTGACACGTACTGCGTTGCTCAGATCCAGCCGACGCTGCATGACGGCGCGGACGTCTTCTGGTGTCAGGCTGGCGAGGCGCTCGATGCGGGTGGCGAGATAATCGGCGGGCTGGCGTTGATAGGTGATCTGCGTGAGCAAGGCTGCCAGGTGCTTGTTCTGTGCCACATCGCGCAGCAGTTGCCCTGCCAGCTGTTTACGCGCCACTTGCAGCTCGGCCTGGGTTGGCCCTTGGTCGATGAACTCGCGCAGCAAGGTCACCACCAGTTCTTGAGAGCCTTCGACATACGCGGGCGTGATGTCCCATTCGGCGCTGAACAGGCCACCCGCGCTCAATGCATTTACCCGGGTATGGATGCCATACGTCAACCCGCGGCGGTGCCGCAGTTCATTCATCAAGCGGGACGCGATTCCCGACCCTAGCACCTCGTTGGCCAGCACCATGGCCTGATATTCCGGATGATGGGCGGGTACGCCCATGGGTAACGCAATCAGGACGGCACTGCTCGCGCCAGGCTGTTCGACGTTGAGCGTGGTGCCGGCTGCCGGGGCAGCCGTCGGCAGCTCGATTGCGGACCAGCCTTGGGGTAGGGCCTGACTGATCCGTTGTGCAATGGCCTGGGCCTGTGCAACGGAAACGTCACCCACTATCACGATGTCCAGGTTGCTTGCGCAGTAGGCACGTTGGTGGAAGCGCTTCAGATCCTCAGGCGTAGTCTGGTCTATCCCTTGCTGGGTGCTCCCCAGCGGGTTGCCATATTGATGCCCACTGAACAAATGACGAAAGGCTTCGCTGCGCGCCCTAAGGCGGGGGTACTGCTCACGAGATGCATTGTGCCGCAGCAGTTGGCATTTTATCTTGGCTAACGCGTCGGCGGTGAAGGCAGGGCGTGCGACGAGGTCAATGAAAAGCGCCAGCGCCGGGTCGAACAGCGCATGGGTGCTCAGGCTTCGCAGGCTCAGGGTCGCGTGCTCCAGGCGTATCTGCTTTTCCAAAACAGCCCCCAGGCGCTCCAGTTGCTCTGCTTGCTGGGTGGCGGTGTGCAGCTGGCTGCCTTCGTCGAGCATGTACAACACCAGGGATGCCAGGCCGGGGAGTGCGGTGTCCTGAGTCGTGCCGGCCTTGAATCGCAGCACGATATCGACAATTGGCAGCCCTCGGGCTTCGACGAATTTCACACCTGTGCCGTTATCTGTGGTCCACGCTTGCACCTGCGTATCAATGGGTTCCAAGCGGTCAAGATCAACCCCCTGGGCCGAAACCAGGCCACCATGAACTGGACTGATCGCAGCAGGACGCTGTGGGTTTGAGCTCAAGTCATTCATCAGCGCTTGCCTTCTGGTACGTAAAGGTAATGGTGGTCCGGGATTCGGTCAGGAAGTCATAGGCAGCCAGGCCTACCTGCTCGGCTGTCACGGCTTCGATGGCTTGCCGTTCATCCTCCAGTGCAACAGGGTCCAGGCCACAGGCGGCCTGCTTGCCGATGGCATCTGCCTGGTGACTGATATCGTCCCTGTCGAATAATTGCCCGGCCAGAAGCCGTGCCTTGGCGCGCTGGAGGTCTTCTTTGCCGGGCGCTGACTGGCGGAACGCTTCGATCTCCATCAGCAGCCGTTCTGCCGCCGCCTCGGGTGCCACTTGCGGGCTGCAGAACGCGTAGATGATGAGCAGGCTGTCCCCACGCTGCCAGGGCTCGTACTTCGCCCCCACACCTTGCAGTAGCGGTTCATCGTGCACCAGCAGGCGCTGGAGGATGCTGGCTTGGCCTTGGGCAAGAATCTGGGGTAGCAGGCGCAGTGCATAGGCTTGTGACTCAGACTGGGCGGTGCATTGACTGGGTAGGTTGAAACTGATGATCACACCCGTGCGCAGGCCTTGCTGGCGCAGGGTTTGGACGCGCCGAGCCAGCGAGGAGGGCTCTGCAGGTATTTGCCGGGCTGGCAGGCGATGCGCGGGGATCGCTGCAAAATGTCGCGTTACCAGCGTTTGCAGTTGCGCCAGGGTAATGGCGCCGGCCACTGCAAGCGTCGCGTTGTTGGGGTGATACCAGGTCTGGTACCAGGTGCGTGCCGCCGCAGGCGTCATGTGGCCGAGGTCGGTCTTGTGGCCGATCACAGGCGTACCATAGCCGCTGTTGCCATAGGCTAGCAGCAGATGATGCTCCAGAGCCAATGCCCACGGGTTGTTATCGACATCCTCGCGTCGTTCGGCCATGACAACCGCCAGTTCGCGGGCAAAGGGTGCATCGCTGAGGGTGGCACTGGCCATGATATCGGACATGGCTTCCAGAGCGATCTCCAGGCGGCTGGCTGGCAACGTCAGCGGGAAGGCCGTGGCATCCGTGAGGGTGAATGCATTTGCCTCACCACCCAACTGGGTCATGAGGGCGGAGTATTGGCCGCCAGCCAGTTTGCTGCTGCCTTCGAACAACAAATGTTCAAGGGCATGCGAAAGGCCGGTATGGCCTTCGGGCTCGTAGCTGGAACCCACGTGATACCAAAGCTGCACGCTGACCAGAGGTGCGCGGTGGTCTTCACGCAGACAGACGCGCAGGCCATTGGCGAGGGTAAAAGCACTTACCCGGCTAGCCGGTGTGGGCGGGGAGGGGTGTTCGGTCATGGTTGAAGTGCTCCTTCAAGAAACAAAGGAGCAGCTTCAGCCACGCAGGCGGCGGGAATGCGGTAACTAAGTAAGCCAAACCCGGTTTACCGGGTCATCCTCGCTGCCAGAGCGCGTAATGCACCTGGCCGGTTTTCTTCTCGCGGTGCAGGCGCCAGTTGCCGGGCATCGGCAGTGTTGACGGCGCCGCTTCGCTTTCGGTGTAGATCAGCGCCTGTTCGCCCAGCCACTGGTTCTGCTCCAGCAGGTTGCAGGTGTTGGCCAGCAGGTCCTTGTGGAACGGCGGGTCGAGGAACACCACGTCGAACTGCTGCTTGGCCGGGCCTTGCAGGTAGCGCAGGGCATCGGTTTGCAGAATTTGCCCGCGCGGGCAACGAAGGATCTCGAGGTTGTTCTTCAGGTTGCCGATCGCCGCGGGGTTGCTGTCCAGTGCCACGGCATCCTTGGCGCCGCGAGACAGGGCTTCGAGCACCAGAGCACCGCTGCCGGTGAAGGCATCCAGTATGCGGGCACCCTCGATGTGCGGCGCCAGCCAGTTGAACAAGGTTTCGCGCACGCGGTCTGGCGTTGGCCGCAGGCCTTCACCTTCCGGTACCGCCAGGCGGCGGCTACGCCACTCGCCGGCGATGATGCGCAGGTGGCCCTGGCCCTTGCTTTGGCCCGATTGCGGGCGGGCGGGAGGGGTGGATCTTGGCATTAGTGCTCCGGTACCCCGAGCGCTTGCTCGGAGGGCTTTTCAGTAGGTGCTGGCAGGGGTTTCTGTGGCACTTTCGGGCCCACGGTGACGATCACCAGTTTATCGGCTGACAGGTGTTTGTTCATGGCTGCCTTGACCTGCTCGACGGTGAGGGCCTGGGACTGCTGCATGAAGTCTTCCAGCCAGGTCAGCGGCAGATTGTAGAAACCGATTGCACCCAATTGGCCGACGATGCTGGCGTTGCTGGCATTGGACAGCGGGAAGCTGCCGGCCAGTTCGCGCTTGGCATCGTCAAGCTCTTGCTGGGTGGGGCCTGTCGAGAGGTAGTCGGCAAGTATGCCCTGCACCAGCTTGAGCGTGCCTTCACTGAGCTCGGCACGGGTCTGCAGGTTGATCATGAACGGGCCACGCACCTGCATGGGGCTGAACACCGAGTACACGCCGTAGGTCAGGCCACGCTTTTCACGCACTTCGCTCATCAGCCGGGTACCGAAGGCACCACCGCCGAGGATCTGGTTGCCCAGCGACAAGGCTGGCCAATCCGGGTCTTGGCGGTCGATACCCAGTTCTGCCAGCATCAGGTGGGTCTGTTTGGACGGGAAGTCGATGTGGGTCAGGCCAGCCTTGGCTTCGCTGGGCTGGGCCGGCGCGGCAAGCGCCGGGCCCTTGGGCAGGCCTGCCGAAACCTGGGCAGCGATGGCTTCGGCCTCGGCCCGGCTGAGGTCGCCGACCAGTGCGATCACCGCGTTGCCACCGGTATAAGCCTTGGCGTGGAAGGCACGCAATTGTTCCAGGGTAATGCCGTTGATGGTTTCTGCGGTGCCATCGCTTGGGTGGGCGTAGGGGTGGTCACCATAAAGGTTGCCGAACAGGGCCTTGCCCGCGATCTTGCCGGGGTTCTGCTTTTCGTATTCAAAGCCGGCCAGCATCTGGTTCTTGATGCGCTTGAGGGCGTCCTCGGGGAAGGTCGGCTTGCCTGCCACTTCGGTGAACAGTTTGAGCGCAGGCTCACGTTTGTCCTTGGCGCTGAGGCTGCGCAGCGACGCCACAGCCATGTCGCGGTAGGAGCCGTTGCCAAAGTCTGCGCCCAGGCCTTCAAAACCTTCGGCGATGGCGGTTACGTCCTTACCGGCCACACCCTCGTTGAGCATGGCGTTGGTCAGCGCCGCCACGCCGGGTGTTCCACCGTCCTGGCTGCTGCCGGCGGCGAAGGTGACGCGCAGGTCGAACATCGGCAGTTCGCGGGCTTCGACGAACAGCACCCGGGCACCCTCAGCGGTGCTCCAGTGCTGAATGTTCAGCTGGCGCCGGCTGGGGGCCTTGCCATCCAGCTCGGCCAGCGACTGCAACGTGTTGGCCGGCCGGGCGGCGCTGTTGTCAGCCTTGGCGGAGTTGTCGGCCATGGCCGGTGCGGCCAGCACTGCCGCCAGCGCCAGGGCGCGGATGCCGGTGGCCAGCAGGGTTGGGCGTGGTGCGCGACGATCACTCATGAGCGGACTCCTCGGGCAGTACATGGGCAACGCTCAGGCGTTCACGGGTGAAATAGGTGCGCGCGGCGTTCTGGATGTCCTGCGGGGTGACTTGCTTGAGCTCGTCCAGCTCGCTGTCGATCAGTTTCCAGGACAGGCCGACGGTTTCCAGCTGGCCGATGGTGGTGGCCTGGCTGCTGATGGAGTCACGGTCGTAGACCAGGCCCGCAATGACTTGAGCGCGCACGCGTTCGAGCTCTTCGGCGCTGGGCGGGGTGGTCTTGAGTTCTTCAAGCAATTGCCAGATGCCTTTTTCCACATCGTCGAGGGTTTTCTGCTTCTGCACATTCGGCGTGGCCGAGATCAGGAACAGGCTGTCGCCGCGGGTGAAGGCGTTGTAGCTGGACGAGGCGCCGGCGACCAGCTCCTGGCCACGCTCCAGGCGTGCCGGCATGCGCGCGCTGTAACCGCCGTCGAGCAGTGCCGAGATCAGGCGCAGGGCATGCACGGTGCGCGGATCTTTGGCGGTGGGCAGGCCGGGCACGTTGAAGCCATAGATCAGGCTGGGCAGTTGGGTGCGTACGTGCAGGGTCAGCTGGCGCTGGCCAGGTTCGGCCAGCTCCAGGGGCAGTTTGGCTGGCGGTACGGCACGCTTGGGAATGCTGCCGAAGTACTTCTGCGCCAGGCCCTTGACCTCGTCGGCGGTGACATCGCCGACCACCACCAGAGTGGCATTGTTGGGGGCGTACCAGGATTCGTACCAGTGGCGCAGCTCTTCGACCTTCATGCGCTCCAGGTCGGCCATCCAGCCGATGGTCGGCGTGTGGTAGCCGCTGGCCGGATAGGCCATGGCGCGGAACAGCTCGAACGCCTTGGAATTGGGCTGATCGTCGGTGCGCAGGCGGCGCTCTTCCTTGATCACCTCGATTTCGCGGCTGAATTCGTCGGCCGGCAGGCGCAGGCTGGCCAAGCGGTCGGCCTCCAGCTCCAGGGCGACCGGCAAGCGGTCACGGGCCAGTACTTGGTAATAGGCGGTGTAGTCGTCGCTGGTAAAGGCGTTTTCTTCGGCGCCCAGGTCACGCAGGATGCGTGAAGCTTCGCCGGGGCCGACCTTGGCGCTGCCCTTGAACATCATGTGTTCCAGCGCATGAGACAAGCCGGTCTGGCCGGGGGTTTCGTAGCTGGAGCCGACCTTGTACCAGATCTGCGAGACCACCACCGGCGCGCGATGGTCTTCGCGCACGACCACCTTCAGGCCATTGTCGAGGATGAATTCGTGGGTGGGCTGCACATCGGCGGCGAAGGCGGCCAGTGGCAGGCACAGCGTGCCGAGCAACAGGCCAGCGGCGCGGCGGGCTAGAGCATTCATAAGGTGTTTAACCTGTTCGGCGGCCCGCTGGGTTTAGCGTCGACGGGCCAGGAGGTGCTAGGATACTGATCCGGTTGCCTGGCGACCATGCCTGTCGCCGTTCTGGCCCACAGGACACTACGACAAAACGTTGCGCATGAACCAGCCGGCTTCAAGATAGTCTGTTCTGCGTAGAGAGAATTCCCGATGTGCCATTGCTGGCTCATCGCTACCCTGAGATAGCCGTCCTCCATGTTTGGTTCCAACGACGACAAAAAAGCGCCGGCCGAGGCTGGCGAGAAGAAAGGCCTGTTCAGCTGGTTTCGCAAGAAGCCGCAGCAACCTGTCGCCGAACAGCCACAAGTCCCTGAATCCCAGGCTGCAGAGCCTGTAGCGCCGCCGTCTGCCGTCGAGCACCCTGAAGCTGCTCCGGTCGAGCCGGTGGTTGCTGAAGCACCCGCAACTGCAACTGAGGCCCCTCGGGCTGCTGAGCCAGCACCTGCCCCGGTGGCTGCCTCGGTTCCTGAGCCAGTACCTGCCCCGGTGGTTGCACCGGTCCCTGAGCCAGCACCTGCCCCGGTGGTTACCCCAGCTCCTGAGCCGGCCCCCGCCCCTGTGGGAGCGGGCGTGCCCGCGAATGCGGAACCTGCGGCCCCGCAGCTCGAAACCCCTGCGCCAGTTGCAGCCCCGGCCCTTCAGGCTGTCGAACCCCCGGTCAGCAACCTGGTCCTGCCCGTTGCCGAGGAGCCCGTCGCGCTCGTCCCTGACCTGGAGCCTAAGGCCCCGCCAGCGATTCCCGAGCGTCCGGTAGCAGAGCCCGTGCAGGCAGAGCCCGAGCCTGTCGCTGCCGCAACCGTTGCCGAACAAGCCAAACCCGGCTTCTTTGCCCGCCTCAAGCAGGGCTTGTCCAAGACCAGCGCCAGCATCGGCGAAGGCATGGCCAGCCTGTTCCTCGGCAAGAAGGTCATCGACGATGACCTGCTCGACGAAATCGAGACGCGCCTGCTGACCGCCGACGTCGGTGTAGAAGCCACCTCGGCCATCGTCCAGAACCTGACCCAGAAGGTCGCACGCAAGCAGCTGGCCGACGCCGACGCGCTGTACAAGTCGCTGCAGGAAGAACTGGCCGCGCTGCTGCGCCCGGTCGAGCAGCCGCTGAAAGTGCAGGCGCAGAACAAACCCTATGTGATCCTGGTGGTCGGCGTGAACGGCGCCGGCAAGACCACCACCATCGGCAAACTGGCGAAAAAACTGCAGCTCGAAGGCAAGAAAGTGATGCTGGCTGCCGGTGATACCTTCCGTGCTGCGGCGGTCGAGCAGTTGCAGGTGTGGGGCGAGCGTAATCAGATTCCGGTGATTGCCCAGCATACCGGCGCCGACTCTGCGTCGGTGATCTTCGACGCAGTGCAGGCCGCCAAGGCCCGTGGCGCCGACGTGCTGATCGCCGACACTGCCGGCCGCCTGCACACCAAAGACAACCTGATGGAGGAGCTGAAAAAGGTCCGCCGGGTCATCGGCAAGCTGGACGCCGACGCACCGCACGAGGTGCTGCTGGTACTCGATGCCGGCACCGGCCAGAACGCCATAAGCCAGGCCAAGTACTTCAACCAGAGCGTCGAACTGACCGGTCTGGCCCTGACCAAGCTGGACGGCACTGCCAAAGGCGGGGTGATCTTCGCCCTGGCCAAGCAGTTCAACATCCCGATTCGCTTCATCGGTGTCGGTGAAGGTATCGATGACCTGCGCACCTTCGAAGCCGAGCCGTTCGTGAAGGCTCTGTTCGCCGAGCGAGACTGACCATGATCCGATTCGAACAGGTTGCCAAGCGCTATCCCAACGGTCATGTGGGTTTGCATGAGCTGAGTTTCCGGGCGCGCCGGGGCGAATTCCTGTTCGTCACCGGCCACTCGGGCGCTGGCAAGAGCACCTTGCTGCGTCTGTTGCTGGCCATGGAGCGCCCGACCAGCGGCAAGCTCATGCTGGCAGGGCAGGACCTGGGCCAGATCAGCAATGCGCAGATCCCGTTCCTGCGTCGGCAGATCGGCGTGGTGTTCCAGAACCACCAATTGTTGTTCGACCGCACTGTGTTCAACAACATCGCCTTGCCCCTGCAGATTCTTGGCCTGTCCAAGGCCGAGATCGCCAAACGTGTGGACTCGGCCCTGGAGCGTGTCTCGCTGGCCGACAAGGGCGAGCTGTTCCCGGCCGACCTGTCTACCGGGCAGCAGCAGCGGGTGGGTATCGCCCGCGCCATCGTTCACCAGCCGGCCCTGCTGCTGGCCGACGAACCCACCGGTAACCTCGACCCGCGCCTGGCAGCAGAGATCATGGGTGTGTTCGAGGACATCAACCGCCTGGGGACCACGGTATTGATCGCCAGCCACGACCTGGCACTGATTGCGCGCATGCGCCACCGCATGCTGACCTTGCAGCGCGGCCGCTTGATCGGCGATGGGGAGGCCGGGCAATGAGCACTACACGTACGCCGAAGGTTTCCGAGCGGGTTGCGCCAAAGCCTGCCGACCCGCAGCCGACGAAGAAAAAGCGCGGCGAAGACGATGACGGCCCGGATTTCCGTACGCTGCTGCATGCCTGGCTGGAAAGCCACCGTGCCAGCATGGCCGACAGCCTGCGCCGCCTGGGCAAGCAGCCGATCGGCAGCTTTTTCACCTGCCTGGTGATGGCGGTGGCGCTGAGCATGCCCATGGGCCTGTCGTTGCTGCTGAAGAACGTCGAGCAGCTTGGCGGTTCGTGGCAGCGCGCTGCGCAAATATCGCTGTACCTCAAGCTCGATGCTGGCAGCCGCGATGGCGAAGCGCTGCGCGACGAGATCAAGGGCATGCCGGGTGTGGCGGACGCGCAATTCGTCAGCCGCGAGCAGGCACTGGAAGAATTCCAGCAGCAGTCCGGTCTGGGCGAGGCCCTGCGCGAACTGCCCGACAACCCGCTACCAGGGGTGGTGGTAGTGACCCCGACCGAGGTCGACAAGCCGGCCCTGGACGCCTTGCGTCAGCGCCTGTCGGAGCTGCCGCGGGTGGAAGTGGCGCAACTGGACCTGGTGTGGGTCGAGCGCCTGGCGGCAATCCTCAAACTGGGTGACCGCTTTGTCTTCGGCCTGGCCGTGATGCTGATTTCTGCGCTTCTGTTAGTAATCGGTAACACAATTCGTCTACACATTGAAAACCGCCGTGTGGAAATCGAAGTAATCAAGCTGGTAGGCGGCACTGACGCCTACGTGCGCCGGCCTTTCCTGTACATGGGCGCCCTGTATGGCCTGGGTGCGGGCCTGCTGGCTTGGGGTATCCTGGCGTTTGGCCTGAACTGGCTCAACGACGCGGTGGTAGGGCTTTCCGGGCTGTACGGCAGTGACTTCGCCCTGGGTGGGGTGCCGGCGTCCGATGGTCTGTCGCTCTTGATCGGAGCGGTGTTGTTGGGGTATATCGGTGCATGGATTGCCGTCGCCCGCCACTTGAACGAGCTGGCGCCGCGATAGTTTTTACGTGCCAGCATTGACATTTTCTTCACTACGGAACTTGTACCGTCGTTCCAGGTCAATGTTGGCAGTGCCCACAAGGCGCGAGTTTAGTAAGTCGGAGGTTCTTGAATGACCACATCGTTGCAACCTGCCTATGCCCTGGTACCCGGTGCAAACCTGGAAGCCTATGTGCACACGGTCAACAGCATTCCGCTGCTGACGGTCGAGCAGGAGCGTGATCTGGGCGAGCGTCTCTATTATGAGCAGGATGTCGAGGCCGCTCGTCAAATGGTGATGGCCCACCTGCGTTTCGTCGTACATATCGCCCGTAGCTATGCAGGCTACGGGCTGGCCCAGGCCGACCTGATCCAGGAAGGCAACGTCGGCCTGATGAAAGCCGTCAAGCGCTTCAACCCGGAGATGGGCGTGCGCCTGGTGTCGTTCGCCGTGCACTGGATCAAGGCAGAAATCCACGAGTTCATCCTGCGCAACTGGCGCATCGTCAAGGTGGCCACCACCAAGGCCCAGCGCAAGCTGTTCTTCAACCTGCGCAGCCAGAAGAAGCGTCTTGCCTGGCTGAACAACGACGAAGTGCATCGCGTGGCAGAAAGCCTTGGTGTCGAGCCGCGTGAAGTGCGCGAGATGGAAAGCCGCCTCAGTGGCCAGGACATGGCCTTCGACCCGGCAGCAGAAGCTGACGACGACAGCGCCTTCCAGTCGCCTGCGCATTACCTGGAAGACCACCGTTACGACCCGGCGGTGCAGTTGGAAGATGCCGATTGGAGCGACAACTCCACCAGCAACCTGCACGAGGCACTGCAAGGTCTGGACGAACGTAGCCGCGATATTCTCTACCAGCGCTGGCTGGCGGAAGAGAAGGCCACGTTGCATGAGCTTGCCGACAAGTACAGCGTATCGGCTGAGCGGATTCGCCAGCTGGAGAAGAATGCGATGAACAAGGTCAAGGCACTGATCGCAGCCTGATCGAGCCTTGGTTGTAGAGAAAGCCGCTGGCCCCGATGGGGCGAGCGGCTTTTTTGTGCTCGGCGTGAATGTTGTGACGCCCGTGAGATCGAGCGCCGCGCGGGCGGCGCTCGATTTGCGCATCACCGCAAAACTCAAGGCTTGCGCGATGTATCCAGCTGCATCAGGTAACCGGGCCCGCCCAACTGGCTCATTTGCCGGCGAATCCAGCCAGCCCGGCTGGCCACGTAGGTACTTGGCCTGCTGGCACTCCACTTGATCGGGCTTGGCAGCACCGCAGCCAGTTGTGCGGCCTGCTGGCGGCTGAGTCGGCTGGCATCGACACCAAAGTGATAGCGCGCCGCCGCCTGCGCACCAAACACGCCCTTGCCCCATTCGGCACTGTTCAGGTAAACCTCGAGAATGCGCTCTTTCGACCAGAACAGCTCAATCAGCGCGGTGAACCAGGCCTCTAGCCCTTTACGGAACCAACTGCGCCCGGACCACAGGAACAGGTTCTTGGCCACTTGCTGGGTCAGGGTGCTGGCCCCGCGCACATTGCCGCCACGCTCGTTGTAGGCCAGCGCCGCCTGGATGGCCGGGATGTCGAACCCCCAGTGAGTGGCGAATTTTTGGTCCTCGCCAGCAATGACCGCGACCTTGAGCTCATCGGAGATGTTCTCCCACGGCTCCCAGTCGCGCTGCAGGTCGATCGGCTCGCCATTAACCCATGACTGGACCTTTCGCTCGACCATCAGCGCCGTGCCGGGCGGTGGCACCCAGCGGAACACCAGTACCAGCACGACGCTGCCGGCAGCGAACCAGAGCAGGGCGCGGAAGAGGCGACGGATAAAGGTTGGCAGCATGGCGATGGCTTGGCCGTACGGGTGGAAGGGGCCATTATACAGACCCGATACAAGGAGTCGTCCCATGCTTCGCAGCTTCCTGATGCTTGCCGCCTTTTTCGGCTTTACCGGGGTCGCCCTGGGTGCCTTCGCCGCCCATGGCCTGAAAAGCCGGCTGACGGCAGACTACCTGGCGATCTTCCACACTGGCGTGACCTACCAGCTGGTGCATGCCCTGGCGATCTTCGGTGTCGCCGTGCTCTCGGCGCACCTGCCCGGGCGCCTGGTTGGCTGGGCTGGCGGCCTGTTTGCGCTAGGGATAGTGCTGTTTTCCGGCAGCCTGTACCTGCTGACCCTCAGCGGGGTGGGCAAGCTGGGCATGATCACCCCGATTGGCGGCCTGTGCTTCCTGGCCGGCTGGCTGTGCCTGGGCCTGGCAGCTTGGCGACTGGGCTGACCGAGTGGTCCACAATCGCGACTAATGGCGTGCACCGGCCTTGGGTTGCAGGCCGGTTCGGCGCTAGAATGCGGGCCCCAAAGAACAATGGTGGCCGTGCGCATGCGCATTCAACTGAACGGTGAACCTTACGAACTGCCTGCTGGCGAAAGCGTTGCAGCCCTGCTGACGCGCCTGGAGCTGGCCGGGCGCCGTGTGGCAGTGGAACTGAACCTGGATATCGTGCCGCGTAGCCAGCACGACAGCACGCTGCTGAACGACGGCGACCAGGTCGAAGTGGTCCACGCCATCGGTGGCGGCTGACAGCAGCCCGGCGGTTTACAAGCAAGCCCAGCAACCTTTTCCCGAGGAACAACGATGAGCAACGTTCGTAGCGACAAGCCCTTCACCCTGGCCGGGCGTACTTTTCAGTCGCGCCTGCTGGTCGGTACCGGCAAGTACCGTGACATGGAAGAAACCCGCCTGGCCACCGAGGCCTCGGGTGCCGAAATCGTCACCGTCGCCGTGCGCCGCACCAACCTTGGTCAGAATGCGGGCGAGCCGAACCTGCTCGACGTACTGTCGCCCGACAAGTACACCATCCTGCCGAACACTGCAGGCTGCTTTGACGCGGTAGAAGCGGTACGTACCTGCCGTCTGGCCCGCGAACTGCTCGACGGGCGCAAATCGCACGAGTCCCGGACGCTGGTAAAGCTGGAAGTGCTGGCCGACCAGAAAACCCTGTTCCCCAATGTGATCGAAACCCTCAAGGCCGCCGAAGTGCTGGTCAAGGAAGGTTTCGACGTGATGGTGTACACCAGCGACGACCCGATCATCGCCCGCCAGCTGGCTGAAGCCGGCTGCATCGCGGTCATGCCGCTGGCTGGCCTGATTGGCACTGGCCTGGGTATCTGCAACCCCTACAACCTGCAGATCATTCTGGAAGAGTCCAAGGTGCCGGTGCTGGTCGATGCCGGCGTAGGTACTGCTTCCGACGCCACCATCGCCATGGAAATGGGTTGCGAGGCGGTGCTGATGAACTCGGCCATCGCCCACGCCCAGCAGCCGGTGCTGATGGCCGAAGCCATGAAGCACGCCATTGTCGCCGGTCGCATGGCCTACCTGGCCGGCCGTATGCCGAAGAAACTCTATGCCAGCGCCTCTTCGCCGCTGGATGGTCTGATCAAGTAAGAGCTCCTGATGACTGAATCGCACGATACGCCGATCACTCCCGACGGCGAAGCCCGCCCACACCGCCGCATCAAGAGCTTCGTGATGCGCGCCGGGCGCATGACCGAAGGCCAGCAACGCGGCCTGGATCAGGGCGGCCCGCTGTACATCCTGCCGCTGGCCGACAGCCCGGTGGACTATGACCAGGTATTCGGCCGGTCGGCGCCGCGCACCCTGGAGATCGGCTTCGGCATGGGCCATTCCTTGCTGGAAATGGCTGCTGCCGCACCTGAGCAGGACTTCATCGGTGTGGAAGTGCACCGCCCGGGTGTTGGCGCGCTGCTCAACGGCGTACTGACCCAGGGGCTTAAGAACCTGCGTGTGTACGACTGCGATGCCATCGAAGTGCTGAACCGCTGTGTGGCGGACAACAGCCTCGACCGCCTGATGCTGTTCTTCCCCGACCCTTGGCACAAGGCGCGCCACCACAAGCGCCGCATCGTACAGCTTGAGTTTGCCGAGCTGGTCCGTCGCAAGCTCAAGCCTGGTGGCGTGTTCCACATGGCCACCGACTGGGAACCGTATGCCGAGTACATGCTGGAAGTGATGAGCGCCGCCCCGGGCTACCGCAACCGTGCGGCTGACGGCACCTACGTGCCACGCCCGGAAGAGCGCCCGATCACCAAATTCGAGCGCCGCGGTGAGCGGCTGGGGCATGGGGTGTGGGATTTGAAGTTCGAGAAGGCGGATTGATCGGCTGATCTGGCCTTTCGATGTGCTGGTGCTTGCAGAAATGCAGGCGAAAAAAACCGCCTTGAGAAAGGCGGTTTTTTTGTGAGCGCCAGGACTGAGTATCCTTGGCTCTGAGACTTCACCTCAAACATCCCCACAGAAATTACGCAACCGTCAGATTTTGAGCAAGGCAGTGGCCCTTGCAAGGGCCTTTGTAGATGGAATCAACCCCTGCGATCAGCCACCACGCCAATCAACACCAGCACCACCAGCAACACCGGCGCCAGCGCGTAGTTGTTGAACTGGCCCAACCCCTTCACTACCCACGGCGTGGCATAGATTAGCGCTGCACCGCTGCCGACCACCACCATCAGCGCCATGAACGGCACCCGCAGTGCGCCCGCCAGCCCACCCAGGCGTTGCTCGGCCCAGGCTTTGACATCGGTGCCGAACAGCACCAGCAGGCAGCCTACCAAGGCCAGTGAAATCTCCGACAGGTTGCTGCGGCTCCAGCGGGAAACCGTCGCGAGCAGATCAAGTACCAGATCCATGGGTCATCCTTAGGTCAAGAAATACTGCAGCAGGTCATTGAGAAACAACTGGCCCCTTGGCGTGGCTGCCAGTCGATCCGGTTCGACCTGTAAAAGGCCCTTTTGTTCGGCGGCGCGGCGTGCCTCGCGCAGCTGTGCCAGCGGCAATCCCGTGCGCTGGGTGAACAGTTCGGCCTCCACGCCATCGGTAAGCCGCAGGGCGTTCATCAGGAATTCGAACGGCAGCTCGTCGACCGGCAGCAGCTTCTCGCCGGCCTTGAACGGTTTGGCCAGGTTTAGGTAGTCCTTGGGCAGGCGGGTTTTCCAGGTGCGCAGGATGCGCCCGTCGGCGAAGGTCAGTTTGCCGTGGGCACCGGCACCAATACCTATGAAGTCGCCGAAGCGCCAGTAGTTGAGGTTGTGTTGCGCAGCACGGCCCGCCTGGGCGTAGGCCGAGACTTCGTACTGGCGGAACCCGTGCTTGGCCATCAATGCCTGGCCGGCTTCCTGGATGTCCCAGAGGATGTCGTCTTCGGGCAGCTCTGGCGGCTGGTTCCAGAACACCGTGTTCGGCTCCACGGTCAGCTGGTACCAAGACAGGTGCGTCGGCCCAAGGTCGATGGCCTGTCGCAGGTCGCCCAGTGCGTCATCCAGTGATTGGTCGGGCAGGCCATGCATCAGGTCCATGTTGAAGTTGTCGAAGCCCGCGGCACGCGCCATGCCGGCGGCACGGACTGCTTCGTCACCATTGTGTATGCGCCCCAGTGCCTCCAGCTTGGCTGCCTGGAAGCTCTGTACGCCGATGGACAGGCGGTTGATGCCGGTTTGCCGGTAGGCCTTGAACTTGTCCTGCTCAAACGTGCCCGGGTTGGCCTCCAGCGTGATTTCGATGTCTGGGGCGAACGGGATGCGTTGTTCCACGCCGCGTAGCAGCCGGCCCAAGGCGTTGGCACTGAACAGGCTGGGCGTACCGCCACCAAAGAAGATCGAGCTGATCGGGCGGCCCTGTACCGCGGCCTGCTCCTGGTCCAGGTCGTCCAGCAGGGCTGTGACGTAGGCGTCTTCGGGCAGTTCAGGCCCGGCAGCGTGGGAGTTGAAGTCGCAATAAGGGCATTTGCGCACGCACCACGGTATGTGGATGTACAGCGCCAGCGGCGGCAGGCTGGTAAAGCCCGCCGCGCCGGGTGAAGACAGCGTTGCGATCATGCCAGGCCCAGACGTTGGCGCAGCAGGGCCATGGCACGGGCGCGGTGGCTGAGCTGGTTTTTATCCACAGGGGCCAGGTCGGCGCTGGAGCAGTTGCGCTCCGGTACCCAGAACAGCGGGTCATAGCCAAAGCCGTGCTCACCGCTGGCCTCGAACAGGATGCTGCCGTGCCACAGGCCTTCGCACAGGATCGGCAGCGGGTCATCAGCATGGCGCACCAGCGCCAGGACGCAGACGAACTGTGCGCCGCGTTCGGCCTCGGGCACGTCTTTCAGGGCCTCGAGCAGTTTGGCGTTGTTCGCCGCGTCACCCTTGCCGTCGGCATAGCGTGCCGAGTAAATGCCCGGCGCCCCACCGAGGAAGTCCACGGCCAGGCCGGAATCGTCGGCCAAGGCGGGCAGGCCGGAAATACGCGCGGCATTGCGTGCCTTGAGGATGGCGTTCTCGACGAACGACAGGCCGGTTTCTTCGGGCTCGACCTGGCTGAACTCACCAATCGAGCGCAGCTGCACGGACTGGCCGAGCATGGCCTGGAGTTCCTTGAGTTTGCCGGCGTTATGGCTGGCCAATACGAGTTGCTGGAAATTCATCATTCGCCTGGGAAAACTTCCTGATTGAAACTGAGGGAGTTGCTGATGCCGCCGGTTTCGATGTTCAGGTCGAAGGTGACGGTTTCTGGCTGTTCGATCTTGAACTGAGCGATGTAGTACACCGCGCCCTGTTCGGTAACCTGCTTGAATGACAGCGGGCTGCTGCGCCCGGTCAGGTCCTTGACTGTGCCGCTGACCAGCGCCGGGGCGGGCTTGCCGGCCTTGAGCACGGCAATGTTGAGCACGCCCTGGTTCTTGCTGCGCACCAGGCCGGTGGCTGCGGCCACCTCGGGTGTGAGCATGCTTGATGTGAATGCGCTGTAGTGCACCGTCACGTCGCCAAACACTTCCTTGCGCTCGGGCCGGGCGGCATCGGCAGCCAGTACCGGCAATGCCAGGCACAGGCTGAACAGGAACAGGGCTAGGCGACGCATGGTGCGATTCCTCCAGTGGGCGTCAGACGGCGAGCTGATGTTCTTGCAGGGCCGGGCTGCTGACGCGATAGATGCCGATTTCACCTAGAAGATTAGGCCATAGCCGGCCACCCCACCCGTTGCGGTGCAAGTGATCGACGGCCAGGCGGTCTAGTACCTTGGCCCTGCGTTCGTGCACCAGTTCTTCGAAGTCGGCGAAGGTGCAGAAGTGGATGTTCGGCGTGTTGTACCAGGTATACGGCATGAAGTCCGATACTGGCATGCGGCCTTTGGTCGCCAGGTACCAGCGGCAGCGCCAGTGGCCGAAGTTGGGGAAGGTGATGATGCACTGGCGGCCCACGCGCAGCATCTCGTCGAGGATGCGGTCGGGGTACTCCACGGCCTGCAGGGCCTGGGTCATGATCACGACGTCGAAGCTGTTGCTGGCAAAGTTGCCCAGGCCCTTGTCCAGGTCCTGCTCGATAACGTTGACGCCTTTGGCCACGCAGGCGGCGATGTTGTCGGCGTCGATTTCCAGGCCATAGCCGGTGACCTGTTTACGGTCACGCAGCGAGGCCAGCAGTTCGCCGCTGCCGCAGCCCAGGTCAAGTACCCGGCTGCCGGCGGGGATCCAGTCGTGGATGATTTCCAGATCGGCTCTCATGCTGTCCTCAGATGACAATGCGGTTCATGTAGTTCGAGAAGCCCTGCATATAGCGAGGTGTAGGGATCAGGAAGGCATCGTGCCCGTAAGGCGAGTCGATCTCCAGGTAGCAGACGTTCTTGCGTGCAGCCATCAGGGCGTCGACGATCTCGCGCGAACGGGCCGGCGAGAAGCGCCAGTCGGTGGTGAACGACATGATGCAGTAATCCGCTTTGACGTGGGCCAGGGTAGCGGCCAGGTCGCCGCCTTGGGCTGCGGCCGGGTCGAAATAGTCCAGCGCCTTGGTCATCAGCAGGTAGGTGTTGGCGTCGAAACGGCCGGAAAACTCCTCGCCCTGGTAGCGCAGGTAGCTTTCGACCTGGAACTCGACGCTGTGGAAGTCGTAGTTGAGCTTGTCGCTCTTCAGCTCGCGACCGAATTTTTCGCCCATCGAGTCGTCGGACAGGTAGGTAATATGGCCGACCATGCGTGCCAGCATCAGGCCGCGTTTGGGAATCACGCCCTGGTCCTGGAACGAACCGCCGTGGAATTCGGGGTCGGTGAGGATTGCCTGGCGAGCCACTTCGTTGAAGGCGATGTTCTGCGCCGACAGCTTGGGGGCCGAGGCGATGTCGACGCAATGGCGCACACGCTCCGGGTAGCTGATGGTCCATTGCAGTGCCTGCATGCCGCCCAGGCTGCCGCCGACCACAGCGGCCCATTGCTGGATGCCCAGGCGCTCGCCCAGGCGCACCTGGCTGTGCACCCAGTCCTCTACGGTCAGTACCGGGAAGTCGGCGCCATAAGGCTTGCCGGTGGCCGGGTTGACGCTGCTGGGGCCGGTGCTGCCGTTGCAGCCGCCAAGGTTGTTCAGGCTGACGACGAAGAAGCGGTTGGTGTCGATCGGTTTGCCAGGGCCAATGCAGCTGTCCCACCAGCCTGGTTTGCGGTCGGTGGCGGCATGATAGCCAGCGGCATGGTGGTGGCCGGACAGGGCATGGCAGATGAGCACGGCGTTGCTCGCGCTGGCGTTCAGGGTGCCATAGGTCTCGTAGACCAGCTCGTAACTGGCCAGGGAGCGGCCACAAGCCAGTGCCAGCGGTTCATCGAACCGGGCGGTTTGCGGTACTACCAGACCGACGGAATCTTCGGGAAAGACAGTGGACATCGACCCTGCTCACGCTTGACGGAGGCGTAAGTCTAAAGAGCGCTACCCCCAGCGGCAAGCAAAGGCTTGCCGCTGGAAGCAACCAGGGTCAGATCATGCGCCACAGTTCTTGTGGCATGCCTGCGTAGGCGGCCAGCGGGGGCATGACGAACGACTGGATTACCTGGATCGCCAGGAAGGCGAAGATCGGCGAGATGTCCATGCCGCCCAGGTTGGGCACGATGCGGCGGAACGGTGCCAGCACCGGTTCGCTGATCTGGTAGGCCAGTTCCGCTGCCGGGTTGTGACTGTTGGGGGCAACCCAGGACACGATCACCATGACAATCATCGCCACCCAGAAAATTTTCAGGAACAGCGAGGTGATGCCAATGATCGCCCACATCAGCAGGTGCAGGACGTCACCGAAGGTGCCGTAGGTGACCATCAGCACAAAGCCCATCAGCAGCGCCTGGATGACGATCGCCAGCAACAGCGACGAGGTGTCCAGCCCGCCGATGCTGGGGATGATCCGGCGGATCGGCTTGAGCAGCGGCTGCGTGGCACGCACAGCGAACTGGCACAGCGGGTTATAGAAGTTGGCTTTGACCAGTTGCAGGACAAAACGCAGCAGGACGATCACCAGGTAGAGGCTGACCAGGGTTTGCACCACGAAGATCGCGGCGCCAGACAGTGCATTCATCTAAAGCTCCTTATTTGCCCAGTTGTTCGGCCAGCTCGGCGGAGCGCGTGGCCGCAGCCTGCAGTGCCTGCTCGACGATGGCTTCGAAGCCGCTGGCCTGGAACGACTTGATGGCCGCTTCGGTGGTGCCGGCGGGCGAGGTGACGCGGCGGCGCAGCTCGGCGGCATCGACATCGCTTGCAACCGCCATGCGGGCAGCACCAAGGGCAGTCTGCAAGGTCAGCTGGGAGGCGGTTTCACGTGGCAGGCCGAGTTTTTCGCCCGCTGCCGTCATGGCCTCAATCAGCAGGAAGAAATACGCAGGGCCGCTGCCGGATACAGCGGTCACAGCGTCCAGTTGTTGTTCCTGCTCCAGCCACAGGGCAGTGCCGACGGCCGACAGCAGCTGTTCGGCCTGCTGGCGCTGCGCGTCGGACACTTCAGCGGTGGCGTACAGGCCGCTTACGCCCTGGCGCAGCAGCGCTGGGGTATTGGGCATGCAGCGCACCACCGGGCGAGCGCCCACCCAGCTTTGCAGGCTGGCACAGGTGATGCCGGCGGCGATGGAAACGATCAGCTGGCCATCCTGCAGGTGGGGTTGCAGGGCCTGGCACACGGTTTTCATGACCTGCGGCTTGACCGCCAGCACGATGACGTCAGCGCCGTCGATGGCCTGGGCGTTGTGCTCGAAGGTTTCGATGCCGTGCTCGGCCTGGATACGGGTGCGGGTCTCGACGCCCGGGTCGCTGGCGCGGATCTGCGAGGCGTCCAGGCCCTGGGCACGCAAACCACCGATCAGGCTGGCGGCCATGTTGCCGGCGCCGATAAAGGCAATACGTGTCTTGCTCATGTCAGGTCCTTGTGGGGAAGAGTGAGTAAAGCATGGAGTCAGTGTTGGCCGTAGTCGCGGGCGCCGAACAGGGCGGTACCAATGCGTACCCAGGTCGCACCCTGTGCAATAGCCGCTTCAAGGTCGTGGCTCATGCCCATGGAGAGCGTGTCCAGGCCAAGGCCCAGGCTTTCCTGCAGCTGGCGCAAGCGGGCGAACGCTGCCTCTTGGGCGGCGCGGTCGTCGGTGGGCTCGGGGATTGCCATCAGCCCACGCAAGCGCAGGTTGGGCAGCCCGGCCACTGCCTGGGCCAGGGCCGGAAGGTCAGCGGGGGCGCAGCCAGACTTGCTGTCTTCGCCGCTCACGTTCACTTGCAGGCAGAGATTCAGTGGCGCCAGGCCGGCAGGGCGCTGCTCGGACAGGCGTTGGGCAATTTTCAGGCGGTCCACGGAATGCACCCAGTCGAAATGCTCGGCGATGGCTTTGGTCTTGTTCGACTGAATGGGGCCGATGAAGTGCCAGATCAAGGGCAGGTCGCTTAGCGCCTGCTGCTTTGTCAGCGCTTCTTGTAGGTAATTTTCCCCGACATCGCGCACGCCAGCGGCGTGGATTTCGCGAATGGCGCTGGCGGGCTTGGTCTTGCTCACGGCCAGCAACTGGACGCTGGCCGGATCGCGCCCGGCAGCCTGGGCAGCGCTGGCAATACGGGCGGAAATAGCGGAAAGGTTGTCTGCTAGGGTGGACATGGACGGATGCCGACGGCTGTAGGGTCTGCGGCATTCTACCTACTTGAAGGCCTTTGGGGAGTCTCATGGATGTGACCGACCTGTTGGCCCGTGCTGTGGATGCAGGGGCTTCGGACCTGCACCTGGCGGCGGGTCAGATCCCGATGCTGCGCCTTGAGGGCGACTTGCAGCGCCTGGACATGCCGGCGTTGGTGCCGGCAGACCTGGCCGACGGCATGGCGGCCTTGCTGGCTGAACGCCAACGGCGGCAATGGGCAGAGGGCGATGAGTTGGACCTGGCGCTGCAGCTGCCCGCCCTGGGCCGTTTTCGGCTGAACCTGTTTCGCCAGTTGAACGGCCCTGCGGTTACCTTCCGGTTGATCCCGGGGCGGATCGCCACGGTCGGTGAACTCGACCTAGGGGATGTGTATCAAGCTGTTGCGCAGTGCACTGATGGCCTGGTCCTGGTAGGTGGGCCTACGGGCAGTGGCAAGTCCAGCACCCTGGCGACCTTGCTCGACCAACTGAACCGCGACCGGGCGCTGCATATCATCACCCTCGAAGACCCCGTCGAAGTTATCCACAGCAGCCAGCGCAGCCTGATCAATCAGCGTGAGATTGGCCGCCATAGCGGCGGGTTCGCCCAGGGGCTGCGCAGTGCGCTGCGCCAGGACCCTGATGTGATCATGATCGGTGAGCTACGGGACCTGGAATCCGTTCGCCTGGCCTTGCGCGCCGCCGAGACCGGGCACCTGGTGCTGGCGACCGTGCATACGCGCTCGGCGGCCAGCAGCATTGACCGATTGGTGGAGGTATTTGCTGCCGAGGAAAAACCGTTGGTGCGGGCAATGCTGGCCGAATCGTTACGCCTCGTGGTGGTGCAGACGCTGGTCCGGCGTGTGGACGGTGGGCGGGTGGCGGCGCGGGAAGTGCTGGTGGCGACGCCGGCGGTGCGCAACCTGGTTCGGGAGGGGCGAATGGCGCAGTTATGTTCGGTGATGCAGGGCGGGGCGTCTCAGGGGATGCGGACGATGGAAGGGGCGATGCGGGGGCTTAAGGAGAGCGGACTGATCAGAGGGTGATAGTGCATGCTCAGGCCTCTTCGCGGGCGTGCCCGCGAAGAGGCCGGGCGCTGTTAGCGCTTGGCCAGGTTCAGCTGCTGCTGTTCCTTCGGCAGCACCCGCTTGGCCACTACGTAGTGCTTCTGCCAGTACGGCTTGCTCAGGTTGTCGATGCTTACCCGCTTGCCACGCCGGGGTGCGTGGATGAAGCGGTCGTTGCCCAGGTAGATGGCAACATGGTTTACGCGGCGGCTCTTGATGTTGAAGAAGATCAGGTCACCAGGCTTCAGGTCACCCTTGGCTACCTTGACGCCGTGGCCCTGGGCCATGGCATTGGAGGTGCGCGGCAGGTCGACGTCAGCGACATCGTTGAAGGCGTATTTAACCAGCCCGCTGCAGTCAAAGCCTTTTTTCGGGCTGCTGCCACCCCAAACATAAGGGGTGCCGAGCACATTCACCGCACGGCTAAGCACATCGCTGCTCTGCTTCGGCGACATGGCAGCGACAGGCAAGCCGCGGTTGCTGGCGGCATTGCCTGGTCGCGTGCGCAGAGAGGTCTGTTTGACCGGCGCGTGTTTCACCGAGGCATTGGAGGTATAGCCGGTGAAACCATTAGGAAGACGTTGCTCACGATTGGTGGCGTGGGCGGCCAGGGGCAATAATAGGCAGAGGGTCAGCCATGTCTTGATCAAAGGCGGCATAGATGAAGCTCTTATGAATAGTTATGTGTTGGGCGCGCAACTTTATAACAGCTTTTTGATCAATCTTTGATCCGTTGGTCGATTGCCCAGGTGCCGTACGTCGGCCTGCAACGAGAAAGTCACATTTTTTTTTAGAAAATTTTCGGATAACCCACGAGGGCTATGCATGAACAGTTATCAACAGGGGGCGCCCTTTCACGACACCCATAGCAAGACCATCGGTTACCTGCTGTGGATTTTCGGCTTCACCGGGTCGCATCGGTTCTATTACGGCAAGCCGATTACCGGAACCCTCTGGTTCTTTACATTCGGCCTGCTGGGCATCGGTTGGCTGATCGACCTGTTTCTGATCCCGTCCATGGACCGTGAAGCCGATCTGCGGTTCCAGTCTGGTCGCATCGATTACAACATCGCCTGGGTTCTGCTGACCTTCCTTGGGGTGTTCGGCCTGCACCGGCTGTACCAGGGCAAATGGATCACCGCGATCATTTACTTCTTTACTGGCGGCTTGTTCCTGGTGGGGGTGCTGTACGACTTCTGGACATTGAACAGCCAGGTGTCCGAGCGCAACGCCTTGCGTTGAAATGCTTTGCGGGTAATGAAAAAGGCCTTGTCGCACCGAAGCGGCAAGGCCTTTTTTGTTGCTGGGTTACTGCCGGGTCTGCCGTTGTTGCAGCAGCAGGTTGGTGAACCCGGCCCCGGCCAGTTGCTTCTGCGCGCCGGTCAGTTGCTCGCGGTTGCTGAAGGGCCCGACCAGTACGCGGTACCAGGTCTCGTCCTTGACCGTACCCGACTCCACCTTCACCGACTGGCCCAGCAGGATGATCTGCGCGCGGACCTTGTCGGCATCGGCCTGCTTGCGGAACGAGCCGGCCTGCAGGAAATACTGGGTGGTCGCTGCCGGCTTGATCACCGGCGGGGGCGGTGGCGGGGTCTGGCCCAGCAATGCCGCCTGCGCGCGCGCGGTGTCGATCTTCGCAGCTTCTGCCGGCGTTACCGGGGTCACCGGCTGGGCGGGTACCGGTGGTGTCTTCTCGGGCACGGCCTCCGGTGGCACGATCACCTCGGACTCTGGCAGCAGCGTGTAGAAGTCATACTTCGGCTTCACGGGCTGCTGTGGGGTGGCCTGCGCAGGCTTGCTGGCTTCGGCCGCTTTCTCCACCTTCTGTTGCTCGGGCTTGGCGCGCTTGATGTCTTCGCCGCCTGGCTCGAGCTTCATCAGGAACACGATAAACGCGCCGACGGTGAGGCCGACGGCCATCCATACCCAACCAGGGATCGGCTGTTTGGCCGGCGCCGTCTGGCGGCTGGCGCCGCGTTTGGGGGCGGGTTTTTTCTTGGCAGCCAACTTACATGCGCTCCAGGGTTTCCAGGCCGAGCAGTTCCAGACCTTGTTTGAGGGTGCGGCCGGTCAGGGCGGCCAGACGCAGGCGGCTCTGCTGTTGTTCCGGGGTTTCGGCGGCCAGGATCGGGCAGTTCTCGTAGAAGCTGGAGAACAGGCCGGCCAGGTCGTACAGGTAGCTGCACAGCACATGCGGCGTGCCTTTTTCGGCGACGCTGTTGAGGGTTTCGCCAAACTGGGCCAGGCGCGCAGCCAGGTCCTGCTCGTGGGGGGCCTGCAGCACGATCTTGCCGTCGACTTCGTCAAAGCCCTTGCCCAGCTTGCGGAACACGCCGGCTACGCGGGTGTAGGCGTACAGCAGGTATGGAGCGGTGTTGCCTTCGAAGTTGAGCATCAGCTCGAAGTTGAAGCTGTAGTCGCTGGTGCGGTGCTTGGACAGGTCGGCGTACTTCACTGCGCCAATGCCCACCACTTCGCCGATGTGGCGCAGATCTTCGTCGGCCAGGCTCGGGTTCTTTTCCTTGACCAGCGCGTAGGCACGCTCCTTGGCCTCGGTGAGCAGGTCGACCAGCTTCACGGTGCCGCCGTCGCGGGTCTTGAACGGGCGGCCGTCGGCGCCGTTCATGGTGCCGAAGCCCATGTGCTCCATCTGCATCGGGTGGCCGACAAAGCCTGCGCGGCGGGCGACTTCGAACACCTGGTTAAAATGCAGGGCCTGACGCTGGTCGACAAAGTACAGGGCGCGGTCAGCGTGGAGTACGTTGCTGCGGTAGCGCACGGCGGCCAGGTCGGTGGTGGCGTACAGGTAGCCGCCGTCGGCTTTCTGCACGATCACCGGCAGTGGTTCGCCTTCGCTGTTCTTGAATTCCTCGAGGAACACGCATTGGGCGCCTTGGTCCTCGACCAACAGGCCCTTGGCCTTGAGCTCGGCCACCACGTTGGCCAGGTCGTCGTTGTACGCGCTTTCGCCCATCACGTCGGCCATGGTCAGCTTGACGTTGAGCAGCTCGTAGGTCTTCTGGCAGTGCGACAGCGAAATGTCCTTGAAGCGTGTCCACAGGGCCAGGCACTCGGGGTCGCCGGCCTGCAGCTTGACCACCAGGCCACGGGCGCGATTGGCGAACTCTTCCGATTCGTCGAAGCGTTTCTTCGCCGCCCGGTAGAAGTTTTCCAGGTCTGACAGCTCGTCACTGGTGATCGGGTTTTCCTGCAGGTAGGCCATCAGCATGCCGAACTGGGTACCCCAGTCGCCGACGTGGTTCTGGCGAATGACGTTGTCACCCAAAAATTCCAGCACGCGTGCGACGCTGTCACCGATGATGGTCGAGCGCAGGTGGCCGACGTGCATCTCTTTGGCCAGGTTTGGCGCCGACATGTCGATGACGACCTTTTCGCTCGGGCCGGCCTTGCGCACGCCCAGGTGGTCATCGGCCAGGGCAGCATCCAGGCGGTTGGCCAAGGCGTCGGTGTTCTGGAAGAAGTTGAGGAAGCCGGGGCCAGCGATTTCCACCTTGCTGATGTCGGCGCTGGCCGGCAGGGCGGCGATCAGTTTTTCGGCCAGGTCGCGTGGCTTCATGCCTGCCTGCTTGGCCAGCATCATGGCGATGTTGCTGGCGAAGTCGCCGTGGGTCTTGTCCCGGGCGTTTTCCACCTGGATCGCCGGCGACAGCCCTTCAGGCAGCACACCGTCGGTGACGAGTTGGGTGAGGGCTTGCTGGATCAGCTGGCGAATGGTGTCTTTCATGGGGATCTCTTTTCGACCGCAAGCGCGGTGAGCGCCTGGATGCGCAGGTGGAAAAACTGGGCATTATCCGTTGCCGGGAGCGGGTTGCCAACCTTTGGGGCTGCAAAGCAGCGCCAGACGTCAATACAGGTCGACCGGGTCGACGTCCAGCGACCAACGTACCTGGCGCCCGCTGGGCATCTGCTCCAACACTAGCAACCAGGCGCTGATGAGTCGATGCAAAGGCGCCCGGGTATTGGCCTGTATCAACAGTTGCGCGCGGAAGCGCCCGGCGCGGCGCTCCATGGGCGCCGGCACCGGGCCCAGCAGTTCGATGCCCGGCAGGTGTTGCTCGGCGACCAGGCGCTCGGCGGCGGCGCAGGCTTCGTCGAGAAAGCCTTCGGCCTGCCCCGGCTTGTGCGCTTCGGCGCGTAGCAGGGCCAGGTGGGAGTAGGGCGGCAGCCCGGCGGCGCGGCGTTCGTCCAGGGCCTGTTCGGCAAAGGCGAAGTAGCCCTGCTCGGTAAGCTGCACCAACAGCGGGTGGTCGGCCAGGTGGGTCTGGATGATGACCTTGCCTGGCTCTTCGGCCCGCCCGGCCCTGCCGGCCACCTGCACCATCAGCTGCGCCATGCGCTCACTGGCGCGAAAATCACCCGAGAACAGCCCGCCATCGGCATCGAGGATGGCCACCAGGGTCACCCGGGGGAAATGGTGACCCTTGGCAAGCATCTGCGTACCGACAAGGATGCTCGGCTGGCCCCGCTGAATAGTCGTGAACAGGTTGTGCATGGCGTCTTTGCGCGCTGTGCTGTCGCGGTCCACCCGCAGGATCGGGTAGTCCGGAAACAGCACTTTCAGGCGCTCTTCGGCCCGCTCGGTGCCTGCGCCGACCGGGCGCAGGTCCACGTGGTTGCACTGCGGGCACTGGTGCGGCAGGCGTTCGTCATAGCCGCAGTGGTGGCAGCGCAGCTCGCCAGAACGCTGGTGCACGGTCATGCGTGCATCACAGCGCGGGCACTCGGACAGCCAGCCACAATCGTGGCACAGCAAGGTAGGGGCGAAGCCGCGGCGGTTGAGGAACACCAGCACTTGTTGGCCTGCTTCCAGGGTCTGGCGGATGGCTTGTTGCAACGGGCCGCTGATGCCGCTGTCCAGTGGCAGGCTCTTTACATCCAGGCGCAACATGCGCGGCGGGCGGGCTCCGCCAGCGCGCTGGTTCATGCGCAGCAGGCGGTAACGGCCGGTGAGGGCGTTGTGTAGGGTTTCCAGCGACGGCGTGGCAGAGCCGAGCAGGATCGGGATGTTTTCCTGGTGGGCGCGCACCAGTGCCAGGTCGCGGGCGTGGTAGCGCAGCCCCTCCTGCTGTTTATAGGAGCCGTCGTGCTCCTCGTCGATGATGATCAGGCCGGGGTTTTTCATCGGTGTGAACAATGCCGAGCGGGTGCCGATGATGATGTCGGCTTCGCCGTCCCGGGCAGCCAGCCAGGCGTCCAGGCGCTCGCGGTCGTTCACTGCCGAATGCAGCAGGGCGATGCGGGCGTTGAAGCGTTGCTCGAAGCGCGCCAGGGTCTGTGGGCCGAGGTTGATCTCCGGAATCAGCACCAGCGCCTGTTTGCCGGCTTCCAGGGTTTCACGAATCAGTTGCAGGTAGACCTCGGTCTTGCCGCTACCGGTAACGCCCGCCAGCAGGAACGCGCCAAAGCCCCCAAAGCCTTCGCGCACAGCATCAAAGGCGTCGCGTTGCTCCTCGTTGA
This sequence comes from Pseudomonas sp. NMI542_15, assembly GCF_021283425.1. NCBI lineage: Bacteria > Pseudomonadati > Pseudomonadota > Gammaproteobacteria > Pseudomonadales > Pseudomonadaceae > Pseudomonas > Pseudomonas sp. NMI542_15. Next base: position 178,649 of record NZ_JAJSRO010000003.1, on the reverse strand, counting down.
GCGGCAATTCCGGCTGCGCCAGCCAGTGTTCGTGGCGTAGCCCCGGCAGGTGCCGGCGTACTTCAATTTGTACCAGTTCCTTGGCCAACAGCAGGTCGAGGCTGTCCTTGTTCAGGTTGAGCTTGGCCAGCAGGCTGTGGGCCACGCCGTGTGGGTGCTGGGCCAGGGTCTTGAGCGCGTCGCGCTGGCGCGGCGCGCGGGCGATGCGCGGGTCTTCCAGGCGGGCGCCGGGGGCGACGTGCCAGAAGCGCTCCTGGCGCATCTCGGCGGGCTCGCCCTGGCGCAATAATGTCGGCAGGGCCCAGCTCAGGGTGTCGCCCAGGCTGTGCTGGTAGTACTGGGCGGTCCACAGGCACAGCTTGAACAGCGATGGCGGGATCGGTGATACCGGATCGAGCAGGGCGCTGGCCGGCTTGAGCTTGTCGGCGGGCACCTCGCTTTGCGCGCATACCTCCACCAGCACTCCGATCATTTCGCGGCGGCCGAATGGCACACGAATGCGCATGCCCGGGGTCAAGGCCTGGCGCGCCATGCTCGCGGGTGCCTTGTAGTCGAACAGGCGACGCAGCGGGGAGGGCAGGGCAAGGCGCAGGATGACGTCGGGCACGCGGAAGGTCTCGGAGGGCGTATCAAAGACTGGCGAGCCTAGCAGACGACGGCCGGTGCAAGCGACAACTTGCACTGACGCAGCGCTCTGGTATTATTTGCCGCCTAATTACGTGCGGTATTCAACAATTGGTGTTGGATGGCGGCACGCAGCTCGAGGAAGCGACCATGAAAGAAGGTATCCACCCGAACTATGAAGTAGTTGCAGTCACCTGCAGCTGCGGCAACAAGTTCGAAAGCCGTTCGACCCTGGGCAACACCCTGTCGATCGACGTTTGCAACCTGTGCCACCCGTTCTACACCGGTAAGCAGAAAGTCCTGGACACCGGTGGTCGCGTACAGAAGTTCGCCGATCGCTTCGGCATGTTCGGTGCCAAGAAGTAATCATGCGCATGGCGAACCCCTCGGGTTTCGCATTGCTGCACAAAAAAGCGTCCCTTGTGGGCGCTTTTTTTATGGGCGTCATCTGGCATTTCCCGGCCCTGGCGTTCTGCCCGCTGCCGCAGCAGGCGCAGCAAGTGGTTGTGCGCCAGGTAGTGGATGGCGATACCTTGCGCCTGGTTGATGGCCGCAGCGTGCGGCTGATCGGCATCAATGCTCCGGAAATTGGCCGCAAAGGGCGCACCAGCGAGCCCTATGCCGAGGCTGCCAGGCGGCGCCTCCAAGCATTGGTCAACGCCAGTGACGGGCGCATCGGGCTGGTACCGGGCGTTGAGGAAAAAGACAAGTATGGCCGCACACTGGCGCATATCTACGGCATCAGTGGGGACAATATTGAAGCACGGTTGCTCAGCGAGGGTTTGGGCTACCGGGTGGCAGTTGCCCCCAATGTAAGCCTCAGCGGCTGCCAGCAGGTTGCCGAGCAAGCAGCGCGCAAGGCCGGCAATGGTGTGTGGCGGCGCTCGCCTGTGGTGGCTGCAGCCGATGTCAGGCAGTCGGGTTTCGCGGTGGTCAGTGGCCGCATCAGGGGTGTCGAGCGCAACCGTGGCGGGGTCTGGTTGACCCTGGACGAGGCTGTTGTGCTACAGGTTCCCACTCGTCTGCAACGCAACTTCCCCGCCAGCTTCTTCGATAATCTCAAGGGACGCCAGGTCGAAGCGCGTGGCTGGGTGCTGGATCGTTCCCGCAAGGGCGGCCTCAAGCCTGGGCAGCGACGCTGGGTATTGCCATTGACCGATCCGAGCATGTTGGAGCGTTTTTCAGGCTAAAAGATGTAGACATTTCGCTATTGGATTGTACACACTGTGAGCCGTATGCCCCCGTGGGTTATAGCGTAAAGTCGTAGGCTAAAGGCCTTGACACAAGTGACCGACCAGTCTTGTGACTCCCCGGCTCTTTGCGTATCCTCGGCGGTCCGTCAGAACAGTAAATAGCGGAATGCCCACCATGTCAGACCTGAAAACCGCCGCTCTCGAATATCACGCTCACCCTCGTCCGGGGAAACTGAGCGTCGAACTCTCCAAGCCCACTGCCACCGCCCGTGATCTCGCCCTGGCCTACAGCCCAGGTGTTGCTGAGCCCGTGCGTGAAATTGGCCGTGATCCAGAGCTGGCTTACAAATACACCGGTAAAGGTAACCTGGTTGCGGTGATTTCCGATGGCACCGCCATCCTCGGTCTGGGTGACCTCGGCCCACTGGCTTCCAAGCCGGTCATGGAAGGCAAGGGTGTTCTGTTCAAGCGTTTCGCGGGTATTGACGTGTTCGACATCGAAGTCGAATCGGAAAGCCCACAAGCGTTCATCGACACTGTCCGCCGCATCTCGATCACCTTCGGTGGCATCAACCTTGAAGACATCAAGGCGCCAGAGTGCTTCGAGATCGAGCGCACCCTGATTGAACAGTGCGACATCCCGGTGTTCCACGATGACCAGCACGGTACCGCCATCGTTACCGCGGCCGGCATGATCAACGCCCTGGAAATCGCCGGCAAAAAGCTCGAAGACGCCAAGATCGTCTGCCTGGGTGCCGGTGCTGCCGCCATCTCCTGCATGAAGCTGCTGGTGAGCATGGGTGGCAAGGTCGAAAACATCTTCATGATCGACCGCAGCGGTGTCATCCACGCTGGCCGTGACGACCTGAACCAGTACAAGGCACAGTTCGCTCACGCAACCGACAAGCGCACCCTGGCTGACGCACTCGACGGTGCGGACGTGTTCGTAGGCCTGTCCGGCCCGAACCTGCTCAGCCCGGAAGGCCTGAAGTCGATGGCTGCCAACCCGATCGTGTTCGCCTGCTCGAACCCGGACCCGGAAATTTCGCCAGAGCTGGCGCACGCCACTCGCAGCGACGTGATCATGGCTACCGGTCGTTCCGACTACCCGAACCAGGTCAACAACGTACTGGGCTTCCCGTTCATCTTCCGTGGTGCTCTGGACGTTCGTGCCAAGCGTATCAACGAAGAAATGAAGATCGCCGCCGCCATCGCCCTGAAAGACCTGGCCAAGCTGCCAGTGCCGAAGGAAGTGTGCGAAGCCTACGGTGTCGAAGGCCTGGAGTTCGGTCGTGAGTACATCATTCCGAAGCCGCTGGACGCACGCCTGATCACTGTCGTTTCCGACGCTGTGGCCAAGGCCGCTATCGAATCCGGTGTGGCTACCCTGCCGTATCCGAAGCACTACCCGCTCACCAGCGTGGATGACGTGTTCAAGGGCTGATTACCCCACCCCTGTCGCGACACAAAAAGCCCCGGCTCGCATGAGCCGGGGCTTTTTGTTGGGGCGTTGGAATGCGTCAGGGCTGCCAGGTGTTCGTCAGGGTACTTGTGGCGCCTATGAGACCGAGCGCCGCCCGCGCGGCGCATCGCGACGCAAGGCCGCTCCCACATTTGTTGCAACGTGGCCATGTCTGTGAGGCCATGGTTGTCAGCCTTGCTGGCATGACTGGATTTGGAGGTGGGCATTGATGCCGCCCTGCCTGTCTCAAAGCATGCACCCAGGCGGGCAACCATGGCTTGGCAGGTTCGGCACGTTGCAACAGATGTGGGAGCGGCCTTGCGTCGCGATGCGCCGCGCGGGCGGCGCTCGATTCACGCGCCCACGCAAAACCTGAGTCAGGCGCCCTGCCTTAGAACAGGTCCATCGGCGCCGCTTCATCGGCCGGCAGCGGGCTGCCCGGTGCTGCGCCATTGCCCAGTTCGTCCACCGAGGGTGGCGAATCTTCGGCCTTGAACAGCTCGAAGAAGGCATTCGGCGTGCTCGGGGAGGCAGCACGGCCGCTGACCGGGTCGACGCGCAAGCTGAGGATGCCTTCAGGTTCTGCTGGCGCATGCGCCGGCTTGTCCTTGAGTGCCGCGCCCATGAAGCTCATCCAGATCGGCAGCGCCGCCGTGCCACCGTACTCGCGGCGGCCGAGGGTTTCCGGCTGATCGAAACCGACCCATACCGTGGTCACATAATCGGCGTTGTAGCCGGAGAACCAGGCATCTTTGGACTCGTTGGTAGTGCCCGTCTTGCCTGCCAGGTCGGTGCGGCCCAGGGCCAGCGCCCGGCGCCCGGTACCGCGTTTGATCACGTCTTGCAGCATGCTGGTGAGGATATAGGTGGTGCGCCCGTCGATGATCTGTTCGGCCACAGCCGGCGCTTGCGGTGCAGCGGCCACCTGGTTGAAGGCAGAAGGTGCCTCACCTGGCATGGCCGCGGTGCTGATCGGCTGCTCGGGAGCCGCCAGGCCAGCCTGATCCTGGGCCCCTTGGGGGACGCGGGCCGGGTTGGCGGTGAACAGTGTTTCGCCGCTGCGGCTTTCGATGCGCTCGATCAGGTATGGGCTGATCTTGTAGCCGCCGTTGGCGAAGGTGCTCCAGCCTGTGGCGATTTCCATAGGGGTCAGGGTGGCGGTGCCCAAGGCCAGCGACAGGTTGCGCGGCAGGTCCTGCTTGTTGAAACCGAACTTGGCGATGTAGTCGATGGTGCGGTCTACACCCATGGCCTGCAGCAGGCGAATCGACACCAGGTTGCGCGACTTGTAAAGGGCTTCGCGCATGCGGATCGGGCCGAGGAAGGTGTTGGTGTCGTTCTTCGGTCGCCATACTTTGTCCACGGATTCGTCGACGAACACGATCGGCGCATCGTTGACCAGAGTGGATGCGGTGTAGCCGCTGTCCAGTGCGGCGCTGTAGATGAACGGCTTGAAGCTCGAACCCGGCTGACGCTTGGCCTGCATGGCGCGGTTGTAGTTGCTCTGCTCGAACGAGAAGCCGCCAACCAGTGCACGAATGGCACCGTTGTAAGGGTCGAGGGTGACCAGCGCACTTTGCGCGCCAGGCACCTGGCTGAACTTGAGCTTGCCGTCTTCCAGGCGCTGCAGGCGTACCAGGTCACCGACCTGTGCCACGTCGGCCGGCGATTGTGGTGCGCGGCCCTGGGCGTTGCTGTTGATGAACGGGCGCGCCCACTTCATGGTGTCCCAGGCCACTTCGGCTTGCTGGCCGTCCCGGGTGAGTACCTGGAGGCCGGTTTTATCGACATGAGTAACGATGGCCGGTTCCAGGCCACCCAAGGTGCGCTGCTTGCCCAGTTCCTGTAGCCAGGCTGCCTGGGTACGCCCCGGAAAGCGTGCTTCGGGGCCGCGGTAGCCGTGGCGCTCATCGTAGTCGGACAGGCCTTTGAGGATGGCCTTGTTGGCCATTTCCTGCATGTCGCTGGGCACCGTGGTGGTAACGCGGAAACCTTCGGTGTAGGCCTCGCTGCCGTAGCGCCCGACCATTTCGGCGCGGGCCATTTCGGCGATGTAAGGCGCATTCACCTCAGGCGTCGGCACGTGGTAGCTGGCATTGAGCGGCTCAGCCAGGGCCGCCTGGTAGCTGGCCTGGTCGATCTTGCCCAGCTTGTACATGCGGCCGAGGATCCAGTCGCGGCGCTCCTTGGCGCGCACCGGGTTGGCCAGCGGGTTGAAGCGTGACGGTGCCTTGGGCAGGCCGGCGATCATCGCCATCTGCGCCAGGCTCACGTCGCGGATCGATTTGCCGTAGTACACCTGCGCGGCGGCGTCGATGCCGTAGGCGCGGTTGCCCAGGTAGATCTTGTTCACGTAAAGCTCAAGGATTTCGTCCTTGGTCAGCTCACGTTCGATCTGCAGTGCCAGCAGGATTTCGTTGGTCTTGCGCGAGAAGCTGCGTTCGCTGGTGAGGAAGAAGTTTTTCGCCACCTGCATAGTGATGGTGCTGCCGCCGGTCTGGATATGCCCGGTTTTCACCAGCTGGGTCGCCGCGCGCATCAGGCTGCTGGGGTCGACACCATAGTGATTGAGGAAATTGTCGTCCTCGGCTGACAGAAGCGCCTGAATGAACTGTGGCGGAATTTCTGCGAAGCGGATCGGCGAACGACGCATTTCGCCGAACTCGGCAATCAGCTTGCCGTCGCTGCTGTACACCCTGAGGGGGATCTGCAACTGGATGCTTCTGAGGGACTCGACCGAGGGCAGGCTGGGGCTAAGATACAGAAACGCACCGCTCACACCGAGTACGAGCGCGCAAATGACGGCGACGGAAGACCACCAGAAGAACTTCAGCAGGCGTATCAAGGCTTTTCGGTGTCCAGGTTGGGAGTGAGTTGCACGCAGGTCCGGCGGACCAGAAGTCGGGTGGGAGCCAGCCATTCCTGGCTGACTCCCCCCTAAGAACCGTACGTGCGCCTTTCAGCGCATACGGCTCAAGCCTTCGCTAAGCTTCCGATGGAAGCCGGTTTGTTCACGTGCAGGCCACGAGTATGCAGTTGGTTGTGGCAGTTAGGGTGTAAGAGTACCCGATTGGCCAGTTCGTCTCCACCGCCGAGGGAGCGGTGTACGACGTGGTGGTCATGCCACCCTGTCTCTCTGGTAATCGGTTGCTTACACAGCAGACACAGTCCATTTTGACTGGCAAAGAGGCTGCCGATTTGTTTCCGGTATTTGAGCTTGCTCAGCATCCGGTCCATCCGCAGTTTCTCGCCTTGAGCCTCCATGGCGGGATCGTAGGGGTTGTAATCCCCACTCACCTTTTTGTGTCGCTCGATCGGAGTACTCGCGAGCGAGTACAGCTCGACCTCCCTTTTACCTCCGTCTGCATCTACCACTGTGGTGGCAAACACCCAGCTCCTGTCTCCTGAGGTCCGGAAATACTTCTTCCTTACCCAGTCGAGGGACTTGTTAGGGTGTCGCCTCTTCGCCCAACGCCAGAGTTTGATAAACACTCTGTGGTCCATTCGGCTGTAAGCCTGTTTCGCGACGACTGGTTGATGGTACAGCGCCCAGCCCCTCAGTTTCGGGTTGAGCAGTCGGATCAGATCCTCCTGCTTGACCGTCTTGTGAGAGTCGATTGCCTCTCTGATCTTGCTGTAGAACGCCTTGACGTTCTTCTTGTTCGGCTTGATCAGTAACGTTCCGTCGTACTTCCGGAAATTCCAGCCAAGGAAGTCAAAGCCTTCGTCGATGTGGACGATGCGCGTTTTCTTGAGTGACAACCGTAGCCCGCGCGTTGCGAGGAACTGCTCTACCCAAGGTTTTACTTCATTCTCCAGCACCTCCGGAGAGGCCCCTGTGATCACGAAGTCGTCGGCGTATCGCACCACGTTCACCTTCAGCTTTTTCGCCCTTGTCACTCCCAGGTATTCCTTGAGGAGCGTTTCCAGACCATCCAGTGCCAGATTTGCCAGCGTCGGGGAGATAATCCCCCCTTGCGGCGTACCTGCATCCGTTGCGTGTAGCTGCCCCTTGTGGATGACCCCGGCCTTTAACCATTGCCGCAGCACCCGTGTTTCCGTTGGGGCATTTCTTAACAGCCAGTCGTGGTTGATGTTGTCGAAGAACCCTTCGATGTCTGCGTCCAATACCCAGCAGGCCGAAGCCCGTTTGGATAGACACAAGAACAACTGCGCCATCGCATCCGCCGTGGAACGTTCGATCCTGAAGCCGTAGCTATTCGGGTCGCCTCGGGTTTCAGCGATGGGGGACAGAGCCAGCATATACAGCGCTTGCATGGCTCTGTCCGTCATGGTCGGTATACCCAGTGGGCGTTCCCGTCCATCCGACTTCGGGATGTAGACTCGCCGTAGTGGCCGAGCCTTGTATCCCCGCGTCTTCAACTGACCAACCGCATTCCATTTTGCGTTGGGTGTATCCCAGAGTTGCTTATCGACTCCCGCCGTGCGGCTCCCCTGATTTTCCGTGACTCTCCGTACAGCCAAGTATCTGGCCGACTTCGAGCGGGTGAGCATCCGTTGCAGAGATTTGACTCTGCGCCATTTGCCTTCCCGACAAGCCTTCGCAATTCGCATCTGCATTCCCCGGACATTCCGCTGGGCTCGGCGCCAATCGACGTCGTGCCACTGTTGCGGAGTGCCGGAAAGCGCAGACTCACCTTGCTGGCTGAGCTCTATCATGCTGCTTTCCTCTCAAAGTGAAACCACCCGAGCGGAAGGCGCACGTACCCCCTGAGGGGTGCATGCACCCCGTCAGGGTAGGGTTATCAAGGGCCAATTGGAGCTAGGCCCTGAAGTTAATGAGACGGTCTCAGTCAGAGTTATTGCGATGGAAGACCACGCAGAAGTCTGCCCGGTTTTCCCGTGGGGTGATGTTCCAACCCCTATCCAGGCCATTACAGCCTGGCATTCGCTTTCTCTGCGATCCCATACCCGCACCGCTAACAGTGTCCCTTACGGTTCACTTGCCCAAGGGCAGCGATACGGGCTTACCACGTTCCCTATCTGTCACACGACTGGGTTAGGACCTGCCTTTTCACCGGCGATCATATGAGGCGACGTATCCCCAAGCGCCACGGAGATAACCGACCGCGTACCTTTTGGTTCAAGCCTAACAGCAGTTTTGGCTTGGTAATGCTTACGGTGTTTATTAGCAGTTCACGTATGTTGTCCATACCAGTCAGCCTAGCGCCTCAACCCGGTACTGCTCCGAGTATCTACCGCCTCCCTCGCAGGAGAGCGGCACCCCTTGAAGGGGGGCTACATTGTCGGACGGGCTTCGAACACCACCATTACTAGTGATGCACGCCGTCGTAGGCTACCGTTGGTCGCACAACGAGTCCGCTGCCATCCTGTATTAGCGATGGTTGGACAATGACAGACAGAGCTTTCGCTCATGTCTCCGTTTGGAAGAAGTGGGGACCGCTGTGGCGGCTCACTTAGGTTGGGTTACTCCTGTTTTGAGGCAGGAGAAACCCCAGCGGGGATTTCTCCCGCGAGGGTTGAAGCCGCAAGGGCTTGAGTTAGTGTCGTGGAGGTGACCGTTTGAAAAGTTTCTTGACCTCTGACCAGTTGGCCCACGTTGCCAGCCCTAAGCAAAAGATTAGGAGGCTAGTGAGGCAAATGATGCCAAATGTGTCATGACTCATTTCGTACATATCACTTTCCGACGAATGGCACTCCAAGACCGATGAAATCGGTCCGCAGTCGCGCTTCCGAGTGCTCAGCGACCTAGGGGTTTTGCCACCGCCGCTGCGGCAAGTCCTTTAAGGCGAGGGACCTCTGGGCGGGTTTTGGTTCAAGGGGATGGATACCCAAGTATTTGATTCCTTTGGGAATCTCTCAAGCTGACCCTACAGCTTGGGACGGGAGACACGTTACACGTGTCGCACAACGCTGGGCATTATAAGCATTTTTTCGCCCCTCCGGGTTACCGGCCAGGCTGTCCGTCGCCTCGATGGGCAAGCCGGGCCTGGTGTTGACGCGGGGTTGCGACAGACCGCTGCACCACGCAGCAAGGAAGCCGCGATGCTAGGACGCTTCGGCAAGGATGCCAGTTCAATCGTGGGGGTGGAAATCGCCCCTGACGCTGTTCGTGTTGTGCAACTGCAGCGGCGCAGTCGGCGCTACAGGGTACTTGCATCGGCACAAGAACCATTTGAATCCGCAGCTGGCAAGGATTGGGTCGCAGAGCCCGATGCCGTGGTGGCTGCCTTGCGCCGTGCCTACCTGCGCAGCGGCCTCAGGCAGCACCGGATAGCGTTGGCGTTACCGGCCAGCCAGGTGATCTGCAAGCGGTGCCATGTGCCGATGGAGCAGGTCGGGGCTGAACTGGAGACGCAATTGCTGGCCGATGCCGAGCGGCTGTTTCCATTTCCATTGGAGGACCTGGCCTTGGACTTTCAGGTCTTGGGGGCATCCGGAACGCAACCGGGGTGCGCCGAACTGATGGTGGCCGCGTGTCGGCAAAGTGCCTTGGCGTCACTGGATGCCATCGTCGAGGCGGCCGGGTTGCAACTGGAGGCCATCGAGGTCGACAACATTGCCTTGTGCCGCATGTTGCCCGTGGGCTGCCTTGAAGGTTCGGCGCTGCTGCGGGTCGAAGCGCACAGCGCAGTGCTTTATGACTGGCAGCCTGGCCGGCCTTACCAGCGTCGTGAACTAAACATGCAGGGGCTGAAGGGCATGGCGCAGTTGCCGGAGCACCTGCACGCGCTGCTTGCCGATGCGCAGTTGCCGGCGGGCCTGTGGATTACCAGTGGCTCATCGGTGGAGCCTGGCGTGTTGCAAAACCTTGGCCGCCAGCTGAATACGCCGTGCAGGCACTTGCCTGGCCTGAAAGGGTTGGAGCACGTTGACGGCACGATGGTCCTGGCGTGCGCCCTGGCACTTGGAGGGTTGCACCCATGATACGGCTTAACCTGCTGCCTTGGCGGGAACGCCAGCGCGAGGCGGCGCTCAGGCGCTTTCGCACCCAGCTGGTTGCCGGCGCACTGCTAGCGCTGTGTGCCGTGACCCTGGTCGACCAGTTGGCCCGACAGCGCGGTCAGCAGCAGGCGCTGGTCAATGCCCAGCACCAGGCCGCCCTTGAGGTGCTGGCCGAGCAACTGCAGCCGCTGGCAGATGTGCGTGCGCAGCATGATGCACTCAATGCCCGTGCAGCTGCACTCGAAAGCTTACGCGCCCAGCAGGGGGTGCTGGGTAATGTGTTCGCTGAGATCGAAGGGGCGCTGCCGGTCGGGGTCCAGCTACTCGACCTCAGCTTTGAAAACGGCCATCTGCAGGTGACTGGGCTGGCTGCCTCTGGCGCCTTGGTTGCGCAGTTCATGCGCGATCTGGAGCGATCGGGTGTGCTGCTCGATCTGACGCTCAAGCGTGTCAGGAGCATGCCGGCTGGCGATGAGTTTCTGCTGGCTACGCGTGTTGCGGCGTTCTGGTCGTGAAAGCAGCGCAGGTCTTTGCCTGGTGGGCGGTTGCCGAACGTTCCAGAAGCATCAGGCTCATCGCGCCAGTGCTGGTGGCCGGGATGGTGTTCGGCCTGGGTTGCGCGCTTCGCCTGCCGGCAGGGTTGCAGCAGCAGGCACAGGAAGCGGCCCGGCAGGCCACATTGAACGAGCAGCAAGCAGCCAGTGCGGCAAAGCTGGAGGAGCTGCAGCGATTGCGGGCGTCTCTGGCTTTTGCCGAACGGCGGTTGCTGGAGGCTCACTGGCACCTGGCCGCCGGGGAAGGCATGAGTGAGCTGGTTGACCGCCTGGCGGCTTCGGGGCATGCACATGGCTTGCTGGTTGAGCGGTTCGACGTGCAGGAAGTCGAGCAACAGGCAGGCTATTGGAAAGTGCCGTTGCAGGTGCAGGTGGTGGGCCGGTACATGGATTTGCGCCAGTGGCTGGGTGACTGGCTGGGCCAGGCACGCCTGCTGCGCAGCGGTGACATGAAACTGGCCGCCGTCGCGGGGCAGCCCGGGCTTTTGCGTCTGCAACTGCAGGTAGATGCGTTTCAGGCCTCAGCGCCCGTACCGACACCTGAGGTGCTTGCGCTTATGCCGGCCAAGGCCGCCACGCCAGTGCCTGGGGTCGATCCCTTCGCCCCTGGGGCGATACGAGTGGCCGGTTCCGGTCTGGGCAGCGTGCCACTGGCACAGCTGGAAATGGTCGGCAGCCTGTCGCGAGGGGCGGCCCATGAGGCGCTGCTGATGGCGGCTGGCAGGCTCTACCGCGTGCGGGCGGGTGAGCGCTTGGGGCGTAACCACGGAGTGGTGGCGCGGGTCGATCAAGGTCAGGTCGAAGTGCGAGAACGGTTATTCATGGCGGGGGTGTGGCATGAGCGTACGGCGTTCATCACCCTGGCAAAGCGCCCGGGCAAGGAGGCCCCGAACCAGAATGAAGAACGTGATGAAATGGGTGTTGGCGGCCCTGCTGCCGATCCCGCTGGTGTGGGCGACGCCGTATCAGGGTGAGCCACTTTCTTTGAATTTCCAGGATGTAGAGGTTCGCTCGGTGCTGCAGGTGCTGGCCGATTACGCGGGCATCAATCTGGTTGCCAGCGATGACGTGCAGGGCAACGTGACCTTGCGTTTGCAGGACGTGCCCTGGGATCAGGCGCTTGACCTGGTGCTGCGCAGCAAGGGCCTGGCACAGCGGCACGAAGGCAATGTGTTGCTGGTGGCCCCTGCGGCAGCGTTTGCCCCGCAGCCGTTCGATGCCCATCCGGTGCCGGATGCGCAGATGCAGCCGTTACGCCGTGAACTGATACCGATCCATCATGCCAAGGCGGCGGAGCTGGTTGAGTTGTTGCTGACCAGCCTGGCGGATGACAGCACCTTCACCGTTCGTGGCAGCCTGGGTGTCGATGAGCGCACCAATACCCTGGTGGCGCATCAGCCGGCCGATCGCCTGGCCGAATTGCGGCAACTGGTTACGCAGCTGGACGTGCCGGTGCGCCAGGTGGCGATCGAGGCGCGTATCGTCGAGGCCAACGTCGACTACGAGAAAAGCCTGGGGGTGCGCTGGGGCGGGCCGCTGTACGGGGAAAGCCTGCGCCCGGGCAAGGAACTGTTCGTCGACCTCGGCGTGGAGCGGGCGGGCAGCAGCGTCGGCCTGGGCCTGCTGCGCGGTGACGTGTTGCTCGACCTGGAACTCAGCGCCATGGAAAAAAGCGGCAACGGCGAGATCATCTCGCAGCCCAAGGTGGTCACGGCCGACAAGGAAACGGCCAGGATCCTCAAGGGCACCGAGGTGCCCTACCAGGAAACCAGCCAGAGTGGCGCCACCTCGGTCGCCTTCCGCGAAGCCTCGCTTTCGCTGGAGGTGACCCCGCAGATTACACCTGACAACAAGGTAATCATGGCTGTCAGGGTGACCAAGGACGAGCCTGATTACGTCAATGCCGTGAACAACGTACCGCCGATCCGCAAGAACGAGGTCAATGCCAAGGTTCGTGTGGCTGACGGCGAAACGATCGTGATCGGTGGCGTGTACTCGACTTCGCAAAACAATGTGGTCGACAAGGTGCCATTTTTTGGCGATCTGCCGTATGTTGGGCGGCTGTTTCGACGCGATGTATTACAAGAGAAAAAATCCGAGCTGCTGGTCTTCCTGACTCCGCGTATCATGAGTGACCAGGCGATTGCTGTGAGTCGTTGATTCTGTGCGAAATTTGATACTTGTGGGACCCATGGGCGCTGGTAAAAGCACCATTGGACGCCTATTGGCCAAAGAGCTGCGCCTGCTGTTCAAGGATTCCGACAAGGAAATCGAACTGCGATGCGGCGCCAACATCCCGTGGATTTTCGACAAGGAAGGCGAGCCAGGTTTCCGTGAGCGCGAGCAGGCGATGATCGCCGAACTGTGCGCACTCGACGGCGTGGTTCTGGCGACCGGCGGTGGCGCGGTGATGCGCGAAGCCAACCGCCAGGCATTGCGCCGGGGTGGTCGGGTTATCTACCTGCATGCTTCGGTGGAGCAGCAGGTTGGCCGTACCGCGCGTGATCGCAATCGCCCGCTCCTGCGCACCGCCAACCCCGAGGCCACCCTGCGCGCCCTGCTGGAAGCCCGCGACCCGCTCTACCGCGAGATCGCCGACGTGGTGGTGGAAACCGACGAGCGGCCGCCCCGCATGGTGGTGATCGATATTCTCGAGCGCTTGCAGCAGTTGCCGCCCCGTTAGCCCGGGTCTATTCTCGGCCACCAGCGCCGAGGCGAGGTTCAACGTTAGCGCGTGGTTGCCCGAACGGCGCCGCGCCCAAGTACATTGTGGGGATACATGCAGACACTTAAGGTCGACCTGGGCGAGCGCAGCTACCCGATCTACATTGGCGAAGGCCTGCTGGGCCAGCCCGAGCTGCTGGCGCCGCACATTGCCGGCCGGCAAGTCGCCATCGTTTCCAACGAGACCGTCGCACCCCTGTATCTCGAACGCCTGAGCAACACCCTCGGCGCCTACTCGGTGCTGTCGGTGATATTGCCCGATGGCGAAGCCCACAAGAACTGGGAAACCCTGCAACTGATCTTCGATGGCCTGCTGACAGCTCGCCATGATCGTCGCACAACCGTGGTTGCCCTGGGCGGCGGCGTGATCGGTGACATGGCCGGCTTCGCTGCCGCCTGCTACCAGCGCGGTGTCGACTTCATCCAGGTGCCGACCACCCTGCTTTCCCAGGTTGACTCTTCGGTGGGCGGCAAGACCGGTATCAACCACCCGTTGGGCAAGAACATGGTCGGTGCCTTCTATCAGCCCAATGCGGTGCTGATCGATACAACCAGCCTTAAAACCCTGCCAGCGCGCGAACTGTCGGCCGGCCTGGCGGAAGTGATCAAGTACGGTCTGATCTGCGACAAGCCGTTTCTCGCCTGGCTCGAAGATAATATGCAAGCCCTGCGCGCCCTCGACTCGGCAGCCCTGACCGAGGCCATCCGCCGCTCGTGCGCGGCCAAGGCCGCAGTGGTGGGTGCCGATGAGCGTGAGTCCGGCGTGCGGGCCACGCTGAACCTGGGGCATACCTTCGGGCATGCCATCGAGACCCATATGGGCTACGGCGTCTGGCTGCACGGCGAAGCCGTGGCGGCGGGCACGGTGATGGCCCTGGAAATGTCCATGCGCCTTGGCTGGATCGACCAGGCCGAGCGTGATCGCGGGATCCGCCTGTTGCAGGACGCAGGTTTGCCGGTGGTGCCACCACAGGAAATGACCCCGGCGCATTTCATGGAGCACATGGCGGTCGACAAAAAAGTGATCGACGGACGCTTGCGTCTGGTGCTGTTGCGCCAGATGGGCGAGGCCGTTGTGACCGACGACTATCCGAAAGAGATTCTTCAGGCCACGCTGTCGGCGGATTACCGCGCGATCGTGGCCCAGCTTTGAGGTTGTGACAGCGCAATGACCAGTTTGCATGCCGATGAGGCCTTTCTCGACCATTACCAGTTGAGCCACGATCCGTTCGCGCCCCGTGTGCCCGGCTTCAAGTTCTTCCCGGCGCAGCGCAAGCCCGTGCTTGGCCAGCTGCACCACCTGGCGCGCTACAGCCAGCTGATGCTGGTGGTCAGCGGCCCGCTGGGCAGCGGCAAGTCGCTGCTGCGCCAGGCCCTGGTGGCCAGCACCAACAAGCAGGCTGTGCAGAGTGTGGTGGTGTCTGCCCGCAGTGCCAGCGATGCTTCCAGCATGCTTGCCCAGGTCGCTCAAGACCTGGGTGTGGCCCAGCCCGAAGTGCAGGCGATCCTGTCCAAGGTGGTGCAACTGGCACTGACCGGGCAGGAAGTGTATTTGCTGGTGGACGATGCGGAACAACTCGACGAGTCGGCACTCCAAGCGTTGCTGGAGTTGGCGGCGGGGGTACCGGAAGGGCGCCCGCACGTGTTCCTGTTCGGTGAGCCTTCACTGATTGCCGGGCTGGACGAGCTCAATGTCGAGGAAGAACGCTTCCACATCATCGAGCTTGCCCCCTACAGTGAAGAAGAAACCCGCGAGTACCTGGAGCAGCGCCTGGAAGGGGCTGGCCGGGGCATCGAGGTGTTCAGCCGTGAACAGATCGTCGATATCCATGAACACTCCGACGGCTGGCCTGGCAACATCAACCAGGTCGCCCGTGACACTTTGATCGAAGCCATGATCGCCAGCCGTTCGACGGTCAAGCGACCATCCATGGGGTTCAAGATGCCTAAAAAACATGTGCTCGCGCTGTCCGCTGTGGTCGTGGTCGCTGTCGCGGCCGCTGTGTTGATGCCCAAGAAAGGCGACAAGCCACCCGCTGAGGCGCCGGCCGCCCAGGCCCAGTTGCCGCTTGGCGACGGCAAGCAGGGTGCCAATATCGAGTTTTCCGGGTCTTCCCAGCCGATGCCGCTGCCGCTGGTTGGCCAGTCCCAGCCTGTAATGCGCGAGCCGCTGGCCCAGGCCGCGGGCATGGGGGAGGGTGAAGAAGGCAGCCCGGCGGGTGACACTGCCCTGCAGCCTGGCAACCCGCCGCCAACCGTGACCACCATTGCGCCGCCGCAAGGCGTTCCGGCTGGCCCGGCACCTGTGCCTGCACAGCCTGTGGCTACTGCGCCGGTCCAGCCGGTTGCACCTGCGCCCAAGCCTGTCGCAACCCAGCCTGCGAAGCCGGTTGCACCTGCCAAGCCTACGCCTGCGCCTACCCAGGTTGCCGTGGCCAAGCCGGCCGCCAAGCCTGCCGAGAAACCTGCCGCCACTGGCAGCGGCAACAGCGGCTGGTACGCCGGGCAGAAGCCGGGCAATTACGTGGTGCAGATCCTGGGCACCAGCTCCGAGGCCTCGGCCCAGGCGTTCGTCAAGAGCCAGGGTGGCGACTATCGCTACTTCAAGAAAAACCTGCAGGGCAAGCCGCTGTACGTAGTCACTTACGGCAGCTTCGCCAACCGTGATGCAGCGGTTGCGGCAATCAAGAACTTGCCAGAGAAGGTCCAGGCTGGTAAACCTTGGCCACGTACCGTCGGCAGCGTCCAACAAGAGCTGGCCACGGCCCGCTGATACCTTCCGGGCGGCATCACCCCGCCGCCCAGTTGCTGAGCGATTACTGACTTTCGAATAGCCTGCTGCGTTTCAACGCGGCAGGCTTTTCTGTCCCAGACTGCCGGCCACAAGCCCCTAGTTGCAGTCATGGCTGAAACGCTTCAGACTCACGCCAAGCCCTATCACGGCGCATGGCGCAAAAACATTCAAAATTGCGACATAAATTTTCAATGGTGAGACATGAAAATTTGTGGGCGTCGCTGTCGCTGTGCAACAATGGTTTTCCATGGCCACCGCAAAAAAGCTGGCGTTTGATCGGCGTGGATGGTAAGTGGTTGTTAAAAAAGAGATTTACCTCCGTTGAGAGGTGAACCTGGTGAGAATGTGTCTATGAAAACAGGTCTGTACCATCCCGAAGAATTCAAGGACAACTGTGGTTTTGGCCTGATCGCCCATATGACGGGCGAACCGAGCCACCACCTTCTGCAAACCGCCATGCAGGCGCTGACCTGCATGACCCACCGTGGCGGTATCAACGCCGACGGCAAGACCGGTGACGGTTGCGGTCTGCTCATGCAGAAGCCCGATCAATTCCTGCGAGCCGTGGCCCAGGAACACTTCGCCGTCGAGCTGCCCAAGCAGTACGCCGTCGGCATGGTGTTCTTCAACCAGGACCCGGTCAAAGCCGAAGCGGCCCGCGCCAACATGGACCGCGAAATCCTCGCCGCTGGCCTGAAACTGGTCGGCTGGCGCAAGGTACCGATCGACACCAGCGTACTCGGCCGCCTGGCCCTGGAGCGCCTGCCGCAGATCGAACAGGTGTTCATCGGTGGCGAAGGCCTGAGTGACCAGGAATTCGCCATCAAGCTGTTCAGTGCCCGTCGCCGTTCATCGGTGGCTAACGCCCACGACAGCGACCACTACATCTGCAGCTTCTCGCACAAGACCATCATCTACAAAGGCCTGATGATGCCGCGCGATCTCGCGGCGTTTTATCCAGACCTGGGTGACGAGCGCCTGCAAACCGCGATCTGCGTGTTCCACCAGCGCTTCTCCACCAACACCCTGCCGAAATGGCCGCTGGCGCAGCCATTCCGCTTCCTCGCCCACAACGGCGAGATCAACACCATCACCGGCAACCGCAACTGGGCCATGGCCCGTCGCACCAAGTTCGCCAATGACCAGATCCCCGACCTCGAAGAGCTCGGTCCGCTGGTCAACCGTGTCGGTTCCGACTCGTCGAGCATGGACAACATGCTGGAACTGATGGTGACCGGTGGCATCGACCTGTTCCGCGGCGTGCGCATGCTGGTACCGCCAGCCTGGCAGAACGTCGAGACCATGGACGCCGACCTGCGTGCCTTCTACGAATACAACTCCATGCACATGGAGCCGTGGGATGGCCCGGCCGGTATCGTCATGACCGAAGGCCGCCACGCGGTGTGCCTGCTGGACCGCAACGGCCTGCGCCCGGCGCGCTGGGTGACCACCACCAACGGCTACATCACCATCGCCTCGGAAATTGGCGTGTGGGGTTACCAGCCTGAGGAAGTGTTGGCCAAGGGCCGTGTCGGCCCGGGCCAGATCCTGGCGGTGGACACCGAAACCGGCCAGATCCTCGACACGGACGCCATCGACAACCGCCTGAAGTCGCGCCACCCGTACAAGCGCTGGCTCCGTCAGCACGCCACCCGTATCCAGGCGACGCTGACCGACGACCAGGGCGCGGCCAGCTACGACGCTGACCAGCTCAAGCAATACATGAAGATGTTCCAGGTCACCTTCGAAGAGCGTGACCAGGTACTGCGCCCATTGGGTGAGCAGGGCCAGGAAGCCGTTGGTTCGATGGGTGACGACACGCCGATGGCCGTGCTGTCGCAGCGTGTGCGTTCGCCTTACGACTTCTTCCGCCAGCAGTTCGCCCAGGTGACCAACCCGCCGATCGACCCGCTGCGCGAAGCCATCGTGATGTCGCTGGAGATCTGCCTGGGCGCCGAGCGCAACATCTTCCAGGAGTCCCCGGAGCACGCTTCGCGGGTCATCCTCAGCTCCCCGGTCATTTCGCCCGCCAAGTGGCGTTCGCTGATGAACCTGGAGCGCGAAGGTTTCGACCGTCAGCTGATCGACCTCAACTATGAACAGGGCGTCGGTCTGGAAGCGGCCATTCGCAACATCGCCGACCAGGCTGAAGAAGCCGTGCGCGCTGGCAAGACCCAGCTGGTGCTGAGCGACCGCTACATCGCCCCGGGCAAGCTGCCGGTGCACGCTTCGCTGGCCGTTGGCGCGGTACACCACCGCCTGACCGAACAGGGCCTGCGTTGCGACAGCAACATCCTGGTGGAAACCGCTACCGCCCGCGACCCGCACCACTTTGCCGTGCTGCTGGGCTTCGGTGCCTCGGCCGTCTACCCGTACCTGGCGTATGAAGTACTGGCTGACCTGATTCGTACCGGCGAAGTGCTGGGCGACCTGGACGAAGTGTTCAAGTACTACCGCAAGGGCATCTCCAAGGGCCTGCTGAAGATCCTGTCGAAGATGGGTATCTCCACCATCGCCTCATACCGCGGTGCGCAGCTGTTCGAAGCCATCGGCCTGGCCGAAGAAGTGGTCGGCCTGAGCTTCAAGGGCGTGTCCAGCCGCATCAAGGGGGCGCGCTTCGTAGACCTTGAAAGCGACCAGAAGCTGCTGGCGGCCGAAGCCTGGAGCGCGCGCAAGCCGATCCAGCAAGGTGGCCTGCTGAAGTTCGTCCACGGTGGTGAATACCACGCCTACAACCCGGACGTGGTCAACACCCTGCAAGCCGCCGTGCAGCAGGGCGACTATGCCAAGTTCAAGGAATACACCACGCTGGTCGACCAGCGTCCGGTATCGATGATCCGCGACCTGCTGAAAGTGAAGGTGGCCGACCAGCCACTGGCGTTGGAGCAGATCGAACCGCTGGAGGCCATTCTCAAGCGGTTCGACTCGGCCGGTATCTCGCTGGGCGCACTGTCGCCGGAAGCCCACGAGGCGCTGGCCGAGGCCATGAACCGCCTGGGCGCGCGTTCCAACTCTGGTGAAGGCGGTGAAGACCCGTCGCGCTACGGCACCATCAAGAGTTCGAAGATCAAGCAGGTGGCCACCGGCCGCTTTGGTGTGACCCCTGAATACCTGGTCAATGCCGAGGTGCTGCAGATCAAGGTTGCCCAGGGCGCCAAGCCTGGTGAGGGCGGCCAGCTGCCGGGCGGCAAGGTCAACGGCCTGATCGCCAAGCTGCGTTATGCGGTACCGGGCGTGACCCTCATCTCGCCGCCGCCGCACCATGACATCTACTCGATCGAAGACCTGGCCCAGCTGATCTACGACCTCAAGCAGGTCAACCCGCAGGCCCTGGTGTCCGTGAAGCTGGTGGCAGAAGCCGGCGTGGGCACCATCGCCGCTGGCGTGGCCAAGGCCTATGCCGACCTGATCACCATCTCCGGTTATGACGGTGGTACCGGTGCTTCGCCGCTGACCTCGATCAAGTACGCCGGCGCCCCGTGGGAACTGGGCCTGGCCGAAACCCACCAGACCCTGCGTGGCAACGACCTGCGCGGCAAGGTGCGGGTTCAGACCGACGGCGGCCTGAAAACCGGCCTGGACGTGATCAAGGCGGCCATCCTCGGCGCCGAAAGCTTCGGCTTCGGTACCGCGCCAATGATCGCCCTGGGCTGCAAGTACCTGCGCATCTGCCACCTGAACAACTGCGCCACCGGCGTAGCCACGCAGAACGACAAGCTGCGCAAGGATCACTACATCGGCACCGTCGACATGGTGATCAACTTCTTCACCTTCGTCGCTGAAGAAACCCGTGAGTGGCTGGCCAAGCTGGGCGTGCGCAGCCTGGGCGAGCTGATCGGCCGTACCGACCTTCTCGAAATGCTGCCAGGCGATACCGAGCGCCAGCAGTACCTGGATCTGTCGCCGCTGCTGGGCAGCTCGCACATTCCGGCAGACAAGCCGCAGTTCTGCGAAGTCGACAAGAACCCGCCGTTCGACAAAGGCGAGCTGGCCGAGAAGATGGTGGACATGGCCCTGCCGGCGATCCGCGACCAGGCCGGTGGCGAGTTCAACCTCGACATCTGCAACTGCGACCGCTCCATCGGTGCCCGCATCTCTGGCGAAATCGCCAAGCTGTACGGCAACCAGGGTATGGCTGCCAACCCGATCACCTTCCGCTTCAAGGGTACTGCGGGCCAGAGCTTTGGCGTGTGGAACGCCGGTGGCTTGAACCTGCACCTGCAGGGTGATGCAAACGACTACGTCGGCAAGGGCATGACCGGTGGCAAGGTCACCATCGTGCCGCCAGCCGGCAGCCCGTTCGAAACCCAGCACAGCGCCATCGTCGGCAACACCTGCCTGTACGGTGCCACTGGCGGCAAGCTGTTTGCCGCGGGCACTGCGGGCGAGCGCTTCGCTGTGCGTAACTCCGGCGCCCACGCTGTTGTCGAGGGCACTGGCGATCACTGCTGTGAGTACATGACCGGCGGCTTTGTCTGCGTCCTGGGCAAGACCGGTTACAACTTCGGTTCTGGCATGACTGGCGGCTTCGCCTACGTGCTCGACATGGACAATAGCTTCGTCGACAAGCTGAACCACGAGCTGGTGGAAATCCAGCGTATCAGTGGTGAAGCGATGGAAGCCTACCGCAGCCACCTGGCGCGGGTACTTGGCGAGTATGTGGAAGAGACCGGCAGCGAGTGGGGGCGTGAGCTCTCGGAGAACCTGGACGACTACGTGCGGCGCTTCTGGCTGGTGAAGCCGAAGGCAGCCAACCTGAAGCAACTGTTGTCCAGCACACGTGCCAACCCGCAGTAAAAACAGCTGCAAGTGGCAAGCCTCAAGCTGCACCTGAAGGCAGTACGAGGTTTGCCCGGCTTAAGTGATCGTCTTGCGGCTTGCAGCGTGTAGCTTGCAGCTGCTGTAAAGAGGTTTTGAAAAATGGCTGAACGTCTGAACAACGACTTCCAGTTCATCGAAGTGGGCCGCAAGGACCCTAAGAAAAAGCTGCTGCGCCAGCGCAAGAAGGAGTTCGTGGAAATCTACGAACCGTTCAAGCCGCAGCAGTCAGTAGACCAGGCGCACCGCTGCCTGGGCTGCGGTAACCCGTATTGCGAATGGAAGTGCCCGGTGCACAACTTCATCCCTAACTGGTTGAAGCTGGTGTCCGAAGGCAACATCCTGGCGGCGGCTGAGCTGTCGCACCAGACCAACACCCTGCCGGAAGTGTGCGGCCGTGTGTGCCCGCAAGACCGTTTGTGTGAAGGTGCCTGCACCCTGAACGACGGCTTCGGCGCGGTGACCATCGGTTCGGTGGAGAAGTACATCACCGACACCGCCTTTGCCATGGGCTGGCGCCCGGACATGTCAAAGGTCAAACCAACCGGCAAGCGCGTCGCCATCATCGGTGCCGGCCCTGCTGGCCTGGGGTGCGCCGACGTGCTGGTGCGCGCTGGCGTAACCCCGGTTGTGTTCGACAAGAACCCGGAAATCGGTGGCTTGCTGACCTTCGGCATTCCAGAGTTCAAGCTGGAAAAGACCGTGCTCAGCAACCGCCGCGAAGTGTTCACCGGCATGGGCATCGAGTTTCGCCTGAATACCGAGGTGGGCAAGGACGTGACCATGGAACAGCTGCTCGCCGAGTACGACGCAGTGTTCATGGGCATGGGTACCTACACCTACATGAAGGGCGGCTTCCCGGGCGAAGACCTGCCGGGCGTGCATGACGCACTGGATTTCCTGATCGCCAACGTCAACCGCAACCTGGGCTTCGAGAAGTCCCCGGAAGACTTCGTCGACATGCAAGGCAAGAAGGTGGTGGTACTGGGCGGTGGTGACACCGCGATGGACTGCAACCGCACCTCGATCCGCCAGGGCGCCAAAGCGGTGACCTGCGCCTATCGCCGTGACGAAGCCAACATGCCGGGTTCGCGCAAAGAGGTGAAGAACGCCAAGGAAGAAGGCGTGAAGTTCCTTTACAACCGCCAGCCTATCGCCATTGTCGGCGAGGACAAGGTCGAAGGCGTGAAGGTGGTCGAGACCCGTCTCGGCGAGCCGGATGCCCGTGGCCGCCGCAGCCCTGAGCCGATCCCGGGCTCCGAGGAGATCCTGCCAGCCGATGCCGTGGTGATCGCCTTCGGCTTCCGTCCAAGCCCGGCGCCGTGGTTCGAGCAGCATGGTATCCAGCTGGACAGCCAGGGCCGTGTAGTAGCCCCGGAGAAAGGCAAGTTCAAGCACCAGACCAGCAACCCGAAAGTGTTCGCCGGTGGCGACATGGTGCGTGGTTCGGACCTGGTGGTGACGGCGATCTTCGAAGGGCGTACGGCTGCGGAAGGTATCCTGGACTACCTCGAAGTCTGATTTTCGACCTATTCGCGGGAATGCCCGCTCTCACAGGGTTAAGCGCAGAACCTGTGGGTGCGGGCATGCCCGCGAAGCTTTTGTATACAAAAACGCTTGATCTATAGCATCCAATAGACAAAACGCATGGCCATGGCCGTGCCTTTTGCGCTGGCGTCTGAGAAAATGCCCGCACTATTTTTCCGGATGCCGACATGACTGCCCTGAAGAACGATCGTTTCCTGCGTGCGCTGCTCAAGCAACCCGTAGACGTCACCCCGGTGTGGATGATGCGCCAGGCCGGCCGCTACCTGCCGGAGTACCGCGCCAGCCGCGCCAAGGCCGGCGACTTCATGAGCCTGTGCATGAACCCGCAGTTTGCCTGCGAAGTTACCCTGCAGCCGCTGGACCGCTACCCGCTGGACGCGGCGATCCTGTTCTCGGACATCCTCACCATCCCTGACGCCATGGGCCTGGGCCTGTACTTCGAAACCGGCGAAGGCCCGCGTTTCAAGAAGGTCATCAGCACCCCGGCCGACATCGAAGCGCTGCCGATCCCCGATCCGCAGAAAGACCTGGGCTATGTGATGGACGCGGTCAGCACCATTCGCCGTGAGCTCAATGGCCGTGTGCCCTTGATCGGCTTCTCCGGCAGCCCGTGGACCTTGGCCACCTACATGGTCGAAGGCGGCTCGTCGAAGGACTTCCGCAAGACCAAGGCCATGGCCTACGACAACCCGCAAGCCCTGCACCTGCTGCTGGACAAACTGGCCCAGTCGGTCACCAGCTACCTGAACGGCCAGATCCTGGCCGGTGCCCAGGCTGTGCAGATCTTCGACACGTGGGGCGGTAACCTGTCGGCGGCGGCCTACCAGGAGTTCTCCCTGGCCTACATGCGCAAGATCGTCAGCGGGCTGATCCGCGAGCACGAAGGGCGCAAGGTGCCGGTGATCCTGTTCACCAAGAACGGTGGCTTGTGGCTGGAAAGCATTGCCGAAGCAGGCGCCGACGCACTGGGCCTGGACTGGACCTGCGACATCGGCGATGCCCGCCGCCGTGTGGGTGACAAGGTGGCGCTGCAAGGCAACATGGACCCGACCGTGCTGTACGCCAAGCCTGAGGCCATCCGCCAGGAAGTGGCGCGCATTCTGGCCAGCTATGGTCACGGCACCGGCCACGTGTTCAACCTTGGCCATGGCATTACCCCGGAAGTCGACCCGGAGCATGCGGGCGTGTTCATCAATGCCGTGCACGAGCTTTCGGCGCAGTACCATCAGTGATCTGAGCGCTGAAAGCAAAGCCCGGCCCAGTGCCGGGCTTTTTGTTGCATTAAGTTTGGATTCAGCGAACGTCGCTAATCTGGTCCCATCGAAACCTAAACAGGACCCGATCCTCATGAAAGCACGTTATCTCGCCCTTATCTTTGCCCCGCTGTTCAGCACTGCTGCACTGGCCGCCAGCTATACCGGCCCCGGCGCCCAGTCGGTCACCACCGTGGCAGCTGCCAACGACGCTGCCGATGACACGCCCGTGGTGCTGCAGGGGTATGTGACCAAGAAGATCAACAACGACGACAAGTACGAGTTCAAGGACAACACCGGCACCATCACTGTTGAAATCGACGATGAAGACCTGCCGCCGACGCCGTTCAACGACAAGACCAAGGTGAAGCTGAGCGGTGAGGTGGAAAAGCACCTGATGAGCCGGGAAGTGGATGTGGATATCGTAGAGATCATCAACTGATCTGATGGCCTCTTCGCGGGCACGCCCGCTCCCACAGGGATTGCACTGAACCCTGTGGGAGCGGGCGTGCCCGCGAATGCTTCACACCGATTTGGGCGGTAACTTGCTCAGGTGCAACGCCACCAGCAACGCAACCGCCAGCAAGCTGCCAATGAACAGCCCGATGCCGTTCCAGCCCCACTGGTGCCAGAACACCCCGCCCGCCGTACCGGCCACGCTGGACCCTGCGTAATAGCTGAACAGGTACAGCGACGATGCCTGCCCCTTGGCTTTGAGCGCCCTGCGGCCAATCCAGCTGCTGGCCACCGAGTGTGCGCCAAAAAAGCCGAAAGTGAACACCAGCATGCCCACGATCACCATCGCCAGCGGGCTGGCCAGGGTCATCAGCAAGCCACCGGCCATCACCACGATACTGGCCCAGAACACTTTGCGCCGGCCTAGCTTGTCTGCCAGGGCACCGACTTGCGCCGAGCTGTAGATCCCGGACAGGTACACTACCGACAGCAAACCGACCAGCGCCTGGTTCATGTGGTAGGGCTCGGCCAGCAAGCGGTAGCCGATGTAGTTGAACAGGGTGACGAAAGCCCCCATCAGCAGGAAGGCTTCCAGGAACAGCCAAGGCAGCCCGGCATCTTTGAAGTGCATGACAAAACCGTCCAGCAGGCTGCGCGGGCTCATCATCTGCGGGCGGAAGTTGCGCGATTCGGGCAGCACCTTCCAGAACACCAGTGCGGCGACCAGGGCCAGGCCACCGATGGTCAGCATGGCCGTGTGCCAGCTGACGAAGTCGATCAGCACGCCGGTAATCAGCCGCCCGCTCATGCCGCCAATCGCGTTGCCGCCGATGTACAGGCCCATGGCCAGGCCGATGTGCTGTGGGTGGATCTCTTCGCTCAGGTAGGTCATGGCCACAGCGGCCAAACCGCTCAGAGACAGGCCAACCAGGGCGCGGGTGGCCAGTACCAGTTCCCAGCTTGGCATTACCGCGCTGGCCAGGGTGGAGAGGGCGGCGCAAACCAGGGCAAAGACCATCACCGGCTTGCGCCCGATGCGGTCAGAGATGGGGCCGGTGATCAGCAGGCCGAACGCCAGCATGGCGGTGGAAACCGACAGCACCAGGCTGCTCTGCGCCGCGTTGATGGCAAATTCTTTCGACAATAGCGGCATCATCGGCTGCACGCAGTACAGCAGGGCAAAGGTGGCGAAGCCGCCGCTGAACAGTGCCAGCACGGTCTTCATGAAGGCGGGGGTGCCTTTTTCAATCCACATTTCGTTCAGGGAGGCAGGCTCTGGTTCGGCAGGAAGGGGAGCTACAGCAGTTTTCACGGGCGGGTACCTCTGGCGCAATGAAAAAAGCATATAGCTGGCTAATGATTAGATCCAATATATTGTTCGACCTATTTAAGACGTTTTTCGACTCATTAGGAGCTGGTCATGGAACTGCGTCACCTGCGCTACTTCATTGCTGTGGCTGAAGAGCTGCACTTTGGCCGCGCCGCCCAGCAACTGGGCATTTCCCAGCCGCCCCTGAGCCAGCAGATCCAGGCCCTGGAGCAGGAACTGGGAGCGCGGCTGTTCGAGCGTACCAACCGTCGGGTCGAGCTGAGCGAGGCGGGGCGACTGTTCCTTGAGGAAGCGCGGCAGGTGCTGGCGCAAGTGGAGAAGGCCGCAGATGTGGCGCGGCGGGCGCAGTTGGGTGAATTGGGCGAAATGAAGATTGGCTTTACCTCGTCTGCGCCATTCACCTCGAAGATCCCCAAGGCCATCCATGCCTTTCGCCAGCGCTTCCCGGCTGTGCACCTGAACTTAAAAGAAATGAGCAGCCGTGATATCGCCGAAGCAGTGTTCGACGAGTCCATCGAAGTAGGGCTGATGCGGCCGATGCCTTTGCCGGAAGGCTTGTTGGCCACCGAATTGTTCCGCGAGCCGCTGGTGGCGGTGATCAACGCATCGCATCCGCTGGCTGAAGGCACGGAACAAGGGGTGCACATGGCGGCGCTGGCCCATGAGCCGTTTGTGTTCTTCCCGCGCAGTTATGGCAGCGGCCTGCATGCACAGTTGCTCAGCCTGGCGCGGCAGGCGGGCTTCAGCCCGCACTTTGCCCAGGAGGCTGGGGAGGCAATGACCATCATCGGCCTGGTCTCGGCGGGGTTGGGGGTATCGGTGTTGCCAGCGTCGTTCCAGCGTATGCGCATCGAAGGGGTGGTGTACCGCACGCTGCTGGATGAAGGGGCGATGTCGGCGGTGTGGCTAGTGCAGCGCGAGCGGGGCAATTCGGTAATGGCCAAGGCGTTTGCCGAGCTGTTGACCGGGCAGGTGGTCGGCCAGGGCTAATGTTGGCCAAATGGCGCTGGCCATTGCCGCAGTGCCGCCACATACTCGGGCATTCGTTGAAACACGGAGGTCAATCATGCGTCGCGTGGTGTTCAATCAGAAAGGTGGGGTGGGCAAGTCGAGCATCGCCTGCAACCTGGCGGCGGTCAGTGCCAATGAAGGCTACCGGACCCTTTTGATCGACCTGGATGCCCAGGCGAACTCGACCCAGTACCTCACCGGCCTGACCGGCGAGGATATCCCGATGGGTATTGCCGACTTCTTCAAGCAAAGCCTGTCCAGCGGGCCGTTCAGCAAGAAGAACAAAGTCGATATCTACGAAACCCCGTTCGACAACCTGCACGTGGTCACTGCCACTGCCGAGTTGGCCGACCTGCAGCCCAAGCTTGAGGCCAAGCACAAGATCAACAAGCTGCGAAAGTTGCTCGACGAGCTGGACGAGGACTACGAGCGTATCTACATCGATACCCCGCCAGCGCTGAACTTCTATGCCGTTTCTGCGTTGATCGCCGCAGATCGCGTGCTGATTCCCTTCGACTGTGACAGCTTTTCGCGCCAGGCCCTGTATGGCCTGCTGGCGGAGATCGAAGACCTCAAGGAAGACCACAACGAAGACTTGATGGTCGAAGGCATCGTGGTCAACCAGTTCCAGTCCCGTGCCAGCCTGCCGCAGCAGATGCTCGACGAGCTGCTGGAAGAAGGCCTGCCGGTGCTACCGGTGTACCTGGGCAGCTCGGTGAAGATGCGCGAATCGCACCACGCCAGCCTGCCGCTGATTCACCTGGAGCCCAAGCACAAGCTGACCCAGCAGTTTGTCGAGTTGCATGATCTGCTGGAGGAGAGAGGTTAGACGTCTGGTAGGTATCAAGGCTGCCAGGTGCCTGGCGCAGCATTTTCGGCGCCTGTGACATCGAGCGCCGCCCGCGCGGCGCTTCGCGGGACAAGCCCGCTCCCACATCTGTTTTGGGCCAGTCCCTCCTGTGAGTTCACCGCTGTCCGGCTTGTTTGTTCCATTCGATATCAAAGGTTACGCAGCTACCCTTCACCCATCTTTCGCCATACACCAAGGGTGCGCGCGCCTATGGCACAGGAGTAGTTGGCCAGAAACAAATGTGGGAGCGGGCTTGTCCCGCGAAGCGCCGCGCGGGCGGCGCTCGATCTC
This sequence comes from Pseudomonas sp. NMI542_15, assembly GCF_021283425.1. Lineage (NCBI taxonomy): Bacteria > Pseudomonadati > Pseudomonadota > Gammaproteobacteria > Pseudomonadales > Pseudomonadaceae > Pseudomonas > Pseudomonas sp. NMI542_15. Next base: position 150,814 of record NZ_JAJSRO010000003.1, on the reverse strand, counting down.
ACAGGCGCCATCCTGCTAACGGCATGCACCAGAAAACACACCTAAACCCCTTGGCTACGCACCCACTCCAGCAACGACTGGAGTGGAAATGCTCCGGCCTGGCGGCTGACTTCGCGGCCGTTCTTGAACAGCAGCAGGCTGGGGATCGAGCGGATGCCCAGTTGCCCGGCCAGGTTGCGGTTGGCTTCGCTGTCGAGCTTGGCCAGGCGGCAGCGGCCGGCCAGTTGGCGGGCGGCTTGTTCGAAGGTGGGAGCGAAGGATTTGCAGGGGCCGCACCAGTCGGCCCAGATGTCGACCAGCAGCGGCAGGTCGCCTTTGATCTGGCTGGCGTAGCTGGCTTCGGTGAGCTCGAAGGGGGTGCTCAACAGCACCTCCTGTTTGCAGCGGCCGCATTTCGGCGCGTCGCCCAGGCGCTCGGCGGGCAGGCGGTTGAGGCCGTTGCAGTGGGGACAGGGGATTACCAGTGGGTCGGACATATCAATTCCTTGTGTTGTTTGTTCGGGCCCTATCGCCGGCAAGCCAGCTCCCACAGGGGGACCGCTTGCCTCAGGTCTGGCACGTTACCTGTGGGAGCTGGCTTGCCGGTGACAGGGCCGGTAGAGCAATCATCAATCAGGAAGAGCAGCTGATTTCCAGGTGCTTGCCCCATTCCGGCGGTCGCTGGGCGTAGGCCTGCATCCCGGGCTGTTCCTCGAAGGGGCGGGTCAGTACCTGGTGCAATTGCCGTACTTCACTGTAATCCCCTGCCTCAGCCGCTTCGATGGCCTTTTGCGCCAGGTAGTTGCGCAGCACATACAGCGGGTTCACCGCATGCATCCGTTCACGGCGGCCTTCGGCATTGCCGGGTTCGCGTTCACAGCGGGCCAGGTAGTCTGCACCCCAGGCATCGAAGCCGGCCAGGTCGATAAAGTCGTCGCGCACCACCTTCAGCGCCTGTGCCGCAGGCTGTTCACCCAGCTTGCGGAAGAACAGGCTGTAGTCCACGCCACCACGCTGCATGCACTGCAGCAGGCGCTCGACCAGTGCCATATCGTCGTCTTCGGCAGTGGTCAGGCCCAGGCGCCGGCGCATCAGGTCCAGGTAATGCGCCTGGTACAGCGGCAGGAACAGCCCCAGTGCTTCCTTCAGTGGCTCAACCTCGATGACAGTGGTCAGGGCCTGAGCCAGCGCGCTGAGGTTCCAGTGGGCGATGGGCACCTGGTTGGCGTAGCTGTAGCGGCCACGGTCGTCGGAGTGGTTGCAGATGAAGTTGGCGTCGAAGTCGTCGAGGAAGGCGTACGGGCCGAAGTCGAAGGTGATGCCCAGGATCGACATGTTGTCGGTGTTCATCACCCCGTGGCAGAAGCCATAGGCCTGCCAGCGGGCGATCAGTTCGGCGTTGCGCTCGACGATGGTACGGAACATGGCCAGGTACGGTTGTTCGGCGTCACGGCATTCGGGGTAGTGCTGCTCCAGCACATGGTCGATCAGCACACGCTGCTGTTCGGGCTGCTTGGTGTAGTAGAAATACTCGAAATGGCCGAAACGTACATGGCTCTGCGCCAGGCGGGTGAGCATGGCGGCGCTTTCACGGGTTTCGCGCCACACCACGGTGCTGGAGCCGATCACGCACAGCGCCCGGCTGCTGGGGATGCCGAGGGCGTGCAGGGCTTCGGAAGCAAGGAATTCGCGGATCGACGAGCGCAGCACGGCGCGGCCGTCGCCCATGCGTGAATACGGGGTCTGGCCGGCGCCCTTGAGGTGCAGGTCCCAGTGCTCGCCTTTGTCGTTGAGGACTTCGGCCAGCAGCAGGCCGCGGCCATCGCCCAGGCGGGGGTTGTACGAGCCGAACTGGTGCCCGGAATAGACCATCGCCCGTGGGTCGGCTTCTTCCCACAACTTATGGCCGCTGAACAGCTCGGCGAACACTGGCAGGTCGGCTTGCGCGGGGTCGAGCTCGAGCAAGGCCATGGCCGACTCGCTGGCTACCACCAGGCGCGGGTCTGCAATGGGCTCGGGCAGCACCTGGGTGGAGAACGCATCGCCCAGGCGGGCGAAGCGGTTGTCGAAGGTGAGTTGGTCGAGGGCTTTCACGGGCTGCTCCTAAGATTCAGCACAGAATAAAGCATTCGAGCCCACTCAGGCCGGTGCAGTGCCATCCGGTTTAGGTTGCTCCAGCGGAATCAACTGCTGCTTGCCGCCCTTCTGGTCCATCAGGAACACCTCCACCTGGCGTACCGAGATCTTGATGTTGTGGGCCTTGAACTCGCGGTTGATGTAGCGGTTGATCTCGTCCAGCGTCGGGTTGCGGTCGCCCAGGTCGCGCACGTGCATGCGCAACTCATGGTCGAGCGAGCTTTCACCGAAGTTGAGGAAGTACACGATCGGCTCCGGGTCCTTGAGCACGCGCGGGTTTTCGTGTGCGCCCTTGAGCAGCAGGTCGCGTACCAGGTCCAGGTCGGAGCCGTAGTCGATGCCCAGCTTCAGCGTCACTCGGGTGACCGTGTCGGTCAGCGACCAGTTGATCAGCTGGCCGGTGATGAAGGTCTTGTTGGGGACGATGATGTCCTTGCGGTCGAAATCGGTGATGGTGGTGGCGCGGATGCGTATCTTGCTCACCGTGCCCGACAGATTGCCGATGGTGATGGTGTCGCCGATCCGTACCGGGCGCTCGAACAGAATCATGATGCCGGAAATGAAGTTGGCGAAAATTTCCTGCATGCCGAAGCCCAAGCCCACCGACAACGCGGCCACCAGCCATTGCAGCTTGTCCCAGCTCACCCCCAGGGTCGACAGGGTGCTGACGATACCGATGCCGACAATGGTGTACGACAGCAGGGTCGTGGTGGCATAGGCACTGCCTTGGGCCAGGTTCAGGCGTGAAAGCACCAGCACCTCGAGCAGGCCTGGCAAGTTGCCCGCCAGGGCGAAGGTGATGCCGACGATCACCAGCGCACCCAGCAGGTCGCCGAGGCTGATCGGCACCATACTGGCGGCCGTGCCGGTGCCGCTGGTGTATTCGTACAGGACGAAGTTGTTGAGGTAGGCGAACACTGAGATCAGGTCTGCCCACACCCAGTACAGGCCGGCGATGAAGCCGCCGAGCAGGGCCAGGCGGATCAGGCGCAGCGATTGCTGGTTGACCTGCTCGATGTCCAGCGTCGGCTCTTCGGTAATGACTTCGCCATCCAGCCCTTCCTTGGCCGCAGCCCGTTTGCTGAGCGCGCGTTGGTAAGCCAGGCGCCGTGCCGCCACTGACAGGCCGCGCACGAATGCCGCTTCGATCACCAGCCAGAACATTAGCAGGTACAGGGTGTAGATCAGCCGGTCGGTGAGTTTAAGCGCGGTGTAGTAGTAGCCGAAGCACACAGCGACGAACAGGGCGATGGGCAGGGCGGTGAACGCGACGCCCACGGCCTTGCGGAACAGAGAGGTATTGCGGTGCGCGGGGCTGCTGAGCAGCAGGCGGCTGAGCAGCCAGGCCATCAGTGCGTAGCAGGTCAGCACCACGCCGATACCCAGCACGTCGTCGGCCAACGCCGAAGGCTGGTGTTCGGCCACCGCCACCACACCGACCAGTGCCAGCACCACGGTGCCCAGGCGCCGCACCCAGCCACGCAGGAACTCGACCTGCGGTTTGTGCCAGCGGAAGTGGATTTCTGCCACGCCACCGGGGGCGAGGATGCGGTAGGCGGTGTAGAACACCAGCCAGGCCTGGGCCAGCTGCCAGAGTGCGGCGCCCAGGTTGGCGTTTTGCCCGCGGGCGTCGATCTGCAAGGCGTAGCTGCACAGCGCCAGGCCAAGGCTGACCGGCATCGCCAGGAGGATGTTGATAAGGATCGCCTGGGGCGTGTGCCATTGGCTGTCACGGCGGAAGTGGCCGATGTCCTGGTGCACCTTGCCTAGCCGTTGGTACAGGTACTTGCGCCGCCACAACAGCGCGCCGATGACCAGCAACAGTGGCAAGAACAGCAGCGGACGCTGGCTCAGGCCGTCGGCCAGCTCTTTCAGGCCCGAGCCCCACGGCAGGTTGGCGACCTGGTCGGCCAGGCGCTCGGGTACATAGCTCAGCCAGTCCCAGTCCAGCGGCTTGTTGCTGGGGATCCAGAACATCTGCTCGTCCAGGGTGGTGCGCAGGTTCTGTGCGGTGCCCAGCAGCTGCTTCTGGTTGAGCTGCAGGGTGATCGATTCGTTGAGCAGCGCCGACAGTTCGCGGTTCAGCCGCTCCAGCAGGTCACTGCGGGTGATCGCCACCTCCAGCAACGCCTTGCGCAGCTGGGGAGTCACGTCTTCCTGCGGTTGGGCGGCCAGCAGCTTGTCGACGTAGGTGACCGGGTTGCTCATCTGCTCGCGTTGCTGGTTGACCTCGAACTGGTACAGCCGGGTGTCGGCGATCTGGTCGGCCAGGTCGCGGTCGACTTTCAGGTGCGGCAGGGTCTGCTTCTGCTTGTAGAGGATCTTTGACAGCAGCAAGCTGCCCTTGAGCACGTTGATCTGCTCGTCCAGCGCCTGGTCGGCCTGGGTCAGGCTGTCCAGCTGCTGCTTGGTGCGCAGGTTCTGCTGGGTCAGCTCGTTGAGGCGGTCGGTGCTTTTCAGCAGGTAGTCGGAGAGCTTGAGGTTGATCGCGCTTTCGGTCGCCAGCAGGCTGCTGCCACCGGCCTTCTGGGCCTCGATCGACTGTTGGGTAACCGCTTCCTGGGACTGGGCCAGGCGCTTTTCGTTGATCAGGGTCTGCAGGTCCTGGATTTCCTGCTCCAGGCGCGCGGCGCGCTCGATCAGCAAATCATGACGAGCATTGCCGAGATCTTGCAGCAGGGTGTTGCCGGCCAGTTCCTGGCGGCGCAACAGGGTCAGCGCGTTGAGCGAGGCAAGTTCGGCGTTGAGCTGGTTGCGCTGGTCGGCGTTGATCGATTTGCCGCCGTCCTTGCCGGTTTTAAGGATGGTGTTGATCTGCTGGGCGCGGGCCTGGCTGTTGCTGATTTCGGCCTGGGCGCGTTCCGGGCGGGTTTGCGAATTGATGATCAGGCTGTTGGCTTCGGACAGCGCCTTCTGCAGCTCGCCCTGCTGGGTGTTGCGTTCGCTGAGCATTTGCTCGAGCTGCGGCACGGTGAGTGCGGCGTACCGTTGAGCGACGGGCTGCGCCTTGCTTTGCTTGAGCCTGGCGAGCTCCTTCTGGCTGTCACTGGTTTCCTTGGGCGCACTGGTCAACTGCTGCTTGAGCGCGGCGAGCTTCTTTTCGTTGTCTTCCTTGCTGGCAAGCAGGCTCAGCGTTTGCTCGAGCACTTGCTGCAGGGCCTTCTGGTCAGCCTCGGGCAGTTTGCGCTCGGCGATCTTGTCGAGGCTATTCTGGATGCTGGCGGTGGTCGGGGCTTCTGCCGCGGTGGCGGCAAAGGAAAGGGACAGGCACAGCCCGAGCAGGGCTGTGCGAAGGTACGCGCGCAGGGACATAGGCAGACTACTTGTGGATCCGGCAGAAACGAAGTTTAGAGGAACAATCCTGGTCCGGGTCGCGTTCCTTCGGGGAATCTGACGCCTACTTTCTGAATCTTGTTCCCGTCCATGGTCGCCACGGTCCAGATCGTGCCATGCCAATCGACCTGGTCACCTACTACTGGAGCGCCTCCGACCTTCTGTCGGATGAACTGCGCCAACGGCATTTTCGCGTCCAGGCCATCGAGTTTCAGGCCGTAAAGCGCTGCAACGGCTCCCAGTTCGGCATCGCCTTCGAGCACGAAGTCGCCAAAGAAACGCAGGTCTAGGCCACGTTGTGGCGCTTGGCTGAACAACTTGCCCAGGGCAGGCAGGTTGTGCTCATGACCGATCACGCAGAGCATGTCGTCTACTTGCAGCACGGTACTGCCTGAGGGGTGCAGCAGTTGTTCGCCCCGGAACAGCGCGGCAATCCGCGTGCCTTCGGGCATTTTCAGCTCGCGCAGGGCGGCCCCGATGCACCATTTTTCGGCGCCCAGGCGGTAGACGAACATTTCCCACTCGCTGGTGATGTGCACTTCCAAGGCAGAGCGGGAGATTGGCGCCGGGTCTGGCGGTACGGTCACTTTTAGCAGTTTGGCCACCCACGGCAGGCTGGTGCCTTGCACCAGCAGTGATACCAGCACGATGAAGAACGCCAGGTTGAAGAACAGCTGAGCGTCTGGCAGGCCGGCCATCAGCGGGAACACCGCCAGAATGATCGGCACCGCGCCGCGCAGGCCTACCCAGGAGATAAAGCCTTTTTCGCGGCCATGGAAGGCCTTGAACGGCAGCAGTGCCGCGACCACCGACAGCGGCCGCGCCACCAGGATCATCCACAATGCCAGGCCTAGCGCCGGCAAGGCGATGGGCAGCAGGTCGTGAGGTGTGACCAGCAGCCCCAGCACCAGGAACATGCCGATCTGGGCCAGCCATGCCATGCCGTCGAGCATGTGCAGGATGCCATGGCGGCTGCGGATAGGCTTGTTGCCCAGCACCAGGCCGCACAGGTATACGGCGAGGAAGCCGCTACCGTGCAGGGCGTTGGTCAGCGAGAACACCACCAGGCCGCCGGCTACTACCAGGATCGGGTACAGGCCACCGGCCAGGTTGATGCGGTTTACCAGTTGCAGCATCAGCCAGCCGCCACCCAGGCCCAGCAGCCCGCCGATGCCGAATTCGCGCAACAGGTGGCCCAGCAGGCTCCAGTGCAGGCCGGTCTGGCCGCTGGCGATCATGTCGATCAGGGTGACCGTGAGGAACACGGCCATTGGGTCGTTGCTGCCCGACTCGATCTCCAGGGTGGCGGTAACCCGCTCGTTCAGGCCTTTGCCGCCCAGCAGCGAGAACACCGCAGCGGCATCGGTAGAGCCAACGATGGCGCCGATCAGCAGGCCCTGGATCAGGCTCAGGTTGAACAGCCAGGCGGCGACCAGGCCGGTGAGGGCGGTGGTGATCATTACCCCGACCGTGGCCAGCGACAGCGCCGGCCACAGCGCTACGCGAAAGCTTGCCACCCGCGTGCGCAAGCCACCGTCGAGCAGGATCACGGCCAATGCCAGGTTGCCCACCAGGTAGGCGGTCGGGTAGTTGTTGAAGATGATGCCGCCACCATCGACACCGGCGACCATGCCGACGGCGAGGATGATGACCAGAATGGGGATGCCCAGGCGCGAAGACAGCGAGCTGACCAGAATACTTGCACCCACCAGCAATGCGCCGATCAAGAACAGGCTGTTGATGGTGCTTGCATCCAAAGGCAGGTACTCCGAGACAGCGGCGGGAAGGGACGTGGTAGCGCGTTTTTCAGCAAAAGCTAGCAGGTCGCGTGCCAATCGATTCTAACCTGAGGCCGATGCGGGCTGTAAAGCGATACCGCATCGTTACTGCGGCTTGCCTGTGTAGTGGAACGCCTTGTCCCAGGTAGCCAAGATCCATGAACGATCAAGAAACCTTGTCACTCGCCCAGCTGGCCCAACGCATGCTGGGGCATTTCCCTGATTTGCACAGGATGGCGAGTCAAGCGGCCGGCCATGTGCTGCACCAGCAACTAGGGTACTGGGTGGATCCGGACAGGCTCTATTGGCACGAATTCCACGCCGCAGCAACGAGCTCGCGCAGCTACACCGGCTGGTGCCACAGCGGGCCGCCTTGGCGCTCCCTGAGCCTGACCGAGCTGGTGATCCAGCGCTTCAGCCCACAGCAGCAGGACAGTGCAGATGAATTAAGCGTTTACGGTGGCTTCTACCGGGTGGACGCCAGCCACATTGACTATGACGAGCGCAACGAAGTGCGGCTTGACCCACAGCAAGTGCTGAAGGCGTTCTGGCAACTGGATTTTGCGGGGCGCTATACCGAGGCTCTGAGCAGGTTCCGGTCGCAGCATGGCGAAGATTATTGCGTGCTGGCCCGCGCCCGTTTCCTTGCCGCCGTGGGCCAATCGACGCTCAGCGAGCCAGAGCGGCGGGAGCTGATGGTGGCGACGTTTGCGGTACCCGCACTGCCGATCAGTGTGCAAGGTCTGCGACAGCCCCGGCCAGTGAATGCCCAGCGGGGTTGGAGCACGCTTGCCATCGGCGGTATCAGCGCCAGGCTGCTGTTCCAGCATAAGCTGAAGACTGGCAAGTTGTGCCTCTATCTTGCCGATGCGCAGGCTGTTGTGCAGGTATTCGACAATCGCCACGCACTTACAGCATGGCTTGCTGATCAGGCCGCCACGCCTGAGGGGCGGGAGCGCCTGGTCAGGCTGTTCGTCGGGGATGGGGTACTGGCACAGCCGCTACGCCTGCGCATAAGCACATACCTCAAGTGGCTTGCCCAGTCACGGGGCGATATCACGATTGCCGGGCAGGCGATTGCAGGGGACCTGTTCGTCCACCTGCGCGAAGCGGTCATGGATGATCTGACCAGCGATGCCCACGAGCGGCTGACCACCAACGCACAACTGCGCAAGGCCAACTGGTTGGCGGGCTTACAAGCTGCCAGTATGGTCATTGCACCGATGGCGCCGTTTGGCTGGCCAGTCTTATTGACCTCGCTGGGGCTTGGCACCGTGAGCCTGGCGCTGCACCTGGACCGGGCGCTCAATGGCAAACGGGCCTGGCGCACGGCAGCATGGTGGGCAGTACTGACGGATATCCTTTTCATCCTGCTTGATGCAGCAATGATGCGTGCCGGTGACCTGTTCAGCGATAGCCGCGTACCCCCGCGCAATGTTGGCCAGGTGCAAACCGCGGTTGCCAAGGTCGATTGGGAGCTTTACATGGCGCCGGCGGCAGACGAATTGCTGGCTGTGTCGGACGGGGCGCTGGCCCGCCAGGAAGCCCTGATGGGCGCGGTGCCGTGGGCTGACCTGGATGCCTTGGGCGCCCGCGGTGAGTATCTGGATGCATTCAGTGAGCCCTTTCCCGTCTATCGCGATGAGCACGGCTTTGGCTCGCCCGCCATTGCCGAGTACACCAGCTCACCAGAGCGCTACAACAACCTGTGGCGGGGGCTGCCCCTCGAGGGTACTCACGCCGAGAATATCCAGCGCAGTCACGACCTTGCCCGTGCCCTTGGCGAGATAGGCGTAAGCAACCAGGTACGGCTGTACCGTGCTGCGTCGGGCTTGCGGGGTTCCGGTATACCGGCGTTCGGCGATGGCGCCATTGAGGTGGGGGACGTGCTGGTGACCACCGACTTCACGTCTTTCACGGAAAACCGTTATGCGCTCTGGGAGGTTTTCAACGACCCGCAGACCCAGGTCAGTGGCAGAGGGGCGTTTGATGACAACGCGTTGGTGTACGTGCTGGAACCGGGCGAGGACATGCAGGCCACGCCTATCGGGCCTTTCTCAAGGCGACCGGATGAGGCAGAGTCGCTGATGTTGCCAGGGCGCTACCTGCAAGTGGAAAAGATGACGGCCGTTCAGGGCCACGATTATCGCTTCATGGAGGTGGGCCTGAAGGCACTGGCGCAAGCGCCAAGCGGGGTCACAGTGCGGGAGATGCGCACGGGGGTATTGTTCGATCGCCAGGCACTGGCTGAGCGGTTGGGCACAGAGGATGACGCGTTGATGCGCACCTTCTTTGCGCTGCCCACCTGACTGGAAGGCGTAAGAGGGGCCGCAGCGCGGCCCCTGATCAGGGTGTCAGCCCTGCTTCACTTCACGCATCGGCTTGCCTTTCACCGGCGCATCCCCTGCCACATAGTACTTGGCGGTGCTGCGCGGCAGCGGCTTGCGACCACGGATCTTGTCCGAGATCTTCTCGGCGATCATGATCGTGGTGGCGTTGAGGTTGCCGGTGATGATCAGCGGCATGATCGACGCATCGACCACGCGCAGGCCCTTCATGCCATGCACACGGCCTTCGCCGTCAACCACTGCCATGTCGTCGGTGCCCATCTTGCACGAGCACGACGGGTGGAAGGCGGTTTCGGCGTGCTCGCGGATGAACTTGTCCAGCTGTTCGTCTGTTTGCACGTCGGCGCCCGGGCTGATCTCGCGGCCACGGTATGGGTCCAGTGCCGGCTGGGCCATGATTTCGCGGGTCAGGCGGATGCCGTCACGGAACTCCTGCCAGTCCTGCTCGGTGGACATGTAGTTGAACAGGATGCTCGGGTGCTGGCGCGGGTCTTTCGACTTGGCCTGGATGCGGCCACGGGCAGGCGAGCGCATGGAGCCCATGTGCGCCTGGAAGCCGTGTTCCTTCACGCCATTGGAGCCGTTGTAGTTAATGGCCACCGGCAGGAAGTGGTACTGAATGTTCGGCCACTTGAATTCAGGGCGCGTACGGATGAAGCCACCAGCCTCGAACTGGTTGCTGGCGCCGATACCGGTGCCGTTGAACAACCACTCGGCGCCGATGGCCGGCTGGTTCCACCACAGCAGCGATGGGTACAGCGACACCGGCTGGGTGCAGGCGTACTGCAGGTACAGCTCAAGGTGGTCCTGCAGGTTTTCGCCAACGCCCGGCAGGTCGTGCACAACCGGGATGTCGAGGCTTTCCAGCAGTGCGCGCGGGCCCACGCCGGAGCGCTGCAGCAGCTGCGGAGAAGCGATGGCGCCGGAGCTTACGATCACCTCCTTGCGGGCACGGGCTTCAACACGCTCTTCGCTGTCGCCGACCAGGTAGGTCACGCCAACGGCGCGTTTGCCGTCGAACAGTACGCGGTCGCTCAGGGCGTGGGTGACGATGGTCAGGTTCGGGCGCTTCTTGGCTTGGTCCAGATAGCCACGGGCGGTGCTGGAGCGGCGGCCGTTTTTAGTGACCGAACGGTCCATCGGGCCGAAGCCTTCCTGCTGGTAGCCGTTGAGGTCTTCGGTGCGCGGGTAACCGGCTTGTACGCCGGCCTCGACCATGGCGTGGAACAGCGGGTTGTTGCCGGCCTTTGGCGTGGCAACGCTGACCGGGCCTTCACCACCGTGGTAATCGTTCGGGCCGATGTCACGGGTTTCGGCTTTACGGAAGTACGGCAGGCAATCCAGGTAGGTCCAGTCTTCCAGGCCTGGCAGTTCTGCCCAGCCGTCGAAGTCCATGGCGTTGCCGCGGATGTAGCACATGCCGTTGATCAGCGACGAGCCACCCAGGCCCTTGCCACGGCCACACTCCATGCGGCGGCCGTCCATGTGCGGCTCCGGGTCGGTCTCGTAGGCCCAGTTGTAGCGGCGGCCCTGCAGCGGGAAAGCCAGGGCGGCTGGCATCTGGGTGCGGAAGTCGAAGCGGTAGTCAGGGCCACCGGCTTCGAGCAGCAGCACGGTGACGCCGGCGTCTTCGGTCAGGCGGATGGCCAGGGTGTTACCGGCCGAACCGGCACCGACGATGATGTAATCGAATTCTTGGGACATGAAAGTACCCTCGTGTTGGCGGTGATCAGGGAGCGGGAACGCCCGTGCACAGCGGCACGGGCGTGGCTAGACAGGGCTTAGAAAACCGAGTTGTAGCCGCCCAGCTCGACCTGGACCGACTTGATGCGAGTGTATTGAGCCAGCGAGCTGACGCCGTTCTCACGGCCGACGCCCGACTGCTTGTAGCCACCGACCGGCATTTCGGCCGGCGATTCACCCCAGGCGTTGATCCAGCAGATACCGGCTTCCAGCTTGTGGATGATGCGGTGGGCGCGGGTGATGTCGTTGGTGCACACACCGGCGGCCAGGCCGTACTCGGTGTCGTTGGCACGGCGGATCACTTCTTCCTCGGTCTCGTAGGACAGGATGCTCATGACCGGGCCGAAGATTTCTTCCTTGACGATGGTCATGTCGTCGGTGCAGTCGGTGAACACGGTCGGGGCCACGAAGGCGCCCTTGGCGAAGTCACCTTCGGTCAGACGCTCGCCGCCGCACAGTACGCGGGCACCTTCTTCTTTACCCTTGGCGATGTAGCCCAGCACGTTTTCCATGTGAGCGAAGCTGACCAGCGGGCCGAAGTTGGTGTTTTCGTCTTCCGGGTTGCCAACGCGGATGCGCGCAACACGCTCGGCGATCTTGGCTTCGAACGCCGCCTTCATTTCAGCTGGGATGAACACGCGGGTGCCGTTGGTGCACACCTGGCCCGAGCTGTAGAAGTTGGCCATCATGGCGATGTCGGCGGCCTTGTCCAGGTCGGCGTCGGCGCAGATGATCAGTGGCGACTTGCCGCCCAGCTCCATGGTGACTTCCTTCAGCGAGGAGCTTGAGGCGCTGGCCATGACTTTCTTGCCGGTGGTGGTGCCGCCGGTGAAGGAGACTTTTTCGATGCGCGGGTGCTCGGTCAACCAGGTGCCAACTTCGCGGCCGCTGCCGGTCAGCACGTTGAACACGCCATTCGGCAGGCCGGCTTCGGTGTAGATCTCGGCCAGTTTCAGGGTGGTCAGCGAGGTGACTTCCGATGGCTTGAAGATCATCGCGTTGCCGGCGGCCAGGGCCGGGGCGGATTTCCACAAGGCGATCTGGATCGGGTAGTTCCAGGCGCCGATACCTGCGGTCACGCCCAGCGGCTCGCGGCGGGTGTAGACGAAGGACGATTCACGCAGCGGAATCTGCTCGCCTTCGATGGCCGGTACCAGGCCTGCGTAGTATTCCAGCACGTCGGCGCCGGTGACGATGTCGACGTAGCGGGTTTCGGAATACGACTTGCCGGTGTCCAGGGTTTCCAGCTGGGCCAGTTCATCGTTGCGCTCGCGCAGAATTTCGACGGCACGGCGCAGGATGCGCGAACGCTGCATGGCGGTCATCGCAGCCCAGACTTTCTGGCCACGCTCGGCGCTTTCCACGGCCTTCTCGACATCGGCCTCGGTGGCACGTTGTACGTGGGCGAGGACTTCGCCGGTGGCCGGGTTGATGGCTTCGAAGGTGGCATCGCTGCCAGCGTCGACGTAAGCGCCATCAATGTAGAGTTTTTGCGTTCCGAAACGGGCCATAGTGTCCTCGCAAGTGCAGTGTGTGGTTTGGCTTGCGCGTCACGCTCCTGCCGGGTTGGCAAGGGCCGTGCGTGCTGGTTCGGCAGCCTGGTCGTTTGTGCCCAGGGTGTGCTGTTTAGCCAGTTGTAGATCCATGTATTCGTAAGCAATCCGTATCGCCTGGTCGGTGTCGAATGCATCACCCGACAGGGCGCCACGCAGCCACAAACCGTCGATCAGGGCTGCCAGGCCGCGGGCTGCCTTGCGCGCATGGTAGAGCGGCAGGGCGCGGCGGAACTGGCAGCACAGGTTGGAATACAAGCGGTGGTCGTTGATCCGCTGCAACCTGTGCAAATCGGGCTGGTGCATGCTGGAAGCCCAGAAGGCCAACCAGGTTTTCATTGCCGGGCCGTTCACCTGGCTGGCATCGAAGTTGCCTTCGATGATCACTTTCAGATGAGCGCGCGGGCTGTCATCCGCCAGGGCCTGTCGGCGTGCTCTGACACCTTCGTTGAGCATGCTCATGATGTAACCCATCGTCGCTGCGATCAGGCCGTTCTTGTCCCGAAAGTAGTGACTGATGATGCCGTTTGACACACCGGCCAAGCGGGCAATCAGCGCAATGCTGGCGTCCCCCAGACCGACCTGATCGACCGCCTGCAATGTGGCTTCGATCAACTGCTGGCGGCGGATGGGTTGCATACCGACCTTGGGCATCTTGCTATCTCCTCAGGTCTGCGAGCAGGCGACGGGCGGCTGACTCGGCGAAGACCAGTCTATTTTGTTTTGATTGAACGTTCAATCAATAAAGAATAAGCTCTGCGACAATTTGTGCCATTGACAGCTTTCAGGGCGGTCGAGAAGGCACGGATTGACACCCTAGGAAATCGTGTAACCCCCGGAATACAAGGCGTTGACGGGCATGAGCGATGCGAAATACAGATTCTGCCGCACGGCCCCTGGCCCTGCGACAGGCCCTTGGAGCGGGCGAGGTAGTCTGTGACGAATGCGCGCACCCCTGCGGATGCTTGGCATTTTTCAGCAGCCCCAGTCTGTTTTTTTGCAACGTATCGATTCGGGATCACGGTTTCCAAGGTGCTTTTATAACACCTGACGCAGTGGGGATATTCCACCAATTGCTCGGGAAAGACTGATTAGCCTCCACAGCCGTACTGCCCGGAGCATTCGTGCAATGAGTTCTGCCTCACTTACCAAGCCCCCCGCCGAGAGGGTACGGGTCAACCGCGTGGTGTTCTTCACCTCCGCGCTGATGATCCTTGTTCTGACTGCCTTGCTGATCGCTGTACCCGATACCGCTGGCCAGGTGCTGGGCGTGGCCCAGAAATGGCTGACGCGCACCTTTGGCTGGTACTACATGCTGGTGATCTGCGGTTACCTGCTGTTCGTCGTCTACCTGGCCTTCTCCGATTACGGCAAGCTCAAGCTTGGCGGCAAGGACGACCAGCCTGACTTCAGCTACGGCGCCTGGGCCGGCATGCTGTTCTCTTCCGGTATTGGTATTTCGCTGCTGTACTTCGGCGCTTCCGAGCCGCTGGACCATTACTTCAACCCACCGGAAGGCACCCCGGCCAGCCTCGAAGCTGCGCGCCAGGGCCTGCAGCTGACCTTCCTGCACTGGGGCCTGCATGGCTGGGCGATCTACGCCTTGGTCGGCCTGGCTGTGGGTTACTTCGCCTACCGTCACAACCAGCCGCTGGCATTGCGCTCAGCGCTGTACCCGCTGGTGGGCGAGCGTTGGGTCAAGGGCGCTGCCGGCAACGCGGTGGACATCTTCGGCATGTTCGTCACCCTGCTGGGCCTGGTGACCAACCTGGGGATCGGCTCGATGCAGGTGTCCTCGGGCCTTGAATACCTGTTCGGCATGGAGCACAGCCAGACCAACCTGCTGGTGGTGATCCTGGTCATGGCCGGCGTGGCCACCGTGGCGGCGGTATCGGGCGTGGAAAACGGCATTCGCCGCTTGTCCAACCTGAACATCCTGCTGTTCAGCGGCCTGCTGCTGTTCGTGCTGCTGGCGGGCAACACGCTGCATCTGTTCAACGGCTTTGTGCAGAACGTTGGCGACTACCTGAACGGTATCGTGCTGAAAACCTTCGACCTTTACGTGTACGAAGGCGAAGCCGGCAAGTCCGAGCGCTGGTTGGGCCTGTGGACCGTGTTCTACTGGGCCTGGTGGATTTCCTGGGGCCCGTTCGTCGGCATGTTCATTGCCCGTATCTCCAAGGGCCGTACCGTGCGCCAACTGGTCAGCGGCGTGCTGTTGATCCCGCTGGGCTTCACCTTGGCCTGGCTGTCGATCTTCGGCAACACCGCACTGGACCTGGTGATCAACCAAGGGGCGGTGGAGCTGGGCAAGACTGCGCTGGAACAGCCGTCAATGTCGATCTACCAACTGCTGGAATACTTCCCGGCGGCGAAGATTGTGATTGGTGTGGCGGTATTTGTCGGCTTTGTACTGTTCCTCACCCCGGCCGATTCCGGCGCGGTGATGATGGCCAACCTGTCGTGCAAAGGCGGCAAGGTGGATGAAGACGCCCCGCACTGGATGGTGGTGTTCTGGTCGGTTGTCATTACCCTGGTCACCATCGGCCTGCTGTTTGCCGGTAACTTCGAAGCCATGCAAACCATGGTCGTGCTGGCAGGCCTGCCGTTCTCGGTGGTGCTGGTGCTGTTCATGTTCGGCCTGTACAAGGCCATGAAGCAGGACGTGGCGGTCGAGCAGGAGCGCGCCGAACTGGCGGCCCGTGGTCGTCGTGGCTTCAGCGAGCGCCTGACCCAGCTGGAGCTGCAGCCCACCCAGGCTGTGGTGCAGCGCTTCATGGACAAGCAGGTCAGCCCGGCGCTGAAAGAAGCGGCCGCGCAGTTGCAGACTCTGGGCTTTGAGGTGGAAACCCGCGTTGGCCAGTCGCGCAACATGATGGGCCTGCGGGTGATGATGGACGAGGGTAACCCGTTCGTTTACGAAGTGAGCCTGGACGGCTACATGGCCGCGCCGAGCGAGGCGCCGGTGGAGGGTGAACCGGAAGTGCGTCAGCGCTACTATCGCGCCGAGGTGTACCTGCACGATGGCAGCCAGGAGTATGACCTGATGGGCTTTGCGCCCGAGCAGATCGTGCGTGATGTGCTGGATCAGTTCGAAAGCCACCGCCAGCTGCTGGGGCGTGTGTACAGCTGATTGCTGTTGATGCAAACAAAACCCCGCTCACTGAGCGGGGTTTTTTATTGGGGTCGCTTTGCGGCCCTTCGCGGGCATGCCCGCTCCCACAGGATTGTCACAGGGCCTGAAGCCGGCGCGATCCCTGTGGGAGCGGGCGTGCCCGCGAAGGGCTGCAAAGCAGCCCCAGCTTCTCAGCGATTGGTGTAGCGGCCATTCTTGCCATGCCCAGGCATCGCCTGGTTGCTGCGCACGGCAATCATCTGGCTGAGCCTGATCAGTTCGACGCCCTGGGCCTTGAGCTGTGGCAGTGCCCGTTCCAGCACGTCGAGGGTTTGTGGGTAAGGATGCCCGATCAGCACCGCAGACCCTTGCTTGCGCGCCAGGGCGATGCCTTGCTGCAACTGCCCGGTGATCGCCTCGGTTGTGCGCACATCGTCGAGGAACACATCCCGCGAAACGTGGGCCAGGCTGATGCGCTGGGCCTCGGCTGCGGCCACGGTGGCGGCGCTGGTGCGGCTGTCGACGAAGAACAGGTGGCGTTGCTGCAGTTCACCCATCAACCAGGCCATGGGTTCACGCTGTGCCGTCATGCGGCTGCCCATGTGGTTGTTGATGCCGGCGGCGTAGGGCACTTTCGCCAAGGCCGCATCCAGGCGCTGCGCCAGCGCTTCGATGGCTATGCCTGGGTGCCAGGCATAGGGCCCGGTGGCCGGGTCCATGGGCATGTGCAGGATCACCGTTTTGCCGGCCTTGTGGGCCTGGCGGGCGAAGTCAGTGGCATGCGGGGTATCGGGCATGATCGCCATGGTCACCGGGCCGGGAAGGGCGAGGGTACGGCTGTCACGCTCGGTGCTTTGGCCCAGGTCGTCGATGATGATGCTCATGTAGGCCTTGCTGACCGGCGCCGCGTGCGCGACACCGGCCATCAGGGAGAACAGCAGACACAGCAGGTAACGCATCGTGTGGATCATTTGCCCGAAGTGATGTTCAGCCCCTTGAGCAGGCTCAGGGCCTGGCTCAGCTGGAAGTCATCGTCCTGCGGGCGTTCCTTGCGTTTGCTGCTGCCGGTCGGGCGGTCGGCGCCGCCGTTGCCGTTGCCCAGGTGGCCCTGCAGGTCGGCTTCCTTGAAATTGTCGGTATCGACTTCGGCGGTAAGTTTGGCCGGGCGCACTTCGATATCGGGGACGATGCCCTGGGCCTGGATCGAGCGGCCATTCGGCGTGTAATACAGCGCGGTAGTCAGCTTCAGGGCGCGGTCGTTGGCCAGCGGCAGCACGGTCTGCACCGAGCCTTTGCCGAAGCTGTCGGTACCCATCAGTACGGCGCGCTTCTGGTCCTGCAGGGCGCCTGCGACAATTTCCGAGGCCGAGGCACTGCCGCCGTTGATCAGCACCACCAGTGGCACGCCATCGCTGGCGCCGGCCGGGTCGGCAGAGAAACGCAGTTCGGAGTTGGCGATGCGGCCCTTGGTGTAGACGATCAGGCCCTTGGTCAGGAAGTGGTCGGCCACTTCCACCGCCGACTGCAACACGCCGCCCGGGTTGTTGCGCAGGTCCAGCACTACCCCGCGCAACTTCTTGCCGTTGTCTTTGCGCAGCTTGGCCAGCGCCTTGCCCACTTCGTCGCCGGTCTTGACCTGGAACTGGGTGATGCGGATGTAGCCGTAATCGTTCTCCAGCAGCTGGCTCTTCACGCTCTTGACCTGGATAACCGCGCGGGCCAGTGTCACGTCGAACGGATTGCCGCCGTCACGCACCAGGGTCAGGGTGATCTTCTCGCCGATCTTGCCGCGCATCTTGTCGACCGCTTCGGTCATGGTCTGGCCACGGGTCGGGGCGCCGTTGATCTTGACGATCAGGTCGCCTGCCTGCACGCCGGCACGCGAAGCCGGGGTGTCGTCGATTGGCGACACCACCTTGATAAAGCCGTCTTCCTGGCCAACCTCGATGCCCAGCCCGCCGAACTCACCGCTGGTGCTTTCCTGCAGCTCCTGGAAGTCCTCCGGGCCGAGGTAGGCGGAGTGCGGGTCGAGGTTGCTGAGCATGCCCTTGATGGCGTTTTCCAGCAGGGTCTTGTCATCCACCGGTTCGACGTAGGCAGCCTTGATGCGGTCCATGACCTCGGCGAAGGTGCGCAGCTCTTCCAGCGGCAGCGGCGCCTTGGCGGTTACCTCGGTGGCTGGCACTGCGGCGGCCTTGGCCGGCTCTGCGGCGGTGGCCAGGGGCGCGCCGACCGCCAGGGCGATGGACAGGGCCAGCTGGGTGAGACGAGGCGAGTGCAGCATGTCGAACGAACTCCTGATCCTGTAAGTGCTCCCTGGGGAGCATCGGCGCAGCTCTCAGTCTACGCCGTATAAATTTGACTAGCCCCGGCACCATTGCGAAGGGTCGGTAGGCCGGCCCTGCTGGCGGATGGCGAAGTACAAGCCTGCCGCGTCCTGGCCACCGCTGTCACCAACGGTGGAAATGGCTTCACCGGCCTTGACGATATCACCGGCGTTTTTGAGCAGGCTCTGGTTGTGACCGTACAGGCTCAGGTAACCATTGCCATGGTCGAGAATGACCAGAAGCCCCGCGCCGCGCAACCAGTCGGCGAACACCACGCGCCCGCCGTGCACCGCACGGACCTGGGTGCCCGGGTTGGCACTGATCATCACCCCATCCCACTTGGCACGGGCGTCGCTGCCGCGGGCATCACCGAAGCGTGCCAGCAATCGACCGTTCACCGGCCATGGAAGTTTTCCCCGTGCCGAAGAAAATGCACCGCCGTAGCTTGCGCCGTCGGTGGAAACCATCGGGCCGAGCGTGGTGCGGGCCTTTTTCGGTGGTTCCACAGGTTCCTGGGCCTGCTCGCGGGCAGCGGCGGCGGCCAGCGCCTCCTGCTGACGGCGTTTTTCCGCTTCCTGCTGGGCCAGCAAGGCTTTCTTGCGCGCCTCTTCAGCTTCGCGGGCCTGCCGGGCCAGGGTTTCCTCGATGGTCTTGAGGACTTTGGACAGGTCGGCCTGGTCCTGCTCGCGGGCTTGCAACTTCTGATCGCGGTCCTTCATGTCGCCATTGAGCTTGGCCAGCACCTGCTGGCGCTTGCCGCGTTCGGCTTCCAGCGCCTGGCGGCGGCTGTCGAGGTCGGCGCGCTGGGTCAGCAACTGTTGCTGCTGGCCGGCAATTTCCTGCTCGACGTTGGCCAGTTGGCGCAAGGTCTCGTTGAAGGTGCGCAATTGCTCCAGGCGCGCTTTGCTGAGGTAGTCGTAGTACGTCAGGGTGCGGGCGAACTTCTCGGGGTTCTGCTGGTTGAGCAGCAGTTTGAGGTATTCCTCGCGGCCGTTGTTCTGGTAGGCCGAGCGGGCCTGTATGGCAATCAGCCGTTGTTGTTCAACGCGGGCGCTCTGGAGTTTTTTTTTCTCGGTATCAAGGCGCTCCAGATCGCCCTCGGTCTTTTTTAGTTCTTGCTGCAGTGCCTCCACCTGCTTTTCGAGGTTGCCGATGTCGGTCTCGGTGGCTTTGAGGTCCTTTTGCACACCGGCCTTTTCTTCCTGGAGCTTGCCCAGCGTCTTCTTGAGCTCGGCAATATCCTGGCGGGTGGCGTCCAGTTGCTGCTGGGTCTGGGCACGCTCATCGGCAAAGGCCGGGCTGAGCAGGCAAGACAGGGCGAGTAGGATCAGGGCGCGAAGCATGGGGTTTGGCGTACCAAGGATGGAGACCGGCCTAGTATGCCCGCCCGGGCAGGCAAAAAAAACGCCTCGCTGCGGGTGCAGGGGGGCGTTGGTCTGGAAGTCATGTGCGATCGGGGCCGCTTTGCGGCCCATTCGCGGGGCAAGCCCGCTCCCACAGGTACCCACGCAGTGCGTTGTGGGAGCGGGCTTGTCCCGCGAATGGCGCCAATCAGGCGTCGATCAGGATCGACGTCCCGGTCATTTCCACCGGCTTTTCCAGCCCCAGCAGCTTCAGCATGGTCGGTGCCACATCGGCCAGCACACCGCCTTCGCGTACCTTGACGTTGCGCTTGCCCACATAGATGAACGGCACCGGCTCGGTGGTGTGCGCGGTGTGCGCCTGGCCGGTGCATTCGTCTTCCATCTGCTCGACGTTGCCGTGGTCGGCGGTGATCAGCGCTTCGCCGTCCACCTTGTCCAGCGCTTCGACAATGCGCCCTACACAGGTATCCAGCGCTTCGACTGCCTTGACCGCCGCCTCGAACACGCCCGTGTGGCCAACCATGTCACCGTTGGCGTAGTTGACCACGATCACATCGTAACGCTGCTGCTCAATGGCTCCGACAATGCGATCGGTCACTTGCGGCGCGTTCATCTCCGGCTGCAGGTCGTAGGTGGCGACCTTCGGCGACGGGATCAGAATGCGTTCTTCACCTTCAAACGGCTCTTCACGCCCGCCCGAGAAGAAGAAGGTAACGTGGGCGTACTTCTCGGTCTCGGCGATGCGCAGCTGGGTCTTGCCGTTCTTGGCCAGGTACTCGCCCAGCACATTGTTCAGGCTGGAGGGTGCAAAAGCCGCCGGGGCCGGGATCTTGGCCGAATACTGGGTCAGGCCGATGTAGGCCGCCAGTTTTGGCAGGCGGGCGCGTGGGAACTCGCTGAAGTCGGTTTCCACAAACGCACGCGACAGCTCGCGGGCGCGGTCGGCGCGGAAGTTCATGAAGATCACGGCGTCGCCATCTTCAACCTTGACCGCCTCGCCAATGCGCGTGGCCTTGACGAACTCGTCGCTCTCGTCACGGGCATAGGCCGCTTCCAGGCCGGCCTGGGCGGTGTCGGCGGTGTACTCGGCGGTGCTGTCGACGATCAGGTTGTAGGCGGCGCTGACACGGTCCCAGCGGTTGTCGCGGTCCATGGCAAAGTAGCGGCCGATCAGGCTGGCGATGCGGCCCTTGCCCAGCCTGGCGAAGGTGGCGTCGATCAGTTCGATGGACGACTGGGCGCTGCGTGGCGGGGTGTCGCGGCCATCGAGGAAGGCGTGCAGGTAGATCTTTTCTGCCCCGCGCTGCGCAGCCAGTTCGGCCATGGCAACCAGGTGGTCCTGGTGGCTGTGCACGCCGCCATCAGACAGCAGGCCGAGAATGTGAACGGCCTTGCCGGCACTGGTTGCCTTGTCCACGGCGCCGGTGAGCACCGGGTTCTCGAAGAACTCGCCATCGCGGATGGCTTTGGTGACGCGGGTGAAGTCCTGGTAGACGACGCGGCCGGCCCCCAGGTTCATGTGACCGACTTCGGAGTTGCCCATCTGCCCGTCCGGCAGGCCGACATCCATGCCCGAGCCGGAAATGAGCCCATGCGGCCGGGTGGCGCGCAGGCGATCATAAACCGGCGTATTGGCGGCAAAGATGGCGTTGTGTTCGGGGATTTCACTGTGGCCGAAGCCATCCAGGATGATCAGGACCAGGGGTTTGGGCGTACTCGTCATCAATCAAACTCACGGTTGTTCAAAGATGATAAAGACACGCATTTTAGGGCAAATACGCCACCTGCGGCGAATATTCGTCCTGTTCCCTGACCAGCGCGGCCAATGCGGCAACATGAAGGTACCTTTGCAGCCCGCCCGTCGGGCTTTGGTGGTACTGGGGGGCTGTGTATACTGGCCGGCATTTTCAATCGCCTGGAACACCGCTGATGGTTGCTCACCTGATTCAATTCGCGACAGATCACTACATCCTGGTTGCGATTTTCGTTGTTCTGCTGGTCCTGCTGCTGCTCAACGAAATCCGCCGCGGCGGCCAGAGCCTGAGCAATGGCCAACTGACCGCCCTGGTCAACGCCGACAAGGGCCTGGTCATCGACATCCGTACTGCCAAGGAATACGCCGCTGGCCACATCGTCGGTGCCATCAACATTCCGCAGGACAAGCTGGCCGCTCGCATGAGCGAGCTTGAAAAGCACAAAGAGAAGACCCTGATCGTTGTCGACGCAATGGGCCAGCAGTCCGGCACCCACTGCCGCGAACTGCTCAAGGCTGGCTACACCGCTGCCAAACTGAGCGGTGGCGTTTCCAGCTGGAAAGCCGATAACCTGCCCCTGGTGAAGTGATATGAAGCCCGTCATCGTCTATTCCAGCGACTACTGCCCCTACTGCATGCGCGCCAAGTACCTGCTCGAGAGCAAGGGCGTGGCCTTCCAGGAAATCAAGGTCGACGGCAAGCCGCAGGTTCGCGCCGAGATGAGCCAGAAGGCCGGCCGTACGTCGGTGCCGCAGATCTGGATCGGCAGCACCCACGTCGGTGGATGCGATGACCTCTATGCCCTGGAGCGCGCTGGCAAGCTCGACGCGCTGCTGGCGGCCTGATTTGCACTGCATTCAAAAACATTAGGATAAGGACCTGCCATGACTGACCAACAGACCAACGGCGCTGCTGCAGAAGACAACAGCCCTCAGTTCTCCCTGCAGCGCATCTATGTGCGCGACCTGTCGTTCGAGGCCCCGAAAAGCCCGCAGATCTTCCGTCAGACCTGGGAGCCAAGCGTTGCGCTGGACCTGAACACCAAGCAGAAGGCTCTGGAAGGTGACTTCCACGAAGTGGTGCTGACCCTGTCGGTTACCGTCAAGAACGGTGACGAAGTGGCCTTCATTGCTGAAGTGCAGCAGGCCGGTATCTTCCTGATCGCCAACCTGGATGCGGCTTCGATGAGCCACACCCTGGGTGCGTTCTGCCCGAACATCCTGTTCCCTTACGCCCGTGAGACCCTGGACAGCCTGGTGACCCGCGGTTCGTTCCCGGCCCTGATGCTGTCGCCGGTCAACTTCGACGCACTGTACGCGCAAGAAATGCAGCGCATGCAGGAAGCGGGCGAAGTGCCGACTGTGCAGTAATCACTGCCGGTATCAAGAAAGCGCCTCTCGGGGCGCTTTTTTTGTTGCCTGTTCCGGCCTCTTCGCGGGGCAAGCCCGCTCCCACAACGGTTGGGCGTACACAGTTCAATGTGGGAGCGGGCTTGCCCCGCGAAGAGGCCGCCCCTGCCAATGCATCAGCTACCGGCAAACCCGTTCTGCCGCCAGGCCTCATACACCGTCACCGCCACGGTATTGGACAGGTTCAGGCTACGGCACCCCGGCCGCATTGGCAGGCGCAGGCGTTGTTCGGCCGGCAGGCTGTCCAGCACCTCGGCCGGCAACCCGCGGCTCTCTGGCCCGAACAGGAAGGCATCGCCCGGCTGATAGGCCACTTCATGGAACGGGTGCGAGCCTTTGGTGGTAAAGGCGAACAGCCTGGGATTACCCAGGCTTTCCAGGCATCCGGCCAGGCTCTCGTGGCGCTTGAGCGTGGCATACTCATGGTAATCCAGCCCCGCGCGACGCAGGCGCTTGTCATCCAGTTCGAAGCTGATGGGTTCGATCAGGTGCAGGTCGCAGCCGCTGTTGGCGCACAGGCGAATGATGTTGCCGGTATTCGGCGGAATTTCTGGTTGAAAAAGGATGACGTGAAACATGCACGGCTCCAAGCGTGAAGATGACGGGCATTCTACCCCTGAACCGGACGTGCGTTCGAAGGCCTTCCCACGGGTAATGCTGTCACTGGCGATTGTCGGCTTGATGGTAGGGCTGATGATCGGCCGCCTGACCGCGCCCGACGAGCGTGAGCTGCAGCAGGTGGAGGTGGTGCAGGATGGCCTGACGTTGTGGTTCAACGAAGAACCCAAGCTGCATGGCGAGAATGTGGAAGGCACGGTTGCGCTGCTGTTCCAGGCTCAGGGCAAGGCTCAGCAGGGGCAATTGAGCCTGCAGGGCAAACCGGTCAGTTGGCGGGTACAGAAGAGTCAGGAAGGGTTGTTGCTGACGGTGATTGCCGCGCGTCCCCTGCACGGCGAGTGGGCCGGTGCAGAGGACGATGGGCGTTGGCGGGTACAGGTGAAACTGCACGAATAAAAGAGGGGATATCCCGGCCTGCCTGTACCAGGGTCCCCAAAAGGGGTTACTGCGTATAAAGGGGGGATGACCCGGCCTGCCTGTACCGAGGTCCCCAAAACGGGCGGTGCTGCGAATAAAAGAGAGGTTCACCCGGCCTGCCTGTACCAGGGCCCCCGAAACTGGGTATGTATTAGCTATTGCAGGGGGCGTGCCAATTTTGCAAAGCCCGTGAATGTTGGGCTTTGAGGGGGATTTGGCCGAGTTTTGAGGGGGTTTGTGCCTTCCAGCGGTGCATCGGGCACAGGATCGGTGCATCGGGGCTGAAATAGCTGGGGCCGCTTTGCGGCCCTTTCGCGGCACAAGGCCGCTCCTACAGGAGAACGCGAACCCCTGTGGGAGCGGCCTTGTGCCGCGAAAGGGCTGCAAAGCAGCCCCGGGAGATTACGGGTTTACCGATAAGTCAGTGCTCGTCACCTTCCTCGTCATCCCCACCCGCCACGTTCATCCCCAGCTCCTTGATCTTGCGCGTCAGGGTATTACGCCCCCAACCCAGCAACAGCGCCGCATCCCGGCGCCGTCCGGCGGTGTGCTTGAGCGCCGTCTCGATCATGATCCGTTCAAAACTCGGCACCGCGCTGTCCAGCAGGTTCGACTGCCCGCGTGCCAGCGCCTGGTCGGCCCACTGGCGCAGGGCCTGCTCCCAGTTGGTGACCGGTGCAGCATCCTGTGGCAGGTTCAGCAGCTCGGGGGGCAGGTCGCCAATCAGCACCTCGCGGCTGGAGGCCATCACGGTGATCCAGCGGCAGGTGTTTTCCATCTGCCGCACATTGCCCGGCCATGGCAGGTTGCGGATGAACTCTTCGGTTTCCGGTTTCAGAATCTTCGGCTCGACGGCCAGCTCCTGAGCGGCCCGGGCAAGGAAGTGGCGGGCGAGGGCAGGGATATCCTCGCGACGGTCGGCCAGCCGCGGAATGTGGATGCGGATCACGTTCAGGCGGTGGAACAAGTCCTCACGGAACTTGCCCGCCTGCACCAGCGACTCCAGGTTCTGGTGAGTCGCAGCAATGATGCGCACGTCGACCTTGACCGGCACATGCCCGCCAACGCGATAGAACTCGCCATCGGCCAGTACCCGCAGCAGGCGGGTCTGGGTATCGGCAGGCATGTCACCGATTTCGTCGAGGAACAAGGTGCCGCCATCGGCCTGTTCAAAGCGGCCCCGGCGCAGGTTGGCAGCACCGGTGAAAGCCCCTTTTTCATGGCCGAACAGCTCGGACTCCATCAAGTCCTTGGGGATGGCCGCCATGTTCAGGGCAATGAAAGGCGACGCCGCACGCGGGCTGTGACGGTGCAGGGCATGGGCGACCAGCTCTTTGCCGGTGCCGGACTCGCCGTTGATCAGTACGGTGATGTTGGAATGGCTAAGGCGGCCGATGGCGCGGAACACCTCTTGCATTGCCGGGGCTTCACCGATGATCTCCGGGGTGCGTGCCAGATTTTGTGGCACATCCAGGCCTTGCTGCTCTTGGGCATGCTGGTTGGCGCGCTTGACGAGCGAGACGGCCTCGTCCACATCGAACGGCTTGGGCAGGTACTCGAAAGCACCGCCCTGGTACGACGCCACGGCGCTGTCGAGGTCGGAATGGGCGGTCATGATGATGACCGGCAGGCGCGGGTGGTGTTCGCGGATCTGTGCCAGCAGGTCAAGACCGCTGGCGCCCGGCATGCGGATGTCGGAAATGATCACGTCCGGCTGCTGGCGTGCCAGGCGGCCCATCACGCCATCTGCGCTGTCGAAGCTCTGGGTGGTCATGCCTTCTTGTTGCAGGGCTTTTTCCAGGACCCAGCGGATGGAGCGATCATCGTCGACGATCCATACGGTTTCACTTCGGCTCATGAGGCGGTGGCTCCTTGTTCCAGGGGCAGGTAGATCGAGAAGGCGGTGTGGCCTGCGTGGCTTTCGCACTCGATCAGGCCCTGGTGCTGGCTGATGATGTTCTGGGTAATGGCCAGGCCCAGCCCGGTACCGTCCGGGCGGCCACTGACCATGGGATAGAAGAGGGTGTCTTGCAGTTCCGGTGGAATGCCCGGGCCGTTATCGATGATCTCCACCCGCGCGACCAGGCGATGGCGAACATGGCCGATGGTGAACTGGCGCAAGGCGCGGCTGCGCAGGGTGATGCGGCCCAGGCGCAGTTCGTTCTGCGAACTGATCGCCTGCATGGCGTTACGCACGATGTTGAGCACGGCCTGGATCATCTGCTCGCGGTCGATCAGCACGTCCGGCAGGCTTGGGTCGTAATCGCGCACCAAAGTGATGCAGCCCTGGCTTTCGGCGTCGACCAGGCTGCAGACCCGCTCCAGCACTTCGTGGATGTTGGTCATGGCCAGCGATGGCAGTTTGTTCGAGCCGAGCATGCGGTCGACCAGGTTGCGCAGGCGGTCGGCCTCTTCGATGATTACGTTGGTGTAGTCGCGCAGGCCTTCTTCGGGTAGCTCGCGGGCCAGCAACTGGGCCGCGCCGCGAATGCCGCCAAGGGGGTTCTTGATTTCGTGGGCCAGGCCGCGCACCAGCATCTTGGTGGTTTCCTGCTTGCTCAGTTGGGCCTCTTCCTTGGTGATGCGCAACAGCCGGTCGCGGGGGTGCACCTCCAGCAACAGCAGGGTCTGGCCCAGGTTGAGGATGGGCGTTACCGCATAGTCCACGGTGATGGTCTGCCCGGTCAGCGAGGTGAGCTGCGCTTCGCGCTTGGTGAACGGGTGCGCCTGCTCGACGGCCTGGCGCAACGAGCTGAGCGCCTCGGCCGATTCGGTAAACAGCTCGCTGATGAACTGCCCATGGCTACGTTGACCACTGACGGCCAGCAGCATTTCCGCGGCCGGGTTCATGTATTCCAGGCGCAGCTCGGCGTTGAGCAGCAACGTGGCGGTGGTCAGGTTGTCCAGAAGCAGACGGTGCTGCGCATCGCTGATGGTCATAAGGCGTCGTTGACCTCTTTTGGCGCTTGCCTGGCATTTCTTTGGCCAGGGCCGGGCTCGGGGTGCATCGGCTGATGCGTGTCTCTCCGCAGAAAAAATGCAAGAAACAAACCAAAGCTCCGAAAAGAAGCGGGATTTGCCGATAAAGGCCTGGATCTGCGCAAATTCGGATCAGAAAGTCTTGATGAAACGTTTAATGTGAACCAGATTGGGGAGCAAATCGGGGCACTGTACTCAATCTTGCACCAAGATAGAGCATAGCGTGGCGGGCGAGGGTTCTGCGTGTGGCGCAAACGAAAACGGCCTCCCGAAGGAGGCCGTCTTGATCATGTCATCGGCGCGAAGCGGCGATCAGATCAGCAGCTGTAGTACAGCTCGTATTCCAGCGGGTGCACGAAGGTACGGACCTTGATCTCTTCTTCCGACTTCAGTTCGATGAAGGCATCGATGAAGTCGTCGGAGAACACGCCGCCCTTGGTCAGGAACGCACGGCCTTTGTCCAGCTCTTCCAGGGCTTCTTTCAGGCTGCCGCAGACTTGCGGAATGTCCTTGGCCTCTTCTGGTGGCAGGTCGTACAGGTTCTTGTCGGCAGCATCGCCTGGGTGAATCTTGTTCTGGATGCCGTCCAGGCCGGCCATCAGCAGGGCCGCGAAGGCCAGGTACGGGTTGGCCGATGGGTCCGGGAAGCGTGCTTCGATACGGCGGGCTTTCGGGCTGCCGACGTAAGGAATACGGATCGAGGCGGAACGGTTGCGAGCCGAGTAGGCCAGCATTACCGGAGCTTCGAAGCCTGGGACCAGACGCTTGTAGGAGTTGGTCGACGGGTTGGTGAAGCCGTTCAGGGCCTTACCGTGCTTGATGATACCGCCGATGAAGTACAGGGCGGTGTCGGACAGGCCGGCATAGCCTTCACCCGAGAAGGTGTTCTTGCCGTCTTTCCAGATCGACATGTGCACGTGCATGCCCGAACCGTTGTCGCCGTACAGTGGCTTCGGCATGAAGGTAGCGGTACGGCCGTAAGCGTCGGCAACGTTGTGCACGACGTATTTCAGGGCCTGTACTTCGTCAGCTTTCTTCACCAGGGTGTTGAACTTGACGCCGATTTCGTTCTGGCCGGCAGTCGCCACTTCGTGGTGGTGAACTTCAACGGTCTGACCCATTTCTTCCAGTGCGTTGCACATGGCAGTACGGATTTCGTGGTCGTGGTCGAACGGCGGAACAGGGAAGTAGCCGCCTTTCACGCCTGGACGGTGGCCTTTGTTGCCGCCTTCCACGTCAGCGCCGGTCATCCACGAGCCTTGCTCGGAGAAGATCTTGAACATCGAGCCGGAGATGTCCGAGTGGAACTTCACTTCGTCGAAGATGAAGAACTCTGGCTCCGGGCCTGCGAATACGGTGTCACCGATGCCGGTGCTCTTCAGGTACTCTTCGGCGCGCTTGGCGATCGCACGTGGGTCGCGATCGTAGCCCTGCATGCTCGACGGGTCGACGATGTCGCAGGTGATGATCAGGGTTGGTTCTTCGGTGAACGGGTCCAGCACGGCGGTGTCGTCGACCGGCATCAGGATCATGTCGGACGCTTCGATACCTTTCCAGCCAGCGATGGAGGAGCCGTCGAACATCTTGCCGACTTCGAAGAAGTCTTCGTCCAGCGCATCACGCGACGGCATGGTCACGTGGTGCTGAATGCCTTTGGTGTCCGTGAAACGCAGATCAATCCACTTGACGTCATGATCTTTGATGAGTTGAACCGACTTCGACATGTTGTCCTCCGGATGGTCTAGAGCGCGGTGGGCCGCTGCCCTGGAAAAAGGGTGTTGCCGGGCGCGGATAGTCGGCCAAGCTTACCTGCCTCACAAGGGAGCAAATTGCATGCCAGTGCCCGAAAATGGCGAGGGTGGGATAAAAGCAGGCGTTTGCGGGCATTTGGCGGTGGGTTGGCGGGGAAAAGTGCACCCTTACGATGCGGTTTTTGGCATCAACGCACCAATAGGGTGCATTGGTTGGCTGTGTGCTTCCTTTAAGGGCCTCATCGCCGGCAAGCCAGCTCCCACTGAGAGGGCGCAGGTCTTGAGGCCCGCCGAAGTCCTGTGGGAGCTGGCTTGCCGGCGAGGAGGCCAGTACAGGCAATATAAATCCAACCTTCTGTACAAAAGTTGGTCAAATCCTGAGCAGTTTCCGCTATAATTCGCGCCCCACATTTTCGGCAGGCCCTGCGCGCGCTGTTAACCAATGAAACTTATCGTCAAAGTCTTCCCAGAAATCACCATCAAGAGCCGGCCGGTGCGCAAGCGCTTCATCCGTCAGCTCGCCAAGAACATCCGCAACGTGCTCAAGGACCTCGATCCTGAGCTCGCGGTCGATGGTGTCTGGGACAATCTCGAAGTGGTCACCCGCATCGAAGACGAAAAAGTCCAGCGCGAGATGATCGAACGCCTCACCTGCACCCCGGGTATCACCCATTTCCTGCAGGTAGAGGAATACCCGCTGGGTGACTTCGATGACATCGTTGCCAAGTGCAAGCAGCACTTCGGCCACCTGCTGGCCGGCAAGCACTTTGCCGTGCGCTGCAAGCGCGGGGGCCACCATGACTTCACCTCGATGGACGTCGACCGTTACGTCGGCAGCCAGCTGCGCCAACAGTGTGGCGCGGCCGGCATCGAGCTGAAGAAGCCTGAAGTGCTGGTGCGCATCGAAATCCGCAACCAGCGCCTGTACGTGATCCACAACCAGCACCAGGGGATCGGCGGCTACCCGCTGGGCGCCCTGGAGCAGACCTTGGTACTGATGTCCGGTGGCTTCGACTCCACCGTGGCAGCCTACCAGATGATGCGCCGTGGCCTGATGACCCACTTCTGCTTCTTCAACCTTGGCGGCCGTGCCCACGAGCTGGGCGTTATGGAAGTGGCCCACTACCTGTGGAAGAAGTACGGCAGCAGCCAGCGCGTGCTGTTCATCAGCGTGCCGTTCGAAGAAGTGGTCGGCGAGATCCTCAACAAGGTCGACAACAGCTACATGGGCGTGACCCTCAAGCGCATGATGCTGCGCGGTGCCGCGCACATGGCTGACCGCCTGGAAATCGATGCCCTGGTCACGGGCGAGGCCATTTCCCAGGTGTCCAGCCAGACCCTGCCGAACCTGTCGATCATCGACTCGGCCACCGACAAGCTGGTGCTGCGCCCGCTGCTGGCCAGCCACAAGCAGGACATCATCGACCAGGCCACCGAAATCGGCACCGCCGACTTCGCCAAGCACATGCCAGAATACTGCGGCGTGATTTCGGTAAACCCGACCACTCACGCCAAGCGCCACCGCATGGAGCATGAAGAGAAGCAGTTCGACATGGCCGTGCTGGAGCGCGCCCTGGAGCGCGCCAAGCTGATCTCCATCGACCATGTGATCGACGAGCTGGGCAAGGATGTCGAAATCGAGGAAGTGGCCGAGGCGCTGTCGGGCCAGATCGTCATCGACATTCGTCACCCCGATGCCCAGGAAGACGAACCCCTGGTGCTGGACGGTATCGAAGTCCAGGCCATGCCGTTTTATGCCATCAACAGCAAGTTCAAGCACCTGGACCCCACGCGCCAGTACTTGCTGTATTGCGACAAGGGTGTGATGAGCCGTTTGCACGCACACCATCTGCTCAGTGAGGGACATGCCAATGTGCGTGTTTATCGTCCGACATAAGACGCCGGGGCTGTATGGCGGCAGTATCCGCCATCGCCCTCCCGACCACCGGGCCCGCTGAGCCTTAAACAGTACATATTGGCCGCCTACACTGGGCGGCAACCGAATCCTCTGATCGAGATACACTTGTGATCGAAAATCTGCGTAACATCGCCATCATCGCCCACGTTGACCATGGTAAAACCACCCTGGTCGACAAACTCCTGCGTCAGTCCGGCACTCTGGAGCGTAACGAGCTCAACGACGAGCGCGTCATGGACTCCAACGACCAGGAAAAAGAGCGCGGTATTACCATTCTGGCGAAAAACACCGCCATCAACTGGAACGGCTACCACATCAACATCGTCGACACCCCCGGCCACGCCGACTTCGGTGGCGAGGTTGAGCGTGTAATGTCGATGGTCGATTCCGTGCTGCTGCTGGTCGACGCTCAAGACGGCCCTATGCCGCAAACCCGCTTCGTAACCAAGAAGGCTTTCGAAGCTGGCCTGAAGCCAATCGTCGTGATCAACAAGGTTGACCGCCCGGGCGCGCGTCCTGATTGGGTTCTGGACCAGATCTTCGACCTGTTCGACAACCTCGGCGCTACCGACGAGCAGCTGGACTTCAAAGTGGTCTACGCTTCGGCCCTGAACGGCATTGCCGGTCTGGACCACACCGAAATGGGCGAAGACATGACTGCCCTGTACCAGGCTGTCATCGACCACGTTCCAGCGCCAGCTGTTGACCGTGACGGCCCGTTCCAGATGCAGATCTCTGCACTGGACTACAACAGCTTCCTGGGTGTTATCGGCGTTGGCCGTATTGCCCGTGGCCGCATCAAGCCGAATACCCCGGTTGTCGCCATCGACGCTGACGGCAAAAAGCGTAACGGCCGTATCCTCAAGCTGATGGGTCACCACGGCCTGCACCGCGTCGACGTTGAAGAAGCCCAGGCTGGCGACATCGTTTGCATCAGCGGTTTCGACGAGCTGTTCATCTCCGACACCCTGTGCGACCCGACCGCCGTTGAGGCGATGAAGCCGCTGACCGTTGACGAGCCAACCGTTTCGATGACCTTCCAGGTCAACGACTCGCCGTTCTGCGGCAAGGAAGGCAAGTTCGTCACCAGCCGTAACATCAAGGACCGTCTGGACAAAGAGCTGCTGTACAACGTAGCCCTGCGCGTTGAAGAAACCGATTCCCCAGACAAGTTCAAGGTCTCGGGCCGTGGCGAGCTGCACCTGTCGGTACTGATCGAAACCATGCGTCGCGAAGGCTTCGAGCTGGCCCTGGGCCGCCCAGAAGTAATCATTCGCGAAGTAGACGGCGTCAAGCAAGAGCCGTTCGAAAACGTCACCATCGACATCCCTGAAGAATCCCAGGGCAAGGTCATGGAAGAAATGGGTCTGCGTAAAGGCGACCTGACCAACATGGTCCCGGATGGCAAGGGCCGTGTTCGCCTGGAATACAACATCCCGGCGCGTGGTCTGATCGGTTTCCGTAACCAGTTCCTGACCCTGACCAACGGTGCAGGCATCCTGACCTCGATCTTCGACCGCTATGACGCTGTGAAGTCCGGCCACATGTCCGGCCGTCAGAACGGCGTACTGGTTTCGGTCGAAACCGGCAAGGCGCTGACCTACTCGCTGGAAACCCTGCAGGCGCGTGGCAAGCTGTTTGTCGAGCACGGTCAGGAGATCTACAACGGTCAGATCATCGGCCAGAACAGCCGCGACAACGACCTGGGCGTCAACCCTACCAAGGGCAAGAAGCTCGACAACATGCGTGCTTCGGGTAAAGACGAAGTCATCGCCCTGGTTCCGCCTGTTCGCTTCACCCTGGAACAGGCTCTGGAATACATCCAGGAAGACGAGCTGTGCGAAGTAACGCCGAAGTCCATCCGTCTTCGCAAGAAGATCCTGGACGAAAGCGAGCGTACCCGCGCTGCCAAGAAAGCCAAGAACAGCTAAGTTAGCTTTGGCTGAATGAAAACGCCCCCGGTCGAAAGGCCGGGGGCGTTTTTTTATGCCTTCAGGATTTGTGTTGGCCCCTTCGCGGGCTTGCCCGCGAAGAGGCCCTTGAAGCCTGACGATCAGCGCCCGACCACCTTGGGCTTATAGGCGCAATACCCCGGCCGCGGCCCGACCTTGGGGTGGTTGCGGCAGGTATCCGGGCGCTTGTCATAAATGGTGCACAGCCGGCTTTTACGATCCAGATACATGCAGTCATCGTTGCTCATCCGGGTCAGGGTGAAGATCCCTGACTTCTGGTTGAAGCGCTCGATGATGCCTTCCTTCTGCAAGCGTTTAGCCACGTTTTTGGGGGGTTCGTCTTTCTCGAACTCGTCCACCACGCCGATACGGATCAGATCCTTGATCTTCACCTCTACCGGCAGGGTGCAGCAGGTCGAATGGCAGCCGTGGCACATGTGGCTGGCGTAGCGCTGCCAAGTCTCCAGGCGGTCGACTTCGGCGGCGGCGATCAGGGTCGTTTTCATCTTTATAGGGTGGATCACGGTCTTGGGGCGCGCGATGATACCGGAATTGCTCAATTTATGAACAACCTTTTGCCGGATTCGCAGAGTCGGCATGAAAACTGCGAACAGTCACTGTCACTCCCTGTCGAAGGGTCTAGTCTGATCAATCTCCCTCCGCTTTCGTCAACTTGCCAGAGGATGCCGCATGTCTCAGGAACCCAAAGCACGTGACGCCGAGGTGGCCGAATTTCGCGCCGCTGTACTGAACAAGCTGACCTACGCGGTCGGCAAGGACCCGGAACATGCGTTCGACCACGACTGGTTCGAGGCCATCGCTCTGGCCGCGCGCGACCACATGGTCGACCACTGGATGGACCACACCCGCCTGGCCTATCGTCGTAGCCAGAAGCGGGTCTATTACCTCTCCCTCGAGTTCCTAATCGGGCGCTTGCTGTACGACAGCCTGAGCAACCTGGGGCTGCTGGACGTCGCCCGTGATGCGCTGGAAGGGCTGGACGTGGACCTGGAGCGCATCCGCCTGCTCGAGCCCGACGCCGCCCTGGGTAACGGGGGTCTCGGCCGCCTGGCTGCGTGCTTCATGGAAAGCATGTCCACCCTGGGCATCGCCGCCCATGGTTACGGCATTCGCTACGAACATGGGTTGTTCCGTCAGGCTGTAGTCGATGGCTGGCAGCAGGAACAGACCGAAAACTGGCTGGACTTCGGTAACCCTTGGGAGTTCGAGCGTGCTGAGGTGATCTACCCGATCAGCTTCGGCGGCAGTGTCGAAACCGTCAACGATGCCAGTGGCAACCAGCGGCAAGTATGGTCGCCGGGCGAAACGGTGCGGGCGGTGGCCTACGACACGCCCGTGGTCGGCTGGCGTGGATCCAGCGTCAACACACTGCGCCTGTGGCGTGCGCGGGCGCTGGAAGAGCTGCACCTGGAGCGCTTCAATGCCGGTGACCACCTGGGGGCCGTGGCCGAAGTGGCGCGGGCCGAGAGCATTTCGCGCGTGCTGTACCCGGCCGACAGCACCGAGGCGGGGCAGGAACTGCGCCTGCGTCAGGAGTACTTCTTTGTGTCGGCTTCGCTGCAGGACTTGCTGCGCCGTCACCTGAACATGCACAAGGACCTGCTCAACCTGCCCGACGCGGCGGCCATCCAGCTCAACGACACACACCCTTCGATTGCCGTTGCCGAGTTGATGCGGCTGCTGGTGGACCAGCATGAATTGCCCTGGGACAAGGCCTGGGAACTGACTGTTGGCACGCTCGCCTACACCAACCACACCCTGCTGCCCGAAGCCCTGGAAACCTGGCCGGTAGCCCTGATGGAGCGCATGCTGCCGCGGCACATGCAGATCATCTACCTGATCAACGCCTACCATATCGATGCATTGCGGGCCAAAGGCCTGCACGATTTCGACGTGCTGCGCGCGGTGTCGCTGATCGAGGAAGACAATGGGCGCCGGGTGCGCATGGGTAACCTGGCGTTTCTGGGCTCGCACAGCGTCAACGGTGTGTCCGCGCTGCACAGCAAGCTGATGAAGAGCACGGTGTTTTCCGAGCTGCACAAGCTCTACCCGCAACGGATCAACAACAAGACCAACGGCATTACCTTTCGCCGCTGGCTGTACCAGTCAAACCCTCAGCTGACCGAGATGCTGGTCGAAGCGCTCGGGCCGGAACTCAAGGACGACCCTGAAGGGCTTCTGGTTGGCCTGGTGCCATTTGCCGACAAGGCCAGTTTCCGCAAGCAGTTCGCTGCTCAACGGCTGCACAGCAAGCGTGCCCTGGCCAGCATCATCCAGGACCGCATTGGTGTCACGGTGAACCCTGAAGCGCTGTTCGATGTGCAGGTCAAGCGTATCCACGAGTACAAGCGCCAGCTGCTCAACCTGCTGCACACCGTGGCGCTGTATCAGGCCATTCGCAACGATCCCGGCACCAGCTGGGTGCCGCGGGTGAAGATCTTCGCCGGCAAGGCTGCGGCCAGTTACCACCAGGCCAAGCTGATCATCAAGCTGGCCAACGACATTGCCCGGGTGGTGAACAATGACCCGACCGTGCGCGGTCTGCTCAAGGTGGTGTTCCTGCCTAACTACAACGTCAGCCTGGCCGAAAGCATCATCCCGGCGGCCGACCTGTCCGAGCAGATTTCCACCGCAGGTTATGAAGCCTCCGGTACCAGCAACATGAAGTTCGGCCTGAACGGCGCGCTGACCATCGGCACCCTGGACGGTGCCAACGTGGAAATGTGCGAACAGGTGGGTGCCGACAACATGTTCATCTTTGGCCTGACTGCGCAGCAGGTCGAGGCGCGCAAGCGTGCCGGTGATTTTGGTGCAAACGCCGCCATAGCCGCTTCCAGCCGCTTGAGCGACGTGTTGCAGGCGATTCGCAGTGGTGTGTTCTCGCCAGACGACCCATCACGCTACACCGGGTTGATCGACGGGCTGGTGGCCTATGACCGCTTCCTGGTGTGTGCCGACTTCGATGCCTACTGGGATGCCCAGCGGCGGGTCGAAGAACTGTGGCACACACCGCAGGAGTGGTGGCGTATGGCCGTGCTGAACACGGCGCGGATGGGCTGGTTCTCGTCGGACCGGACCATTCGCGAATATGCGACCGAGATCTGGAAGGCACTGGATTGAGCATGTGGGTCCGGGTTGCGGCCCATTCGCGGGGCAAGCTCGCTCCCACAGGATCTGCGTTGTCTTGAAGGCAGCGCAAACCTGTGGGAGCGGGCTTGCCCCGCGATTGGACTGTAAAGCAGCTTCACTCGACAGCCGGCCTGGCGCAGGCTGAACTAGCGACCTATTGTGCCGTCTGAGAGCCGTGGCGAGTCTCATTGCTCGCTAGCCTGCCACTCTCCCTGTAAACTGCGGGGGTTTTTACTCCCACAATCCTTTCGGAGCCATACATGTCCCGCGTTACCCTGAGTCGCTATCTGATTGAGCAGACCCGCAGCAACAATACCCCTGCCGATCTGCGCTTCCTGATCGAAGTGGTGGCGCGTGCGTGCAAGGAAATCAGCCATCACGTGTCCAAAGGCGCCCTCGGTGGCGTGCTGGGCAGCATGGGCACTGAAAACGTGCAGGGCGAAGTCCAGAAGAAACTGGACGTGATTTCCAACGATATCCTGCTGGAAGCCAACGAGTGGGGCGGCCACCTGGCCGGCATGGCCTCCGAAGAAATGGACAACGCCTACCAGATTCCGGGCAAGTACCCGAAAGGTGCGTACCTGCTGGTCTTCGACCCATTGGACGGTTCTTCGAACATCGACGTCAACGTCTCGGTCGGTACCATCTTCTCGGTGCTGCGTTGCCCTAACCAGTACCTGAGCCAGAACGAAAGCCTCAACGAAGAAGCCTTCCTGCAGCCAGGCACCGAGCAGGTCGCCGCCGGTTACGCCATCTACGGCCCGCAGACCATGCTGATCCTGACCTTGGGCAACGGCGTCAAGGGCTTCACCCTGGACCGTGAACTGGGCAGCTTCGTCCTGACCCACGAAAACATCCAGGTGCCGGCAACCACCGCCGAATTCGCCATCAACATGTCCAACCAGCGTCACTGGGAAGCCCCGGTACAACGCTACGTGGGCGAACTGCTGGCCGGCGAAACCGGCCCGCTGAAAAAGAACTACAACATGCGCTGGATCGCCTCGATGGTGGCCGATGTGCACCGCATCCTGACCCGTGGCGGTCTGTTCATGTACCCACGTGACGCCCGCGAGCCAAGCAAGCCGGGCAAGCTGCGCCTGATGTACGAAGCCAACCCGATGTCGTTCATTATCGAACAGGCAGGCGGCGCCTCTACCAACGGTTACGATCGCATCCTCGACATCAAGCCAGAGAGCCTGCACCAGCGCGTGTCGGTGATCCTTGGCTCGAAGGAAGAAGTAGAGCGCGTCACCGCCTACCACAAGGAGTAAGTCATGCTCGCACCTTGGCAGCCGTTGCTGGAATGGTGGTTCGGTTGGGGCACCAGTGCCCAGGCCGTGGCTGACGAGAAGAGCACGCTGTGGTTCGGCAAGCACCACGATGCCGATGCCCATGCGCTGTTTGGCGACCTGGTCGAGCACGCCTTGGCGGGCGGGCTCGATGAATGGCAGCAAAGCCCGCAGGGCTGGCTGGGCCTGTTGATCTTGCTGGACCAGTTGCCGCGCATGATCTACCGCGACACGCCGCGCGCCTTCGAGGGCGACCGGCGCGCCCAGGTGGTGGCGATGCAGGGCCTGCAGAAGGGCTGGGACTACCAGTTGCTGCCGATACAGCGTGTGTTCGTGCTGCTGGTGCTGGAGCATGCCGAGGTGCTGGACTGGCAGAACCTGTGTGTCGAGCGCTATCAGTTGTTGCTGGACGAGCAGCCCGAAGCCAGCCGGCGGCTGTTCGAAGGCTTCCTGGACTATGCCGAGCAGCACCAGCGGGTGATTGCCCGATTTGGCCGCTTCCCGCACCGCAACCTGGCGCTTGAGCGGCCAAGCACCAGCGAAGAGATGGACTTTTTGCTGGAGCCTGGGTCCAGGTTCTGATGCCCACCGGGCCTGCTGCGCAGGCCATCGCGATGCGAGGCCGCACCTGCAAAGGTGCGGCCTTTTTATTGGGAAGTGATTAATGCTTTGTGATTAATCGCACAGTAGTGGCCATCCGACCAATGGTGTAGGGGTAAAGTGGGTAGGGCAGGGAACCTGGGAGGGATTTTCCCGTCGAAGGTCACTGCAGGCCACTCGCCTGTTTCCCCTCTTCAGGAGTGTCCTTCATGTCGTTGCGTTCCCTCGCCCTGTTGTCGCTGTGCGTCGTCCTGACTGCCTGCAGCAAGATCAACCAGGAAAACTATTCCAAGATCAAGGCCGGTATG
The DNA here is from genome assembly GCF_021283425.1 of Pseudomonas sp. NMI542_15. Lineage (NCBI taxonomy): Bacteria > Pseudomonadati > Pseudomonadota > Gammaproteobacteria > Pseudomonadales > Pseudomonadaceae > Pseudomonas > Pseudomonas sp. NMI542_15. The sequence goes on along the minus strand of NZ_JAJSRO010000003.1, from coordinate 112,993 downwards.
AACAAGGCCGAGGTCGAGCAGTTGCTCGGTACGCCGACCGAGTGCTCTGGCGCGCTGGGCATGAGCAGCTGCACCTGGGGGGACGAGAAGAGCTTCATCAGCGTGCAGTACGCGGCTGACAAGGTGCTGATGTATTCAGGGCAGGGCCTCAAATGAGGCGTCTGTACCTGCTGATGGGGGTATGCCTGGCATTGCTGCTGGGCGGTTGTGCAGGCTCCGTGCACGACCCGCTGGCGCCGAAGACCGCTGGCAACGTCGACCTCAAGCGCTACCAGGGCAAATGGTTCGAGCTGGCGCGCCTGCCCATGCGCTACCAGACCGGCTGCGAGCAATCCGAGGCGCATTACAACCTCAAGCCTGATGGCACGTTTGGTGTGCTCAACCGCTGCCGCACCATGGGTGATGAGTGGCTGCGTGCCGAGGGGCACGCAAGCATCCAGGAGCCGGGGCACACCGACAAGCTGTGGGTAGAGTTCGATAACTGGTTCACCAGGCTGGTGCCTGGCGTGGCGCGGGGCGAATACTGGATTCTGTACGTGGACGATCGCTACCGCACGGCAGTGGTCGGCAGCCCGGACCGCAAGTACCTGTGGATACTGTCACGCACGCCGACGTTGCCGGCCTGGGAGCGCGAGCACCTGCTGGCCAAGGCACGCCAGCAGGGGTATGACACCAGCCGGCTTATCTGGCGGGCGTCCGATCAGCAAATCGTAAAAATGCACTGATTTTTGGGGCCGCTTTGCGGCCCTTTCGCGGCACAAGGCCGCTCCTACAGGGATACGCGTTCCCCTGTAGGAGCGGCCTTGTGCCGCGAAAGGGCTGCAAAGCAGCCCCAATACGCTCACCCCAAGAGCTGCCGCAGCACCCCGGCAAACGCCCGCGCGCTTTCCTCTTCCTGGGCATGCCGCCCCTGGCGCACCACCCATTGCCCATTCACCATCACATCGCGCACCTGGCGATCCCCGCCAGCAAACAGCCAGCGGTTGAGAATGGCATCGCCATCCGCCATGGCGATGTAAGGGTCTTGTCCATCCAGTACCAGCCAGTCGGCGCGCTTGCCCACGGCCAGTTCACCGACCGCTTGGCCCAGTGCCTGTGCACCGCCCGCCAGCGCGGCGTCGTACAGCGTGCGCCCGACCATCGGCTGGTCGCCACGGTACAAGCGGTTGCGTCGTTGGTCCCGCAGCCGCTGGCCATATTCCAGCCAGCGCAGTTCTTCCACCACGCTTAGTGACACATGGCTGTCCGAGCCGATGCCAATGTGCCCGCCCTGGGCCAGGAAGTCCACCGCCGGGAAAATCCCGTCGCCCAGGTTGGCCTCGGTGGTCAGGCACAACCCGGCCACCGCGCCACTGTGGGCCATGGCGGTGACTTCATCCGGCTCGGCATGGGTGGCATGCACCAGGCACCAGCGACGGTCCACATCCACATGCTCGTACAACCATTGCAGCGGGCGCAGGCCGCTCCAGGCCAGGCAGTCGTTCACCTCCTTTTGCTGCTCGGCGATATGGATATGCACCGGGCATTGTTTGTCGCTGGCCGCCAGCACTTCGGCGATCTGCCCCGGCGTCACGGCACGCAGCGAGTGGAAGCACAGGCCCAGTTGCTGCGCAGGTTGCGCGGCCAGCAGCGGGGCCAGCTGCGTTTGCAGTTGCAGGTACTGTTCGGTGGTGTTGATGAAGCGCCGCTGCCCGTCGTTCGGTGCCTGGCCGCCGAACCCGGCGTAGCTGTACAGCACCGGCAACAGGGTCAGGCCAATGCCACTGTCGGCCGCGGCCGTGCTGATGCGGCGGGACAGCTCGGCCGGGTCGGCGTAGGCCGTGCCTGCCTGGTCGTGGTGTACGTAATGGAATTCGGCCACCGAGGTGTAGCCGGCCTTGAGCATTTCGATATACAGCTGGCGGGCGATGACCTGCAACTGGTCCGGGGTGATCTGCCCGACCAGGCGGTACATCAGGTCGCGCCAGGTCCAGAAGCTGTCGTTGGGGTTGCCGGCGACTTCCGCCAAGCCCGCCATGGCACGCTGGAAGGCATGTGAGTGCAAGTTGGGCATACCGGGCAGCAACGGGCCTGCCAGGCGCTCGGCGCCTTCGGCCGAAGCGTCCGGCTCGATGCGGGTCACATGGCCATCGCTGGCGACCTCGATACGGACATGGCGGGCCCAGCCCGTAGGTAGCAGGGCGCGTTCGGCGAAATAGGCGGACATCGGTGAAATCCTGTTATTGTTAACTTGTATATACATATACAGGCGTTTGCCTGCCGGGTAAACTGCGGCAAGCTACCGCTCATTCCATACGCACAAGGATCCAACGCCGTGCCGACACCTCCTGTCTCCGCGCTGGTTGCCCAGATGGGCGAGGGCCCGGCGCCGCTGTACGCCCGGGTCAAACAGATGATCATCCAGCAGATCGACAACGGCAGCTGGCCACCCCATCACCGGGTCCCCTCGGAGAGTGAACTGGTCAACGAACTGGGTTTCAGCCGCATGACCATCAACCGTGCCCTGCGCGAACTCACGGCCGAAGGCCTGCTGGTGCGCATGCAAGGGGTTGGCACTTTCGTAGCCGAGCCCAAGGGCCGTTCGGCGTTGTTCGAAGTCAACAACATTGCCGATGAAATTGCCGCACGCGGCCATCAGCATAGCTGCCAGGTGATCACGCTCACCGAGGAAGCAGCCGGTTCCGAACGGGCCCTGGCCCTGGACATGCGCGAAGGCCAGCGAGTGTTCCACTCGCTGATCGTGCATTTCGAGAACGGTGTGCCGGTGCAGATCGAGGACCGCTACGTCAACGCCGCGATCGCACCCGACTACCTCAAGCAGGATTTCACCCGGCAGACGCCATATGCCTACCTGTCCCAGGTAGCGCCGCTGACCGAGGGTGAGCACGTGGTCGAAGCCATCGTGGCAGAGCCGGAAGAATGTCGCCTGCTGCAGATCGAGCGGGGCGAACCATGCCTGCTCATTCGCCGCCGTACCTGGTCCGGTCGCCAGCCGGTGACCGCTGCACGGCTGATCCACCCCGGTTCCCGTCATCGCCTGGAAGGACGTTTCAGCAAATGAGCCAGTTGCAGTTGTTGCGCGCGCAGGATTACCCGCGCATGCCGTGGAAGAACGGTGGCGGTTTCACCGAAGAGATCACCCGCGACAGTGGTGAGGGCCTGGACGGTTTTGGCTGGCGCCTGTCGATTGCCGATATCGAAGAGTCTGGCGGCTTTTCCACCTTCGCCGGTTACCAGCGGATCATCACAGTGCTGCAGGGCGATGGCATGCGGCTGTTGGTCGATGACCAACCCAGCCGGCCGTTGCTGCCGTTCGATGCCTTTGCCTTCGGCGGTGAGAGCCAGGTCAGCTGCACGCTGCTGGGTGGGGCGATCCGCGATTTCAACCTGATCTATGCACCGCAGCGGTACCGGGCGCGGTTGCAGTGGTTCGATGGCACAAACCGCTTGTACAGCTCGGCGTCGACGGTGCTGTTGTTTGCTGCCAGCAGCCACGTGGAAGTGACCATGGCGGGGCGTGAGGTGCAGCGGTTGGGGTTGTATGACTGCCTGCGCCTGGAGGGCAACGATGAGTTGCTTGGGTTGGAGGTTCAGGGGCGGTTTTGCTTGATTGAGCTCATTTCTCGCTGATGGGCTTGGCGATACATTTTCATCGCCTGTGAGATCGAGCGCCGCCCGCGCGGCGCTTCGCGGGGCAAGCCCGCTCCCACATTTGTTTCGGGCCAGTTTCTCCTGGGAAGTCACTGCTGCCCGCCCTGTATGTTTTGTTTGATATCCAGGGTTGCACAAGGGCAGCTCCCCGATTTGCAGCCATGCACCAAGGCTGCAACCCACCTGACTCAGGAATGATTGGCCCGAAACAGATGTGGGAGCGGGCTTGCCCCGCGAAGCGCCGCGCGGGCGGCGCTCGATCTATGCGCCGCCACACAACTCAAGCCAGGAACGGCAAGGTCCAATTATTTTGGTTGTCCATGCTTGTACATACAAGTAAAGGTGTGTTTGTATATTGACCACGACATACCCGCCCGCGGACGACCGCAGAGGACCTTTCCCGTGACCGACAACAACAAATACCGTGACGTTGAAATCCGTGCCCCACGTGGCAACAAGCTGACCGCCAAAAGCTGGCTGACCGAAGCGCCACTGCGCATGCTGATGAACAACCTCGACCCACAGGTTGCGGAAAACCCGAAAGAACTGGTGGTGTACGGCGGTATCGGCCGCGCCGCGCGTAACTGGGAATGCTACGACAAGATCGTCGAAACCCTGACCCGCCTGGAAGACGACGAAACCCTGCTGGTGCAGTCGGGCAAGCCGGTCGGCGTGTTCAAGACCCACAGCAATGCCCCGCGCGTGCTGATTGCCAACTCCAACCTGGTGCCGCACTGGGCCAACTGGGAGCACTTCAACGAACTGGACGCCAAAGGCCTGGCCATGTACGGCCAGATGACCGCCGGCAGCTGGATCTACATCGGCAGCCAGGGCATCGTCCAGGGCACTTATGAAACCTTCGTCGAAGCCGGTCGCCAGCACTACGGTGGCAGCCTGAAAGGCAAGTGGGTACTCACCGCAGGCCTCGGCGGCATGGGCGGCGCCCAGCCATTGGCGGCTACCCTGGCCGGCGCCTGCTCGCTGAACATCGAATGCCAGCAGAGCCGCATCGACTTCCGCCTGGAAACCCGCTACGTCGACGAGCAGGCCACTGATCTCGACGACGCTCTGGCGCGTATCGCCAAATACACCGGCGAAGGCAAGGCCATTTCCATCGCCCTGCATGGCAACGCCGCCGAAATCCTGCCAGAGCTGGTCAAGCGTGGCGTACGCCCCGACATGGTCACCGACCAGACCAGCGCCCACGACCCTCTGAACGGCTACCTGCCTGCGGGCTGGACCTGGGAACAGTACCGCGACCGCGCGCAGACCGAACCTGCTGCTGTGGTCAAGGCGGCCAAGCAGTCGATGGCTGTGCACGTGCAGGCTATGCTGGACTTCCAGAAGCAGGGTGTCCCGACCTTCGACTATGGCAACAACATCCGCCAGATGGCCAAGGAAGAGGGCGTGGCCAATGCCTTCGACTTCCCGGGCTTCGTCCCTGCCTATATCCGTCCGCTGTTCTGCCGCGGCGTAGGCCCGTTCCGCTGGGCGGCGCTGTCTGGCGAGGCCGAGGACATCTACAAGACCGACGCCAAGGTCAAGGAACTGATCCCCGACGACGCCCACCTGCACCGCTGGCTGGACATGGCCCGCGAGCGCATCAGCTTCCAGGGCCTGCCAGCACGTATCTGCTGGGTTGGCCTGGGCCTGCGCGCCAAGTTGGGCCTGGCTTTCAACGAAATGGTCCGCAGCGGCGAGCTGTCGGCGCCGGTCGTGATCGGCCGTGACCACCTGGACTCGGGTTCGGTCTCCAGCCCCAACCGCGAAACCGAAGCCATGCGTGATGGTTCGGACGCTGTGTCCGACTGGCCGCTGCTCAACGCCCTGCTGAACACCGCAGGCGGCGCTACCTGGGTGTCGCTGCACCATGGTGGTGGCGTGGGCATGGGCTTCTCGCAGCACTCGGGCATGGTCATCGTCTGCGACGGCACCGATGAAGCCGCCGAGCGCATCGCCCGTGTACTGACCAACGACCCAGGGACTGGCGTCATGCGCCACGCCGATGCCGGTTATGACATCGCCATCGACTGCGCCAAGGAGCAGGGCCTGGACCTGCCGATGATCACTGGCTGATTGCCACGCTTTGGATCGCACCCCGCCAGGGGTGATACTGAACAACAAGAAGGAGCGCGCAGGCACCCACGAACGGGCCTGCGGCTCCACGCGATTTGGAGTAGTAACGTGACCGAACTCACCCTCAAGCCCGGCACCCTGACCCTGGCCCAGCTGCGCGCGATCCATGCCGCGCCTGTGCGCCTGCAACTGGATGCCAGCGCCGCGCCGGCCATTGACGCCAGCGTCGCTTGTGTCGAGCAGATCATTGCCGAAGACCGCACCGCCTACGGGATCAACACCGGTTTCGGCCTGCTGGCCTCGACCCGCATCGCCAGCCACGATCTGGAAAACCTGCAGCGCTCGCTGGTGCTGTCCCACGCCGCCGGTATCGGCGCGCCGCTGGATGACGACCTGGTGCGGTTGATCATGGTGCTGAAAATCAACAGCCTCAGCCGTGGCTTCTCCGGCATTCGTCGCAAAGTCATCGACGCGTTGATCACCCTGGTCAACGCCGAAGTCTACCCACACATCCCGCTGAAAGGCTCGGTGGGTGCTTCCGGTGACCTGGCGCCCCTGGCACATATGTCACTGGTGCTGCTGGGCGAAGGCAAAGCCCGTTACAAGGGCCAGTGGCTGTCGGCCACCGAAGCCCTGGCAGTTGCCGGCCTCGAACCGCTGACCCTGGCTGCAAAAGAAGGCCTGGCCCTGCTCAATGGCACCCAGGCGTCCACCGCCTATGCCCTGCGCGGCCTGTTCCATGCCGAAGACTTGTACGCGGCGGCCATCGCCTGCGGCGGCCTCAGCGTCGAGGCCGTATTGGGCTCGCGTTCGCCGTTCGATGCGCGTATTCACGAAGCGCGTGGCCAGCGCGGCCAGATCGACACCGCCGCCTGCTTCCGCGACCTGCTGGGCGAAGCCAGCGAAGTGTCGTTGTCGCACAAGAACTGCGACAAGGTTCAGGACCCGTACTCGCTGCGCTGCCAGCCGCAGGTCATGGGCGCGTGCCTGACCCAGCTGCGCCAGGCCGCCGAGGTGCTGGGCATTGAAGCCAACGCCGTGTCCGACAACCCGCTGGTGTTCGCTGCCGAAGGTGACGTGATTTCCGGCGGCAACTTCCACGCCGAACCGGTGGCCATGGCCGCCGACAACCTGGCCTTGGCCATCGCCGAAATCGGTTCGCTCAGTGAGCGCCGCATCTCGCTGATGATGGACAAGCACATGTCCCAGCTGCCGCCGTTCCTGGTGGAAAACGGTGGGGTCAACTCCGGCTTCATGATCGCGCAGGTTACCGCTGCCGCTCTCGCCAGCGAGAACAAGGCCCTGTCGCACCCGCACAGCGTGGACAGCCTGCCGACCTCGGCCAACCAGGAAGACCACGTGTCGATGGCCCCGGCTGCCGGCAAGCGCCTGTGGGAAATGGCCGAAAACACCCGTGGCGTGCTGGCCATCGAATGGCTGGGCGCCTGCCAGGGCCTGGACCTGCGCAAAGGCCTGAAAACTTCCGCCAAGCTGGAGCAAGCGCGCCAGGCGCTGCGTAGCGAAGTGCCGCACTATGACCGTGACCGTTTCTTTGCACCAGACATCGAAAAGGCTGTGGAACTGTTGGCCAAGGGTAGTCTGACCGGTTTGCTGCCGGCGGGTGTACTGCCAAGTCTGTAATGCCCCTAGGGCCGCGTTGCGGCCCATCGCGAGCAAGCTCGCTCCTCCAAAGGCAACGCGTTCCCTTGTAGGAGCGAGCTTGCTCGCGATGGGGTTGCATGGCGCCCCCCTGATCTCACGACCACAAAAACAATTTAAGGACGTGACATGCAACAAGCTCAAGGTCTCAAGCGCGGGCTAAGTGCCCGCCACATCCGTTTCATGGCCCTCGGTTCCGCCATCGGTACCGGGCTGTTCTACGGATCGGCCTCGGCCATCCAGATGGCCGGCCCGGCCGTGCTGCTGGCCTACCTGATCGGCGGCGCCGCCGTGTTCATGGTCATGCGCGCCCTTGGCGAAATGGCTGTGCACAACCCGGTGGCCGGCTCCTTTGGCCACTACGCCAGCACCTACCTCGGCCCCATGGCCGGCTTTATCCTCGGCTGGACCTACGCTTTCGAGATGGTCATCGTCGCCATCGCCGACGTTACCGCCTTCGGTATCTACATGGGCTTCTGGTTCCCGGAGGTAGCCCGCTGGGTCTGGGTGCTGGGCATCGTCTTCGTCATCGGCGGCCTCAACCTGTGCAACGTCAAGGTCTTTGGCGAGATGGAATTCTGGCTGTCGCTGCTCAAGGTCGGCGCCATCGTCGCGATGATCCTGGCCGGCCTCGGCATCATGGCCTTCGGCTTCAGCCAGGTCGGTACCGGGCATGCCGTGGGGGTAAGCAACCTGTTCGACCACGGTGGCTTCATGCCCAATGGCGTGGGCGGGCTGATTGCCTCCTTTGCCGTGGTGATGTTCGCCTTTGGCGGTATCGAGATCATTGGTGTCACTGCCGGTGAGGCCAAGGACCCGCAGCGTGTTATCCCCAAGGCAATCAACGCCGTGCCGCTGCGCATCCTGCTGTTCTATGTGCTCACCCTGTTTGTGCTGATGTGCCTGTACCCGTGGCCGCAGATCGGCAGCGAAGGTAGCCCGTTCGTGCAGATCTTCAGCCACCTGGGGATTGGCTCTGCCGCCGCAGTGCTGAACGTGGTGGTGATTTCTGCCGCGATCTCTGCCATCAACAGTGACATCTTTGGCGCAGGCCGCATGATGTATGGCCTGGCCCAGCAAGGCCATGCGCCACGCAGCTTCGGCAAGCTGTCGAAACACGGTGTGCCGTGGATGACCGTGGTGGTGATGGGCGCTGCGCTGCTGATCGGCGTGTTGCTCAACTACCTGATCCCCGAGAACGTGTTCCTGCTGATCGCTTCGATCGCCACCTTCGCCACCGTCTGGGTGTGGCTGATGATCCTGCTCACCCAGGTGGCCATGCGCCGCAGCATGAGCCGTGAAGAAGTGGCCCAGCTCAAGTTCCCGGTACCCTTCTGGCCTTATGGCCCAGCCATGGCCATTGCGTTCATGGTGTTCATCTTTGGCGTGCTCGGCTACTTCCCGGATACCCAGGCGGCATTGATCGTCGGCGTGATATGGGTGGTGTTCCTGGTGGCGTCCTACCTGCTGTGGTGCAAGCCGCGCGCAGGGCAGGGCCAGCCAGTAGCAGAGCCGGTCGAGCTGCACCGCTAGCAAAGGAGATTGTGCATGAGAACCCTCTGGCAGCATTGCCATGTGGCAACCATGGCCGAGGGCCGTTATTCGGCCATCGAAGACGCGGCCATCGTCACCAGCGCCGGCCTGATCGAATGGATCGGCCCACGCGCCGAGCTGGCAGCGGTTGACGCTGACCGCACGGTGGACCTGGGCGGCGCCTGGGTTACACCGGGGCTGATCGACTGCCACACCCACGCGGTGTTCGGTGGCAACCGCAGCGGCGAGTTCGAGCAGCGCCTGCAAGGCGTCAGCTACGCTGAAATCGCCGCGCAGGGCGGCGGTATCGCCAGCACCGTGCGGGCCACCCGTGCGGCCAGCGAGGACGAGTTGTTCGCCAGTGCCCGCCAGCGGGTGCAGGCGCTGATGCGCGATGGCGTAACCACCCTCGAGGTCAAGTCCGGCTACGGCCTGGACCTGGCCAACGAGCGCAAGATGCTGCGCGTGGCCCGGCGCCTGGCAGACGAGCTGCCATTGGCGGTGCGCGCCACCTGCCTGGCTGCGCATGCCCTGCCGCCGGAGTATGCCGGCCGGGCCGACGACTACATCGCGCACATCTGTGACGAGATGCTGCCGGCCCTGGCCGCCGAAGGCCTGGTGGACGCGGTGGATGCCTTCTGCGAACACCTGGCGTTCTCCCCGGCCCAGGTCGAGCGGCTGTTCATCAAGGCCCGCGAACTGGGCCTGCCGGTCAAGCTGCACGCCGAACAGCTGTCGTCGCTGCATGGCTCCAGCCTGGCGGCCCGCTACCAGGCGCTGTCGGCCGACCACCTGGAGTTCATGACCGAGGAGGACGCCATTGCCATGGCTGCAGCCGGCACGGTCGCCGTGCTGCTGCCGGGCGCCTTCTATTTCCTGCGCGAAACCCAGTTGCCACCCATGGATGCACTGCGCCGCCACGGGGTGAAGATTGCCCTGGCCAGCGACCTCAACCCCGGTACTTCGCCAGGGCTGTCGCTGCGGCTGATGTTGAACATGGGCTGCACCTGTTTCCGCATGACCCCGGAAGAAGCTTTGGCCGGCGTCACTGTGCATGCCGCCACGGCGTTGGGCCTGGGGGACAGCCACGGCTCGCTGGAAGTGGGCAAGGTAGCCGACTTCGTCGCCTGGCAAATCGAACGCCCCGCCGACCTGGCCTACTGGCTGGGTGGCGACCTGCCCAAGCGCGTGGTGCGCAAGGGCCACGAAATCTCCAACTGAGCGAGGCACGATGGACAAGGTTCTGAGTTTTCACCAAGGCCGCTTGCCGCTGTTGATCAGCATGCCGCACGCCGGCCTGAAACTGACTCCCGCCGTGGACGAGGGGCTGGTCGATGCGGCGCGCAGCTTGCCCGACACCGACTGGCACATCCCGCGTCTGTACGATTTTGCCTGGGAACTGGGTGCGAGCGTGGTGGCGGCGGAGTATTCGCGCTTTGTAATCGACCTGAACCGGCCTGAAGATGACCAACCGCTGTATGTCGGCGCGACCACCGGGCTGTACCCGGCCACGCTGTTCGACGGCGAGCCGTTGTTCAAGGAGGGCAAGGCACCCTCGGCAGCCGAGCGCGCGAGCTATCTGGAACGTATCTGGCGGCCGTACCACGACACCCTTCATGAAGAGCTGCTGCGCCTGCGTGATCAGTTCGGTTATGCACTGCTATGGGACGCCCACTCGATCCGCTCCCAGATCCCGCACCTGTTCGAGGGCAAGTTGCCGGACTTCAACCTCGGTACGTTCAATGGCGCCAGTTGCGATGCGCGACTGGCAGAGCAACTGCAAGGCGTTTGCGCCGAGGCGGTGGATTTCAGCCATGTGCTGAACGGGCGCTTCAAGGGCGGCTACATCACCCGTCATTACGGCCAGCCATGCGACGGCATCCACGCCGTGCAGCTGGAGCTGGCGCAAAGCACCTATATGCAAGAGTGCGAGCCGTTTGCCTATTGCGAACAGCTTGCGCACCAAACCCAGGGTGTGCTGCGCAAACTGCTCGAAACCATGCTGGCATGGAAGCCGGCCGCTTAGGGCCTTGAGCCAGGTCACTCGCTTGAAGAACGAGGCCTGCGATCAGGGTCGGCCCAGACGGTGAGTTCGCGGATCAAGTGTAATTCGCGAGCCTGCCGTCTTCTTTCCAGTGCGTTGAACTCATCCGCCAGTGTGTCCAGTGACCGTTCTGGATAACGATCCTGCAATTCGATCACCTGACCTCGGTAGCTGTCTTCGATTTGCGCGAAACGCTCTGGGTAGGCCTCGCGCAAATGCTGGACCCACACTTCATTGGCGGAGGCAAAGCGCAGGAAGTCCTCCCCGAGCTCGCCGCGCTGAACCTGCACCTCGGCATCGATCAATTCGTCGATACTGGGGTTGATCGCATAGCGCAGCCTGTCGACAGGCAGGCCTAGCTGCAGGGGCGCATTCAGTTCACGCAGGTAAGTCAGGCGCACTTCGGCTATATCCCGGTCCCCGGCTTCGCGGGTCGCCAGTTCATCCACCGCATGCACGCGGTACAGCCGGCGCACTTCACGGTAGAGGTTGGCCTGGTTGTCCGCGCCTTCGAACTGCAGGTACTCGCTGGCGATGTAGAACTCGATGTTCTTGAATGTCAGCAGTGCACCGTCGTGACAGGTTCGGCTGCCATTTTCCTGCGTCAGGGCTTCACTGGCCTGGATGTTGAACAGCGCCCGCTCGTCCGGGTTGAGCAACGCCCTGACCAGCACCTGTCGCACCCGCTTGCAGAACGCCACGCGGGTTTCGTTATTCTGGTAGGTGGAGGTGTTTTTCAACCGGCCTATCAGGGCAAGCAGGTCCTGGGCGTCGCCCGACGCCTGAAGTTGCTCCCAAATGTCGCGCAGGGCTTCGTTTTCAGGCTCCGAGGCCTGCAGCCAGTCCGTGAGCACGGGGGCGTCGTCGATGACCTGTCCGCCAAAGTTGCGGAAAAATTCGTCAAGCAAGTCTTGGTCCCATTCGTCTGGGGCATCGTACCTCAGGGTGAAGCTGCCTTCGCTCTCCGATATCCCTCGTGCGCGGTGAACCGCTTGCTCCGACAATGGATTGCCGCCCAGGTCGATCGTGCTGACGAGCACGTTGTTGTGAAGGTTTTCCTGAATGTGCTGTGGCAGCTCCCTGATATGGTTATGGCGTAGGTCCAGCACCTCCAGGGGCAACAGACGATCCACCCAGGCGGGCCACTGCTCGAGGTCCGCCCGGGAAAGATCAAGGCGTCGCAGCGACCCCAGCGCAGGTGGCGCACTGACGATCGTGCCCAAGCGGTTGTTGCTGAGGTCCAGCGCTTCGAGTCTTTGCAGGGGTGCCAAGGCATCCATGAAACGCTGATCGATCTCCAGCCCGACATTGTTCAAGGACAGAGAATGAAGTTCAGAGGACCGCTGCAGTGCCATCGGCAGGTCTTGTTGAGCCCGGACGAAATTATCTACAGTCAAGCGGACCAAGTGCGGGAATCGACCAAGCAGGTCTTGCAACTGTGCTGTGGTGCCGCTGACATTGTTCAGGTAGAGGGTATGTACGCGTTCGTTGAGGAATGTGGGCAGACGAGTCGGGAACAGCTCCAGTGCAATGCCTGACAGGTACAGCGCGGGGCTGTACTGACGCGTCTCCTGAGCAATCCAGAACTGATTCAAGGCATTCTCGATGCGCATTCTGCCCGCCAATACAGCCTGGCTGACCACTGTGGTGGAGGAGGAAGCGTTGACATAGTTGTCCAGAAGGTCGTGCAACTGTTGACGCATCTGCAGGTGCTGGTCAAGGAGCTCACGAAAATCGGCTGGCTGGTCCCACTCGAAACGTGTCTGAAATTCGTCTCTGCGGAGCATCACGGTCAGCATGTCGTCATAGCTGATCGGGTTGCCTTGCAGAAAGAGCTGGGGATGTCGGGTAATGCCGACAATGTGTTGCAGCAGGAAATGGGGCAGTAAGGTGATCCGGTTGTTGCGCAGGGAGATTTCGCGGATTTCGTGGGCAACGTGCCAGCCAAGCCCGTTGGGCCAATGCTCCAGCTGCATGTTATCGAGGCCGAGATGAGTCAGCTCCAGGCGGTTGAAATCGGGCGGCGAGTCGTCGGAAAAGCGATTTCCGCTGAGGTCCAGGCGGCGCAGCTCGCCCAAGGCCGTAAGGCTGTCGATATCGGAGGTGGCAATTACCATATTCTGGTTGATCAGGCTCAGCGATTGCAGTGAGGGCAGATGCTCTGCGATCAGGGGCAAGCTGGACTGGAACGGCGAAGGAGGCGCCTCAGGCCGGTAGGCGCGGCTGATCTCCAGCGTTGTGAGATTGGCGAATTGCCGCAGCAGGCTGTTCAGGCGTGAGGTGTGTTCGCCTAAGCCTTCAAAGCGCTCGGGCTGGGTCTCGAGCAATTGCAGCTCACGTACGCCTGCGGTGAAGAACGTCGGTAACTCAAGGGGGAAATCCAACAGGGACAGGCGCTGCAGCCTTAACGGATTGCCCGGATCGGGGCTTGCTGCGAAGGCTCGATCATACCAGTGCTGCAAAATGCTACCTGCCAACTGCTCGAATTCGTTCGCACTCTGGTGGGTCAGCGCTTCGCCCCTCTGCCGCCAGTTGTCAAGGCTCGACTGCAACTGGTGGCGTTGCTCCAGGAGCGTGTCGAGCAGGTCGTTGATCGCACTGCGGTCCAGGTTGCGGCTTTCCAGCGTTGCCAGCGTCTGTTCGGCGGGGTGGGGCAGGGGGAGGTACAGGCCGATCTGCCTGATTCTGTTGAGCAGTGTATGCCGTGAAAAACTGGTGGCGCGCGGGCGGGCTCCGCCCAGCGGGTAGCCGAGACGGCCATCGGCCAGGCGCATGGGCGAACGGAATTCAGGCTTTATCGGCTGCATGCCCAATACCTGCCTCAGGGCTGGGCGTGGCAGCCACTGGGCGTTTACCACCAATGCCTTGAGTGCCGCCTCATCGTCGATCCCCAGCGCCGTGCGCTGTGCTTCGCTGAGGGCTTCGAACAGGGCGCCATACAAGGTGGCATGGGCATTCAAGGGGGCATCGGGTGTTTCGCTGTGCATCAGCAAGTAGCCAGCCCGGGCACTGATGATCGTCGGATTCTGCGCCGCATCAACGGGACCGATACGGGCGCTCTGGTTGGGCGAGTGCATGCGCTGTTCCAGGGTGATGCCGGTATCCGCCGGCCAGTCGGGCAATCGCGCAAGGGTATGCAGGACCAGGCAATCGGTGTCCCAGTTGCGCAACTGCTCAAGGTACAACCCTTCGTAAGCACGGTTGAGCCTGAGCTGTTGCTGGAGCAGGCGGACTTCGTCGGCCAGGCGCCTGGGGACCTTGCCATCGCCCAGGTCGGCCAGTTCGCTGGCGGTAGCATTGTGTAGCAGCTCTTCGATGACCGGGGAAGGGAGCTGCCGATAGCGGGTGCGCAGCAGGTCTGCCCCCGGCGCCTGGCTGGCAGGAAGGCGCTGGTACTGCTGGTAAAAGTCGCGTTGAATCTGACCGGGTAATGCCTGGGCGTTCGCCTGCTCAATGGCCCGGTACAATTTGAAGCGGGTGAAGGTATCTTCCAGCTGTCCAGGCAGGCGCTGGCTGTCGCACAGCACCTTGCGCAGCACATCCTCGCTGATGCCGCTGACCCGCAAGATGCGCTGCGCGGTGTCGTCGTCAAACCCTTCGTTGGCTGTTCCGGAGCGACGCAACAATTGCTGTTCCTGCCATTGTTCGGGATGTTCCAGTGGGTGCAGCCAGATGTCGGCGCCGTTGTGACGCAGTGGTGGCTGGTAGGCATTCGCCCGGGTTGGGTGTTCGATGCGATATCCATCGCCTTGGGGTAAGCGCCTGACCGCGTAGGTCTGGCCGTCCAGCTTCAGCCAGGTTCTACCTTGGTGATGATGCAGGCCCAGCTCGTCTGGTCCGAGTGTGTCGGGTATGTCGATGGGCTGGGCATAGGGCGCCAAGTCGGGTTTCCAGAGCTTGATCTGGCCCTCGGGGAGTTCTACATCGTCGAGCTCTTCGATGAAAGAAGGGGTCTCAACGGGCATTGGCTCTGGTAACACCGTTGGCTCGCCCGGCCCGCCAGCAGCGGCCCTCACGCCGCCCTCGGCCGCTTTGATGGCCAGGCTGAATGCGGCCATCTGCGCAACGTTTTGCACCACGTCCAGCAGGTACTGGTAAGCCTGCTGCTTATCGTCGTGGGCCCAGCTTTCGATACCTTCATAAACCTCGTAAGCCAGTTGCAGTGCGCAGATCCCCAGCATGACCTCGCCGATCGCAGGCACGAAGAACCCGGCAATGTTGAGCGTGGTCAGTGCTTTTTGCAGCAGGTGCTCGCGGTGACTTACCGCACTGATGGTATCCATGAGCGTTGTGGGCAGGGCATGGAAGGCGACGTCTTCTTCATGGCGAAACACCTTTTCCGTCACCAGCCCCTGTAACAGGGAGCCACTGAGCTGGCGTGCCTGCAACAACACCTTGGCATGTGGGTCTGCGGTGCGCTCATGGGCGCCCGTTACCGTCAGCGTCAACGGCATCAGTCGGTCGAGCAGCCGGACCCTCAGGTGGGCCTTGTCTCGTTCTTTCATGCAGTGGTCGAGGTAGTGAATGTCGCCAAGCAGGCGATCGCGCAGCCATTGCTCGCATTCTGTCTGCGACGCAAATTCCTTGAGCGGTGTTTCAGGATCGTCCGGAATGTAAAGCGCCACTGATGGGTGCCCGTCCGTTGCCTGGTAATCGAACAGGCGCAGTCGGGTCAGCTGCACATCCCACAGCGAAAGTGCACTGAACGTCAGGCTGGAGGACTGCACTGGAACATCCAGGGGCAGCGCCAGAGCGGTTTCATAGAGAGCCTGGCTGATGTCATTCTGCAGCCGGGCGAGGTGCAGGCTTTGCGTGAAAGTGCAGCGTTCGAGCTCGGCGAGCTTGTCGAAGGTTGCCGGGTTGCTCGCACCGGTCTTGATGTCGCTGTAGTAGATTGCCTGCAACTTTGCCTGGTACTGGCCACCGATATCCAGCTCGCGGCACAGACGGGCGAAGCGTTCGGGTGCGATGTCGAGGGAATTGGGGATGGGCACTGTGCCCATGAAACCTTTGTGGTCAAGGATCACCGATTTCTTCAGAAGGGCATTATCGTTGTCCATGCCACCGGGCTCTGCTGCGCTGGCCTCGAAGTTGTGCAGCGCACTTTCCAGCAATGTATGGGTGGCATGTTTGTAAGCTTCCAGCGCTTGTCCGGGTTGCTTGTCGAGGTGACGGACGTCCAGCAGATAGTTGTTGCAGACGTCTACCTCAAACCCGAAGGTTTGCTTGATGGCTGTGCTCAATTGTTCGCTGGCGAATGCTTCCAGGTTCGGCAAGGCACGATACAGCGCCTGCACCTCGGCCATGGCCGCCTGCAGCCGCGCATGCTCGCTTGTCAGCGCGCTGGCGATGGCCGGTTG
Source organism: Pseudomonas sp. NMI542_15 (assembly GCF_021283425.1). Taxonomy (NCBI): domain Bacteria; kingdom Pseudomonadati; phylum Pseudomonadota; class Gammaproteobacteria; order Pseudomonadales; family Pseudomonadaceae; genus Pseudomonas; species Pseudomonas sp. NMI542_15. The sequence goes on along the minus strand of NZ_JAJSRO010000003.1, from coordinate 96,670 downwards.
GGTCTGGCATGCCTGCTCCAGTGCAGTTGCACGGGTGCTCATGACCTGCTTCATGAGGGCGTGGGTCGATGGCGCCGCGGTTTTCAACCAGTTGGGGGTTTTACCTGCGATCAGCGCATACGGGAGGCGGGTGTCTTGTTCCATGGTCATATGAACCTGTGTGCAGTGAAAGGCTCAGCGACTATGGCTACATGGCCAGGGAGAATGTGGTAGATATTCGTACGGTGGTCCTCGAACTTTCATGTTCGAGGGTACGAGAACATGCTCAAAGCGCAATTCAGGTTTATGATGCCCAACGGCAGTCAATATCCTCACACGGAGTGCGCAATGCAGACCCTCTACCCGCAGATCAAACCCTACGCCCGGCACGATCTGGCCGTGGAAGCGCCGCATGTGCTGTATGTCGACGAAAGTGGCTCGCCCGAAGGTCTGCCCGTGGTGTTCATCCATGGAGGCCCGGGTGCTGGCTGCGACGCCCAGAGCCGCTGCTACTTTGACCCCAACCTGTACCGCATCATCACCTTCGACCAGCGTGGCTGTGGTCGCTCCACGCCCCATGCGAGTCTGGAAAACAACACCACCTGGCACCTGGTCGAGGACCTGGAGCGCATTCGCGAGCACCTTGGCATCGACAAATGGGTGCTGTTTGGCGGCTCGTGGGGCTCGACCCTGGCCCTGGCCTACGCCCAGACCCATCCCGAGCGTGTCCATGGGCTGATCCTGCGTGGCATCTTCCTGTGCCGGCCGCAGGAGATCGAGTGGTTCTACCAGGAGGGTGCGAGCCGCTTGTTCCCCGACTACTGGCAAGACTACATCGCACCGATTCCGCCGGAAGAGCGCGGGGACCTGGTCAAGGCCTTCCACAAGCGCCTGACCGGCAATGACCAGATTGCCCAGATGCACGCTGCCAAGGCCTGGTCAACCTGGGAGGGCCGTACCGCCACCCTGCGCCCGAACCCGCTGGTGGTCGACCGCTTCTCCGAGCCGCAGCGGGCGCTGTCGATTGCGCGTATCGAGTGCCACTACTTCATGAACAACGCCTTCCTCGAACCGGACCAGCTGATCCGCGACCTGCCGAAGATCGCCCATCTGCCAGCGGTGATCGTGCACGGTCGCTATGACGTGATCTGCCCGCTGGATAACGCCTGGGCCCTGCACCAGGCCTGGCCGAACAGCGAACTCAAGGTCATTCGTGACGCTGGCCACGCTGCGTCCGAGCCGGGCATCACCGATGCGCTGGTGCGTGCCGCCGACCAGATGGCCCGCCGCCTGCTTGACCTGCCCCTGGAAGAAGCATGAGGGGCTTGCTGCAGCGCGTGCGCGGTGCGCGGGTTGAAGTGGCGGGGGAGGTGGTCGGCGCCATCGACCAGGGTTTGCTGGTGCTGGTGGCAGTCGAGCCTGAAGATTCCCGCGAGCAGGCCGACAAACTGTTGCACAAGCTGCTGAACTACCGTGTTTTCAGCGATGAGCAGGGCAAGATGAACCTGTCGTTGAAGGATGTCGGGGGTGATTTGCTGCTGGTGTCGCAGTTCACCTTGGCCGCAGACACCCGCAACGGCATGCGCCCGAGCTTCTCGACGGCAGCGCCGCCGGCCCTCGGAGCTGAATTGTTCGACTATCTTTTGCAGCGAGCGAAGAGCCAGCATGCCAACGTGGCGAGCGGGCAGTTCGGTGCGGACATGCAGGTGCATCTGGTCAATGATGGCCCCGTAACATTTATGTTACAAATATGAGGTCAAAAACCCTTTGTTTATAAGAAAACAAGGGGTTTTGTACGATAAATAGTTGGTTCAGCCTGATGCGTTGTCACGCGACCTGCTGGATAATCGCGCGCTGCATGGACCTGCGTTCGCAGGTTCGTTTCACTCTGACTCGAGCATTGTCTGGATCCGTTTGGGGAATCATTACGCCCTCACGGGGTCCGAACAGTGCTCGCCAACCCGGCATTTGTCGCTGGCCGTTGGTTTCATGATCTGTTTTCGGCGAGGGTTGCTCGTGATTGTTAGTCCCCAAAAAGCATCAAGAATCCCCGGCATCCGGCTACGCAAGGCCCTGATGGCCAGTGTGGCACTGGTCGGCCTGATGAGCGCGGGCCAGCTGTGGGCATTCAATCTTGACGATGTTGCAGCCAAGGCAAAGGATCTGGCCGGCCAGAAGTACGACGTACCCAAAAGCAACCTGCCGGCGGTGTTCCGCGACATGAAGTTCGCGGACTACCAGAAAATCCATTTCCTGCAGGAAAAGGCCGAGTGGGCCAAGGACAAGACCCCGTTCAAACTGTCGTTCTACCACCAGGGCATGCACTTCGACACCCCGGTGAAAATCAACGAAGTCACCGCTACCAAGGTCGAGGAAATCAAGTACGACCCGAGCCGCTTCGAGTTCGGTGACGTGCCCCACGACCCGGAAACCACCAAGAACCTGGGTTACGCCGGTTTCCGCGTGCTGTACCCGATCAACAAGGCCGACAAGCAGGACGAGATCATGACCCTGCTTGGCGCCAGCTATTTCCGCGTGGTCGGCAAGGGCCATGTCTATGGCCTGTCGGCCCGTGGCCTGGCCATCGACACCGCGCTGCCGTCGGGCGAGGAATTCCCGCGCTTCACCGAGTTCTGGGTCGAGAAGCCCAAGCCGGCCGACAAGCATCTGGTGATCTACGCCCTGCTGGATTCGCCGCGCTCTACCGGCGCCTACAAGCTGACCCTGCGCCCGGGCAACGACACCGTGGTCGACGTGCAGTCCCGCGTGTTCCTGCGTGACCAGGTCAGCCGCCTGGGCATTGCCCCGCTGACCAGCATGTTCCTGTTCGGCCCCAACCAGCCGTCCAAGGTCCTCAACTACCGTCCGGCCCTGCACGACTCCGAAGGCCTGTCGATTCACGCCGGCAATGGCGAGTGGCTGTGGCGCCCGCTGAACAACCCTAAACACCTGGCCGTGAGCAACTTCAGCGTCGAGAACCCGCGTGGTTTCGGCCTGATGCAGCGCCAGCGCGCGTTCAGCGACTACGAAGACCTCGACGACAACTACCAGAAGCGCCCAAGCGCCTGGATCGAGCCGAAGGGCGACTGGGGCAAGGGCACCGTCGACCTGGTCGAAATTCCGACCGCCGACGAGACCAACGACAACATCGTAGCCTTCTGGAGCCCGGAGAAACTGCCGGAGCCAGGCAAGCCGTTCGAGTACGCTTACCGCCTGCACTGGACCATCGACGAGGCGAAGTTCCAGGCCCCTGAGCTGGGCTCGGTCAAGCAGACCCTGCGTTCCACCGGTGACGTGAAACAGTCCAACCTGATCCGCCAGCCAGACGGCAGCGTGGCCTTCCTGGTCGACTTCGCCGGGCCGGCCCTGGCCGCATTGCCGGAAGACACCGCGGTGCGCAGCCAGATCAGCGTTGGCGACAATGCCGAGGTGGTCGAGAACAATCTGCGCTATAACCCTGAGACCAAGGGCTGGCGCCTGACCCTGCGCCTGAAGATCAAGGAAGCTAACAAGTCGACCGAAATGCGTGCCGCGCTGGTGCGTGATGTGCCGGCCGAAACCGCCAAGCCTGCCCAGGACGCCAAGCAGGACAAGGCCGCAGCCAAGCATGCCAAGGCCGAGAAAGCCGTCAAGGCTGAGCAACATGCCAAGGCCGAACAACCTGCCGCCGATGCGGCGCCCACCAACGGGACCCCGGCCACCACCGAGAAGGTGCTGACCGAGACCTGGAGCTATCAGTTGCCTGCCGATGAGTAACTCAAACGCAAGGCCAGTATCGCTTGGCGAGTACCTGGCTCACCTACCACTGAGTGACGAGCAACGGGCGGAACTCGCCAGCTGCACGTCGTTCAGTGAGCTGCACCAACGCTTGGCGGCCAACCCGGCCGCCAACGCTGCCGAGGCCGTGCAGGCCTCGGTGGGCCCGCGCCTGACCGTGGGCAGCGCCGCCGAGCTGGAAGAGGCCGAAATGCTCGGCGTCGACGGCAGCGGCCGCCTTTGCCTGAAGATCGCCCCGCCGATCAAACGCACCAAAGTTGTGCCCGAGCCTTGGCGCACCAACGTGCTGATCCGCATGTGGCGGCGCATGACCGGCCGCACCAACGCGCCGCAGCCGCCCAAGCGCGAGCTGCCGCCGGCACGCTGGCGCACGGTGGGCTCTATCCGCCGTTACATCCTGCTGACCCTGATGATCGGCCAGACCATCATCGCCGGTTGGTACATGAAGGGCATCCTGCCGTACCAGGGCTGGTCGTTCGTCGACCTTGACGAAGTCCTCAGCCAGCCGCTGTGGGATACCGTGGTGCAGGTGTGGCCGTATGCCTTGCAAACTTCCATCCTGATCCTCTTCGGTATCCTGTTCTGCTGGGTGTCGGCGGGCTTCTGGACCGCGCTGATGGGCTTCCTTGAGCTGCTTACCGGGCGCGACAAATACAAGATTTCGGGCAGCAGCGCCGGCAACGAGCCGATTGCACCCGAGGCGCGTACCGCACTGGTGATGCCGATCTGCAACGAAGACGTGCCTCGCGTGTTCGCCGGTCTGCGCGCAACGTTCGAGTCGGTGGCCGCCAGCGGCAACCTCGACCGCTTCGACTTCTTCGTGCTCAGCGACACCAACGACACCGACATTGCCGTGGCCGAACAACAAGCCTGGCTGGACGTGTGCCGCGAAACCAAAGGCTTCGGCCGCATCTTCTACCGCCGCCGTCGGCGCCGTGTGAAGCGCAAGAGCGGTAACCTCGACGACTTCTGCCGTCGTTGGGGGGGCGAGTACAAGTACATGGTCGTGCTGGACGCAGACAGCGTCATGAGCGGCGAGTGCCTGAGCAGCCTGGTGCGCCTGATGGAGGCCAACCCGGACGCCGGCATCATCCAGACCGGGCCTAGAGCCTCGGGCATGGACACCCTGTATGCACGCATGCAGCAGTTTGCCACCCGCGTGTACGGCCCGCTGTTCACCGCTGGCCTGCACTTCTGGCAGCTGGGCGAGTCGCACTACTGGGGCCACAACGCGATCATCCGCATGAAGCCGTTCATCGAGCACTGCGCCCTGGCGCCGTTGCCGGGCAAGGGGGCGTTTGCCGGTGCGATTCTCTCCCACGACTTTGTCGAAGCTGCGCTGATGCGCCGGGCCGGCTGGGGCGTATGGATCGCCTACGACCTGCCGGGCAGTTACGAAGAGCTGCCGCCCAACCTGCTCGACGAGCTCAAGCGCGACCGGCGCTGGTGCCACGGCAACCTGATGAACTTCCGCCTGTTCCTGGTCAAGGGCATGCACCCAGTGCACCGTGCGGTGTTCCTCACCGGGGTGATGTCGTACCTGTCGGCGCCGCTGTGGTTCCTGTTCCTGGTGCTGTCGACGGCGTTGCTGGCGACCAACACCCTGATGGAGCCGCAGTACTTCATCGAGCCGTACCAGCTCTACCCGCTATGGCCACAGTGGCACCCGGAGAAGGCCGTGGCGCTGTTCTCCACCACCATCGTGCTGCTGTTCCTGCCCAAGCTGCTCAGCATCATCCTGATCTGGGCCAAGGGCGCCGTCGAGTTTGGCGGGCGGATCAAGGTCACCCTGTCGATGCTGATGGAGATGCTGTTCTCCATGCTGCTGGCACCGGTGCGCATGATCTTCCACACCCGCTTCGTGCTGGCCGCGTTCCTCGGCTGGGCGGCGACCTGGAACTCGCCACAGCGTGACGACGACTCCACGCCGTGGAGCGAGGCTGTGCGTCGCCATGGTCCGCAAACCCTGCTGGGTATTGCCTGGGCCGCGTTGGTGGCGTGGTTGAACCCGAGCTTCCTGTGGTGGCTGGCGCCAATCGTTGGCTCGCTGGTGCTGTCGATCCCGGTTTCGGTGATTTCCAGCCGCACTCGCCTGGGCCTGGCGGCCAAGGACGAGAAGCTGTTCCTCATCCCGGAGGAATACGCCACCCCACAAGAGTTGCTGGCCACCGACCAGTACACCCACGAAAACCGCTGGCATGCCCTGCATGACGGCTTTGTGCGGGCTGTGGTCGACCCCCGGCAGAACGCCCTGGCCTGTGCCATGGCCACTGCCCGTCATGGCCAGGCGGCGCCGATCGAAGCGCTGCGTGCCGAGCGCGTGGCCAAGGCCATGGAAGTCGGGCCGAAAGGGCTGGACCTCAATACTCGCCTGGCCCTGCTCAGCGACCCGGTTGCGCTGACCCGCCTGCACGAGCAGGTATGGGCAGAGCACAACGCGGCGTGGATCGATGTGTGGCGCGCGTCGATCAAAAATGACCCGCACTCGCCGTTGTTGCCGCTGCATCCGGAGAATGAAGGCCAACCGGCACTCGTCGGCGCCTGATCCGTCCATTCGCGGGGCAAGCCCGCCCCCACAGGGACCTCACAGTTGTTGAATGCTGTGCGGTCCCTGTGGGGGCGGGCTTGCCCCGCGAAGCTTTTAACAGCCCATGCATTCGATTTTGGCCAACAAAGTCCCCCCCGGCGCTAGGTCCCCGAGCCGCCATGCGTTAGCATCCCATTCCGATACGACGCCTCGGCCAGTACGGCCGTGCCAACACAATAAGATTCGCTACTTTTCTTGCTAGGGGACTTGGTGATGATCAAGCAATACCTTTCGCGACTGCTGGTCGGTGTAACCGCCCTGGTCGCTGTAACTGCGGCCCAGGCAGGCGCCATTGATGACGCGGTCAAGCGCGGTACCCTGAAGGTGGGCATGGACCCGACCTACATGCCGTTCCAGATGACCAACAAGCGTGGCGAGATCATCGGCTTCGAAGTCGACATTCTCAAGGCCATGGCCAAGTCCATGGGCGTCAAGTTCGAGGCAGTGTCCACCGCCTATGACGGCATCATCCCGGCCCTGTTGACCGACAAGTTCGACATGATCGGCAGCGGCATGACCCTGACCCAGGAACGCAACCTGCGCCTGAACTTCAGCGAACCCTTCATCGTGGTTGGCCAGACCCTGCTGATCCGCAAGGAGCTGGCGGGCGAGATCAAGTCGTACAAGGACCTGAACAACGAGAAGTACCGCCTGACGTCCAAGCTGGGCACCACCGGCGAAATGGTCTCCAAGAAGCTGATCGGCAAAGCCAAGTACCACGGCTACGACAACGAACAGGAAGCGGTCATGGACGTGGTCAACGGCAAGGCTGACGCCTTCGTCTATGACGCGCCATACAACGTGGTCGCCGTGGAGAAGGCCGGTGCCGGCAAGCTGCTGTTCCTCGAAGAGCCCTTCACCTACGAGCCGCTGGCCTTCGGCCTGAAGAAAGGCGACTACGACAGCATCAACTTCATCAACAACTTCCTGCACCAGATCAAGCATGACGGGACCTACGATCGTATTCACGACAAGTGGTTCAAGAACAAGGACTGGCTGAAGGACATGGAATAAGGCCCAGGCCACAAGCCCGGCTTTGACCCCGACGCGCAGGCAAACCCTGCGCGTTCGCATTTACGGAAGTACCCCACGTGATCAAACACAAGAAAGCCCAGTGGCCCTGGCACGGGCTGACCGCCCTGGTGCTGGTCGGCCTGGCGATCAGCCTGTACATGGCCACCTCGATGATGTCCTACGAGTGGCGCTGGAACCGTGTACCCCAGTACTTCGCCTACAAGGCCGAGGACGTACAGCGCGCCGCCGGTAACGGCACCGTGCAGGACATCGTCATTGCCGGCGATAACGCTCGCGTCACCCTGAAGGACGAGCAAGGTGACGAGCAGGTGCTCGACGTGGCCAAGGACAGCCTGCAACTGAGCCGCGGCGACGATGTTGCCGAAGGCGACCAGATCGGTGTCACCCGCCACTGGGCAGCCGGCCCGCTGGCCTGGGGCCTGTGGACCACATTGTGGCTGTCGGTGGTGTCTGGCGCCCTGGGCCTGGTCATCGGCCTGTTCGCTGGGCTGTGCCGGTTGTCCAGCAACCCGACCCTGCGCGACCTTTCAACCGTCTATGTCGAATTGGTGCGTGGCACGCCGCTGCTGGTGCAGATTTTCATTTTCTACTTCTTCATCGGCACCGTCCTCAACCTGTCCCGCGAGTTTGCCGGGGTGGCCGCGCTGGCACTGTTCACGGGCGCCTACGTGGCGGAAATCGTCCGTGCTGGCGTGCAGTCCATCGCCAAAGGCCAGAACGAAGCCGCCCGCTCGCTGGGCCTGAACGCTGGCCAGTCAATGCGGCACGTGATCTTGCCGCAAGCCTTCAAACGCGTGCTGCCGCCGTTGGCTGGCCAGTTCATCAGCCTGGTCAAGGACACCTCGCTGGTCTCGGTGATTGCGATTACCGAACTGACCAAAAGCGGCCGCGAGGCCATCACCACCTCGTTCTCGACCTTCGAGATCTGGTTCTGCGTGGCAGGTCTGTACCTGCTGATCAACCTGCCGCTGTCGCACCTGGCCAGCCGGCTCGAGCGGAGGCTTGCGCAAAGTGATTGAAGTCCGTGACCTGCTGAAAGTGTTCGACACCCGTGGCCAAGTGGTCCGGGCTGTGGACAATGTCACCACCCAGGTCGCCAAGGGCGAAGTGGTGGTAGTGCTCGGCCCATCGGGCTCGGGCAAGTCGACCTTCCTGCGCTGCCTCAACGGCCTGGAGCATTTCGACGAAGGCCATGTGGCCATCGACGGCCTGCAGTTGGCCGATCCGAAGACCGACATCAACGCCTACCGCCGCGAAGTCGGCATGGTGTTCCAGCACTTCAACCTGTTCCCGCACATGACCGTGCTCGAAAACCTGTGCCTGGCGCAGAAGGTGGTGCGCAAGCGCAACAAGGCCGAGCGTGAAGCCAAGGCCCGGGCGTTGCTGGAGAAGGTGGGTATTTCGCAGAAGGCCAACGAGTACCCGTCGCGCCTGTCCGGCGGCCAGCAACAGCGGGTGGCAATTGCCCGCGCCCTGGCGATGGACCCGAAAGTGATGCTGTTCGACGAGCCGACCTCGGCGCTGGACCCGGAAATGGTCGGCGAGGTGCTGGACGTGATGAAGACCCTGGCCCAGGAAGGCATGACCATGGTCTGCGTCACCCACGAAATGGGGTTTGCCCGCGAAGTGGCGGACCGGGTGCTGTTCTTCGACCATGGCAAGCTGCTTGAAGATGCCGCGCCTGGGGCGTTCTTCGATGCGCCGAAGGACCCGCGCGCGCAGGCGTTCCTGCGCCAGGTGCTGTAACCGCACCGGCCTCTTCGCGGGACAAGCCCGCTTCCACAGGTGCCCGGCTTCTGTCAGGGTGCGTGATGCTTGTGGGAGCGGGCTTGTCCCGCGAATGGGCCGCAACGCGGCCCCGGCATTTCACAGGTTGAACCGCCCCACCATCCCCCGCAACTGCTGCCCCAGCTGCTCAAGCTCCCCGCTCGAAGCCGCCGTCTGTTCACTGGCCGCACTGGTCTGATCCGACACATCCCGCACATTGATCACGCTTCGGTTGATTTGCTCGGCCACCACGCTCTGTTCTTCGCTGGCCGTGGCAATCTGCTGGTTCATGCCCTGGATGCTCGACACTGTGTCGGTGATCTGGCTCAGCGCCTGCCCGGCCCTGCGGCTCAGCGCCACGCTCTGCTCGGTCAGGCGCTTGCTGCTGTCCAGCAAACGGGTCACGTCGTCCGTACCGCTGTGCAGGCTGTCGATCAGCTGGCCAATCTCCTCGGTCGCCGTCGAGGTACGCTGGGCCAAACCGCGTACTTCATCGGCCACCACGGCAAAGCCACGGCCGGCTTCGCCTGCACGGGCCGCCTCGATGGCGGCGTTCAGCGCCAGCAGGTTGGTCTGTTCGGACACCGACTTGATCACGTCAAGGATGCTGCCAATGCGCTGGCTTTCGCCCGCCAGGTGCTGCATGGCTGCCAGGCAATGATCCATCTGCCCGGCCAGTTGCTCGATACGGCCGATGGCTTCGGACACGACCTGGTCGCCCATCTGCGCCTGCTGGTCAGCGTTGGTCGCGGCCTGCGAGGCTTGTTCGGCATTCTGTGCCACTTCCTGCACGGTTGCGCTCATCTGGTTCATGGCGGTAGCCACCTGGTCGGTTTCCTCGGGCTGCTGGTTGATGCGCAGCTTGGTGTCCTCGCTGCTGGCCGCCAGCTGTGTAGCAGCCTGTGACAGCTGCCCGACCCCCTGGTCGATGCCGCCGATCAACTCGCGCAGGCTCAAGGTCATTTCGCGCATGCGGGTTTGCAGCTGGCCCATTTCATCACGGCGTTGCACTGCGTCAACCTGGCTCAGGTCACCCTTGGCGATACGTGCGGCTACGGCCAGCGTCTGGCGCAGCGGTTGGGTGATCTGCAAGGTGATCAGCCACGCAGCCAATACGCCCACCGCCAGTGCCAGCAGCGCCACACTGGTCAGCAGCGAGCGTGCGGCCAAGGCTTCGCTGTCACGTTGTTCGACCTTGCGTTTACCCAATTCGAGGCTGACCGCGCGCAGCTCATTGCCCATATTTTCAATATTGTTCTGCAGCTGCTCGACACGTATGGCGGCGTGGCGGTACTCGTCCAGGGCGGCGCGGTACTTGGCCAGCTCGACACCGGGCTGCTCGCTGACTGCGCGTGGCAAACCCAGCGGCGCAAGGCCGGCAAGCAGTTGCCCAAGGCTATTTTTGGCAGCATCCAGGGCGTTGTCGCCGACTTTTGCGAAATCCTCGACCGGAGTGAAGGTATAGGCTGGCACCAGGCTTTGCTGATTGGCCCCTTCGACCTGTCGGGTGAGGGTGTCCATCAGGCCCAGTACACCACTTTGCTGGCTGTCGGCTGGCATCCTCAGCAGGGCTTGGGTCTGCAGCTCGTCGATCGCATCATTAAGTGCCTGTTCCCGAGCCTGCATGGCTTCGCGCAGCGTGCTGCGGTTACCGGTGCTACGTTGCAATTCGCTGAAATCGCCGCGCAGGCGCTGTAACAGCGCCAGCTTTTCGGTCAGCAACTGTCTTGATTCATCGACGTTGCTGCGTTTTTGCAGGGTGGTCAGCATGCTGTTGAGTTGTTCGAGGATGCTGCTGATGCGCGCTTTGCTGGTGTCGTCGTTGAGCACGCGGTAGGTGATGCGTTCTGCCCGCAGGTCTTTGGTCAGGTCGTTGATCAGGCCTATTTCGCTGAGTTGCTGTGAGCGCACGATGGCGTCATCCAGGGCGCGCCACCCGCTGATGGTGGTGGCCAGTGTGAGCAGCAGCACTACGGCGAAGCCGAGGGCCAGCTTGGCAGCGACACTGATATTGCCAAGCTTGCGGTTGAGGTAGGCGAACATAGAGCGTCTCCGAGCGAATGAGAGGGAGGATGCAGGCGCATTGCTGGCATCACATCTCTGCCAATCGGCAGGGGAGCTGTAGGACTTGACCTGATAATCAGGTAGGAATAATCACTGGCGACTGTAGGAAGAATCGCCCTGCGGCGCAGCCTCTGCGGAGGCTGCCAGGCGTCGCAAAAAGGGCCGCAAAGCGGCCCCGGCAATAGGTGCGGCGAAGCTGAAATGGCGGGGTCAGAGTTTGAACCGCCCCACCAACCCCTGCAGGTGGGTCCCCAGCCGCGCCAGCTCCACACTGGAACTGGCCGTCTCTTCACTTGCCGCCGAGGTCTGGTCGGATATATCCCGCACATTCATCACGCTGCGGTTGATCTCCTCGGCGACGGCGGTCTGTTCCTCTGCAGCAGTTGCAATCTGCTGGTTCATCGCCTGGATCGAAGACACCGTGCGGGTGATGGTTTCCAGAGAGGTACCGGCACGGCGGGTCAGCTCGACGCTGCTGTCGGTCAGCTGGCGGCTGTTGTCCATCACGCTGGCCACCCGTTGTGTGCCGCTTTGCAGGCCGGCGATAAGCTCTTCGATCTCTTCAGTCGACTGCTGGGTGCGCTGGGCCAGGCTGCGCACCTCGTCGGCGACCACGGCAAAACCACGCCCGGCCTCCCCAGCGCGGGCGGCTTCGATCGCGGCGTTCAGGGCCAGCAGGTTGGTTTGCTGGGCTACCGACTTGATCACGTCGAGCACACTGCCGATCTTGTCGCTTTCAGTCTTGAGCTGGTTCATCGCTTCGCTGGAGTTGATCACTTCACCCGCCAGCCGCTCTATCTGCGCCACGGCCTCGCCCACCACACGGTCGCCTTCGCGGGCCTGCTGGTCGGCCATCAAGGCAGCTTCCGAGGCCTGTTCGGCATTGCGTGCCACTTCGTGCACGGTGGCCGTCATCTGGTTCATGGCGGTCGCAACCTGGTCGGTTTCGACCTTCTGGTTGTTGACCCCGGCGCTGGTCTGCTCAGTCACCGCCGACAGCTCCTCTGCGGCACTGGCAATCTGAGTGACACCGTCACCGATGCCGCCGATCAGTTCGCGCAGGCCTTGGGTCATGCGCTGCATGCTCGCTTGCAACTGGCCCAGTTCGTCGCGGCGGTTTACCTGCAGGTTCTGGGTCAAGTCGCCACTGGCGACCCGCTCCGCGGCGCGCAGGGTCTGGCGCAGGGGAATGATGATCTGCCGGGTAATAGCCCATGCCGCCAGCAGGCCGAGGGCCAAGGCCAACCCGGTGGCCACGGCGAGCAGGGTCTTGGCCTGGGTGGCCCCGGCGTCCCGCACGGCGGTCTGCGAGGTGGTCATCGCCTGGCTGGTCTGCAGCAGCAACGTACCTTGCTCGGCCATGTGCTGCAGGGCCTGCTCGCTGGCAGCCTGGGCATTGCCGAACTGGGTGACCGCATCACGGTAGCCGCCCATGGCGGTGGCGGCATCGTCGAGACCGGCGGCATGTTCGGCCGGCACTTTGGCTGGCAATGCACGCAGCTCGGCCAGGGCCTGGTCGATGGCCTTCAGCGCTGTTTGCTGGAAGTCGGTATTGCCGCTGTAGGTGTAGCCACGCACCTGGAAGCGCGCTTGTTGCAGCAGGGCGCTGACGTCTACCGCGTGCTGGTACTGGCTGATATCGCCAGCTTGCAGGAGGCCGCGCTGGACGCGCCCGATCAGCTCTGCCGCCTTGTCGGCGCTGTCGCCGAGCACGCTACGGCTGGCCTCGCGGCGCTGGCCCGCCTGCTTTAGCTCGTTGAACGCCTGCTGGTAGATGCGCACTGCCTCGCGCTGCTGCTCCAGGCGCTGGCGGTCGGCGGGGTGTTCGATCTGGCCGAGCATCAGCTGCACCTGGCGGTCGAGGTTGGCCAGTGCTTTCTCCAGCTCGGCCACCGATGCGTCATCACTGCGGCGCTCGTAATGCTGGCGGGCGATGCGCAGTTCCTGGGTGTACTGCTGGATGACCGAGATGTTACCCAGCTTGTCGCCGCGGTCGATGATGCTGTCCATGCCGTGCCAGCCGGCCAGGGTAATAGCCAGGGTCAACAGCAGCACCAGGCCGAAACCCAGCCCCAGTTTGCGATTCACGCTCACATTGCCCAGCGATTGGGCTAACCATTGATACATGTACGACTCCCCGGCGGCTTGGCAGCACAAATAGTTGTTGTGTTGCCAAGGCCATCGGCCCGGGGGAGGGAAACTTGATGGCCAAAAAAGTGGCGTTTGCGTCAGAAAATACGCGAAAGCAGCGCAGTCACGGCGGTCTCTACCCGCAGGATGCGATCACCCAGTTGCACCGGTGCCAGGCCAGCCTTGCCCAGCAGCTCGATTTCGTAGGGTATCCAGCCGCCCTCGGGGCCGATGGCCAGGGTTACGGGTTGTTCCACGGCACGCGGGCAGGCAGGGTAGGGGCCGGGGTGACCGACCAGGCCCAGGGTGCCCGCGGCGATGGCGGGCAGCCGATCTTCGACGAAAGGCTTGAACCGTTTCTCGATGATCACCTCGGGCAGCACCGTGTCACGCGCCTGTTCCAGGCCGAGGATCAGGTTTTCGCGAATGCTCTCGGGCTGCAGGAAAGGTGTTTGCCAGAAGCTTTTCTCGACCTTGTAGCTGTTCACCAGAATCAGCCGTGATACGCCGAGGGTCGCCACGGTCTGGAACAGCCGTCGCAGCATTTTTGGCCGCGGCACTGCCAGTACCAAGGTCAACGGCAGCTTGGCCGGTGGCTGCTGGTCGAAGGTCACTTCAAGTTCGGCTTCGTGCTTTTCCAGGCGCAGTACCGTGGCTTGGCCCATCAGGCCGTTGATCCGGCCCACCCGCAGGTGGTCGCCCACCGCCACGCGGTGGATCTCCTGCATGTGGGTGAAGCGCCGGTCGGCGAGAACGACGCGGTCGGCCGAGACGAAGTCGGCCTCTTCGAGGAGCAACAGGTTCACGGTTGGGTCGCTGGCGGCTGGTCGTTGTGGTCGTTGGCTGCTTCGTCGTGGGCGCTACGCTTGCGGATCAGGCTGCCACATAGCACGCCGACCTCGAACAATAGCCACATAGGTACGGCCAGCAGGGTCTGGGAGAAAATGTCCGGCGGGGTGAGGATCATGCCGACCACGAAGCAGCCGATGATCACGTAAGGGCGGATCTTCTTCAGGTACTTCACGTCGACCACGCCTATCCACACCAGCAACACCACCGCCACCGGGATTTCGAAGGCAACGCCAAAGGCGAAGAACAGCGTCATCACGAAGTCGAGGTAGTTGGCGATGTCGGTCATCATTGCCACGCCTGCCGGGGTGGCGGCGGCAAAGAACTTGAACATCAGCGGGAACACGAGGAAATAGGCAAAGGCCATACCGGCGTAGAACAACAGAATGCTCGACACCAGCAGCGGAATGGCAATGCGCTTTTCATGGCGGTACAGGCCTGGCGCGATAAAGCCCCAGATCTGCTGGAGAATGAACGGAATGGCCAGGAACAGCGACACGATCATGGTCAGCTTGAACGGCGTAAGGAACGGCGAGGCCACGTCGGTGGCGATCATCGTCGCGTTGGCCGGCAAATGGTCGCGCAGCGGCGCCGAGACCAAGGTGTAAATTTGCTGGGCGAAGGAAAACAGCCCGGCAAAGATCAGGAAAATGACGGCAACGCAGCGCAGCAGGCGGGTGCGCAGTTCGGTCAGGTGCGAGACCAGCGGCATCGGCTGGTCGTGTTCCGGATTCTCGCTCATGGGGCTCGCGGCGGTTGAGGCGGTTCAGAGGGTACGGCCGGGGCAGCAGGTGCTTCGACCGGCCTGGCTTCGAGCCCGGCAGGTGGCTGCACGCTGGCCGTGGTTACCGGCGGCTGCGCGGGTGGCGTCATCGGGTTGAGGATGCGCTTGGCTTCCTCTTCCATCTGCAGGATGTGCTCGTTGTGCAGCTGGCGGCGGATGTCGTCGGCGCCAATTTCGCGCTCCACTTCCATCTTGATGCTGTTGAAGCTGCGTTTGAGCCGGCCAATCCACAGGCCTGCCGTGCGCGCGGCTCCGGGCAGGCGCTCGGGGCCGAGCACCAGCAGCGCGACCAGACCTACGAGTAGCAGCTCGCTGAAACTGATGCCGAACATGGGTCAGTCTTTCCGCTGCGGCTCTTGGACCGGTTGGGCCTGGCCTTCGATGGTGTGGCCTTGTTGCGGCTGGGCAGTGTTTTGCACCGGCGGCACCGGTTGGGCTGGCGGCGGCGTTTGCTCGGCCGGCTTGGTCTCTTCTTCGTTCATGGCCTTGCGGAAGCCCTTGATCGACTCGCCCAGGTCACTGCCGAAGTTTTTCAGCTTCTTGGTGCCGAACACCAGGACCACGACAACCAGCAGGACGATCCAGTGTTTCCAGTCAAAAATACCCATGGTGCTCTCCTAGAATGCGTTGTGCTCAAGCCGAAGGCTGTCGAGCGGCCTTTTCATCGTGCCCGGACAGCCCGAAACGGCGGTCCAGCTCATCCAGCACGGCTTGTGGATGCTGGCCCAGCGCGCTGAGCATCACCAGGCTATGAAACCACAGGTCGGCGGTTTCGTAGATGACATCGCTGTAATCCTTGCTGACGGCAGCATCCTTGGCGGCAATGATCGTTTCGACCGACTCTTCGCCGAGCTTTTCGAGGATCTTGTTCAGGCCTTTGTGGTACAGGCTGGCCACATAGGAGCTGTCAGGCGCCGCTTGCTTGCGTTCTTCAAGCACTTCGGCCAGGCGGTTGAGGGTGTCGCTCATGTCAGTGTCCTGCGCTGTAGATGGCATCCGGGTCCTTGAGGACCGGGTCGACGATTTTCCACTGGCCGTCTTCATGGGCGCGGTAGAAGCAGCTTTCCCGACCGGTATGGCAAGCGATATGGCCCAGTTGTTCGACCATCAGGATGATCACGTCGGCGTCGCAGTCCAGGCGCATTTCATGCAGCTTCTGCACATGCCCGGACTCTTCGCCCTTGCGCCACAGCTTGCCTCGCGAACGCGACCAGTAGATGGCGCGCTGTTCGCTGGCGGTCAGCGCCAGCGATTCGCGGTTCATCCAGGCCATCATCAGCACGCGTCCGGTCTTGTGGTCTTGGGCGATTGCCGGTACCAGGCCGTCGCTGTTCCACTTGATCTCGTCCAGCCAGTCTTTCATCGTCGACTCCAAAGCGGGCCCGCTCCTGTATCGGGCCCTTTGCGCTAGTGTGCCAGCCGCAGGCGCGGCTGGCTATTGGCGCACGATCAGGTAAAGGCCTGCGGCCAGCATCAGCCAGGCCGGCCAGGCTGCAGGGGCGGCCAGGCTGGCGGCCTCGGCGGCGCCAGCGGCCAGCACCGCGCCGCCACTGAGCAGGCCGGCGCCCAGCAGGCGCAGTGCCCAGCGGTCACCCTGGCGGCGGCGTTCCGGCATTTGCGGATCGTGCAGGTGCGGTTGCGACAGGCGTTCGAGCAGGTCTCGGGCCATGTTGGTCAGGTGCGGCAACTGCTCCACCTGCCCATGAATGTTGCCGAGCACGGCCTTGGGGCTGTAGCGGTCGCGCATCCAGCGTTCGAGGTAGGGTTTGGCGGTGCTCCACAGGTCCAGGTCGGGGTACAGCTGGCGGCCCAGGCCCTCGATGTTGAGCAGGGTCTTTTGCAGCAGCACCAGTTGCGGCTGCACTTCCATGTTGAAGCGCCGCGCCGTCTGGAACAGGCGCATCAGCACCTGGCCGAAGGAAATATCCTTTAACGGTTTTTCGAAGATTGGTTCGCACACGGTGCGGATCGCCGCTTCGAATTCGTTGACCTTGGTATGCGCCGGCACCCAGCCGGAGTCGATGTGCAACTCGGCAACGCGTCGGTAGTCACGCTTGAAGAAGGCAAACAGGTTGCGCGCCAGGTAATCCTGGTCCTCGGCGGTCAAGCTGCCGACGATGCCGCAGTCGATGGCGATGTACTGCGGGCTCCACGGCTTGACCGTACTGACAAAGATGTTGCCCGGGTGCATGTCGGCGTGGAAGAAGCTGTCGCGGAAGACCTGGGTGAAGAATACCTCCACCCCGCGCTCGGCCAGCAGCTTCATGTCAGTGCGCTGGTCGGCCAGGGTGGCCATGTCGGTCACCGGTACGCCGTAGATGCGCTCCATCACCAGCACTTTAGGGCGGCACAGGTCCCAGTAGACCTGGGGCACGTACATCAGCTCGGAGCCTTCGAAGTTGCGCCGCAGCTGGCTGGCGTTGGCAGCCTCGCGCAGCAGGTCGAGCTCGTCGTAAATGGTTTTTTCGTAGTCGCCGACGATTTCCACCGGGTGCAGGCGGCGGGCATCCGCCGAGGCGCGCTCGGCGGCCTTGGCAATCAGGAACAGCCAGGCCAGGTCCTGGGCGATCACCGGCTTCAGGCCCGGGCGCACGACCTTGACCACCACCTCTTCGCCCGTCTTGAGGCGTGCGGCGTGCACCTGGGCCACCGAGGCCGAGGCCAGCGGTTCGACGTCGAAGCGGCTGAACACCTCACCAACCTTCGCGCCCAGCTGCGCTTCAATCAGTGCCACGGCCTGTTTCGGGTCGAACGGCGGCACGCGGTCCTGCAGCAACATCAGCTCGTCGGCGATATCGGTGGGCAGCAGGTCGCGGCGGGTGGACAGCAGTTGGCCAAATTTGATGAAGATCGGGCCCAGGTCCTGCAACGCCAGGCGCAGGCGCGCGCCACGGCTGAGCTCAGTGGGCTTGCGTGGCAGCCAGCGCCACGGCATCAGCAGGCGCAGGCTGGCCAGCCACCAGGGCAGCAATGGCTGATCGAACAGCAGGTCATCGAGACGGTAGCGAATCACCACACGCTGGATGCGAAAAAGACGGCGGACGGCGAGCAGCTTCATGCGTTTTCGCTGGTATCAAGGGATCGGGAGAGGCGCTTGATGCGCGCCTCGAGGCGTTCTGTATCGAGCTTCAGGGCATCGAGTTCGCTGAAGGCGGCTTCGGCTTCGCGTTTGCCTACCAGGGCGCGGGACTCTTCGGCCAGGTACTCGGAAAGGTTCTGGCTGAAGCGCGCCAGGCCCTGCCGGGTCCAGCGTGCACGCAGGCGGATGTGGCCTGCCAGCAGCGCCGTGGCGACCGGGCCGAGCCAGCGTTGCAGTTCGTGCTCCCAGTCCAGTTCCAGGTCCTGCAGCACGCCGAACAGGTCAAGCAGCACGGCGCTGTCGCCATGCAGTTCGACCTGCGGGCTGTGCAGCACGGCGGTCTTGTCCCCGGCCAAGGCCAGTTGCGCCAGGCTGCCGGCCGGTGCGCGCAGGCTGCAGTCGACCTCGCCCTCCCAGTGGGCGGCGAGCATCAGGCCGTCTTCATCGGGCAGGATGAAGACCTGCAGGGCCGGTTGGCGGCAGTCTATCTCGATGACCTTGCCTTCCAGCGCGGCCAGCCGCGGCAGGGCCGTGCTGTCCATGCGCAGGACGCGGTTCAGGCCATGTTCGACGCTGGCGAGCAGCCCGGCCAGCAGCATCAGGGTTTGATCCCCCGGTGCACGGCAACGATGCCGCTGGTCATGTTGTGGTAGGTGACGCGGTCGAAACCGGCCTCGACCATCATGCTCTTCAGGGTTTCCTGGTCCGGGTGCATGCGGATCGATTCGGCGAGGTAACGGTAGCTTTCGGCGTCGTTGGTGATCAGCTTGCCCGCCAGCGGCATGAAGGCGAACGAATAGGCGTCGTAGGCCTTGGACATCAGCTTGCTGGTCGGTTTGGAGAATTCCAGGATCAGCAGGCGGCCACCGGGCTTGAGCACGCGCAGCATCGAACGGATGGCTTCGTCCTTGTGGGTGACGTTGCGCAGGCCGAACGCGATGGTCACGCAGTCGAAATGGTTGTCCGGGAACGGCAGTTTTTCGGCGTCGGCCTGGACGAACTCGATGTTGCCGGCTACACCACGGTCCAGCAGGCGGTCACGGCCAACCTTGAGCATCGACTCGTTGATGTCGGCCAGCACCACCTGACCCGTCGGGCCGACCAGGCGCGAGAACTTGGCAGCCAGGTCACCGGTACCGCCGGCGATGTCCAGCACCCGGTTGCCGCTGCGCACGCCCGACAGCTCGATGGTAAAGCGCTTCCACAGGCGGTGCATGCCGCCGGAAAGCACATCGTTCATCAGGTCGTACTTGGCTGCCACCGAGTGGAACACTTCGGCGACTTTTTTCGCCTTCTGGCTTTCAGGTACGTCCTGGTAACCAAAGTGGGTGGTGGGTTCGGCGTGGTCGCCTTTGCGCTGGTCGTTCATATCGCTTCACCGGAAAAAATTACCGCCATTCTAGGGCGAACGGGCGGATTTGTCTTGGCGGGGTGTGCCAGTGGGCAGGGGCGGGCATAATGCCAATTATGTCTACATCTTCAGGAATGCCCGTATGACCCAGATCAGCGTTGAACGCAAACACTCCCTCGGCCGCGATGCTGCCCGCGCCAAGGCGCAAGCGCTGGTCGACAAGCTCAGCCGCGAATACGACCTCAAGGCCACCTGGAACGGTGACCGGGTCGATGTGGCGCGCAGCGGCGCCAACGGCAGCGTGCACATTGGCGAAGACATCATCCGTGTGGAGCTGAAACTGGGCATGATGCTGTCGATGATGAGCGGCACCATCAAGGGTGAAATCGAGCGGGCGCTGGACAAGGCGCTGGTCTGAGCCTGACGGGCCGACCGAGGTCGGCCCGTCCCACGATCAATCGGCAGGGAACGGTATGATGTCTGCCACATCTTCGCGCTTCAGATCGCCCCGGTAGATCTTGATCCGCTCGGCGGTTGTGGCCTGCTTGAGTTGTTCCTCTCGCTCCAGGCTCCGGGGCTCCCAGAACTTCAAGTGACCCTTGGCGAAGTCGAGGGCGCTGGCCTGCTTGCTGCGGTAATGAAAATGCGCCTCCCAAAGCACCGCTGTGGGGGCATGCGTGTCTCTGATCTCATACACGTCCAGAAAATCATCCGCGCGACGCGTCGGTTTCCTTGCCACGGTTGGCGTGATCTGCAGGCGCTGTTGTTCATGCAGGTAGCGCAATGCGGTGGCATCGGGGTGATGTGTGGTGAGGTAGGACTGGGTAAGCAGCCGTTGTTTCTCCGCCCGCACGTAGGCTACCGCTTCACGCAGTTCGCCAGTTAACGCGGCCAACCGGGGATCGTCCTTGATGCCCTTGATTTTGACGGCGATCTCGAGCATGTCTTCGATATGCCAGTCCATGAGGTTGGACAGGGCATTCGGCTCGTGGATATGGCGTGCGGCCTTGGCGATTCGCTCCTCACGGCTGGCGAGCAGGCTGGTGGCGCGCTGGCGCAGTTCGGAGGTGTCGAGGGCCACCGGTGGTTCCGCCGGTGCCAGCTCGAACCACTCGCCGTCGCGCTGCTCGAAGGTGCTGGCAGGTTGCTGAGTGACGGGGTCATGTTGAACCGCCCGGTTGCTGCCTTGCGCCCGGTCAACCAGTAACCTGCGACCTTGCGCCGTCCTGATCACCATGCTCTTGCGAGGATGTACACGGTACATCACTGGGGCGGGGGCGGGGCTTGCGCCGCTGTCGACGTTGACCAGGGCGCTGGCTAGTTGTGATTCCGTGATGTGCACCAGTACCGACAATTCCTCGATGTACGCTTGCAGTATGGTCTGGTCGATGGCCGGATGCTCGAAGGATTGTAGGTACTGGGCCTTGCCGAGCGTGGTCTCATACTCGCGCAATGCGTCGCCGAGCAACGCTGCCTGCTCTTCCTGGGGCAGGTTTGCAGTCGCGATCCCATCATGTGTCCAGACGGTTTGTGAGAACTGCCTGCTGTCCAGTGATTGCTGCACCGGTAGAAGATCGATGGCCACCTGTTCGGTCAGGCGCGTCTTGTCCAGCAACAGGTACGCCATGTCGCTCAGCTGCTGCGCACGAATGACCAGTGTTGAATAGGGCCGCAGCGCGATGGCCGCTTCGACCTTGGCTTTCTTGTCCTTGTTCGGGAACGTGATCAGCGGGTCCTCCAGCATTCGGGGCAAGAGGGTGTCAAGCCGCTCACTGACCGTGCGCAGGCGGCTGACGATGTCCAGCGTGTCACGCACTGCCTGGCGAAACGAAACATGGCGCTGTTTTTGCTCATCGGTCACAGGCACTTTTTTCAGGCCGACAGATTTTTGCTCAAGGCCCTGGTGGTCCGATTGTTCCAGCAGACGGCGAAGCAAGAGGATGTCGTTCTCGACCTGCGTTTCGGAAAGGACACCCAGGCTGCGTCGGGCGGTGCCTAGCGGGTCGAGCCTGGCGAACCTGGGCTCCATCAGCTGGCGCAGGAGGGAGGCATTGGTCTGCAGCAGTGACGCTTGTTTTTCCAGGCACAGCGATATCGTGCGAATCTGCGGCATAAGCTCGAGACGCCGGGCAGCCAGGTCCCGGTTCTGTTGCTGCAAGTGTTCGTCCATGGCTGCCTGGCCACCTGCCCTGGCCAGGGCCTTCCCGAAGGCGTTCGCCTCGGCATCGTAGTCGGTCATCAATTGCTGGTTGGCATCCAGCAGCGGCTTGATCTTTTTCAGGGCATTGTGATTGGCAGACACCGCTTGGTTCAAACTGTCGAACTGCTGTTGGTTTTGCGCAATGATCTGCTGCCGGCTTTTCGGCATGCCACCTGCCAGGGCGAGGTCCAGTACCCAGGTATCGTTCCGGCGTGTCAGCCAGGGGCCGTAACTGCGTTGGCGGCCAACGATATGGTAGCCGTCCGGGTTGCCACCCCAGCGGGCTTGCCATTCATCCACGTTTTGCGGCGGGCCGATGATCCGCAGGCCTGTCTCGCTTTCCAGCACCTCGTAGGCGACCTCGTGCAACTTCACGTAGTAGCGGTCTTCGATGGCATACAGCCCTCGAAGCCTGCCTTGGCGCTGCACCGTGCGCCCCTGCAGGGAAATGTTGGCCTGCAGTTGACCCAGCGCTTGTCGGGTTGGCGCTGGAAGGTTGCCCAAGCGTTGGTTGTCGCCCCAGCTCAACAGCGTGACGTGGGTTTGGGTCGGAACCGGCGATTGCCAGGCGCCTTCGTCCGGTGCCTCCCGCCAGGCCGCAGCAGCTGACGGTCGGGCTTCCAGGCTTTCAAGCCGTGGCAGAGGGCCTTGCAGCCGGGCCGAAGGGGGCTCAGGTGTGACGCTGCCAACGTCATGAATCAACAACATGGCGACATTGGCCAGCAGGTCAGTGACTGCCAAGGCCTGCGCTTCGGGTGTGCCTTGAGTGAGGGCAGACAAATCGTCCTTCAATGCTGCCACTGCAGCCACCACCCAGGCCACGGCCGCCGCCGGACCTCGCAGCAGTGGCGTGGTGGCGTTGAACAGCATCCAGCCAAGCTGCCAGGCCAGCGCCCAGCGCTGCTGTGAGTTCGAGACCGTCTGGCGCGAGGCAAGAAGCAATAGCGCCTGGACTCTCGACTCGTGCAGCTTGATGTCCAGATCGCCCTGCCAAGGCTCATGCACCACGGTAACCGGGGTCCGCAGCGACTCCAGCGCAGCATCTGTCCACGCTGTGCCACCGCCCAGCCAGTGTGCCAGTTTCGACATGCGCGGATGCAGGTGGGGCCGAAGGAAGCCGCCATTCTGATAGACGGCTCGGTTTTCGTCATCTACCCAGTCGAGCACGTCCTGTTGCAGTTGTGGATTGGTCTGGATCTGAGCCATCAGTGCATCCAGGCTGGCATGTTCTGCCAAGGGTTGTTCGGCAAACAACGGGCGGTAAAGCAAATAGCTGGCGCTGGCCTGGACGTGCAGCACAAACATGCCCTGCACAGTGTCGCCTTCAGGGGCACCCTTGAACGGTTGCAGCACCAGTGGCGAGAAGGTCAACGGTTCTGCTGGCAGCGCTTTGCCCAGGCAGAATTCGACAACAGCCAGGCAGGCGGTCTCGCCAATCTGGCCGTCAATTTTCGCCTTTAGGGCCGTGAACGCCAGATTGCCACGCCATTCTCGGGCGAAGCGCTGGACTTGTTCGGGGTCATGCTCGAATGCCTGCAACTGGGCCGCCACGTGCACCGGGTACTGGCCGCCGATGTCCACCTCGGTGACCAGTGCCTGGAGGTAATCAAGGGTCATCCAGGCTTGCTCCGGCTGGCGCCCCTGATAGGTCAGGCCAGATGCCACTTCGTTCAGGTCGGTGTGCAGGCGCACTACGGCCATCTCGGTCAGGGTTATGCGTTTGAGGTGCCGCAGCACGGCCGGCCCTGTCGAAGACACAGGAACCACGACGGAAATCTCTATCAGCAGCAGGTCAGGGTCGAGCGGCGCCTGGTCGGGGTGGTCGAGCTGCATGCGCTCGCGAAGGCGCCTTCTGGCATAGGTGTCCAGGGGTTCGATGTCGTCCAGCGAACCTTTGCTGCCCGCCTGCGCCTGGCGAGCGCATAGCCGCAGCACTGCGTCGCTGTACAGCAGGCGGTCACTGGCGGCCGCCGAAGCCAGCCAGGCCGGCAGGGCGATGTCTGGTTGGGCTTCGTTCACCAGCCACTGGCCGGAAATATCGGAGGCGGGGTCTGTAACGGCGTCGAGCGTCTGTTCCAGCTCCTCGACGGTGCTGAACGAGGCCAGGCTCAGGCGGCCGAGGCGCTCAAGAATGCTGTTGAGCATGGCGGTGGCCTGGTGTTCGAAGGGGTCGCCCAGCAAGGGGCGATGTGCCCAGCTGAACGCCTCGAAGCGATAGGCTTGCGCCAACTGGTCGCGCAGGGCGCTGGCAAAGGTGGTTGCATCCACGTAGCGGCGTACTTTGCCCGCAGGGCTGCACCACAGCACCTGATCGGGGCCGAACAATACAAGGTCCGCCAGGGTGAACGACTGGGTGTTGCCCGACATGCCCAGCGATATCTGCAGGCCGCTGACGGCGGGGGTGTCGGCCCCATTCTCCAGCAAGCGATAGAGCGTGCCTTTGGCGGTGTCATCCAGCCCTTGGCGTTCAACCCCGTTCAGCAGCGAAGCTTTCAGCAGGTGTGCCAGCCAGCGCACGTTGGAGCGCTCGGAAATGCCGTCAGTGCCGGCCCAGAAGCTGATTTGGGCCTGCTCGAACGCATCGCCCAGAGCGGCCAGCAGTGTGTCGAAATCCTGGTTGAGCATTGCCATATCAAGCGTGATTCGCGGCTGACTGGCAGGGTTTTCACCTTGCTCCTGGGGGTAGAAGGGTTGCGGTGGTGCGATGCTGAGCTGATCCGCCGACCCCAGGTCCATGGGGCGGCCGTTCAGGTAGTGCTCGAGCAGCAGGGGCACCAGTGGCTGTACTGGCGGCTCGGAAGGTGCTGCCCTGAGCACGGTGAAACGCTCGAGGCCTTCAAGGTCCGGATAGTTGCGAACGATCCACGGGTAGCGATCGGCAAGCACGCTGAAGCCTTCGCTAGCCAGCAGCTGACGTAGCGTGGGGCGTTTGGCGAAGCGGCTGGCCACCAGCTGCCGATAGGTGGTTGTCGAGGAGGAAACAGCCATGCGAGTCGAGCTCCGTTTAGTCAATGAGCGCGAACGGTAGAAGCTGCATGGGTAACGGGTGAGGTAGATAGGTCGTGATGCGTGTTCTTAGGGTGTGGTTTCTAATTTTGTTCCCTACCTTAGGCATCAGCCCAGCGTTCATGGGCGCATCCTCCTCCACTGATGAACATGAGGCACTGAGCATGGCCAAAGTGACTGTGAAGAAAAAGGAAGACGCCCAGGGCACGCTGGGTGAGGTGCGCGGCTACGCGCGCAAGATCTGGCTGGCAGGTATCGGCGCTTATGCCCGCGTCGGCCAGGAAGGTTCCGAGTATTTCAGCGAGCTGGTCAAGGCCGGCGAAGGTGTTGAAAAACGTGGCAAGAAACGCATCGACAAAGAGCTCGATGCTGCCAACCACCAGATCGACGACGCCGCTGAAGAAGTCAGCCGCGTACGCGGCAAGGTCGAAATTCAACTCGACAAGATCGAAAAAGCTTTCGACGCGCGGGTAGGACGCGCCTTGAATCGCCTCGGCATTCCGTCTAAACATGACGTTGAGGCGTTGTCGGTGAAGCTTGAACAGCTGCACGAGCTGCTTGAGCGCGTCGCGCACAAACCATAAGGAGAGCAGGATGGCTGGCAAGAAGAATTCCGATAAAGAAAGCAGCTCCTGGGTCGGCGGGATCGAGAAGTACTCCCGCAAGATCTGGCTGGCGGGGCTGGGTATCTATTCGAAGATCGACCAGGACGGCCCCAAGCTGTTCGACTCGCTGGTGAAGGATGGCGAGAAGGCCGAGAAACAGGCGAAGAAGACCGCTGAAGATGTGGCCGACACCGCCAAGGCTTCGACCACCTCGCGTGTGTCTGGTGTGAAAGACCGTGCGCTGGGCAAATGGAGCGAGCTCGAAGAAGCCTTCGACAAGCGCCTGAACAGCGCCATATCGCGTTTGGGTGTGCCAAGCCGCAACGAGATCAAGGCCCTGCACCAGCAGGTGGACAGCCTGACCAAGCAGATCGAGAAACTGACCGGTGCTTCGGTTACGCCGGTTTCGTCGCGCGCTGCGGCGGCCAAACCGGCTGCGAGCAAGGCAGCGGCCAAGCCACTGGCCAAGGCAGCAGCGGCCAAGCCTGCGGCGAAAACCGCGGCAGCCAAACCTGCAGCTAAAACGGCAGCGGCCAAACCTGCTGCCAAGCCGGCGGCCAAACCTGCCGCCGCCAAGGCTGCGGCGGCCAAGCCAGCGGTAGCGAAGAAACCTGCGGTGAAGAAAGCACCGGCCAAGCCGGCAGCCGCGAAACCGGCAGCCCCAGCGGCCAGCGCGGCCCCGGCCGCTACCACAGCACCGACACCTGCCACCGCCCCGGCCAGCAGCGCCCCGTCGGCACCAAACGGCACCGGTACCTTGATCTGATACCGCATCGCCTTCTTCGCGGGCTTGCCCGCTCGCACAGGGACAGCGCCGATCAACGGGTCAGCGCAGGCCCTGTGGGAGCGGGCATGCCCGCGAAGGCCCCAGCGCCGAAACAGCAGGCCTACCCCTCCAGGTAGCGCACAGCCAACTGCTCCGCCGCCGCCCGCGCCTGTGCCTGCAGATGCGGCGCCACCAGCATCATCACCTGGTATACCACGATCCCCACATCCCCCTCGCGCCCCAGCACACGCTGGTAATCCAGCGAGAACAGCAGCGTCATCGTGATCTGCTCCACCAGCTGCCCCAGCGCCTGCGTACCACTCTCTACCAGCCCCTGGCCCTTGAGGCTGGCCAACAGCGCCGCCAACGTGCGCTTGAGGGCATTGATCAGGCTGCGCATGCCGCGTGCCAGCTTTGGCAGGCGGCCAGTGAGGTTGGAGAGGTCCTGAAACAGGAAGCGGTACTGCGACATGTGCTCGACAATCAGGTGCAGGAACAGCCAGTAGTCCTCGGCGTCCAGGCGCACTTCCAGGGGTGGGTCAAGCAAGGGCATCAGCGCGTCCTCGAAGCGCTCGAACAGGCCCAGCACCAAGGGTTCCTTGCCGTGGAAGTGGTAATACAGGTTGCCCGGGCTGATGCCCAGTTCGTTGGCAATCTCCAAGGTGGATACGTTCGGTTCGCCCTGCTGGTTGAACAGCTGCAGGGCGCATTCCAGGATACGGTCGCGGGTCTTCATCCGGTCGTCGGGCTCATCGGGTCAGGACATAGGTGCCTGGCGCCGGGCCGAGCGGTGGGTAGGTGCTGTTGCCCAGCTCGGTACGGGGAGCCTTGAGCGGACCAGAGCGCGGAGTGATCCATTCCAGCCACAACGGCCACCAACTGCCGTCGCTGCGTTTGGCCTCGTAGAACCAGGCGCGCGGATCGCTCGCAAGCTTGGGGTTTTCCAGGTAGTAGGCCTTGGGGTTGCCCGGTGGGTTGATGATGCTTTGAATGTGCCCGCTGTTGGCCAGCACGAAACGCCGGTCGCCACCGAGCAGCAGGGCAGAGCGATACACGGCGTCCCACGGGGTGATGTGATCGTTGCTGCCGGCCACGGTAAAACTGTCAAGGTCGACCTGCTTGAGGTCGATGGGCGTGCCGCATACTTCAAGGCCGGCCGGGTGGGTGAGCGGGTTGTGCTTGAAAAAGTCCAGCAAGTCGCCGTGCAGTGCCGCCGGCAGCCGTGTGTTGTCGGCGTTCCAGTAGAGGATGTCGAACGCGGGTGGGGCTTTGCCAAGCAGGTAGTTGTTGACCCAGTAGTTCCAGATCAGGTCGTTGGGGCGCATCCAGGCGAAAATCCTCGCCACCTCGCCGCCGTCCAGTACACCCCGTTGATAGGAACGGCGCTTGGCCGCCTCGACGGTCTGCTCGTCGGCGAACAGGCTGGCCGGGCTGTCGAACTTGCTGTCGAGCAGGCTGACCAGGTAAGTGGCGCTGCGGATCTTGCGCAGCTGATGTCTGGCCTGCAGGTGGCCCTGCAGTGCAGCCATGGTCAGGCCGCCGGCACAGGCACCCATCAGGTTGGGGTCGCGGTTGCCGCTGATGCTGCGGCAGGCGTTCAGTGCTTCTTCCAACGCCTGAACGTACGAGGACAAGCCCCATTCGCGGTGGCGCGGGTCGGGGTTGCGCCAGCTGATCATGAACACCTGCAGGCCGTTCTTGAGCATGTACTGGACGAAGCTGTTGTGCGCCTGCATGTCGAAGATGTAGAACTTGTTGATTTGCGGTGGTACCACCAGCAGGGGCCTGGCGTGCTGTTTTTCACTCATCGGCTTGTACTGGATCAGCTCCAGCAGCTCGTTGCGAAACACCACCGCACCGGGTGTCGCCGCCAGGCTGCCACCCACCTCGAAAGCGCGTTCGTCCACTTGGCGCGGCAGGCCGTCATTGTGACGCAGGTCGTCCAGCAAGTGGGCCAGGCCACGCACCAGGCTTTGCCCGCCGGTGTTCAGCAGCTCTTTGACGGCCAGCGGGTTGAGCAGCGAATTGCTCGGCGCCAGGGCGTCGTTGATCATGCCGAACAGGAAGTGGGCGCGTGCCCGATCATCGTCATCCAGGTGGCTTTCGTCGATCCACTGGCGCGTCTGCTTCTGCCAGGCCAGATAGGCCTGCAGGCCCCGGCGGTAAAACGGGTTCTGGCTCCAGGTAGGGTCGTTGAAGCGGCTGTCGCGAGGGTTGGGCTGATAGGGCGTGTCGCCCAGCATCACGCGGCCCAGTTGGCCGCCGAGCGCCAACAGGTGCCGCGCAGTGTGCAGCGGGTTGGTCAAGCCGTGGCGGCCAACCCTGCGCAGGGTCGACACCAGGTCGCGCCCACGCAGGCCAAGCATGGCGTTATGCACGTTCATGCTGGTGGCGGGCAGCGGTTTCGTTCCTTTGGCCGGTTTGTCTGTCATGGCAACACTCCCTCGTCTTCCCGATGCTTGGGCAGCGACAATCAACCGCCAGAGGCGGGGCGCGGGTGCATGACCGCGCGCTGACGTTCTTCCTGGAGAAACTTCATGATGATCGGTGCGACGGCCTCGGCCCGGGTAATCAGGAACAGGTGGCCATCGTCGATTATGTGTAGCTGGGCATTGGGAATCCGCCAGGCCAGCAGGCGCATGTTGACCAGCGGGATCAGCGGGTCGTCGTCACCGGCCAGTACCAGCGTCGGCTGATGGATCTTGTGCAGCCAGTGGATGCTGGTCCAGCCCAGGCCGGCGAATAATTGCCAGTAGTAGCCCAGCTTGCCGCCCGAGCGCACCTTGGATGCATGATGCATGGCCAGGTCCGGGTCGCGGCGGAAGGCACCGCCGTAGATCAGCGGTGCAATACGGATCACATGGGAGGGCTGCACGTAGCGCCGTGGACTGGCCATCATCCACAACACCTTGGGTTTGCCCGGCACCATTACCGCGCCGGCGGCAGTGGCGGCCAGCACCAGTTTTTTGCAGCGTTCCGGATAGTCGTGGGCGAACTGCTGGGCCAGGGCGCCGCCCCAGGACACACCGATGGCGTTGACTTGGCCGTAGTCCAGGTAATCGAGCATGCGCGCTGTGAGCTTGGCCAGGCCAGGAAAACGATAAGGGTGGCGCGGTGTGGATGATCCACCCACGCCGGGTACATCGAAGGCAATGACCTCCAGGTCCGGGTCCAGCGCCTCGATGAAGGGGAACACCAGCTCCAGGTTGGCGCCGATGCCGTTGAAGATCAGCAACGGGGTCAGGTGCGGCTTGCCTGGGCGGACGGCGGTGCGAATGGACTGGTCGTCCAGCTCGACGGTCCTGAAGATATAGGGTTCCGGCATGCGTTCGACTCTTTCGTGAAAAAAGTGCCGTGGCGCGCTCATGGCTGCCACGGCAATGCAACTCAACGCTCGTGAACGTAGGTGCCTGGGGCGGCTTCGCCAGCTGCATAGGCACGGTTGCCCAGGCGGGTTGGCGCTTTTTTCAGCTCCCCGGCCCGCTCGCTCAGCCAGCTTTGCCAGTGCAGCCACCAGGAGTCGGCGTGCTTGGTGGCGTTTTCTTGCCAGGCCACCGGGTCACCCGGGCGATCAGCCCCGGTCATGAAGCGTGCCTTGGGGTTGCCCGGCGGGTTGAGGATGCTCTGTATGTGGCCGCTGTTGGACAGCACGAACTCGATCTTGCCGCCGAACAAGTGCGCCGAGCGGTAGCACGATTGCCACGGGGTGATGTGGTCGGCGGTGCCGGCAACGCTGAAGATGTCGCAGTGCACATTCTTCAGGTCGATCGGGGTGCCGCACACTTCCAGTGCGTTCGGGCGGATCAAAGGGTTGCTTTTGAACATCTCGATCAAATCGCCGTGGAAGGCGGCCGGCAGACGCGTGGTGTCGTTGTTCCAGAACAGGATGTCGAACACCGGCGGCTCGTTGCCGAGCAGGTAGTTGTTGACCCAGTAGTTCCAGATCAGGTCGTTGGGGCGCATCCAGGCGAACACCTTGGCCATTTCGCTGCCTTCCAGCACGCCAGCCTGGTACGAGTGGCGCTTGGCGGCTTCCAGGGTCTGTTCGTCGACGAACAATGCGACCTGGTTGTCCATGGTGGTGTCCAGCACGCTGACCAGCAGGGTCAGGGCATTGACCTTGTTTTCGCCAATGGCGGCGTAGTGGCCCACCAGCGCAGTACAGGTGATGCCGCCAGAGCAGGCGCCGAGCATGTTCAAGTCTTTGCTGCCGGTAATCGCCAGTACGGCGTCGACGGCTTCCTTGAGTGCATCGATGTAGGTGGACAGGCCCCATTCCCGCTGGGCCTTGGTCGGGTTGCGCCAGCTGATGATGAAGGTTTGCTGCTGCGAGCGCAGGCAGTAGCGCGCCAGGCTCTTTTCCGGGCTCAGGTCGAACACGTAGAACTTGTTGATCTGCGGTGGCACCACCAGCAGCGGGCGAGCATGCACCTGTTCGGTGATGGGGCTGTACTGGATCAGCTCCAGCACATCGTTGCGGTACACCACTGCGCCTTCACTGGTGCCCAGGTTCTTGCCCACTTCAAAGGCGTCCATGTTCACCTGGCTGGGCATGCCGCCATTGTTGACCATGTCCTTGGCCAGGTTGGACAGGCCATCGAGCAGGCTCTTGCCGCCGGTTTCGAAGAAGCGCTTGACCGCTGCCGGGTTGGACAAGGTATTGGTCGGCGCCATGGCTTCGGTCATCAGGTTGATGACGAACTGGCCGCGGCTGATGTCCTGGGGTGGCAGGTCGCTGTTGCCGATCCAGTCCTGCAACTCGTTGCGCCAGGCCAGATAGGTTTGCAGGTAGCGGCGGTACAGCGGGTTGTTGCTCCAGGCCGGGTCGTTGAAACGGCGGTCGTCGCTTTCCGGGGCCAGGCTGGACTTGCCCAGCAGCACGTTTTTCAGTTCCAGGCCAAAGTGGGCCACATGCTTGGCGCTGTGCAGCGGTTGGCGCACGGCCTGGCGCAGCACGGTGCGTGCCGAGCTCAACAGGTCCTTGCGGCGAATGCCGATGACCGGGTTCAGCCCCAAGGTGTTTTCCGAGGCCTGCCGCTGCAGCTCATCGTTGTTCTTGTTACTCATCTACGACGCTCCGTTGTCCTGAGACGAGTACCGGTTGCTGTGGCGGGGGCACAGCCCTGAGCCCGGTACTGCTACTCGGGTGACCAGTGATAAGGAACAGCGGTGCTGCGGGGGTTCTGACTGCCTGCAAAGTGATGCAGGGAACTTGCCACACCCATTGGTTACCCGACTTTCATGTAATGCGCAAGACAGCCCTTCACTGGGCTGTCTGTAAGTCATTCAAACAGATGAATTTAGAAAATGCGCTCTAAACCCTGAAGACCTTGCGCTAGAGCATGAGTTTGACCACCGATTCGGCCGGGTCGCGGGATTTTCCGGCCTTGTGCAGCTCGTCGAGGTATTCGGCCCACAGCTGTTCCTGGCGCAGACACAGCTGTTCCAGGTATTCCCAGGTGAACAGGCCGCTGTCATGGCCGTCGTCGAAGGTCAGTTTCAGTGCATATTGGCCGGCAGGCTCCAGGCCGACCAAGCCGACGTTGATCTTGCCGAACTGCAGAATGGGGTTGCCGTGGCCCTGGACCTCGGCGGAGGGGGAGTGCACGCGCAGGAGTTCGGCGGGCAGGTGGTAGACCTCGCCGGGGGCGTAGGTGAGGGTGAGGGTTTTCGAGGCTTTGTGCAGGTTGATGGCAGTGGGCAGGCGGGCCATGGGCAGAATCTCTCGGGAGCTGATGATGCACAGCTTCGGGACATTCTGGGGATTGTGCAAGGGGGCTGCTTTGCAGCCCAGTCGCCGGCAAGCCAGCGGCCACGGGTACTTCACAGCATCAGAGTTGTGATAATCCTGTGGGAGCTGGCTTGCCGGCGATTGGGCCGCACAGCGGCCCCCTGCGGTCTTACAGAATGTAACGCGACAGGTCTTCGTTCTGCGCCAGTTCACCCAGGTGGCTGTTCACATACGCAGCGTCGATCTGGATCGGCGTTTCGTCATGTGCGCTGGCCAGGTCGCCGGCGCTGAACGACACTTCTTCGAGCAAACGCTCAAGCAGTGTGTGCAGGCGACGGGCACCGATGTTTTCGGTCTTTTCGTTGACCTGGTAGGCAATCTCGGCCAGGCGCTTGATGCCGTCGGCGATGAACTCGATGTTCAGGCCTTCGGTTTTCAACAGGGCCTGGTACTGCTCGGTCAGCGAAGCGTGCGGCTCTTGCAGGATGCGCTCGAAGTCTTCCGGGGTCAGTGCCTTGAGTTCGACACGGATCGGCAGGCGGCCTTGCAGCTCGGGCACCAGGTCGCTCGGCTTGCTCAGGTGGAACGCACCCGAGGCAATGAACAGGATATGGTCGGTCTTGACCATGCCCAGCTTGGTGTTGACGGTGCAGCCTTCGATCAGCGGCAGCAGGTCGCGCTGTACGCCTTCACGGGACACATCGGCGCCGCCAACATTGCCGCGTTTGGCAACCTTGTCGATTTCGTCGATGAACACGATACCGTGCTGCTCGACTGCTTCCAGGGCCTTGGCCTTGAGCTCTTCCTCATTGACCAGGCGGCTCGCTTCTTCATCGCGAACCATCTTCAGCGCCTCTTTCACCTTCAGCTTGCGCGCCTTGCGCTTGCCTTTGCCCATGTTGGCAAACAGGCTCTGCAGCTGATTGGTCATTTCTTCCATGCCGGGCGGCGCGGCAATTTCGACGCCCACGGCATCGGCCACTTCGATTTCGATTTCCTTGTCGTCCAGCTGGCCTTCACGCAGGCGTTTGCGGAACAGCTGGCGGGTGTTGGAATCGCTGCTGGTCTGCGCGGCTTCCTCGCTGAAGCTGGTCACCCGCGCCTGCGGCAGCAGGGCATCGAGGATACGGTCTTCGGCGGCGTCTTCGGCGCGGTGGCGCACGCGGATGATTTCCTGCTCGCGCAGCATCTTCAGCGCGGCGTCGGCCAAGTCACGGATGATCGACTCGACGTCGCGGCCCACGTAGCCCACTTCAGTGAACTTGGTGGCTTCGACCTTGAGGAACGGTGCGTTGGCCAGCTTGGCCAGACGACGGGCGATTTCGGTCTTGCCGACACCGGTAGGGCCGATCATCAGGATGTTCTTGGGGGTCACCTCGGCACGCAGCTCGACAGGCAGCTGCATCCGGCGCCAGCGGTTGCGCAGGGCAATGGCCACGGCGCGCTTGGCGTCGTCCTGGCCGATGATGTGGCGGTTGAGTTCGTGGACGATCTCGCGGGGGGTCATGGACATGATCAATAGGGTCCTTGGGCAGATGAGTCAGCGTGGAAAAGCCCCTTCACCGGGAAGAGGCGCCAGAGCAGCTGAATCAGTCGGCCAGGTCCTGCTCCTCGATGGTCAGGTTGTGGTTGGTGAACACGCAGATGTCGCCGGCGATGTTCAGGGCGGTTTCAGCGATTTCACGGGCCGAGAGGTCGGTCTTGTTCAGCAGGGCGCGGGCTGCGGCCTGGGCATAGGCGCCGCCGGAACCCATGGCGATCAGGCCATCTTCGGGTTCGACCACGTCACCGTTACCGGTGATGATCAGGGAGGCATCCTTGTTGGCCACGGCCAGCATGGCTTCCAGGCGGCTCAGGGAGCGGTCGGTACGCCATTCCTTGGCCAGTTCGACGGCAGCGCGGACCAGGTGGCCCTGGTGTTTCTCCAACTGGCCTTCGAAGCGCTCGAACAGGGTGAACGCATCGGCTGTGGCACCGGCGAAGCCGGCGATGACCTGGCCGTGGTACAGGCGGCGCACTTTCTTGGCGTTGCCTTTCATCACGGTATTGCCGAGGGAAACCTGGCCGTCGCCGCCCATGACGACTTTGCCGTTACGGCGGACAGAAACGATGGTGGTCAAGGGGAGAGTCTCCACGCAGCGGGGCGAAAGTGCCTGATGCAGACTCATATGGGGGTGGGGTGAAAGATTTCAACCGGGGGGGATGAATGGTTAATGCTCTCCAGCACAGGCCTGATCGCCGGCAAGCCAGCTCCCACAGATCATCACAGGGCTTGAGGGCAGTGATTGCCTGTGGGAGCTGGCTTGCCGGCGATGGGGCCTGTGAGGGTTACTCAGGCCTCGTGGCAGATGTGGCCATCGACCAAGGTATAACGCACCGCACCCGGCAGGCAGTGGCCGATGAACGGGCAGTTCTCGCCCCGCGACAACCACTGCTCGCCAGCCACTGTCGAGGCTTGTGGGTCGAACAGCACCAGGTCAGCTGCGCCACCCACCTTCAGCTCGCCCGCCGGCAGGCGCAGGGCGGCTGCCGGGCCGCTGCTTAGGCGGGCCAGCAAAGTTGGCAGGTCGAGCAGGCCGTCCTGCACCAGGGTCATGGCCAGTGGCAGCAACAGCTCGACGCTGCTGATACCCGGCTCGGTGGCACCGAACGGTGCCAGCTTGGCGTCGCGCTCGTGCGGCTGGTGATGGCTGGAAATCGCCTGGATCACGCCCGATTTGACGGCGGCGCGCAGGCCATCCCGGTCTTTGGCAGTGCGCAGCGGTGGCTGCACGTGGTACAGGCTGGAAAACTCGCGCAGCGACTCATCGGTGAGTATCAGCTGGTACAGCGCCACATCGGCGGTCACCGGCAGGCCGAGCTCCTGCGCCTGGGCAATCAGCTGTGCACCACGGGCGCTGGTGATCTGGCTGAAGTGCGCACGCACACCGGTCTGTTCTACCAGCAGCAGGTTGCGCGCCAGGGCCACGGTTTCTGCGGTTTCCGGGATGCCCGGCAGGCCGAGGAAACTGGCCATGGCACCTTCATGGGCCAGGCCGCCCTGGGCCAGGTCACGGTCCTGGGAGTGGAACACCACGGTCAGGTCGAAGGTGGCGGCGTACTCCAGGGCGCGGGCCAGGGTCCGGTTGTTGGGGATTTGTTTCAGGCCGTTGCCGAAGGCCACGCAACCGGTATCGCGCAGGGCCACCAGCTCGGCCAGTTGCTCGCCTTCAAGGCCTTTGGTCAGGGCGCCGATCGGGTACACCTTGCTGTTGGCGGCCTCACGGGCGCGGTCCAGGATCAGTTCGGCCACCGCCGAGGTGTCCAGCACCGGCTTGGTCTGCGGCGGGCAGCACAGGCTGGTGACACCGCCGGCAACGGCAGCGCGGGTTTCGCTGGCGATGTTGCCTTTGCGGCTGTAACCCGGCTCACGCAGGGACACGCCAAGGTCGACCAGGCCCGGTGCGGCGACCAGGCCATCGGCCTGTATCGTACGGCTGGCGTTGAAACCGGCCGGTGCGGCGCCAATGGCGGCAATGCGGCCACCGTCCAGGTGCAGGTCGGTCACCTGATCCAGGCCGGTCGTGGGATCGATGACCCGGGCGCCAAGAATGCTGATGGTCACTGGGCGTTCTCCTGGTCGAATTGACGTTGTGCGTTCTGCCCGCTCATGGCCATGGACAGCACGGCCATGCGCACGGCGATGCCGTAGGTGACCTGGTTGAGGATCACCGAGTGTTTGCCGTCGGCCACCGCTGATTCGATTTCCACGCCCCGGTTGATCGGGCCCGGGTGCATGACGATGGCATCAGGCTTGGCCCCGGCCAGGCGCGCGGTGGTCAGGCCGAACAGGCGGTAGAACTCGCCTTCGCTGGGCAGCAGGCCGCCGGCCATGCGCTCACGCTGCAGGCGCAGCATGATCACCACGTCGACATCCTTCAGGCCTTCGGCCAGGTCGGTGTAGACCTTCACGCCGTACTGTTCGATGCCGATCGGGATCAGGGTTTTCGGGCCGATCACGCGGATGTCCGGGCAACCCAGCGCTTTGAGCGCCAGCATGTCGGAGCGCGCCACGCGCGAGTGCAGAATGTCGCCGACGATGGCCACCGAGAGGTTTTCGAAGCTGCCTTTGTGGCGGCGAATGGTCAGCATGTCGAGCATGCCTTGGGTCGGGTGCGCGTGGCGGCCATCACCGCCATTGATCACGGCGACATCCGGGCACACGTGCTCGGCGATGAAGTGCGCGGCGCCGGAGTCGGAATGGCGCACCACGAACATGTCGGCCGCCATGGCCTCGAGATTGCGCAGGGTGTCGAACAGTGTCTCGCCCTTGCTGGTCGAGGAGGTCGACACGTTCAGGCTGATCACGTCGGCCGACAGGCGCTGGGCTGCCAGTTCGAAGGTGGTGCGGGTGCGGGTCGAGTTCTCGAAGAACACGTTGCACACGGTCTTGCCGCGCAGCAACGGGACTTTCTTCACGGCCCGGGCACCGACTTCCAGGAAGGAGTCGGCGGTGTCGAGGATCTCGGTGAGCAGTTCGCGGGGCAAACCGTC
Source organism: Pseudomonas sp. NMI542_15 (assembly GCF_021283425.1). Lineage (NCBI taxonomy): Bacteria > Pseudomonadati > Pseudomonadota > Gammaproteobacteria > Pseudomonadales > Pseudomonadaceae > Pseudomonas > Pseudomonas sp. NMI542_15. Next base: position 60,427 of record NZ_JAJSRO010000003.1, on the reverse strand, counting down.
AAGCGAGAGGAAGTGGCGCAGCTGGCCCTGATCATTGAGCTGCAGCGGGCGCTTGGCGTCGATTGGCGTCATCGCGGGGGACTCTTAAAGGGCGGAAGCGGAGGCGAGGTCCTGGCGCTCGAGGGCGAGCGGTGCGGGTCCGGTCAATTTTACCCGTTCATGGGCGGCCAGCGACAGGGTGGCACCGAGCACATTCGGACGGATCGGCAATTCGCCGGCGTCCAGGTCCAGCAGGCAGACCAGGGTGACGCTGGCCGGGCGGCCGTAATCGAACAGTTCGTTGAGCGCCGCGCGGATGGTGCGACCGCTCATCAGTACATCATCCACCAGCACCAGGTGCTGGCCCTCGACCTCGAACGGCAGCTCGGACGGGCGCACTTGTGGGTGCAGGCCGTTCTGGCTGAAGTCGTCGCGGTAGAACGAGACGTCCAGGGTGCCCATGGGGCTGCTGTCGCCCATGGCTTCCTGCAGGGCCTGGGCAACCCAGACACCGCCGGTGCGGATACCGATATAACGGGGCTCGGTGATTGCCCGGCGCGCCAGGTGGGCACGAAGGTCGACAGCCATCTGCCGAATCAGGTCGGCGGGATTGGGTAGGCTCATTGCGGGCTCCTCGGAAGGGTGCGCCGGGCGGGCCCGGCGGCAAAGATGATCAGGTATTGGCCTCCAGCCAGCCTTGCAGCAACAGGGCGGCGGCGATGGCATCGACCGGGTTGTCGCGGTAGCTGCCGCGCTGGCCGCCACGGGCCATGCGTTCGCCTTTGGCTTCGAAGGTGGTCAGGCGTTCGTCGTGGGTATGAACCGGCAGGTTGAAACGGCCGTTAAGGCGGCGGGCGAACTTCTCGGCGCGGGCGCTCATTTCGCTGGGTGTGCCGTCCATGTTCAACGGCAGGCCGACGACAATGGCATCGGGTTTCCACTCATTGATGAGCTTTTCCACCTGAGCCCAGTCCGGCACGCCGTTCTGCGCCTTCAGGGTGCACAGCTCGCGTGCCTGCCCGGTGATCACCTGGCCGACGGCCACGCCAATCTGTTTGCTGCCGTAGTCGAAACCCAGCAAGAGGCGTAGTTCGGCCATCAGGCGTGGCCCGCCTGGCTGGTCAGCAAGTGCAGGTTGATCCCCAGGCTGGCGGCCGCTGCTTCAAGGCGCAGGTCGCTGGCCCGGTCAAAGATGATTTGCGCGTCGAACGGGCAGTTGAGCCAGGCGTTGTCGGCCAGTTCCGCTTCCAGCTGGCCCGCCTCCCAGCCGGCATAACCCAGTGTGATCAGGCTCTGTTTCGGGCCTACCCCTGCGGCAATCGCAAGCAACACATCCTGCGATGTGCTCAGTGACAGCCCTTCCAGGGCCACGGTGGCCTGGAAGCTGCATTCGCTGCTGTGCAGCACGAAGCCGCGATCGGTCTGCACCGGGCCGCCCTGGTAGATCGGCACCTGCAGGGTGCTGGCCGGCGGCGTTTCGTCCGGGCGCAGCTGCTCGAGGATGTCGGCCAGGCTCAGTTCCTGCGGCCGGTTGACCACCAGGCCCATGGCGCCATGTTCATTGTGCTCGACAATGTACGTGAGGGTCTGGGCGAAGTTCGGATCGGCCATGTGCGGCATGGCGATCAGGAACTGGTGCTTGAGATAGCTCGGGGCGAGGGTTTTCATGGGGATAGTGTGGCGCCAGGCGGCGAGGCTGACAAGGTGCGGATTTGTGTCGCTTGGTTGGCGGCTGTCTTGAGGTTTTTGGCGCTTATGAGATCGAGCGCCACCGCATATAGCAAGCCCTACACCGAGGCCCTGAGTCAGTTGCTGGACAAACGGTCCCCACGGGCAAAGCGCCAGGTGCGGATGATCTCCAGCCGGTCAAACTCGGCCAAATCCCCGGTGAACGGTGCAAACGGCGCTGCCAGCCGCACGATGCGTTGCGCTGCCTGGTCCAGCACCTGCTGCCCGGACGATTCCAGTACCAGCACTTCGTACAGCGATCCATCGCGGTTGATCGACACCATCATGCGCAAGTTGCCGTAGATCTGTTGCCGACGTGCTTCGTCGGGGTAGTTCAGGTTGCCCACCCGTTCGACCTTCTTGCGCCACTCTTCCTTGTACCAGGCGCCCTTGTCGCGCATGGTCGAGGCGGCGTTCAGGCGGTGGATGCGCGGGCGCTTGGCGTACATCTGCTGTTCGTTGGACAGCTCCGCCTCCAGGCTGGCGATCTGGCTGGACAGCTGGGAGCTGTCGAAGTCTGGCGCGGGCGCCGCCGGCTTGGGCTGTGCCTTGCTTTCCTTGGGCTTGGGTTCGACCTTCTGCGGCTTGGGCGCAGTCGTTACTACCGCCGACTTTTGTGGGGTAGGGGGGGGTACCACCTCGGGCCTGGCGGCGGGTGGCGGGGTGATCTTGTTGATCTTGCTGTCCTGGAACGGCGCCAGTTCGGTGGTGGTGGGCACCGCTTTCTTGTCCAGCGTGCCGCTGCCCTGCTGGTTTTCCTGAGCCTGGAAATCGGCCTTCTCGGGCGCTTTCTCGCTCTTGAAGGTGGCCAGGGTGATGTCCATGGTGTGGCGGATTTCGGCAGGCTTGACCACGGTAAAGCCGACGCCAAGAATCAGCGCCAGGTGCACCAGGGCAGCCAGGAACAGGGTAAAGCCGAGCCGGTCCACCGGGCGAACACGGGGCGGCAGCAGGTCGGAGGGGATGTCAGCGGGCAGCGTCATCAGGTATCCAGCAACTGCAGGGCGGGGCAGCAGCTCAGTCGATTAGGACCGGCATCATACCCCACTCTGCGGTTTAGCTTCGCGTTGGCTGTCAGCGCGCCTTGAGCTTGCGATCAATGGCATCCATCAATTTGCCACCGATATCGGTGTTGTAGGCAGCATCGATCTCGCGGATGCAGGTGGGGCTGGTGACGTTGATTTCGGTGAGGTAGTCGCCGATCACGTCCAGGCCCACGAACAACAGGCCCTTCTCGCGCAGGGTCGGGCCGACCTGGGCGGCAATCCAGCGGTCGCGCTCGGTCAGCGGGCGCGCTTCGCCACGCCCGCCAGCGGCCAGGTTGCCACGGGTTTCGCCGCTGGCCGGAATACGCGCCAGGCAATAGTCCACCGGCTCGCCATCAATCATCAGGATGCGTTTGTCGCCGTCCTTGATCGCCGGCAGGTAGGCCTGGGCCATGATCTGCTGGGTGCCCAGCGCGGTCAGGGTTTCCAGGATCACCGACAGGTTGGGGTCGCCAGCCCGGTGGCGGAAGATCGACGTGCCGCCCATGCCATCCAGTGGCTTGAGGATCACGTCAACATGCTTGGCCGCGAATTCGCGAATGATGTCCGGGCGGCGGCTGACCAGGGTTGGGGTGGTGCACTGCGGGAACAGCGTGGCGAACATTTTTTCGTTGCAGTCGCGCAGGCTCTGCGGGCGGTTGACCACCAGCACCCCCTCATTCTCGGCCTGCTCCAGCAGGTAGGTGCTGTAGACGAACTCCATGTCGAAGGGCGGGTCCTTGCGCATCAGGATCACGTCCAGCTCGGCCAGCGGGCTGTCCTGCTCCTCGCCCAGCTCGAACCAGTGCGCCGGGTCGGCAAACACCTTCAGCGGGCGCATGCGGGCGCGGGCCTTGCTTTCGCCCTGGTACAGGTCTTGCTGTTCCATGTAGAACAGGCTCCAGCCGCGTGCCTGGGCGGCCAGCAGCATGGCCAGCGAACTGTCCTTCTTGTAGGAGATGGACGCGATGGGGTCCATGACAATGCCGAGGCGAACGCTCATGGGGTGGTTCCTCTTGGCGGCAGGTGGCCGCGATGGCGAAAGAAAAGTGGCTCAGGGTGGCGCCGCGAACGCCGCCGGTCAAGGGGCGGCGCAGATGGAATGGCCACCCGGAGTATGCTAAAAGTGCAGCTAATTTCCATTGGTAGGCGTCTATGGAACAACCCCTGAAGGTGATGGTGATCGACGATTCGCGCACGATCCGCCGCACCGCCCAGATGTTGCTCGGTGAAGCGGGCTGCGAGGTGATCACCGCCAGCGATGGCTTCGATGCCCTGGCCAAGATCGTCGACCACCAGCCCAGCATCATCTTCGTTGATGTGCTGATGCCGCGCCTGGACGGCTACCAGACCTGCGCCGTGATCAAGCACAACAGTGCTTTCAAGGACACCCCGGTGATCCTGCTGTCGTCGCGCGATGGCCTGTTCGACAAGGCCCGCGGCCGGGTGGTCGGCTCTGATCAGTTCCTGACCAAACCGTTCAGCAAGGAAGAGCTGCTCGACGCGATCCGCGCCCACGTGCCCGGGTTTACCGCGCCTCCACAACACGCACCCTGACCGCGCCCCGCCATGGCACGGCCTTACTTTCCTGATGGGGAAACAGCATGGCCCGAGTTCTGATTGTCGACGACTCGCCGACAGAGATGTACAAATTGGCCGGATGGCTTGAAAAGCACGGTCATGAGGTGCTCAAAGCCAGCAACGGTGCCGATGGCGTGGCGCTGGCGCGTCAGGCAAAGCCCGATGCAGTGTTGATGGATATCGTCATGCCTGTTCTCAACGGCTTTCAGGCCACCCGGCAATTGAGCAAGGACCCCGAGACCAGCGCCATTCCAGTATTGGTCGTTACCACCAAAGACCAGGAAACCGATCGCATCTGGGCAAAACGCCAGGGTGCGAGGGGTTTCGTGACCAAGCCCGTGGAAGAAGACGACCTGATCGCCAAGCTCAAAGAAGTGCTGGGCGCTTGACCACCCGCCCGCAAGGCGCGTCGCTGACCGCCTTCGAGCTGTTGCTGGACATTGACCGGCGCTGCCGCCTGCTGGTTGCCGACCAACCGCCGCAAGACAACCGCCTGCAACAGTGGAGCGGTATCGGTTTTCGCATTGCCGGGCAGTGGTTTGTCGCGCCCATGGGTGAGGTGGCCGAGGTGCTGCGTGAACCGCGCAGCAGCCGCGTCCCCGGTGTGCAGCCATGGGTGTGCGGGGTAGCCAACCTGCGCGGCCGGTTGTTGCCGGTGATGGACCTGAGCAGCTTCTTCGGCCTGGGCCACGCCGCCCCGGGCAAGCAACGGCGGGTACTGGTGCTGGACCACGAGGCCCTGTTCGTCGGCCTGCTGGTGGACGAGGTACTGGGCTTGCAGCACTTTGACCTGGACAGCCTGCAGCTGTCGCCGCCGCAGCCACTGCTGCGCGCCGCTGCTCGTTTTGTGCAGGGGCATTTCCCGCGTGAACGCAATTGGGCGATCTTCAGCCCCTTCGCCCTGGCCCAGGCGCCGGGCTTTCTCGATGTGGCGTTATAGGACCTGCGAACGTGAACAAGCCTGCCACCTCCGTTACCGCGACCACCGTGAGCCCGCGTACCCGCAGCATCGCGCAGATCACTGTGCTGTTTTTGATCCTGATCCTGTCGATCATCCTGTTATTCGCCAACTTCGCGTACCTGAACACCCAATCCAATTACGACAAGCAGTACATCGGCCATGCCGGGGAACTGCGGGTGCTGTCGCAACGCATCGCCAAGAACGCCACTGAAGCCGCCACCGGCAAGGCCCTTGCATTCAAGCTGCTGTCGGATGCGCGCAACGATTTTGAGCGGCGCTGGGGCTACCTGCGCCAGGGTGACAAGTCCACCGGGCTGCCGCCCGCGCCGCCCACGGTGCGTGACGAGATGGAATCGGTACGCCGCGACTGGGAAAACCTGCGCAAGAACACCGACACCATCCTGGCCAGCGAGCAGACCGTGCTGTCGCTGCACCAGGTGGCGGCGACGCTGGCCGAAACCGTGCCGCAGTTGCAGGTGGAATACGAGAAGGTGGTTGAGATCCTGCTGCAAAGCGGCGCCCCGGCCAACCAGGTGGCGGTGGCCCAGCGCCAGTTGTTGCTGGCCGAGCGCATCCTCGGTTCGGTCAACACTGTGCTGGCCGGTGACGATGCCGCAGCCCAGGCGGCCGACGCTTTTGGCCGTGATGCCGGCCGCTTTGGCCAGGTGCTGGAGGGCATGCTCAGCGGCAACGCGGCAATCCAGATAACCCGCGTCGAAGACGCCGACGCCCGCGCGCGGCTGGCGGAAATCGCCGAACTGTTCCAGTTCGTCGCCGGTTCTGTGGATGAAATCCTCGAAACCTCGCCCGAACTGTTCCGCGTGCGCGAAGCTGCCGGCAACATCTTCAGCCTGTCGCAAACCCTGCTCGACGAAGCGTCGCACCTGGCCAACGGTTTCGAGAACCTGGCCGGCGGGCGCACCCTCGATACTGTGGGCGGCTATGCCCTGGGCGTGCTGGCGCTGGCCTCGATCATTCTCATCGGCCTGGTCATGGTGCGCACCACCAACCGCCAGCTGCGCGAAACGGCGGAAAAGAACGAACGCAACCAGCAGGCGATCATGCGCCTGCTCGACGAAATCGAAGAGCTGGCCGATGGCGACCTGACCGTGACCGTATCGGTAACCGAAGACTTTACCGGCGCCATTGCCGACTCGATCAACTATTCCGTAGACCAGCTGCGCGACCTTGTGGCCACCATCAACCACAGCGCCGTGCAGGTGGCCGCAGCCGTGCAGGACACGCAAAACACCGCTCGCCAGCTGGCCAAGGCCTCCGAGCACCAGGCCGAGCAGATCAGCGAGGCCTCCGAAGCCGTCGGCGACATGGTCGAGTCGATCGACCGGGTATCCGCGCATGCCTACGAATCGGCCAAGGTGGCCGAACGCTCGGTGGCCATCGCCAACAAGGGTAACGAGGTGGTCCACAACACCATCAATGGCATGGACAACATTCGCGAGCAGATCCAGGACACCGCCAAGCGGATCAAGCGCCTGGGTGAGTCTTCTCAGGAAATCGGCGACATTGTCAGCCTGATCGACGACATTGCCGACCAGACCAACATCCTTGCCCTTAACGCGGCGATCCAGGCCTCGCTGGCCGGTGAGGCCGGCCGTGGGTTTGCCGTGGTCGCCGACGAGGTGCAGCGCCTGGCCGAACGCTCATCATCGGCTACCCGCCAGATAGAGGCGCTGGTGCGCACCATCCAGGCCGACACCAACGAGGCCGTGATCTCCATGGAGCAGACCACCGCCGAAGTGGTGCGCGGCGCCCGCCTGGCCCAGGATGCCGGGGTGGCGCTGGCCGAAATCGAAGGCGTATCGCAGAACCTGGCCGACCTGATCCACAGCATCTCCGACGCTGCCCAGTTGCAGACCTCGTCGGCCGGGCAGATCTCACACACCATGGCGGTCATCCAGCAGATTACCGCGCAGACCTCCGCCGGCTCCGGGGCCACTGCCGACAGCATCCGCCACCTGGCCCGCATGGCCAGCGAGATGCGCCGGTCGGTGTCCGGCTTCACCCTGCCGCCACCTGCCGAGCCCAAGTGAAGCGCCGCTTTGAGGAAGTGACAATGGCATCTGTTGCTGTAAGCCCCGAGCGCCACGACACGGTGGCGCTGGCCTGGACCAAGGCTGCCATCCTCGACTGCCTGGGCCAGGCGCGTCAGGCGCTGGAGCGTTTCGCCGGCGAGCCAGGCGACCTGTCGATACTCGCCTTTGTGGTCGACAACCTGCACCAGGTGCATGGCTGCCTGCGCATGCTCGAGCTGCGAGGTGCGACGCGTCTGGCCGAAGAACTGGAGCTGTTCGCCAAGGCCATGGCCGACGGCCAGGTGAGCCCACGGGGTGATTGCCTGGGTGCGCTGTTCCGGGGCCTGGAGCAGTTGCCCTCATACCTTGAGCGCTTGCGCGGTGCCCGCCACGACCTGCCATTGGTGATGCTGCCGCTGCTCAACCAGCTGCGCGCCTGCCGTGGCATCGAGCCGCTGGCCCAGGCCAGCCTGATCAGCGGTGCTGCGCAGCGCTTTGCCGGCTCTGACGACCTGGCCAACCTCGACCTCTCGCTGGGCAACTGGCGCGAACAGTTGCAGGCCGGGCCGGGCCGCGATGCCCTGCGCTCGGTGGTGACCGCACTGTGCGACGACCTTATGCGCATCAAGGAGCGCCTGGACCAGTTCGTGCGCAGCGACCGCCAGCACAGCGAGCAGCTTGATGCCCTGCTGGCGCCGCTGCGCCACGTGGCTGATACGCTGGCTGTACTGGGCTTCCAGCAACCACGGCGGGTGATCATCGACCAGGTGTTGGCGCTGCAGGCCCTGGCTCAGGGCGAACGAGCCGTGGACGACGCGGTGTTGATGGATGTAGCGGGCGCCTTGTTGTATGTGGAAGCCTCCCTGAATGGCATGGTCGGCCCACTGGAGGAAAACGGCCAGGCCGGCCTGCCAGGCTCGGACCTGGCCGAGATACGCCAGCTGGTGCTGAACGAATCGCTGAACGTGTTGCAGCAGGCCAAGGACCTGATCGGTGACTATGTGGAGTCCGACTGGCCCCGGCAGCGCCTGCAGCCCTTGCCAGGGCTGTTGCAGCAGGTTCGCGGGGCCTTGGCCATGTTGATGCTGCCCGCCGTGGCCGAGCTGCTTGCCGGCTGTGCAAGCTATGTGCAGCGTTGGTTGCAGCACCTGGAGGAGGAGCCGCCTGCCGACGAGCTGACCCACCTGGCCGAGGCCCTCAGCGCCGCTGAATGCTACCTGCAGTGGCGGGTGGCCGACCCGCTGGCGGATGGCCAGCCGTTCATCGACATGGCGTGTGCCAGCCTGGCGGCGTTGGGTGTGCACTGTGCGCAGGCGGATGCCCGAGCGGGCCTGGATGCCAATGGCGATGGCATCGATGACGAACTGCGCGAGGTGTTTCTCGAGGAAGCGGGCGAGTTGCTGCCGGAAATCGAGCGTCACTGGCTGCGCTGGCGTGCCGATAACCAGCAGCGCGGGGCGCTGGGGGAAGTGCGCCGTGCGCTGCATACCCTCAAAGGCAGTGGCCGCATGGTGCATGCCGAGGCGGTGGCCGAACTTGCCTGGGGCGCCGAGCACCTGCTGAACCGGGTGCTGGAGGGCCGCAGCGCGCTCAGCCCGGAAGGCGTGGTGGCCCTGCAACAGGTGTTCGTCCATTTGCCCGATCTGCTGGCGGACTTTGCCACCGGCCAGCTGCCGCAATTGACCGAAATCGAACAACTGGCCGGGCACCTGCATGCCTTGGCTGAAAACGATGCACCGGCGGCCAGTATCGATGGCCTTGAGCCACAGTTGCTGGATATCTTCCGCAGTGAGGCGCAGGGCCACCTGGCCAGCCTTGATGATTTCCTGCAGGGCGCCGACGGCCACGACACGCCGGTCAGCGATGGCCTGCAACGTGCCCTGCACACGCTCAAGGGCAGTGCCGCCATGGCCGGGGTGATGCCGATCGCTGAGCTGGCCACCGCCTTCGACCGCCTGGCCCGTGAATACAAGGGCCATCAGTTGCCACTGCAAATGGCCGAGATCGAATGGCTGGAAGCCGCGCGCTCGCTGTTCCATCTGGGCCTGGCGCAACTCGACAGCACACCACTGGCCGCCATCCCTGGCGCCGCGGAGCTGATCGAAGCGGTTGGCCAGGCAGTCGATAGCCGCCTGGCCAGCGGGCATGACGACCCGCAGCATGCCCGGCGTAGCAAGCGCGACCCGCAGCTGGTTGCCAGTTTTCTGGCCCAGGCCATGGACATTCTGCTTGATGCCGAGTCGTTGTTGTCGCGCTGGCAGCAACAGCCCGGCCAGCGCGACGCGCTGGATACCCTGCTCGACCAGATGACCAGCCTGGGCCATGCCGCGCACCTGGCCGACTTGTGGCAGATGGATGACGTGTGCGAGGCCTTGCTCGATCTGTATGGCGCCGTGGAAGAGGGCAGCCTGCCAGCCGATGCACGCTTTTTCGCCCACACGCAGCGGGCCCATGAGGCACTGCTGGACATGCTCGACGAAGTAGCGGCGGGGCAGGACATCGTGTCACGCCCGGAACTGGTCGATGGCCTGCGCACGCTGCTGGACCAGGCATTGGCACCGGATACCACCGGCCTGGTGGGCATCGACAAGGTGACACCGCTGCACCCGGACATGGACCTGAGCGGTACTTTGGGGCTGTCGCATGACCCTTCGCTGCCAGAGGTGGGTGAGCCACTGCCAGACGAGCCGGAAAGCCCAGGCGAAGAGTTGCTGGAAGTGTTCCTCGAAGAAAGCTCGGACATTGTCGAGAGCGCCGCTGCCGCCCTGGCGCGCTGGCAGGCCGACCCGCGTAGCAGCGTCGAGGTGGACAACCTGATGCGCGACCTGCACACCCTGAAGGGTGTGGCGCGCATGGTTGAAATTGCCCCCATCGGTGACCTGGCACACGAACTGGAATTTCTGTACGAGCTGCTGGCTGCCGGGCGTTTGCCGCCGAGCCCGCCACTGTTCGCGCTGTTGCAGAATTGCCATGATCGCCTGGCGCACATGCTGGATGCCGTACGCCTGGGGCAGCCGTTGCATGCGGCCACGGCACTGATCGACTATATCCGTAACTTCAGCAGCGCGGCCCTGACCGACAGTGCGGCCGGCCAAGGGCCTGTCGAGGCAGCCGCCAGCGAGTTGCCGGCGGCAGCGCCAGAGCGGGCCGCAGGCGACATGGTCAAGGTTGATGCCGAGTTGCTCGATGACCTGGGCAACCTGGCTGGCGAGCACTCGATCATTCGTGGGCGCATCGAGCAGCAGGTCAACGATGCGCAGTTCGCCCTCAACGAGATGGAAACCACCCTGGAGCGCATGCGCGACCAGTTGCTGCGCCTGGATAACGAGACCCAGGGGCGGATCTCCAGCCGGCAGCCGTTCGAAGGCGATGCCTACGACGACTTCGATCCCCTGGAAATGGACCGCCATTCGCAGTTGCAGCAATTGTCGCGGGCCTTGTTCGAGTCTGCCTCGGACTTGCTCGACCTGAAGGAAACCCTGGCCCAACGCGCCCAGGAGGCCTACAGCCTTCTGCAGCAGCAGGCCAGGGTGAACAGCCAGTTGCAGGAAGGCCTGACCGCCACTTTGATGGTGCCCTTCGAACGCCTGGTGCCACGCCTGCAGCGTGTGGTGCGGCAGGTGGCCAGCGAACTGGGCAAGCAGGTGGAACTGGTGGTCGGCAACGCCGAGGGCGAACTGGACCGCAGTGTGCTCGAGCGCATGGTCGCACCGCTGGAGCACATGCTGCGCAACGCTGTCGACCATGGCCTGGAAAGCCGCGAAGCACGGCTGGCCGCTGGCAAACCGGAGCAGGGCACCATCCACCTGAATTTGCTGCACGAAGGTGCCGATATCGTTATCGAAATGACTGACGACGGTGCCGGTGTGCCACTCGACGCGGTACGGCGCAAGGCCATCAAGCGCGGCCTGCTGGATCCGCACGCAGACTTGAGCGATCACGAGATCCTGCAGTTCATCCTGCGCCCGGGGTTTTCCACCGCCGAGAAGATCACCCAGATTTCCGGGCGCGGTCTGGGCATGGATGTGGTGCACGAGGAGGTCAAGCAGCTCGGTGGCTCGATGAGCATCGAGTCGGCCCAGGGCAAGGGTGCACGCTTCTTGATCCGGCTGCCGTTCACCGTATCGATCAACCGTGCGCTGATGGTGCACCTGGGCGAAGAGCAGTACGCCATCCCGCTCAATACCATCGAGGGCATTGTCCGCGTGCCGCCGGCAGAGCTCGCAGCGTGCTATCAGCTGGACACGCCGCGCTATGTCTACGGCGGCCACGAATACGAGCTGCGTTACCTGGGCGAGTTGCTGCAAGGTGTGCCGCGCCCCGCGCTGCTGGGGCAGAGCGTGCCGTTGCCAGTGCTGCTGGTGCATTCCAAGGAGCAGTCGTTCGCCATCCAGGCCGACAGCCTGTCGCCCAGCCGCGAGATCGTGGTGAAGAGCCTGGGGCCACAGTTTGCTGCGGTGGCCGGGTTGTCGGGGGCGACATTGCTGGGTGACGGGCGGGTCGTGCTGATTCTCGACCTGCTCGGCCAGCTGCGCGGCCAGCAGCGGCGCCTGGCACGTTTGCCCGGCGGCGAAGCCCAGCGCCAACTGCTCGGCCCGGCGCCGCGGCGTGCGTTGCTGGTGATGGTGGTGGATGACTCGGTGACCGTGCGCAAAGTCACCAGCCGCCTGCTGGAACGCCACGGCATGAGCGTGCTGACGGCCAAGGACGGGGTTGATGCCATGGCCCTGCTGGAAGACCACCGCCCCGACGTGTTGCTGCTGGACATCGAAATGCCGCGCATGGACGGCTTCGAGGTGGCCACACGCATTCGCCGTGACGAGCGGCTGAAAGACCTGCCCATCATCATGATCACCTCGCGCACCGGGCAGAAGCACCGCGACCGTGCCATGGCCATCGGCGTCAACGAATACCTGGGCAAACCGTACCAGGAGTCGCTGCTGTTGCAGAGTATCGCCCATTGGAGCCAGCCCCATGCTTGAACTGATTTCCGGCCAGCGCAGCAGCCTGACCGGGCTGTTGCTGCCTTTGGGTGATCGCACCCTGGTGCTGCCCAACGTGGCGGTGGCTGAGTTGAGCGGGCAGCGCAACCTGGTGTGCCAGCCCGGCGACCCCGCCTGGCACCTGGGCTGGATCGACTGGCGGCAGCAGCGCCTGCCGCTGATCGGCTTCGAGGCGGCGTGTGGGGGTGAAACCCCGTGCGGTGAGCGGGCCCGGGTAGTCGTGCTCAACGCACTGGGTGATACCGGCCTGCGCTACCTGGCGCTGTTGCTGCAAGACATCCCGCGCTCGTGCAAGCTCGACAGCCAGCTGAACTACGTGGACGTGGCGCTGGGCAGGCTGGAGCTGGCGGCGGTGCAGGTGGGCGAGCAGGTGGCTCGGGTGCCGGACCTGGTTGCACTGGAAAGGCTGGTGCGTGACGCGGATCTGCAACCTGACCTTGGCTAGGATGATGCTTGTGCGGGCCTCTTCGCGGGCAAGCCCGCTCCCACAGGTACACCACTGACCTTGAGTCCTGTGCATTACCTGTGGGAGCGGGCATGCCCGCGAAGAGGCCATCAGCATCACATCAGGAACCCAGCCCACCTGAAGAGGTCTGTGTTTGCATGTATTACGGTGAACGCTTCAATGCCTGGACCCACCTGGTCGGTGCTGTCCTGGCCTGTATCGGTGCCATCTGGCTGATCGTGGTCGCGGGCCTGCAAGGGGACCCGTGGAAGATCGTCAGTTTCTCCATCTACGGCAGCACCCTGCTGTTGCTGTACAGCATTTCCACCCTGTACCACAGCACCCGCGGGCGGGCCAAGGTAATCATGCGCAAGCTCGATCACCTTTCTATCTACCTGCTGATCGCCGGCAGTTACACGCCATTCTGCCTGGTCAGCCTGCGCGGCCCCTGGGGCTGGAGCCTGTTCGGCGTGGTCTGGGGGCTGGCGGTGATCGGTATGCTGCAAGAGATCAAGCCGCGTTCCGAGGCGCGGATCCTGTCGATCATCATTTATGCCGTGATGGGCTGGATCGTGCTGGTGGCAGTGAAACCGTTGCTGCAATCGCTGGGCAGCGCCGGCTTTGCCTGGTTGGCCGCCGGCGGGGTGTTCTACACCGTGGGCATCATCTTCTTCGCGCTCGACAGCCGCTTGCGCCACGCTCACGGCATCTGGCACCTGTTCGTGATTACCGGCAGCCTGCTGCATTTCGTGGCGGTGTCGTTCTACGTGCTCTAGTCAAAAGTCGCCCCACAGTTGCTGTGCCACCGACAGCGCCACAACGGGCGCAGTTTCAGTGCGCAGCACGCGCGGGCCGAGGCGGGCGGCGTGGAAGCCGGACGCTTTGGCCTGCTCGACTTCGGCCTCGCTCAGGCCGCCTTCGGGGCCGATCAGAAACGCCAGGGTCGCAGGTTTTTCGTGGCTGGTAAGCGGCTCGGCCACCGGGTGCAGGACCAGTTTCAGGTCCGCCTTGGTGCTGCCCAGCCATTCGGCCAGGGTCACGGGTGGGTGGATGACCGGCAAGGTAGAACGACCGCATTGTTCACAGGCGCTGATTGCCACTTGCCGCCAATGGGCCAGGCGCTTGTCGGCGCGCTCGTCTTTCAGCCGCACTTCGCAGCGCTCGCTGACGATCGGGGTGATTGCATTGGCGCCCAGCTCGGTGGCCTTCTGGATCGCCCAATCCATACGCTCGCCGCGGGACAGGCCTTGGCCGAGGTGCACGTGCAGCGGTGAATCGGCCTGGCCGGCAATGGCCCGGTCAAGGTTGACGCGTACGGTTTTCTTGCCCACTTCAAGCAGCTGACCGAGGTATTCCTGGCCGCTGCCGTCGAATAGCTGCACGGCGTCGCCGGGGGCCATGCGCAGTACGCGGCCGATGTAGTGGGCCTGGGCTTCAGGCAGGTCGTGCTCGCCAAGGCTCAGGGGGGCGTCGATGAAGAAGCGGGACAGTCTCATGGGTTTGCTCGGTAAATAGAGAGACACAGATCCCCTGTGGGAGCGGGCGTGCCCGCGAATCAGGCGCTGCGGTGCCTGGCAAGGGCTTCGCCCTTGTTCGCGAGCACGCTCGCACCCACAGGAAAAGTGGTGTGGCGAATTGCCGGGCTAGCCCGGGTCGCGGAAATCGGGGTGGAAGTTGGCCGGCACGGCAACACTGACGCTGTCGCGGGTGGCGATGTCGATGCCTTCGCTGGCGACCTCGGCAAGGAAATCGATCTGCTCAGGGGTGATCACGTACGGTGGCAGGAAGTACACCACGCTGCCCAGCGGCCGCAGCAAGGCGCCGCGGGTCAGGGCATGCTCGAACACCTTCAGGCCGCGACGCTCCTGCCAGGGGTAGGCCACTTTGCCAGCCTTGTCCTGAACCATTTCGATAGCCAGGGCCATGCCGGTCTGGCGGATTTCGGCAACGTGAGCATGCTCGGCCAGGTGCGCAGTGGCGGTGGCCATGCGCGTGGCCAGGGCCTTGTTGGCTTCGATCACGTTGTCCTGCTCGAAGATATCCAGGGTCGCCAGCGCCGCAGCACAAGCCAGCGGGTTGCCGGTGTAGCTGTGCGAGTGCAGGAACGCGCGCAGGGTCGGGTAGTCGTCATAGAACGCCTGGTAGACCTTGTCGGTGGTCAGGCAGGCGGCCAGCGGCAGGTAGCCACCGGTCAGGGCCTTGGACAGGCACAGGAAGTCCGGGCGGATACCGGCCTGTTCGCAGGCGAACATCGTGCCGGTGCGGCCAAAGCCCACGGCGATTTCGTCGTGGATCAGGTGCACGTCATAGCGGTCGCAGGCCTCGCGCAGCAGCTTGAGGTACACCGGGTGGTACATGCGCATGCCGCCGGCACCCTGGATCAGCGGCTCGACGATCACGGCGCTGATCGAGGCATGGTGTTCGGCCAGGGTCTGCTCCATGGCGGCGAACATGTTGCGCGAATGCGCCTCCCAGCTCATGCCCTCGGGGCGCAGGTAGCAGTCGGGGCTAGGCACCTTGATCGTGTCCAGCAGCAACGCCTTGTAGGTTTCGGTGAACAGCGGCACATCACCTACCGACATGGCGGCGATGGTTTCGCCGTGGTAGCTGTTGGTCAGAGTGACGAAGCGCTTCTTGCCCGGCTTGCCGACGTTCTGCCAGTAGTGGAAGCTCATCTTCAGCGCCACTTCGATACAGGACGAGCCGTTGTCGGCGTAGAACACCCGGTCAAGGCCGGCCGGGGTCATGGCCACCAGGCGCTCGGACAGCTCGATTACCGGCTGATGGCTGAAACCGGCCAGGATCACGTGCTCCAGTTGGTCGACCTGGTCCTTGATGCGCTGGTTGATGCGCGGGTTGGCGTGGCCGAACACATTGACCCACCAGCTGCTCACCGCGTCCAGGTAGCGCTTGCCTTCGAAGTCCTCAAGCCACACGCCTTCGCCGCGCTTGATCGGGATCAGCGGCAGCTGCTCGTGGTCTTTCATCTGGGTACAGGGGTGCCACAGGACCTTGAGGTCACGTTGCATCCACTGATCGTTGAGGCCCATGGGCACTTCTCCTGGCTTTGCGGCGTGGTTCGACCGCGTAAGCCTAAGCAATGCCGCAGGGCAGGACAACCGCTGCCTTTCAATGACGTTGGGTGCCGGTCCATTCCAGCCGGCGGATGTGCACGGTTCCGGCCTGCGAAGTGGAGATGGTCAGGCGGCGGAAGGGGCCGTCGATCACCTGGTGGTAGGGGTACGTGGCAATGGGGCCGGGGCGCAGGTCGCTAAACCCGCTGCCTTCCACTGTGAGCCAGTAAAAGGTGCGCGGGACCGGGGCGACCAGGTCGTAATCAACCCTTTCAGCATCGAACAGCATGTGCAGGTCGTCGCAGAGAAAGTCGCTGACTACGTAGTATTCCAGGCGCAGGCACTCGACTTCCTGGGCGAAGACGATTTCTACGTCGCTGTGTTCACCGATGACCAGTTCGGTACCGTCTTCACCCTTGAACGCTTCATGAAAGCCGGTCCAAGAGGTGCTGTTGGAGCGGATACTTAGGCCGGAGGCTGTATGAAGCGTTTTTTTGTGCCATAGAAACTGCCGTTCGACGTGTTGGAAGTGCTCCTCGAAGATCATGCGCATGCCCTCCTGGCGGGGCTTCTGGCCAGTTTCGCCAGCTTCGCCTGCCGCCGTGTGACATGGCTACTGGCAAAAATGTCAGTTGCCAAAAGGACTTGATGTCACTGCGCTGGCAGGGCCGGCGGAGCTGACGTATTCTTAACGCATCTCTCTCGGGGCATTCCTGCCTCTCCCTGTTTCTGTAACCTCTGACTCGGAGTTCGCCGACATGGCTGCTGCTTGGGTGCGCCTGTGCGCGTTGGTATTGATTGGTGTCACCAGCGGCGCCGCGCTGGCAAAGGACAAGACGCCCACGGCGATTGTCGTGGGTGGCGGCCTGGCTGGCCTGACGGCAGCCTATGAGCTGCAGGACAAAGGCTGGCAGGTGACCCTGCTGGAGGCCAAATCGGGCATGGGTGGGCGTTCGGGCCTGGCCACCAGCGAGTGGATCGGCAATGCCAAGGCGCAGCCGGTGCTCAACCATTACCTGGACCGTTTCAAGCTTGAAACACTGGCGGCACCGGAGTTCGTGCGTACCCCTGGTTACCTCATCGACGGTGAGTACTTCAGCGCC
The DNA here is from genome assembly GCF_021283425.1 of Pseudomonas sp. NMI542_15. Classification (NCBI taxonomy): domain Bacteria; kingdom Pseudomonadati; phylum Pseudomonadota; class Gammaproteobacteria; order Pseudomonadales; family Pseudomonadaceae; genus Pseudomonas; species Pseudomonas sp. NMI542_15. The sequence continues at coordinate 43,495 of NZ_JAJSRO010000003.1, read as the reverse complement.
ACCGACCTGGCCACCAAGCAACCGGCTACCGCCGAAGCGCTCAAGCGCTACGAGAAAACCCTCGATGACTTGGCCCGTTCAATCGATGACCCGCTGAACCCGCAGGCAACCAGCACGCTGTTCGCACTCGACCAGATCAACGTCTCCACCTGGCTGGACAAACTGCAACTGCCGGCCACTGCCCGTCAGCTGATCAACCAGCAGATCCGTACCCGTTACGATGAGCCGTCGCGTCTGTCGCTGCTGTATTTCGCCCAGCAGAATCGAGTGTACCGTGGTGTCAGCGACCGCGACCTGCGTGCCGCGCGCCTGCCCGGTGGCAGCCCGGTGCTGGCCCAGGCCTTCGTCAAGCAGCTGAAGACCATCAAGACCAGCTCACCTGTCACTGCCATCGTCCAGGACAAGGATGGTGTAACGGTCAAAGTTGGCAGTGTCGGCTACCAGGCGGATTACCTGGTCATGGCCGTACCACTGCGCGCCCTGGCCAAGATCCAGATGACTCCAGGCCTGGACAACCAGCACCTGGCGGCGCTCAAAGGCACCAATTATGGCTGGCGCGACCAGCTGATGCTCAAGTTCAAGAAGCCCGTGTGGGAAAGCCGCGCGCGCATGTCGGGCGAAATCTTCAGTAATACCGGCCTCGGCATGCTGTGGATCGAGCCCGCGCTCAAGGGCGGCGCCAACGTGGTGATCAACCTTTCCGGCGACAATGCCCGCCTGCTGCAGGCGTTTGGCGACAAGCAGATGGTCGACCAGGTGCTGATCCGCCTGCATGCGTTCTACCCGCAAGCCCGCGGTGCCTTTACCGGTTACGAGGTGAAGCGCTACAGCACCGATGCTGGTACTGGCGGCGCGTACCTGGCCTATGGCCCGGGGCAGATCAGCAAGTACTGGCGCCTGTGGGAGCGCCCAGTGCAGCGCATCACCTTTGCCGGTGAGCACACCGACGCCCTGTACCCAGGCACCCTGGAAGGCGCCCTGCGCAGTGGCCAGCGTGCGGCCAGCCAGGCGCAGGACCTGCTGGCCGGCAAGTCGTTCGACCCCGCCAAGGCGGTGCCGGTTGCGGCGGCAGCGGCAGCCGGTGCAGCGGCCACCAAGGACAGCAAGGGCGGGTTCTTCTCCAATATGTTTGGTGGTTCGTCCGATAAGGGCGACAAGGCTGACAAGGCGCCGGCCAAAGCTGAGCCTAAGCAGCCCGAAGAGGCCAAGCAGGACAAGCCAGGCTTCTTCAAACGCCTGTTCGGTGGGGCGCAAGCGCCAGAGGTGAAGGCTGAGCCAATCGCCAAAGCTGAGGAAGTGGCGCCGGCACCTGCGCCTGCTCCACAGGCCGCGCCGGCCCCGGCAGCGCCTGCGCCTGTAGCCAAGGAACCGGCTGCCAAGCCTGCGGCAACCAAGGCCGCCCCGGCCAAGCATGCCCCGGCGCACAAGCCAGCTCCCAAGCCTGCCGAAACCAAGAAGGCGACAGCCAAATCCGAGCCGACCAAGAAACCTGTGGCCAATAACCAGGCCAAGGCTGGCTGATTGATCGAAGGTGCTGGCTGCTCCCACAGAGTCCCCGCTAACTCCCTGAGTTAGCGGGGACTCTGTGGGAGCGGGCTTGCCCCGCGAACACCGGCAAAGCCGGTGCCAGACACCGCGTGCCCTCCTTCGCGGAACAAGCCCGCTTCCACAGCAGCTTGCTTGTTGCCGGTGTTCTCCCCGACTATCGTTAATGTTTCCTTAATGGGAAGCTTACACAATACATATCGGATTTATCGATAATCCGAAGCAATTTTTTCCGCTTTTATTCGATACGTTACGCGTTAGTCTGTGCACAGCTTCCACGGAGAAACACGCCAACATGCAACTGCGCAATTCACCTTCTCGCTACGGCGTGGTCAGCATCATCCTGCACTGGGGCGTGGCGCTGGCAGTTTTCGGCCTGTTCGGCCTCGGCCTGTGGATGGTCGGCCTCGACTACTACAGCCCTTGGCGCAAGGCCGGCCCGGACCTGCACAAGAGCATCGGCCTGGTGCTGCTGGCGGTGATGCTGTTGCGGGTAGTCTGGCGTTTCATCAGCCCGCCACCACCGGCACCTGCCAACCACGGCGCGGCCACACGGCTAGCGGCCAAGCTGGGCCATCTGGCGCTGTACCTTGGCCTGTTTGCGGTGATGGCTGCCGGTTACCTGATTTCTACCGCTGACGGCGTCGGCATATCGGTGTTTGGCCTGTTCGAAGTACCGGCACTGGTCAGCGACCTGCCTGATCAGGCAGATGTGGCTGGCGTGATTCATCTGTGGCTTGCCTGGGGCCTGGTGATTTTTGCCGTGCTGCATGGCCTGGCAGCGCTCAAGCACCATTTCATCGACCGTGACGCGACCCTGACCCGCATGTTGGGCCGCAAAGCTTGACTCTCAACCTCAATTGCATAGGAAGGAAATAAGGATGTTGAAAAAGACTTTTGCCGCTCTGGCGCTCGGTACCGCTCTGCTTTCCGCCGGCCAGGTCATGGCTGCCGAGTACAAGATCGACAAGGAAGGCCAGCACGCGTTTGTCGACTGGAAGATCAGCCACCTGGGTTACAGCTTTATTCACGGTACCTTCAAGGATTTCGACGGCAACTTCACCTGGGATAGCGCCAAGCCTGAAGCCAGCAAGATCAGCGTCGACCTGAAAACCGCCAGCCTGTGGTCGAACCATGCCGAGCGTGACAAGCACATCGCCAGCGCCGACTTCCTCGACGTGAAGAAGTATCCTGAAGCCAAGTTCGTCTCCACCGCCGTCAAGTCGACTGGCGACAAGACTGCTGACGTGACCGGCGACCTGACCCTGCACGGCGTGACCAAGCCGGTCACCTTCAAGGCCACCTTCAACGGTGAAGGCAAGGACCCATGGGGTGGTGAGCGTGCTGGTTTCAACGCCACCACCACCCTTAACCTGAACGACTTCGGTATCAAAGGCCCAGGCCCGACTTCGCAGACCCTCGACCTGGATATCAGTGTCGAAGGTGTGAAGCAGAAGTAAGCATTGCCTTGGCAATAGAAAACGCCGCCCATTGGGCGGCGTTTTCATTTCCCGTTCAGGGCCCTGACAGGGCCGCTACAGGCTGCCTCTGGCTTAACCTTTTCGGGTCAACAGGGCGGGACGCTCACCGCGCGGGCGGCTCGGCAGATCATCCAGTTGCTCAGGCGTCGGGAAACGGTCGAGCTTGGACTCCTTGCGGATGATCACCGGCTGTTTTTCCGGCTGGCGCGTGTTGCGCACGGCCGGCTCTTGCCGGGCAGCATCGTCACGGGCCGGGCGGCCACGGCCACCGCCATCACGGCGAGCACCACCGTTGTTATTGCGCGGCGGGCGCTTCTCACCGTTTGCAGTGCGTGGCTGGCCGCCATTGCGAGCCTGACCACCGCCACCGTTGCTACGCGGGGCAGCACCTCCTTGGCTCTGGCCTGCACCAGTACCACCGCCAGGACGACGGTTACGTCCCTGGTTCTTGCCTTGGTACGGGCTGACGTAATCGGCGCGGTTACCGAAGTTGTCGACTTCGTCATCCAGGAACTCATCCGGGGCACGGTCGGCTGGCGGCTTGGGCACGCTGTTCTGGCTGGCCTGCTGCTGGCGCGGCTTGTTGTCACGCGGCTTGCGTTGCTGCGGCTTGTCGCCGGACTTTTCCTTGTCTGCAGGCTTGCCGGCCGCTGGCTGCTTGGCCTTGCCTTTATCCTTGCCTTTGTCCTTGCGGCCACCGTTGGCGTCTTTGCCACCTTCGCCGCGGGGCTGGTTGCGACCGCCACGGCCGTTGTTCTGCGGGCGTTCGCGTACTTCCGGTTTTTCGGCTTCTACCTGGCTGGCGTCGAAGCCCATCAGGTCGCCGTCCGCGATCTTCTGCCGGGTAACCCGCTCAATGCTCTTGAGCAACTTCTCTTCATCTGGCGCGACCAGCGAAATGGCCTCGCCCGAGCGACCGGCGCGGCCAGTACGGCCGATGCGGTGCACGTAATCTTCCTCAACATTCGGCAGCTCAAAGTTGACCACGTGGGGCAACTGGTCGATGTCCAGGCCGCGGGCAGCGATGTCGGTGGCGACCAGTACGCGGACGCTGTTGGCCTTGAAGTCGGCCAGGGCCTTGGTGCGGGCGTTCTGGCTCTTGTTACCGTGAATCGCGGCAGCGGTCAGGCCTTGCTTTTCCAGGTACTCGGCCAGACGGTTGGCGCCGTGCTTGGTACGGGTAAACACCAGTACCTGTTCCCAGGCACCCAGGGTGATCAGGTGTGCCAGCAGCGCACGCTTGTGGCTGGCAGGCAGGCGGTAGACACGCTGCTCGATACGTTCGACAGTGGTGTTCGGCGGCGTGACCTCGATACGCTCCGGGTTATGCAGGAGCTTGTCGGCGAGGTCGGTGATGTCCTTGGAGAAGGTGGCCGAAAACAGCAGGTTCTGGCGCTTGGATGGCAGGCGCGCCAGTACCTTCTTGACGTCGTGGATGAAGCCCATGTCGAGCATGCGGTCGGCTTCGTCGAGCACCAGGATTTCGACATGGGCCAGGTCGACCTTGCCTTGGCCGGCCAGGTCGAGCAGGCGGCCCGGGCAGGCAACCAGCACGTCAACGCCCTTGGCAATCGCCTGGACTTGCGGGTTCATGCCTACGCCGCCGAAGACGCAGGCGCTGACCAGTGGCAGGTCACGGGCATAGACCTTGAAGCTGTCGTGCACCTGGGCTGCCAGCTCCCGGGTCGGGGTCAGGACCAGCACGCGAGGCTGGCGAGGGCCGTGGCGCTGCGACTTGTCGGGGTGACCGGCGGGGAACAGGCGCTCGAGAATCGGCAGGGCGAAGCCGCCGGTTTTACCAGTACCTGTCTGAGCGGCAACCATCAGGTCGCGGCCTTGCAACACGGCGGGAATCGCCCGCTGTTGCACGGGGGTCGGCTGGGTATAGCCCGCAGCCTCGATAGCGCGGACAAGAGCCTCGGAGAGACCGAGGGAAGCAAAGGACATGGGCGATCCTGTTCTCGTGTGGGCTGGGCCCGTTGGGATGTTCTGCCTGGCGCGACGGGCATCGGTGGGATGCGATCGCGTCCGGTCCAGCTGGGCTTTCACTGCACATCCGGGAAACGGAGGGTGACGCGAAGGTGCGTCGGTGCCGATCGGGATGCCTGTTACGAGGCCGAGCGTCCGGGCGTGAGCCGGGCGGGAAGGCCCGAGTATAACAGAGCTATCGCGCTGTGCTGCTTTCCTGCTGCTCAACGGCGTTGAGAATGTTTCCGATGTCGCCTGTGTAACGGTGGCTGATGGCGGCAAAGGCCGGTTCGTGCTTGAACCTCTGCAGTTCTTCGGCAAAGGCCAGGGCCAGTGTTTCGCGCCCTGGCTTGCGCACCAAGCCCAGGTACTGGGCTTGGCGGCTGATTGCCAGCGGGAGTTCCTCGACTTGTTGTTCAAGGCCCAGACGGCGAATCAGGTAATGCCCGACCACGCGGTCGGTGATTGCCAGGTCGATACGGCCCAGCAGCAGTTTGCCGAAGTTGGCTTCCTGCGTTGGCGCGGCTTCACGCCGAAAATGGGTCGCCTGGTTGAACGCGTCGCCATAGGCGTAGCCGGGCGAGGTGCCGACGGTGAGGCCCGCCAGGTCCTTGAACCCGGCCACGGCATGGCGGCGTGCGCGGGCCTGAAACAGCACGAACTCGACCTCCGACATGGGCTCGGGGGCGTACACCAGATAGGGCCGCCGCGTCTCGCTCTGGAAGATGTCCAGAATACCGTCGGCCAAGCCTTTCTCGATCATTGCCAGGCAGCGCTTCCATGGCAGGAACTGCCATTCCACCTCAACCCCAAGGCGTTTGAATACCTCGGTGGTGACTTCGTAGTCGATACCGAGGGGCTGGCCCTCGTGCTGATAAATGTAGGGCGCCCAGTCATCGGATACCAGGCGCAGGCGCTCGCCCAGAGCCAACGGGCTCAGGCAGGCGAGCAGCAGGATCCAGAACAGGCGGGCGACGAGTGGCATGGCCGCAGATTACGCGCTCGGCCGATTCAAGGCCAGCACAGGGCTGCTCAAGCCTGGGAAGACCTCAGCAAATATGCCTCGACATCTTTGCGCCGTTCGCCCAGCGACAACCGCAGCCCCGGGTGACGCAGGCATTGACGTAGCCGCTCGGGTGCCATACGGCCATGGCGTGCATGGAGGTTTTCCAGGGCTTTGTCCCACCAGGCCGGCGCGCAGGCGCGGTCGAATTCATTGGGATAGGGGTAGCAGCCATAGAGCAATTCGCGCGCAAACTGGCGCTCGTGGCTGGGCAGGGTCAGGCTCAGTGCCTTGTAACCCAAGCGGTGCAGGGTAGGGGGGCGCGGCAGTTGGTCGTTGACCAACGCAACGTCAGCCAGCGCTTCGCCGCCCAATGGGTCGTGGCCGTGCTTGCGCAGCCAGGCTTGGATCTTGGCACGGAACTGGGCTTTGCGGCTCCAGTAGTGGTGGATGACGTCGGTACACTCGGCCACCTCCAGTTTGCGGTATGCCGCCACTGCCAGGCAGAACTCCTCGAGGGTATAGGCCTCGCGAGCCAAGGGGTAGAACTCGTCCATCATGTCGATGGAGCGGTCCAGGGTACCGGCGTCCTCGGCTGTGAGGCCAATTACCCCAGAGTTGACCAGTGGCATCTGGCAGTCGGCCAGGCCCCGGGTTTGCAGGATGGACAGTAGGTTCCGGTACAGCAGGCACTTCTGGTTTGCGCCATAGCGCGGGCCGATGGCATTGCACAGCAGCTTGCCTGGGGCCACTCGGGCGAACAGGTGCAGCGGCGATGTGCGGAAGAAGGTATCGGTGTCGATCAGCACTGCCAGCGGGTGTTGTTGTAGCACCTGGCACAGCAGCACATGCTTGCTGCGAAAATGATAACCGTGAGGAGCGTTCCATGCCTGGCGCGTGGCTTCGTCCAGCAAGTGGACAGTGACGGGCAGCTTGGCGTAGGGCTGTGGGTTGTCGGTGTACACCTGGATGCCAATGGCATCGGCTGCTGTCGTCCCCAAGTGGGCGAGGGCGCTGACAATGCTGAAGCAGGCTTCCTGATGATAGGTTGCCGGGCCAAAAGCCAGGTAGACAAGCTGTGGGCGCGATGGCTGGGGATGCTGCATGGCTGGCAAGACCTGTATACCCGAAAAAGATTAAGGCTTTAGTCTATGTCCAAAGCCTTAATCATTTCTTAAGCAGACTTTGCCAAAAAGTTTCAGCGCGGCAGCTTCAGGTTGTTCCAGATCGCCAGGCTTGGGTCGGCCTGGTTCAACGTGTAGAAGTGCAGGCCCGGTGCGCCGCCTTGCAGCAGCTGTTCGCACATGCGGGTAATCACTTCTTCGCCGAATGCCTGGATGCTGGCGGTGTCGTCGGCATAGGCTTCCAGCTGCTTGCGGATCCAGCGCGGGATTTCGGCGCCACAGGCGTCGGAGAAGCGCGCCAGCTTGCTGTAGTTGGTGATCGGCATGATGCCGGGTACCACCGGGATGTCCACGCCCAGCTTCTGTGCGCGCTCGACGAAGTAGAAGTAGCTGTCGGCGTTGAAGAAGTACTGGGTGATGGCGCTGTCGGCGCCCGCCTTGACCTTGTGCACGAAGTTGGCCAGGTCGGTTTCAAAATTACGAGCCTGCGGGTGCATTTCGGGGTAGGCGGCCACTTCCAGGTGAAAGTGGTCAGCGGTTTCCTGGCGAATGAACTCGACCAGGTCGCTGGCGTAGCGCAGTTCACCACTGGCCATGCCCATGCCGGAGGGCAGGTCGCCACGCAGGGCGACGATGCGCTTGATGCCGGCAGCCTTGTATTCCGCCAGCAAGGCGCGCAGGTCGTCCTTGGAGTCGCCCACGCACGACAGGTGCGGTGCGGCCGGTACCTTCACTTCGCTCTCCAGCTGCAGCACGGTGTTCAGCGTGCGGTCGCGGGTCGAGCCACCGGCACCGTAGGTGCAGGAGAAGAAGTCCGGGTTGTAGGTGGCCAGCTGGCGAGCGACGCCCATCAGCTTTTCGTGACCGGCGTCGGTCTTGGTCGGGAAGAACTCGAAACTGTAGCGGCGTTCTTGTGACATCACTCGTTCCTCAAGCAGCCTGCTTCAAGCGGCAGGTTGCAAGTAAAAGCCAGGGCGGTGTGGGCCGGCCTGGCTTGGGCATCGTTGCGAAGCGTTGCCTGCGACTACTTAGTAGCGGTAGGCGTGCGGCTTGAACGGGCCTTCGACGGTCACGCCGATGTAGTCGGCTTGCTGCTTGGTCAGCTTGGTGACCACGCCGCCGAAGCCGCGGACCATTTCCAGGGCCACTTCTTCGTCGAGTTTCTTCGGCAGTACTTCAACGGTCAGGCGCTCGGCTTTCTGCTCGGCCGACAGGTCGGCGTACTTCTGCTCGAACAGGAAGATTTGTGCCAGCACCTGGTTGGCGAACGAACCGTCCATGATGCGGCTTGGGTGGCCAGTGGCGTTACCCAGGTTGACCAGGCGGCCTTCTGCCAGCAGGATCAGGTAGTCGTCGTTCTGCGGGTCGAAGCTGCCAGCGCCGGTGCGGTGGATCTTGTGCACCTGCGGCTTGACCTCTTCCCAGGCCCAGTTCTTGCGCATGAAGGCGGTATCGATCTCATTGTCGAAGTGGCCGATGTTGCAGACCACGGCACGCTTCTTCAGGGCCTTGAGCATGTTGGCATCGCAGACGTTGACGTTACCGGTGGTGGTGACGATCAGGTCGATCTTGCCCAGCAGGGCCTTGTCGATGCTGGCTTCGGTGCCGTCGTTGATACCGTCGATGAACGGCGAGACCAGCTCGAAGCCGTCCATGCAGGCCTGCATGGCGCAGATCGGGTCAACTTCGGTGACCTTGACGATCATGCCTTCCTGACGCAGGGACTGGGCCGAGCCCTTGCCCACGTCACCGTAGCCGATCACCAGCGCTTGCTTGCCCGACAGCAGGTGGTCGGTACCACGCTTGATGGCGTCGTTCAGGCTGTGACGGCAGCCATACTTGTTGTCGTTCTTGCTCTTGGTGACCGAGTCGTTGACGTTGATCGCCGGGACTTTCAGCTCGCCCTTGGCCAGCATGTCCAGCAGGCGATGCACGCCAGTGGTGGTCTCTTCGGTTACACCGTGCACGCGGTCCAGCACTTGCGGGTATTTCTTGTGCAGCAGCTCGGTCAGGTCACCACCGTCGTCGAGGATCATGTTGGCGTCCCATGGCTGGCCATCCTTGAGGATGGTCTGCTCCAGGCACCACTCGTACTCTTTTTCGGTTTCACCTTTCCAGGCGAATACCGGGATACCGGCGGCGGCGATCGAAGCGGCGGCCTGGTCTTGAGTAGAGAAGATGTTGCAGGACGACCAGCGCACTTCGGCACCCAGGGCAACCAGGGTTTCGATCAGCACGGCAGTCTGGATGGTCATGTGGATGCAGCCCAGGATCTTCGCACCCTTGAGCGGTTGCTCGGCCAGGTACTTGCGACGCAGGCCCATCAGCGCAGGCATTTCCGATTCGGCAATGATGGTTTCGCGACGGCCCCAGGCGGCCAGGGAGATGTCAGCGACTTTGTAATCGGTAAAACCAGCAGGCATGTTTGCAGCGCTCATGAGAGCCTCCATTCGTAGTGTGCGAATGGGCGCCGTTGTGCGTTAAGCGCCCGCGAGAGCGAGCAACGCCCCATCCGAGCCTGACAGGCCTAGCCTGCTGCAGCGCCCCTCGGACAGGTGGCGGGCATGGCACCGCTGTGGGCAACCATGTGAAGCGGCGCAGATTATAGCCGCCCCCGGCAGCTTGCCCAAGGTTTTCCGTCGATTAATCGCGACGATAGTCGATGTTCAATGGAGCGAGGGCAGCCGCTCTGCCATCATTGCTACACGTTAGCCAAGCAGGTCAGGAGCAAAGATGAACTTTCACACCCGTAAGTGGGTTAAACCCGAAGACCTCAACCCTAATGGCACCCTGTTCGGTGGCAGCCTGTTGCGCTGGATCGACGAAGAGGCGGCCATCTACGCCATCGTCCAGTTGGGCAACCAGCGTGTAGTGACCAAGTACATTTCCGAAATCAACTTCGTCAGTGCTTCGCGTCAGGGTGACATCATCGAACTGGGCATTACTGCCACCGAATTCGGCCGCACCTCGATCACCCTCAAGTGCGAAGTGCGCAACAAGATCACCCGCAAGAGCATTCTTACCGTCGACAAGATGGTGTTCGTCAACCTCGGTGACGACGGCTTGCCGGCAGCGCACGGGCGCACCGAGATCAAGTATGTCCAGGACCAGTTCCCGGATTCGGCAGTCGAGTGATTTTCTGGGGTTGCTCCGCAGCCCATCGCGACACAAGGCCGCGCCCACAGGAAGTCGCATTCTCGCTGTGGGAGCGGCCTTGTGCCGTGAGTGGCCGCAAAGCGGCCCCGGCAATCTCAAGGCTGGGCGCTGACCTTGCGCACCACTCGCCCGATGCTCAAGCCCTGCACCAGGATCGACGACAACACCACGATGTAGGTGATCGACAGCAGCAGGTCACGCTCCTCGCCCAGTGGCAGCGACAGCGCCAGGGCCACCGACACCCCGCCACGCAGGCCACCCCAGGTCAGCACCCGCACCGTGCCTTTGGGCACCGGGCGCCAGCGGCGCAGCAGGACGATGGCCGGGGCCACGGTCAGCAGCCTCGACAGCAGCACCGCCAGCGCCAGCACGCTGCCGGCCGCCAGGTGCATCCAGTTGAACGGCAGCAGCAACAGCTCCAGGCCGATCAGTGCGAACAGCAGGGCATTGAGCATGTCATCGATCAGCTCCCAGAAACCGTCCATGTAGCGACGGGTCATGTCGTTCATCGCCAGGTTGCGTCCCAGGTTGCCGATGATCAGGCCGGCCACCACCATGGCGATCGGCGCCGAAACGTGTAGCTCGTAGCACATGGCCGAGCCACCGATGACCAGCGCCAGGGTCAGCATGACTTCCACCTGGTACTGCTCGATGCTCTTGATCATGCGGTAGGTGGCGTAGCCGATCAGGCCACCAAACACCACGCCACCGATGGCCTCGCGGGCGAACAGGATCGCCGTGTCGGTCATGCTCGGCGTTTCACCCAGCTGGATGATGCCCAGCAACACGGTGAACACCACTACCGCAGTGCCGTCGTTGAACAGCGACTCGCCGACGATGGTGGTTTTGAGCGGTTTGGAGGCGTTGGCGGTACGCAGCGCGCCCAGCACGGCAATCGGGTCGGTGGGCGAGATGAGCGCACCGAACAGCAGGCAGTAGATCAGCGGCACTTGCCAGCCAAACATCGCGAATACCCAGTGCGACAGGTAGCCGATGACCACGGTGGCGATCAGCACCCCAATCGTTGCGAGCAACCCTATCGGCCAGCGGTAACTGCGCAAATCGCTGAGGTTCACGTGCAAGGCGCCGGCAAACAGCAGGAACGCCAGCATCCAGTGCATCAACAGGTCGTTGAAATCGATCTGGTTCATCAGCCCTTCGACGCGCTCTTCCAGGCCAGGGAAGCCGATCAGGCTAAGGCCTTGCAGTATCAGGGAGAACAGCAGTGCCGTGACCATCACGCCGATGGCGGGCGGCAGGCCGATGAAACGGTAATTTACATAGGTAAGGAGGGTGGTGAGGCAGATAAACGCGGCAACTAATTCAAGCATCCCGAATCCTGTGACAGTGGCTTCCAAGTCGTTACCCGAATGGCTCGGGCAGTTCTTTGATGACCTGGCACGGGGTTCGGGACACAAGCTTTGACCGGATTCGTTCCAATCGTTCCCATGTAAGGGGGCCGCACAGCGGCCCCTGAACGCTATATATTCACAGCAATAAAAAAGCCATTAAGGATAAGAAGGCGTGTTGGCAACATCCCTGGTGCTGGTCGCCGCCCTGCTGCATGCGACCTGGAATACCCTGATCAAATTCAGCGGCGAGCGCTTGCTGGTGATCGCCAGCATGGACACGGTGGCCTTGGTGTTCGCGGTGCTGGCGGTCGCCTTCGTCGATGTGCCGCCGGCGGAAATATGGCCCTGGTTGGTTGCCTCGGCGCTGGCCGAGCAGCTGTACCGCTATCTGCTGATCAAGGCCTACCGCGTGGGCGACCTGGGGCTGGTCTATCCTCTGATGCGCGGGCTGTCGCCGCTGGTGGTGCTGGGGCTGACTCTGGCCTTTGCCGGGGAGTCGCTGAGCCAGCAGCAGATCATCGGTATCCTGTTGATCCCCTGTGGAATGGCCTGCCTGTTGTGGCAGGGCGGCGGCGGTGACCGGCTGCCCTGGTCGATGTTGCCGGTGGTTGCGTTGATTGGCCTGTGCATTGGTTGCTACACCTGGTTCGACGGCCAGGCCGTGCGACTGTGGGGCAAACCGTGGGATTACCTGGTGTGGCTGACCCTGCTCAGTGCTTGGCAATTTCCATTGTTGGCTGGCATAGCGCGGCGGGCGCCGTTTGTACTGTTCTGGCGTACACAATGGCGGCTCGGGCTGGCGGTAGGGTTCTGCGTATTGTTCAGCTATGCCCTGGTGTTGTGGGCCATGCACCTGGGGTCGGTGGCCGAGGCGGCTGCGTTGCGGGAGTTGAGCGTGATCCTGGTGGTGTTGCTGGGTATGCGTTACCTCAAAGAACCTTTTGGCGGGCCAAGACTCCTAGCTTGCGGGCTGGTCCTTGCAGGCATGCTGGTGATGAAGCTCTAACCTATTTTCGAACAAGGAGTCCTGAGCATGACCGTTGCCCTGTGGTGCATCCTGATCGCGCTGATGCTGAACCCGCTGTGTGCCTTGATCGCCAAAGTGGCCAGCGGCCGGTTTGGCCTCAAGGACAATCACGACCCGCGCGCTTTCCTTGATACCTTGTCGGGCTTGCCGCGGCGGGCCCATGCAGCGCAGCAGAATGGCTACGAGGCGTTCCCGGCGTTTGCTGCTGCGGTACTGGTGGCGGATATCGTCGGCAATGCCGAGCAGGTGACGCAGGATGTGCTGGGGGTGATGTACATCACCAGCCGCTTGCTTTACATCATCTGCTACCTGGCCGATTGGGCGGCCTTGCGCTCGCTGGTGTGGTTTGCCGGGTTGGCAATTATCGTGTCGTTCTTCGTGGTTTCCATCTGAAACCGCGTTGCCTGCTTCGCGGGCGAGCCCGCGAAGAATCCACCGCCGATCAAGGTACCTTAGGTACCTCAGGTAGTGGCTGGCCTTTAGGCCAGAGCATCCAGATCTGCCCCTGCTGCTTCATGTTCCCCGCCAGCTCGCCGGCTTCCGGCCCGGTGCCCCAGAACAGGTCGGCGCGCACTTCACCCGCAATCGCCCCTCCCGTGTCCTGCGCACCCACCGGGCGCACCACTGGCGAGCCGTCCGGGCGCGTGGTGGAAAGCCACAACAGGCTGCCCAGCGGAATCACCTTGCGGTCGATGGCCACGCTGTAGCCCGCTGTCAGCGGTACGTTCAACGAACCGCGCGGGCCTTCGTTACTGTCCGGGCGGGTGCTGAAGAACACATAGCTGGGGTTGCTGGCCAGCAGTTCCGGTACTCGCTGCGGATTGGCCTGGGCCCAGGCATGAATGGCACCCATGCTCACGTCTTCTTTTTTCAACTGACCCTGCTCCACCAGCCAGCGGCCGATCGGCCGGTAGGGGTGGCCGTTCTGATCGGCGTAGCCCAGGCGCAGCTGACGGCCGTCTTCCAGTTGTACCCGCCCAGAACCCTGGATCTGCAGGAATTGCAGGTCCATCGGGTCGGTCAGCCAGGCCAGCACCGGTGCCTTGACGCCGTTACGGTTGATCACTTCGGCAGTGTCGTATGGCTTGAGCACCCGGCCATCAAGCCGGCCGCGCAGGCGTTTACCCTTGAGTTCGGGGTACACGCTGGCAAGGTCGACCACGATCATGTCATCAGGAATGCCGTAGACCGCCACATGGTTGGTCGCTGACTGGCTCAGGCTGCCGGGGTAGACCGGCTCGTAGTAGCCGGTAATCAGGCCGTTGGCCTTGTTCTCGGCGGAGCGCAGGCCGTATACCTGCAGGTTCTGTTCAAGGAATGTACGTACCTGGGCGGCGCTCGCCGTGGCGTTGCCGGCCGCTTCGCAGGTGGCGGCCCACACTGGGTCGCGCTTGAGTTTCTCACAGCCGTTGCGCCAGGCGTAGAAACCGGCCAGCAGGTCTTCGTCGCTGACTGCGGGCAGGTCTTTGAATGTGGCCGGAGCATAAGTGGCGATGGCGTGGGGCTCGGGCTTGGCGGTCTCGCCGCCGTTGCAGCCGGCCAGCAACGCCAGCACCGGAAGTGTCCAGGCCAGGTGGCGCAAGGCAGATGTCATGTGTGCATTCCTGTCATGGGCGAACATGAAGATTCGCCCCTGTTTTTTATGTGGCTATTGGTGTTTGGCCCTTGGACGGCGATACTGGCCGCCCATTTGCGTAGGCCGAAGTGAGCGTGATGTTGAAGCGATTGACCGTTGTTCTGCTGGCAGCCCTGGCCCTGAGCGGTTGCGACCGGGTTGACCCGAACTCGCCGCTGGGCAAGCGCAAGGTAATCTTCAAGGACATGCTCAAGACCAGCGAAGACCTGGGCGGTATGCTGCGTGGCCGGCTGCCGTTCGACGGGCTGAAGTTTGCCGATGGCGCGCTGAAGCTGGACAGCCTTTCGCACCAGCCCTGGCAGCACTTCCCCGAGGTACGCGATGGCGGTGATAGCGCCGCGCGCGCAGCGGTATGGGAGCGCCAGGCGCGCTTTCATGAACTGGCCCGGCAGCTGGAAAGCGTTACGGGCGAGCTGGTCGATGTCAGCCGCAGCCAGCCGCTGGACGCTGCACAGCTGAAAGCGCCGATGGACAAGGTCGAAGCGGCGTGCAAGGCGTGCCATACCGAGTTTCGTAATCATTGATGGCCTGCTGTGGCCTCATCGCCGGCAAGCCAGCCCCCACAGGTACTGCGCAGTAATTGAGGGCAGTGTGATACCTGTGGGAGCTGGCTTGCCGGCGATGAGGCCAGTAAGGGCAACGCAAATCGCTGTCAGTGATCCAGATCGTCTACCGCTTTCTGCAATTCTTTACGCGATTCGGCAAGCTTGTCCTTGCGCTTGTTGATCTTCTCCGCGTCGCCTTTTTTCTCGGCTTTCTTCAGGTCTTTTTCCCGCTGCACCACTTCGTGACGTGCATCCAGCACCTTCTGCTCACGCTCTTTGCGCAGGCTCGCGTCGGTGCAGTTGTCCACGCCACGCAGTGCTTCCTCCAGCCCTGCGACCTGGTCGCTGTTGCCGTGGTCGCGGGCGATTTTCAACTGGTTCTCGATGGCGCTGCGCTTGGCGGCGCAACCGGTCAGGCCTGGGTCCGGCTGGGCCGCTTGTACAGCTCCCGCAGCCAAACCCAGTGATGCGAGCAGGAAAAGAGTCGAAATGCGTTTCATGAAAAGCCTCCTGAACGGGGCGGGGCAGCAAAAGTTGGTGGAAATCCTGCCTTGGTTTTGCCCATTTAGGAACCCTTGGTGAGGTTTTCGGCTTGAATCTCGGGTTTTTCCTACGAGCTAAATGGTAAAAAATCATTGCTCAATGCGCTGGGGGCTAGCGGGGAACCCCTCTATGCCGGTTTTCGCCAACCGTGCAGCAATGGCCTGCACCTCAGGGGCCGCGAAGAAATCCACAAGTTGGCGCGAGCGTTTTGCGCCAATGCCGGGCACGGTTTGCCATTGCCCGGCACTGCGTGAAGCCAGCTCTGCCCAGTCGCCCGTCAGTTGCAGATGCTTGCTGACGGGCGCGCCAATGCCCCGCAGCCACAGATCGAATGGCCGTGAGCGTGCTTGGTCGAAACTGCCCAGCAGCTGTGCGGCCGTCAGGCTACTTATGCCGGGTACCTGCTGCAGGCGCTCGGCATCAAGATGCAGCCAATCGGTCATTGATGTTACCAAGCCCGCTTCGACCAGCCGGCGCCACGTGCCGGGCCCGGTACGCGGCAAGGCCAGGCCTTGTTTTCCGCCAAGCCAGGTAAGCCGGGCGATGAATTGCTCTTCACAGCCTTCGCTGGCCTGCCAGCAGCTGTGGGCATGATGCTGGTCGGGTGCAGGCGCGGCCAGTGGCTGGCGCTCGACAGCGCGGTGCACGACGTGGTCCAGGCGTGGAATGGTCAGCCCGGCAAGACTGATGGCCACCTGGTCGCCGGGGCGGATGTCCAAGGCTTGCCAGCGCGCCAGCGAGCCAAGGCTTACCTGGGAAATGCGCCGGTCATCGAGGGTTACCGGCTGTACCTGCACAATGGGCGTGACCCTGCCGGTGCGGCCAACCCGAAAGCGCACGTCGCGCACTTCGGCCAAGGCTTGTACATAGGGGTATTTCCAGGCCGCGATCCAGTACGGTGCCTTGGCCTGCCAGCGCTTGGCGGGCGGCCGGCGGCCCTGGCGCAGGATCACGCCGTCGGTGGCGAAGGGCAGGGGGGAGTTGTACCAGTGCCCACGCCAGTGCGTTGCATCTTCCAACGTGTCGATGGCGATGCTGTAACGCTGGCTATCCGGGAAACCCAGGTGCGCGAGCTGTGCGAGGCGTTCGGCTTGTTGGTCGGGGCCCTGCGGCCAGCCCCATACGAACAGGCCGATAGTGTCCCCTTGCTCGGCGGTCAGTTGCTTGCGTGCGAGCAGCCCGGCCACAGTGCCGCGGGCGTTGGTACTGCCTGCCTTGGCTTGTATATGTTCGTTCAGGCGCAGATACAGCTCACCTTGCAAGTGCAGGTCAATCGGCATGGGCAACTGTCGGGTGACTGCGCCCAGTTGTGGAATGTGTCGGCTCCAGTCATGGCCATGTACACCGTCACCCCGGCTGGTGAGCTGCACCAATCGACCCTGCTGGTAAGTGAGGGAAACTGCAACACCGTCGACCTTGGGCTGTACCCACACGCCGGTCTTGCCGGCCATCCATCGCGCTACGGCCTGGCGGTCTGCCAGCTTGTCGACGCCGGTATGCGGCACGGGGTGGGTGACCGGGCCACGAGCGCTGGCCAAAGGGGAGGGGCTGCTGCCAACCGCGAAGCACTGCTGCAGGTGATTCAGGCGCTCGCGGCTTTGGTCGTACAGTTCATCGGCGACCAGGGCAACACCCTGGCGATGGTAGTGCTCGTCCCATCGGGTGAGCGTGGCGCGCAGCTGCGCAACTTCGGCCTCGGCCTGTTGCGGGTTCCAGTCAGGGCATGAGGTAGCCCTGGCCAATGGGGCGTTCAGCGTAAATAGCAGGGTGAACAACAGCAGATACGGCATGGCCAGCATCCTTGCATGGCGGGTGGGCCCTCCAGCCTAGGCAGGTTCGCGGGCGCTTGCCCCCGCGCGATTGTCAGCCGATATGTCACAAAAAAGCCCCTGCCGATTGCTCGGCAGGGGCTTTCGCCTGGTGCTGTAGGAAGCTTACAGGCCGGCAGCGTCACGCAACGACTGGGCGCGGTCGGTGCGCTCCCAGGTGAAGGTGGTGAAGGTGTCGTCGCCGACAGTCTTCTGCTGCGGCTCGCGGCCGAAGTGGCCGTAGGCAGCGGTTTCCTGGTACATCGGGTGCAGCAGGTCGAGCATGGTGGTGATGGCGTACGGACGCAGGTCGAAGCACTCGCGCACCAGCTGGATGATCTTGTCGTCGGAGACCTTGCCGGTACCGAAGGTGTTGATCGAGATGGAGGTCGGCTGGGCCACGCCAATGGCGTACGACACCTGGATCTCGCAACGCTCGGCCAGGCCGGCGGCAACGATGTTCTTGGCTACGTAGCGGCCGGCATAGGCGGCGGAACGGTCGACCTTGGACGGGTCCTTGCCGGAGAACGCACCACCACCATGGCGGGCCATGCCGCCGTAGGAGTCGACGATGATCTTGCGGCCGGTCAGGCCACAGTCACCCACCGGGCCACCGATGATGAAGTTGCCGGTCGGGTTGATGTGGTACTGGGTGCCCTTGTGCAGCAGCTCGGCAGGCAGGGTGTGCTTGACGATCAGCTCCATCACGGCTTCTTGCAGGTCTTTCTGCGAGACTTCAGGGTTGTGCTGGGTCGACAGCACCACGGCGTCGATACCGACCACCTTGCCGTTTTCGTAGCGGCAGGTGACCTGCGACTTCGCATCCGGGCGCAGCCACGGCAGCAGGCCGGACTTGCGCGCTTCGGCCTGGCGCTCAACCAGACGGTGCGAGAAGCAGATCGGTGCCGGCATCAGTACTTCGGTTTCGTTGCTGGCATAACCGAACATCAGGCCCTGGTCACCGGCGCCCTGGTCTTCAGGTTTGGAGCGGTCCACGCCCTGGGCGATGTCCACAGACTGCTTGCCGATGATGTTCATCACGGCGCAGGTGGCGCCGTCGAAGCCGACGTCGGAGCTGTTGTAGCCGATGTCGATGATGACCTTGCGCACCAGGTCTTCCAGGTCGACCCAGGCCGAGGTGGTGACTTCGCCGGCAATGATGGCGACACCGGTCTTGACCAGGGTTTCGCACGCTACGCGGGCATATTTGTCCTGGGCGATGATGGCATCAAGGACGGCGTCCGAAATCTGGTCGGCGATCTTGTCCGGATGCCCTTCGGACACGGACTCGGAGGTGAAAAGGGAGTATTCGCTCATCTCGAAGGTTCCTGAAATTTACCGATGGTGTATGTCGCCAGCCGTCCGCTGGAAATGGCGGACCTGGATCTGGAAACCGTTACGCAAGCCCACGTACAGGCTGTCCCCATGGGCCAGCCCGGCAGCGTTGGCCCAGCGGGCCAGGTCGTCCTGTTCAAAGCCAAGCCAAAGGTCGCCGCAGGCGTCCCGCGCCCACCCTTGGTCATGGCTGCACAACTCGGTGACCAGCAGGCTGCCGCCTGCCTTCACCCGCTTGGCCAGCTGGCGCAAGGCCAGGGCCGGATCGCTGAAATGGTGCAGCACCATGTTCAGCACAACGCAGTCGGCGGCCACATCCGTTGCACCCAGTGCATCGGCCAACTGCAGGTTCACGTTGTCGAGCCCCTCGCGCTGGCAGACCTGGCGCGCCAGTTCGAGCATGGTCGGGCTGTTGTCCAGCGCGGTGACCCGGGCGAAGCGCCGGGCCAGGTCGGGGAGGAAGCCACCGTCCCCGGGGCCGACCTCCAGGGCACTGGCGGCCGGGTCGAAATGCAGTTTGTCGAGCAGCGCCAGCAGGCTTTCGCGGTACTGCGGCAGCCCGGCGATCAGGTCTTGCTGTGCGCGAAACTTCTCTTCCACGCGCAGGAAGAAATCCTGGCTGGTAACCGCGCGGCGTTGTTGCACCTGGGCTATTCGCGCCTGCACGGCCGGCGGCAGGGCCAGCTCGTCGACTTCTTCGAGCAGCGCCGCATGCAGCCGACCGCCCAGGCGCAGGCTGTCGGGCAGTGCGCGGCGATAGAAGATGGCGTTGCCTTCGCGGCGCGTTGCCACCAGCTCGGCCTGGGCCAGCACCTTCAGGTGGTGGCTCATGCCCGACTGGCCGATGTCGAAGATCTGCGCCAGCTCCAGCACGCCGAACGAGTCGTTGGCCAGGGCGCGCAATACATTCAGTCGCAGCGCGTCCCCACTGGCTTTGCACAAGGCGGCCAATGTTTCGTGTTGCTCGGGGTTCGATTGCGCACGCAGGTTCATGGGGCGGCAGTCTAGACAGGCATCGATGCCCTAGCAAGGCCAATATCAAAAAGTTTTGATATTGGGTGATGGGCGGGGCGGTTAACCCGGTTTTGCCCCGAATTGAATGCCAATCACAGGAAAATCCCCCGACTGCGACCATACGTCATTGCCCCAAGCCCCCCCAGTGGGCGAAAATGGCCGCCTTTTTCGTAACACTACCTATTCAAGCCCCCAGGAGATCAGCGATGCCCAGCCGTCGTGAACGTGCCAACGCCATTCGTGCCCTCAGCATGGATGCCGTGCAAAAGGCCAACAGCGGCCATCCAGGTGCCCCCATGGGCATGGCGGATATCGCCGAAGTGCTTTGGCGCGACTATCTGAAGCACAACCCGAGCAACCCGAGTTTCGCCGACCGTGACCGCTTTGTGCTGTCCAACGGCCACGGCTCGATGCTGATCTACTCGCTGCTGCACCTGACCGGCTACGACGTCACCCTCGATGACCTCAAGTCGTTCCGCCAGCTGCACAGCCGTACCCCGGGCCACCCGGAGTTCGGCTACACCCCGGGTGTCGAGACCACCACCGGCCCGCTGGGCCAGGGCCTGGCCAACGCCGTGGGCTTTGCCCTGGCCGAGAAAGTACTGGGCGCCCAGTTCAACCGTGAAGGCCACAACGTCGTCGACCACCACACCTATGTGTTCCTGGGCGATGGCTGCATGATGGAAGGTATTTCCCACGAAGTCGCCTCGCTGGCCGGCACCCTGGGCCTGAACAAGCTGGTCGCCTTCTACGACGACAACGGCATTTCCATCGACGGTGAAGTGGAAGGCTGGTTCACTGACGACACGCCGAAGCGTTTCGAGTCCTACAACTGGCTGGTGATCCGCAACGTCAACGGCCACGACGCCGACGAGATCCGTACCGCCATCGAGACCGCCCGCAAGAGCGACCGTCCGACCCTGATCTGCTGCAAGACCATCATCGGTTTCGGTTCGCCGAACAAGCAGGGCAAGGAAGACTGCCACGGTGCTCCGCTGGGCAACGACGAAATCGCCCTGGCGCGCAAGGAACTGAACTGGAACCACGGTCCGTTCGAAGTCCCTGCCGACATCTACGCCGAGTGGGACGCCAAGCAAGCCGGTGCCAAGGCTGAAGCCGAATGGAACCAGCGTTTCGATGCCTATGCCGCTGCCTTCCCGGAGCTGGCCAGCGAACTCAAGCGCCGCCTGAGCGGTGAGCTGCCGGCCGACTTCGCAGAAAAAGCCGCTGCCTATATTGCTGAAGTCGCGGCCAAGGGCGAGACCATTGCCAGCCGCAAGGCCAGCCAGAACACCCTGAACGCCTTTGGCCCGCTGCTGCCGGAATTGCTGGGCGGCTCGGCCGACCTGGCCGGCTCCAACCTGACCTTGTGGAAAGGTTGCAAGGGCGTCAGCCATGAAGATGCCAATGGCAACTACATGTACTACGGCGTGCGCGAGTTCGGCATGACCGCGATCATGAACGGCGTTGCCCTGCACGGTGGCCTGGTGCCTTACGGCGCGACCTTCCTGATGTTCATGGAATACGCCCGCAACGCCGTGCGCATGTCTGCCCTGATGAAGCAGCGCGTGATCCACGTCTACACCCACGATTCCATCGGCCTGGGCGAAGACGGCCCGACCCACCAGCCGATCGAGCAACTGGCCAGCCTGCGCAGCACGCCAAACCTGGACACCTGGCGCCCGGCCGATGCGGTGGAATCCGCCGTGTCCTGGAAGCACGCTCTGGAGCGCAAGGACGGCCCGTCGGCGCTGATCTTCTCGCGTCAGAACCTGCAGCATCAGGTGCGCAGCGATGCGCAGATCGCCGACATCGCCCGTGGCGGTTACGTGCTCAAGGATTGCGCTGGCGAGCCTGAGCTGATCCTGATCGCCACCGGTTCGGAAGTGGGCCTGGCTGTTCAGGCGTTCGACAAACTGACCGAGCAAGGCCGCAAGGTGCGTGTCGTGTCGATGCCGAGCACCAGCGTGTTCGACGCTCAGGATGCAGCCTACAAGCAGTCCGTGCTGCCGCTGGAAGTGGGTGCGCGCATCGCCATCGAAGCTGCCCACGCCGACTTCTGGTACAAGTACGTCGGCCTGGAAGGCCGTATCATTGGCATGACCACTTACGGTGAGTCGGCGCCAGCTTCGGCACTGTTCGAAGAGTTCGGCTTCACCCTGGAAAACATCCTCGGTACTGCCGAAGAGCTGCTGGAAGACTGATACAAGGAAGGCGAGGGCCGTTGGCCCTCGTTCGCGGCACAAGGCCGCTCCCACAGGGTATTGCGCATGCCGTTCTCTGTGGGAGCGGCCTTGTGTCGCGAATGGGCCGCATGGCGGCCCCGTTCAACTGCCGGAGTTCAAGAGCTACCTATGCCCCACCTGCGTCCCTACAAAGTTGCACTCAACGGTTATGGCCGCATCGGCCGCTGTGTCCTGCGCGCGCTGGTCGAGCGGGGGGCAAAGGCCGGGTTCGAGATCGTCGCGCTGAACGACCTGGCCGACCAGGCCAGCCTTGAGTACCTGACACGCTTCGACTCCACCCACGGGCGTTTCCCCGGCGAGGTGAAAGTCGACGGTGACTGTCTGCATATCAATGGCGACTGCGTGAAGGTTATGCGCAGTGCCACCCCCGAAGGCATCGACTGGGCTGCGCTGGACATCGACCTGGTGCTGGAGTGCACCGGTGCCTACAACACCCGTGCTGATGGCCAGCGCTTTCTCGACGCCGGCGCGCCGCGCGTGCTGTTCTCGCAACCGATGGCCAGTGAAGCCGACGTCGATGCCACGGTGGTCTACGGCATCAACCAGGCGTGCCTGACCGGCAGCGAGCGCCTGGTGTCCAATGCCTCGTGCACCACCAACTGCGGCGTGCCACTGCTGCGTGTGCTGGACCAGGCGTTCGGCATCGAATACGTGCAGATCACCACCATCCACTCGGCGATGAACGACCAGCCGGTGATCGACGCCTACCACCACGAAGACCTGCGCCGCACGCGTTCGGCCTTCCAGTCGGTGATCCCGGTGTCCACTGGTCTGGCCCGTGGCATCGAGCGCCTGCTCCCGGAACTTGCCGGGCGAATCCAGGCCAAAGCGGTACGTGTACCGACCGTCAACGTCTCGTGCCTGGACATCACCCTGCAGACCGCCCGGGACACCAGCGCGGCCGAGGTCAACCGGGTGTTGCGCGAGGCCGCGCTGGAAGGCCCGCTGAAAGGCTTGTTGGCCTACACCGAGTTGCCGCACGCCAGCTGTGATTTCAACCATGACCCGCATTCGGCGATTGTCGATGCCAGCCAGACCCGTGTTTCCGGCCCCCGCCTGGTGAACTTGCTGGCCTGGTTCGACAACGAATGGGGTTTTGCCAACCGTATGCTCGACGTTGCCGAACACTTTCTGCACGTCGTTCACCCAACCCGCAACAAACAGCCCTGAAGGACTGCATTCATGACCGTGTTGAAGATGACCGACCTCGACCTGCAAGGTAAGCGCGTACTGATCCGCGAAGACCTCAACGTGCCTGTGAAGGACGGTGTGGTAACCAGCGACGCGCGTATCCTGGCAGCGCTGCCGACCATCAAGCTGGCGCTGGAGAAGGGCGCGGCGGTAATGGTCTGCTCGCACCTGGGCCGCCCGACCGAAGGCGAATTCTCTGCCGAGAACAGCCTCAAGCCGGTTGCCGACTACCTGAGCAAGGCCCTGGGCCGTGATGTGCCGCTGGTGGCCGACTACCTGGACGGTGTCGCGGTACAAGCCGGTGAGCTGGTGCTGTTCGAGAACGTGCGCTTCAACAAGGGCGAGAAAAAGAACGCCGACGAGCTGGCGCAGAAGTACGCTGCCCTGTGCGATGTGTTCGTCATGGACGCTTTCGGCACCGCTCACCGCGCCGAAGGTTCGACCCACGGTGTGGCCAAGTTCGCCAAGGTTGCCGCTGCCGGTCCGCTGCTGGCGGCCGAGCTGGATGCCCTGGGCAAAGCTCTGAAAGCCCCGGCCAAGCCGATGGCGGCCATTGTTGCCGGCTCCAAGGTGTCTACCAAGCTGGACGTGCTGAACAGCCTGAGCAGTGTGTGCGACCAGCTGATCGTCGGTGGCGGTATTGCCAACACCTTCCTGGCTGCGGCCGGCCACCCGGTGGGCAAGTCGCTGTACGAGCCGGACCTGGTAGACACCGCCAAGGCCATCGCCGCCAAGGTCAGTGTACCGCTGCCAGTCGACGTGGTGGTTGCCAAGGCGTTCGCCGAGAGCGCCGAAGCTACCGTCAAGGCTATTGCCGACGTTGCTGCCGACGACATGATCCTGGATATCGGCCCGCAAACCGCGGCCAACTTCGCTGAGCTGCTGAAGTCGTCGAAGACCATCCTGTGGAACGGCCCGGTCGGCGTGTTCGAGTTCGACCAGTTCGGCAACGGCACCAAGGTGCTGGCCAAAGCCATTGCCGAGAGCGCAGCGTTTTCTATCGCCGGTGGCGGTGACACCCTGGCCGCCATCGACAAATATGGCGTTAGCGAGCAAATCTCCTACATTTCTACCGGTGGTGGTGCTTTCCTCGAGTTCGTCGAGGGCAAGGTCCTGCCAGCGGTAGCAATCCTGGAAGAGCGGGCCAAAGCCTGATGACGTCGGCGCTTGGCAAAGGGAGTGGCCTGATGGTCAAGCAATTGCCTGTGATGATGCTGGCTGGCCTGCTGAGCGCCTGCTCCGGCAGCCCGGCCTCGGATGGCGACCCGGCGCATCCGCCCAAGGGTGGTTGCTACCAGTCCGAGTGGCAGGCCGAAACGGTGCCGGTCATCAGCAAGCGCGTAGGCCCGGAAGGCCTGGAAAAGTACGACGAAGACCACCAGCGCAAGGCGCCGGGTTGCCCATGACCCCGCGTTTCGTCGGGCCAGGCAACCAAGCGGCTGCTCTGTGGTCATCTAGAGGAATTGTAATGAAAGCGCTTTTGGCCGTAACGGCCCTGGCGACACTGGCAGGATGCTCACTGCTGCAGCCGGCGCCACCCGCCCCGGCAGACAACTGGACCCGTTGGGTCTGCGACACCCAGGTCGAAGTGCTGTGGCGCTTCGCCGATGCACAACGCGACCAGGTCGACGTGCGCCTTGGCGGCGGTGATCAGGTCTACCGGCTCAAGTCCGAGCCGGGTGCTTCGGGTGCGTTGTACAGCGATGGCATGCTGGCCTTCCACACCAAGGGCGAAGAAGGCCTGGTGTACTGGGTGGCAACCAACGATCTGATTGGGCGGGGCTGCAAGGCACCGTGACTGGCCGGGCTGCGTGAATGGCCCACACTACTTGAACAGCAACCGCCCCTGCGGCAGGCTTGCACGAAACAAACGACGCTTGTCGGGAGAGAGATACACAATGGCACTCATTAGCATGCGCCAGATGCTGGACCACGCCGCCGAGTTCGGTTACGGCGTACCAGCTTTCAACGTCAACAACCTCGAGCAGATGCGCGCCATCATGGAAGCGGCTGACAAGACCGACTCCCCGGTGATCGTCCAGGCCTCGGCCGGCGCCCGCAAATACGCCGGTGCCCCGTTCCTGCGTCACCTGATCCTGGCCGCCATCGAAGAATTCCCGCACATCCCGGTGTGCATGCACCAGGACCACGGCACCAGCCCTGACGTTTGCCAGCGCTCCATCCAGCTGGGCTTCAGCTCGGTGATGATGGACGGCTCGCTGGGTGAAGACGGCAAGACCCCGACCGACTACGAGTACAACGTCCGCGTTACTCAGCAAACCGTTGCCATGGCGCACGCTTGCGGCGTTTCGGTTGAGGGCGAGCTGGGCTGCCTGGGTTCGCTGGAAACCGGCATGGCCGGTGAAGAAGACGGCATCGGTGCCGAAGGCGTGCTGGACCACAGCCAGATGCTGACCGACCCGGAAGAAGCGGCCGATTTCGTCAAGAAGACCCAGGTGGACGCCTTGGCGATCGCCATCGGTACCAGCCACGGTGCTTACAAGTTCACCAAGCCACCTACCGGTGACGTGCTGGCCATCGACCGCATCAAGGAAATCCACAAGCGCATCCCCAACACCCACCTGGTGATGCACGGTTCTTCCTCGGTCCCGCAAGAGTGGCTGGCGATCATCAACCAGTACGGCGGCGACATCAAGGAAACCTACGGCGTCCCGGTCGAAGAGATCGTCGAAGGCATCAAGCACGGCGTGCGCAAGGTCAACATCGACACCGACCTGCGCCTGGCGTCCACCGGTGCAATGCGTCGCCTGATGGCGCAAAACCCGAGCGAGTTCGACCCACGCAAGTTCTTCGGTGAAACCGTCAAGGCCATGCGTGACGTGTGCATCGCCCGTTACGAAGCCTTCGGCACTGCCGGTAATGCCTCGAAGATCAAGCCGATCTCCCTGGAAGGCATGTACCAGCGCTACCTGAAAGGTGAGCTAGCCGCCAAGGTCAACTGATCGACTGGCAGCAGTAAAAAAACCCGCAGCGATGCGGGTTTTTTTATGGGCAACAAAAAGGCGGAACATAATTCCGGCAAACCGACCGTTAGTCGGCTACCGTACAGTTGAACCACTGATAGCGTTCTGATTCCATTGCGTGTTGACACCTCAGGGCTAGAGTACTCATGGATCCAACCGTATTTTGAAGTCGGTCACATAACAGAGAAGCAGCATGGATGGCGCTCAAGCTCAAGTTCAACCACAGCCACTGGATGGCAGCTCGGTCCTTCTGGTGGTAGATGACTACCCCGAGAACCTCATCAGCATGCGGGCGTTGCTGGCCCGGCAGGATTGGCAGGTGTTGACGGCAAGCTCGGGGACGGAAGCCTTGAGTGCGTTGCTCGAACACGATGTCGACCTGGTGTTGCTGGATGTACAGATGCCGGAGATGGATGGTTTCGAAGTCGCCCGGCTTATGCGTGGCAGCCAGCGCACCCGGCTGACACCGATCATATTCCTCACCGCCAACGAACAGTCCGAAGCGGCCGTACTCAAAGGGTACGCCAGCGGCGCTGTGGACTACATGTTCAAACCGTTCGACCCGCAAATTCTCAAGCCCAAGGTCCAGGCCTTGCTCGACCAGCAGCGCAACCGGCGCATGCTGCAGCGCCTGACCCGCGAGCTGGAGGCAGCCAGGGCGTTCAATGCGTCGGTCCTGGAGAACGCTGCCAAGGGCATTCTGGTGGTGGATGCCCAGGGCGTGATCAGTTTTGCCAACCCGGCCATTTCGCGCTTGCTGGCGGCCCCGGTGCAGCATTTTCAGGGGGTACACCTGCTCGACCTCGTGCAACTGGCCAGTGCCAGCCTGTGGGCGGAGTCTGACTTCTACCAGGCCTACCTCGGGCGGCGTATTTTCCGCGTGCATGATGCTCAGTTGCGTACCCTCGATGGCGAACTGGTGCCGGTGGCGTTGTCCTGCGCACCGTTGCCGGCGGACCAGCAGGCCATGGTTGTCACCGTGCTGGACATGTCGGTGGTGCGCAACCTGCACCAGCAGCTGGAATATCAGGCCGTCACCGACCCGCTGACCGGCCTGCTCAACCGCCGTGGTTTCTACCAGGCTGCCGAAGGTGCGTTGCTGCGCAACGAGCGCTCGGACAAGGCGCAGGCATTGATGTACATGGACCTGGATGGCTTCAAGCGCATCAACGACTCGTTGGGCCACGACACCGGTGACCGTGTGCTGCGTTGGGTGGGCGAGCAACTGAAGGATTGCCTGGGCAGCCAGGCCCTGCTGGCACGGATGGGAGGGGATGAATTCACCGCGCTTTTCGACAGCCTGCCCTATCCCGAACAGGCCGGGCGCTATGCCGAGCAATTGCTTGAGCGTATTTCGATCAGCCACCAGATCGAAGGGCTTGATGTGTGCCTTGGGGTCAGCATCGGCATTGCCACCTACCCGGACTGCGGAGCCAATGTCGAAGGCCTGCTGCGCGCAGCCGATGCGGCGATGTACGCCGCCAAGCAGGCTGGGCGCCAGCAGTACCGTTTCTACGACCAGGAGCTCAACGGCCGGGCGCGCTCGCGGCTGATGCTGGAAGACGGTGTGCGCACCGCCATCGAACAGCAGGATTTCACCTTGGTGTATCAGCCGCAAGTGTCTTTCATTGATGGCCGTCTGCGTGGCTTCGAGGCCTTGTTGCGCTGGCAGCATCCCAGCGTGGGCGACGTACCGCCGGGGCTGTTCATTCCGTTGCTGGAAGAAGCACGCCTGATCAACCGCCTGGCCAGCTGGATCTACCGCCAAGGGGCGGCCCAGCGCCAGGCCTGGTACGAACGCTTCCCGGCAGACCTTGTGCTCGGCATCAGCCTGAGCCGCGCGCAGTTTGTCATGCCCGGCCTGGTCGAAGAGTTGCAGCGGGTGATCCAGCTTTACCAGCTTGACCCGGCGCAGCTGGAGGTGGAAGTCGCGGAAACCTCGCTGATGTACAACATTGATGCAGCTATCAAGCAGATACACCGCTTGCGTGAGCTGGGGGTACGTGTGGCCCTGGACGATTTTGGCGCAGGCGACTGTTCGTTGCGCATGCTGCGTGACTTGCCGATCGACACCTTGAAGCTCGACCGCCACTTGGTGGCGCGCTTGCCTGATTCGGCGGTGGATGCTGCCTTGGTCCGCAGTGTGATCGGCCTGTGCGCCGACTACGGCATCACGGTGATCGCCGAGGGTGTTGAAACCCTGGCCCAGGCGGCCTGGCTGAAGGCCAATGGTTGCGAGTATGTGCAGGGTTTTCTGGTGGCTCACCCGATGACCGCGGCGGATGCCAGCGGCTTTCCGGCAATTTTCTCCTGGCCTGGGCCATGATTGGCTAGAATCGGCATTCGTTACGCCGAATGCAGCGCCATGACCGTATTACGTTATCTGCAAGCCTACCCTCCGCACCTGCAAGAGCAGGTGCGGCAGATGATCGACAGCGACCGCCTGGGTGACTACCTGCAGCGCCGCTACCCCGACCGCCATGATGTGCAAAGCGACAAGGCGCTGTATGGCTATGCCCAGGATCTGCGCCAGCAGTACCTGCGCAGTGCGCCGAACCTCGACAAGGTGCTGTTCGACAACCGTCTCGACCTGACCCACCGGGCCTTGGGCCTGAACACGGCAGTGTCGCGGGTGCAGGGCGGCAAGCTCAAGGCGAAGAAGGAAATCCGCATTGCCTCGCTATTCAAGGAGGCTGCGCCGCAGTTCTTGCGCATGATCGTGGTGCACGAACTGGCGCACCTGCGCGAGCGCGATCACAACAAGGCGTTCTACCAGCTCTGCCAGCACATGGAGCCGGACTACCACCAACTGGAATTCGACCTGCGCGTCTACCTGACCTATCGGGAGCTGCCGGGCAACTGCTAAGGACCACGCAGCATGGAAGTGAGCAAGACCAAGAGCAGCTTCTACCGTCGCCTGTACGTCGCCTGGCTGATTGACAGCCAGACCGCGACCAGCGTGCCCGCCCTGATGGAGGCTACCGGCATGCCACGGCGCACGGCCCAGGACACCATCGCCGCGCTGGCCGACCTGGACATCGTCTGCGAGTTCGAACAGCTGGAAGGTGCACGCAACCACGCCGGGCATTACCGCATTCATGACTGGGGGGCGATCGACAAGCAGTGGATCATCCGCCACTTGCGCCAGATCCGCGAAGTGCTGGGTTACCCCTGAGATTTCTGGCGTCTGTACTGGCCTCATCGCCGGCAAGCCAGCTCCCACAGATAAGGCGTGTCTCTGGGGCCTGCGCGGAACCTGTGGGAGCTGGCTTGCCGACGCAAGGGGTGCAAAGCACCCCTGGCAATGTCAGCCTTTGCGCATCCCGATGTGCGGGATGTCATCTTCAAGATGTTCCTCGCCCACCACCGCAAACCCATGGCTGGCATAAAACGCCTGCAAATGCGTCTGCGCCGACAGGTAGACCGGCACCCCCGGCCAGCAATGCTCCGCTGCCTCTAGCCCTTTGAGCAGCAGCTGTTCTTCAAGACCTGACTCGCGTGCCGCAGGTGAAGTCACCACTCGCCCGATCACCACATCCCCGCCTTGGGACTGCGGATCGAGCAGGCGCAGGTACGCCACCAGCTTGTCATCCTGCCAGGCCATGAGGTGCAGGGTATCGTCCGTAAGGTCCTGGCCATCGACTTCCTGATAGGCGCAGCGCTGCTCCACCACGAGCACTTCCGTGCGCAATTGCAGAATGGCGTACAGCTGGTCTTTGCCGAGGTCGGTGTGGTGCTTGCAGAGCCAGTCGACGGACATTGGCGCGAACTCCTTGAGTGGGCCTTCGATCATCGCATGGTCTATGCCCTTCGGCCAAAATAGAGGCTAAATGACACTATTGGCGGCTGCCCTCGGCGGCAGCTTTGTGTAATCTCGTCGGCAGTGTGTGCCCTCCATAACGAAAGGACGTGAGCATGCGGCCACTGCTTTGTGTTCTGGGGTTACTGGCAATGATGCTGGCAACCCCCGCACCGGGTCACGGCAAGCTGCGCCTGGTGGCTGATAGCTGGCCACCGTTTACTGATGCCAATATGCCGGGCGGCGGCCTGGCGACCAGCATCGTCACCACGGCGCTGGCCCGTGCCGGCTACACCAGCGGCTATGAAGAGGCGCCCTGGGCGCGGGCGCTGCTGGGGGTAGGTGAGGGGCGCTACGACGTACTGATCAATGCCTGGTACAACGACTCACGCGCCAACATCGGGCAGTTTTCCAACGCTTACCTGACTAACCGTATTCATCTGTTGCAACGCAAGGGTGAGACATTCCACTACAAGCGCCAGTCGGATTTGTACGCCTACAGCATCGCCGTGGTGCGTGATTACGCCTACTCGCCGGAATTTGACGGCGATACCCGCCTGCACAAGGTGCCGGTGCGCAACTTTTCATCGGCGGTGCGAATGCTGGCGGCAGGGCGGGTGAACCTGGCGGTGGAAGACGAGTATGTGGCCCGCTACAACCTGCAGCGTGAGCCGCAGGAAGTGCGTGATGGGGTGATGCTGGTCGAGCCGCCGCTAGGGGAGAACACCCTGCATATTCTGGTGAGCCTGAAGCACCCGGAACATAAGCGCATCGTCGAGCGCTTCGAGCAGGCGATTGCGGCGATGAAGGCCGATGGCAGCTATGCCCGGCTAATGCGCCAGCATGGCTTCTGATCTGTATCGCCTGTGCCGGCCTCTTCGCGGGCACTCCATATGTCTCAAGCCCTGTGAAGTCCCTGTGGGAGCGGGTTTACCCGCGAAGAGGCAATCACAGGCACCCTAAAATCAGGCCGGAGCACCTTCCTTGATCAGGTGTGCCGCCAAGGTCCGCAACGGCCCCAACTGTCGGCAAATCAACGCCAACTGTGTCTGCACCAACCGCTGATGTTCATCCAGCTCTTCAGGCATCTGCTCCAGTGCATTGGCCAGCGCCTCTTCAGCATCGCTGTGAATGGCCACCGGTAACCGCGCGGCCAGGCCGTTGGCAATCTCGTCCAGGCTGCTGGCCAGGCTTTGCCCGGCGCCTTCGATCAACTGCTCCTGCACCTCTGCCGGCAAGGCCGTGTCGCGGTGCGCGCCCAGCCCCGAGAGGTAGCTGAGCAAGGTGTGCGACAACACCAGGAAGCGGAAGCCAACGTCGGCCTCCTTTCGGAAATGCCCTGGCTCCATCAGCATGTTGGCCAGGGTAGTGGACAGCGCCGCGTCGGCGTTATGGGCATTGCGCCGGGCCAGGCGGTAGGCCAGGTCGTCCCGCTTGCCATGGGCATACTGCTGCATGATCTGGCGCAGGTACACGCTGGCGCAGGCCAGGGTATTGGCCAGTGCCTTGTTCAACCGTCGTCCTTGCCAGTCAGGCAGGAACAGGAACACCGCCAGAATGGCGATCAGGCTGCCCACCAGGGTATCGAACAAGCGTGGCAGGAACAGCCCATAGCCATCGCCGATCTGATTGAAGCAGAACAGCACCATCAAGGTGATCGCGGCCGTGGCCAAGGTGTAGCGGGTGGTGCGGTTGACGAAGAACACCACCCCGGCGACCACGGCGAACAAAGACTGGATGACCGGGTTGGGGAACAGGTCGAACAAGGCCCAGCCCACTGTCAGGCCGACGGCGGTGCCGAAAATTCGCTGCACCAGTTTGCGCCGGGTTGCCCCGTAGTTGGGCTGGCACACGAACAGCGTGGTCAGGATGATCCAGTAGCCCTGGGTCGGGTGAATCAGGTGCACCATGCCGTAGCCGATCGACAGCGCCAGCGGCAGGCGCAGGGCATGGCGGAACAACAGCGAGGTCGGCGTGAGCTGGGTGCGCAGGCGTGTCCATACGTCTTTCAGCGAGCGAGGCGAGCGGTCGAGCAGGCTGCTGTCGCTGGCATCGGCCAGGCTGTCCGGGTTGCTGGCGGCGCTCAGCAGGCGGTCCAGTGTTGCCAGGTTGGCGGCCAGCGCCCGCAGCGAGCGCAAAAGGCTGCGCCAGGCCGGGTTGTTCTGGAGGCGCAGGTGCTCCAGCGAAGCGTTGAGGTCTTCGAGGGCTTCTGGGTAACCACTGGCCAGCACAAACGGCTGGCGCAGGCGGATCGAGCGGGCCAGCTCCTGGCAGGACGAGCCTTGTTTACGCAGCAGGCGCTGGCAGCGGAACATCACGTCGCTGTGGAAAAACGCCTCGGTCAGGCCGTTGTAGGGGTAGTGCGAGGCACTGACCCGCTCGTGAATGTCCTGGGCCAGGAAGTACAGCTTGAGGTAGCGGCTGACCTTGGAGTTTGGCTGGCTGTTGCCCACCCGGTGCAGGATGATCTCCTTGGCTGCGTTGAGCGCTGCCACCACCTTGCCGTTCTGCTGGGCCAGCTCCAGGCGCCTGGCCTCGACGTCGAGGGTGCGGATGGGCTCGAACAGGCTGGCCTTGAGCTTGAGGTAACTGCCCAGTTCGAAGAACAGCTTGGCCAGGCTCTGCTGCACAGGCTGGTTGGAAAACAGTGCCTGCCACAGTACCGAAAGCAGCCCGTACCAGGCCGCCCCAGCCACCAGCAGCAGCGGTTCGTGCCAGAAGTCCGTGACTTGGCCACCGCGCTGGTCCACCCCGATCATGGTGTAAACCGCCGTGATCAGTGTCGCCGAGGCAATCGCACCATAGCGCTCGCCCAAGGCGCCGAGCATGGTCAGGCCAAACGCCGCCAAGGCCAGGGCGACGGCAAAGATCCAGGGGTAGGGGAACAGCAACTCGACCGCCAGTGCAGCGATGGCGAAACACACCAATGTAACGGCCAGGGCGCTGAGGCGGCCCTGCCAGCTATCGTCGGTTTCGGCCAGGGCGCTGGCGATAATGCCGAGGAACAGCGGAATCAGCAGGGCCATCTCGTTCTGGTACCAGCACAGGGCCAGGCTGCCGGTGAGGGCGATGGTGACCCGGATGCTGTAGCTGAACTTGTCTTGGCCCCACAGGCGACGCAGTGACTGACGGAACGAGCTCGATGACATGATGGCCTGCTAGGCAGTGATCAGAAGAATACCTTTCAGGGCCGGTTATTGGGGCGCGCAGCGGCCCCAGTAACGGCTCCAAGCACGGGCCAGCAAGAAGCGTTCCGTGCTGCTGAATGGATTCTACTCTACACGAACTGCGCTGCGGCGTTGGCCGACGCCCACGCCCACTGGAAGTTGAAGCCACCCAGGTGGCCAGTGACATCCAGCACTTCCCCGATGAAATACAGCCCGGGGCTTTTCAGCGATTCCATGGTCTTGGACGACACCTCGCGGGTATCCACGCCGCCCAGGGTCACTTCGGCGGTGCGGTAGCCTTCGGTGCCGGCCGGCACCACTTGCCAGTTCGCCAGTTTTTCGGCGATCTGTGCCAGTTCCGCAGGGGTGTACTGCTTCATCGGCCTGGACTCGAACCATTGCTCGGCCAGCAGGTTGGCCAGCTTGCGGGTGAATACCTCGCCCAGCACGGTCTTCAGCTCGGCATTGGCACGTTCGGCCTGCATCTGTTGCAGCCAGGTCAGCGCATCGCGGTCCGGCAGCAGGTTGATCTCGACCGTGTCACCGGCTTCCCAGAACGACGAAATCTGCAAGATCGCCGGGCCGCTCAGCCCGCGGTGGGTGAACAGCAGGTTCTCGCGGAAGCTGGTGCCGTTGCAGCTGGCGGTGCAGTCCAGCGAGGTGCCGGACAACTCGGTGCACAGTGCCTTGAGTTGGGGCTCGGTGATGGTGAACGGCACCAGCCCGGCGCGGGTTGGCAGCAGGGTGTGGCCAAACTGGCGCGCCACCTGGTAGCCGAAGCCGGTGGCGCCCAGGGTCGGGATCGACAGGCCGCCGGTGGCGATCACCAGTGACTGGCAGGCGAACTGGCCGCCGCTGGTCTGCAGCAGGTAGCCGCTTTCGGTCTTCTCGATGTGTTCGATGCTGGTGTGCATGCGGATCTCGGCGCCGGCCTCGTCGCATTCGGCCAGCAGCATGTCGAGGATGTCGCTGGCCTTGTTGTCGCAGAACAGCTGGCCGAGTTTCTTCTCGTGATACGCAACGCCATGCTTGCACACCAGTTCGATGAAGTCCCACTGGGTGTAGCGGGCCAGGGCCGACTTGCAGAAGTGCGCGTTGTGCGACAGAAAGTTGGCTGGCTCGGTGTACATGTTGGTGAAATTGCAGCGGCCGCCGCCGGACATGAGAATTTTTTTGCCGGGCTTGTTGGCGTGGTCGAGCAGCAGCACCCGGCGGCCACGGCGGGCGCTGAGCTGGGCGCACATCAGGCCTGCGGCGCCGGCGCCGAGGATGATCACGTCGGTGGAGTGCACGGTATGAACCTTCAGATTTGAAATGCTGAACCCTGTGGAAGCGGGTTAATCGGAGCGCCCACAGGGACCTTGCCGAATTTTAGAGAATACGGACTTTCAGGGCGCGGCCCTTGATCTTGCCGCTGTTCAGCCGCTGCATGGCCTGCTTGGCCAGGGCGCGCTCGACGGCAACAAACGCCTGGAAGTCGAAGATGGCAATCTTGCCCACCTGCTTGCCCGGGATGCCGGCATCACCGGTCAGCGCACCAAGAATATCCCCAGGGCGCAGTTTGTCCTTGCGGCCTGCGGCAATGCACAGCGTGGTCATCACGGGCAGCAGCGGTTCACCGCCCTTGTTCTTCAAGCTGTCCAGCGAGTCCCAGCGCAGCGGGCTTTTCTGCAGGTCTTCGATGGCCTGGGCACGGTGGCCTTCGGCTGGCGCCACCAGGCTGACCGCAACACCTTTCTCGCCGGCACGGCCTGTACGGCCCACGCGGTGCACGTGGATTTCCGCATCACGCGCCAGTTCCACGTTAATGACCATGTCCAGGCCATCGATGTCCAGGCCGCGTGCGGCCACGTCGGTGGCCACCAGCACCGAGCTGCTGCGGTTGGCGAACATGGCCAGTACCTGGTCACGGTCGCGCTGCTCCAGGTCACCGTGCAAGGCTTGGGCGACGATGCCCTTGGCCGTCAGGTGGGCAACCACGTCCTCGCACTGCTGCTTGGTGAAGCAGAACGCCACGCAGGATTGCGGGCGGTAGTGGCCGAGCACACGGGTGACGGCTTCAAGGCGGTGCTGTGGGTCGATCTCGATGAAGCTCTGTTCGATCTGGTTGTCGGTGTGCAGGCTCTCGACCTTGACCTGTTGCGGGTTGCGCATGAAGTCGGCGGCCAGCTGCTTGATGCCGGACGGGTAGGTGGCCGAGAACAGCAGGGTCTGGCGGCGCGATGGGGTCTTGCCGATGATGCTGGCGATGGCGTCGAAGAAACCCATGTCGAGCATGCGGTCGGCTTCGTCCAGCACCAGCGTGTTCAGGCCGTCGAGCACCAGGGTGCCTTTGTCCAGGTGCTGCTGGATGCGCCCCGGGGTGCCGACGATGATGTGCGCACCGTGCTCCAGCGAAGCGATCTGCGGGCCCAGCGAAACGCCACCGCACAGGGTCAGGATCTTGATGTTGTCCTCGGCGCGGGCCAGGCGGCGCAGCTCTTTGGCCACCTGGTCGGCGAGCTCGCGGGTAGGGCACAGCACCAGCGCCTGGCAGCCGAAGTAGCGCGGGTTGATCGGGTTGAGCAGGCCGATGCCGAAGGCGGCGGTCTTGCCGCTGCCGGTCTTGGCCTGGGCGATCAGGTCCTGACCCTTGAGGATGACGGGCAGGCTTTGGGCCTGGATCGGCGTCATCGAGGCATAGCCGAGGGCGTCCAGGTTCGCCAGCATGGCGGCGGACAACGGCAAAGTGGCAAAGGCGGTGGATTCGGTGGTCACGAGGCGGGCCTGCGTTGCGAAGCGAAAAAATGCCGCACAGTCTACCAGCCTCGTGGCCATTCGCCCTACGGTTCCATGTGTTGTTCCGGACGACGGGCACGCCTTCCGTCCGTCGGCGCCAGTTGCAGGAAGATCGCTGCCGCCAGCATCGCCATTATGCCAATGGTGACAAACGTCAGCTGGAAGGCGCCGAGGGTGGTCTCCACGCCTTCGGCACTGCCCGCTGCGGTAAAGCCGCCCAGCAGGGCGCCGGCACAGGCTACGCCCAAGCTCAGCGCCAACTGTGCGACTACTGACAGCAGGCTGTTGCCACTGCTGGCGCTGGCGTCGTCGAGGTCGATCAGGGTAACCGTGTTCATCGCGGTGAACTGCATGGAGTTCACCGCGCCCAGAAGGCCAAGTTGTACCAGCAGCAGCCAATAGGGCGTCTGCTCGTCCACCAGCCCCAGGCTTGCCAGCAGCACCCCCAGCAGCAACGTGTTGCCAGTGAGAATGATGCGATAACCGAACCGTTCGATCAGCGGCCGGGCAATCGACTTGGCCAGCATGGCCGCCGCTGCCAGCGGGATCATGCTCATGCCGGCCTGCGCCGGCGAGTACCCCAGCGCCACCTGCAGCAGCAACGGCACGAGGAACGGCAGGGCGCCGCTACCCAGGCGAGCGAACAGGTTGCCGAGGATCCCGATGGCGAAGGTGCGCACGCGGAACAGGCTGGGCGAGAACAGCGGCTCGGGGTCGCGCCCGGCACGCAGCCAGTAGGCGGCCAGGCAGGCCATGCCGGCGAACAGCAACAACATCACCCGCAGGTGCGGCAGGTGCAATTCGCCCAGGCCTTCCATGGCGATGGTGATGAGTACCATGGCTGCGCCAAACAGCAGGAATCCAGGGCCGTCGAACGAGGTTCGCTCCGCGCCGCGCAGGTCCGGGATGAACTTCCACACGGCAATGCAGCCGATCAGCCCTACTGGCAGGTTGAGCAGGAAGATCCAGTGCCAGCTGAGGATTTCCACCAGCCAGCCGCCGACGGTTGGCCCTAGCAATGGCCCGAGCAGGCCTGGGATGGTGATGAAGCTCATGATCCGCACCAGCTCGCTGCGCGGGTAGGCGCGCAGCACCACCAGCCGCCCGACCGGCAGCATCAGCGCACCGCCCAGGCCCTGCACGACGCGGGCGAAGATCAGAAAACCGAGGCTGTTGGCGGCGGCGCACAGCAGCGAGCCGAAGCTGAACAGCAAGATGGCGCTGAAGAAGATGCGCTTGGTGCCAAAGCGGTCTGCAATCCAGCCCGAGGCGGGGATCAGCAGGGCCACCGTGAGCATGTAGGCGATGATCACACCCTGCATGCGCAGCGGGTCTTCAGCGAGTGAACGGGCCATGGCCGGCAGCGCAGTGTTGAGGATGGTGCCGTCCAGGGATTGCATGAAGAAAGCGATGGCTACCACCCAGGGGATCCAGCGGGCGGTGACGGGGTCCAGCGGGGTGCGCTCAGGCATGACGTCCTCTTTTGTCTGTGCCGGCCTCTTCGCGGGGCAAGCCCGCTCCCACAAGATCTCCACTGCCCTCTGATGTGGTGAGATCTCTGTGGAAGCGGGCTTGCCCCGCGAAAGGGTCGGTAATGCCAATCACAATGTCAGGGTCAGGCCTTTGACCAGTGCCCCGGGTAAATGACTCGACCCGGTGCTGCGCTGCCCATAGGTGCTGGTCGACAAGATCATCTCGCGCTCCCGGGTCAGGTCCTCCAGCTGGCTACCCAGCAGGCTGTACAGGCTGTCATCGAAGCGCATGGTGCTCACCGGCCCCTGGATCTGCCCGTTTTCCACCCAGAAGGTCGCGAAGCGGGTCAGCCCGGTCATCCGCGCTGCCGGCAGGTCAGAGTAGTTCAGGTACCACAGGTTGCTGATGTACAGCCCGGTGCCTAGCCGCTCAAGGATCTGTTCGCTGGCCAGGTTGCCAGGCGCCAGGCTGAGCGCGCAGGGCGACTCGTAGCTGTCGGCACCGTTGGCCTGCAGTTCGAACTCGGCCGCACTGCGCGCACTGACCAAGCGTTGCAGCGCTGCGCCTTGCTGGATCAACGGCACATCCAGGCGTGGCGCTCCTTCATCGGAAAACGCCGGGCTCAGCGAGCCGCTGACCTGTTCGGTGAAGCTCACCAGCGGGCTTAACCGTGCATCGCCGTTGTACAGGCGCTGCAAGGCGCTGTTGCCGGTGGCGAGGGCCTGCGCGGAAAACCCGCCCCAGCACAGCATGCCGGCAATTTCGTCCATGGCCGCAGGCGCCAGGTAGGCGCGGTAGCTGCCGGGCTTGAGGGTGACCGCCGTGCGACCTAGGAACCCCAGTTGTTCACGTGCCTGGCGCAAGCGTGCGATGAAGTCGTCGACGCTCCACAGCTGGCCGGCACAGTTGGCCTTCACCGCCTGGCCGTTTTCGTGGAACAGGCTCCAGTCAAAGTTGAAGCTGTTGGCCTGGTGCCAGCCAAAGGCCCCGAAGGAACTGGCAAAGCCCCGGCAGATCGGGCCGGCGGCGTAGATGCCGACCAGGTCCAGGTCGCCAGCTTCACGGTCGAGCAGGGCCAGTACTTCGTCCAGTGCGGGCAGGGGGTGTTCCTGCTGGCTGTGGCTGTGCCAGGCGCTTTGGTCCAGGCGCAGGTAAGGGTCGAGGGCCAGCAGCGGCAAGGTCTGGCGCAGCTGCTCAAGCGCATCGCTCAGGCGCTGGCGATCCAGTTGCACGTCGCCACTCAAGGTCACCTGCTGTTCCGCCTGGCGCCCATCGCGCACCAGCCGCAGCTGCGCGCTGGCCTGGCTCACTTCACCGGCCTGGCGAACCTTGGCGTGATTGAAGCGCACGAATTGCGACTGTTCTGCGCTGTAGCCGAGGGTGAACTGCTCGCCTGCTTGCAGGGCGGCGCGCACATCCGCAACCAGGGTTTCGAAAGCGTGCTTCATCAGGCGTCTCCTCCGAATACATCGATCTGGCGGAACACACAGGCCGGCGATGCGTGGCCGACCCGCACCACCTGGTTGGGTTCGCCCTTGCCGCAGTTGGGCGTGCCCAGCACCTGGAAGGTACTGCGGTCGCCGACCGCCGACAGGTTGCGCCAGAACTGCGCGGAGATGCCACGGTAGTTGGGGTTTTTGACGATGCCTTTGAGCTCGCCGTTTTCAATCAACTGGCCCCATTCACAGCCAAACTGGAACTTGTTGCGCGCATCGTCGATGGACCAGGAGCGGTTGGTACGCATCAGGATGCCGTGCTCGATGCCCTGGATCAGCTGGTGCAGGCTCTGGTCACCCGGCTCGATGTTGAGGTTGGCCATACGGTCGATCGGCGCACGGTTCCAGCCACAGGCGCGGCTGTTGGCCACGCCGTCCAGGCCTGAGCGGAACTGCGACAGCGCGCCGCCCAGTGGGCGCAGCAGCAAGCCGTCGCGGATCAGGAACTGCTTGCTGGCCGGGGTGCCGTCATCATCAAAGCTGTAGCTGGCCAGTTCTTCGCCGATGCTCGGGTCGAAGGTCACGTTCAACAGACGGGAGCCGTACTGCAGGTGGCCGAAGTCGCTGGCTTTGACGAAGCTGGTGCCCGCGTAGTTGCGCTCGTCGCCAAGGATGCGGTCCATTTCCAGCGGGTGGCCGATGGACTCGTGGATCTGCAGCATCATCTGGTCGGGCATCAGCAGCAGGTCGCGCGGGCCGCTGGGGGTGTTGGGGGCCAGCAGCAGTTGCAGTGCCTCGTCGGCCACCCGCCGGGCGGCGCCGACCAGCCCGCAGCGCTCGATGATTTCGAAACCGCCCTGCTGGCCGAAGTTGTCGCGGCCCAGGCTGCGGCTCTGGCTGTCCTGGCCATCGCTGGCGGTTACGCCCAGCCCCGGGAACAGGAAACGCTGTGCGTGGCGCAGTTCGGCGCCCGCGGAGTTCAGGTAGGTTTGCTCCACCAGGCTCAGGCCCAGACTGGCCTGCCAGTCCACCAGACGGCTGTCTTTGGGCACGCTGGCCGATTCGGCGGCGAGCAGGCCAAGGCAGTCGGCGAGGGAGGGGACGGGCTGGTCGAAGTTGGGCGAGATATGGTCGTGGCGTGCGCTGGTCACCGGCTGGTTGCGCAGGTCCAGCAGGCTGTGTCGGGCAATCTGCCGGGCCAGCGCCTCGGCTTGTTCCAATGCGCGTTGCAGGCCAGCCTGGGAGAGGTCGGCGGTGGCCGCATAGGCCTCCACGCCATTGACCCGCGCGGTGAGCATGGCGCCTTCGTCCTGGCTGAAGAGCGGCGGTTCGGCAACATTGCGGCGAACCGACAGCGCCTGGTGCGACTGTTTCACATGGCGCAGGGAAAACAACTCGGCCGTACTGCGCAGCGCGGCAAAGCGCTGGCGCAGCAGGGCGCTGGAATCGAACATGCAAAAGCCTCCGTGTACACGGTGGCTCCCCCTTAGAACCACTCGTCCTGCATGGTGAGGCAAGTGTTGTCGCGCGCCTCTAGCAATGCCAGCTCATTATGGCAGCCCGGTACTTCCCAGGTCAGGAAATAACGCGCGGCCTGCAGCTTGCCCTGATAGAAGTCGCGGTCGGCGGTGTTGCCTTTGAGCATGCCGAGCTCTGCGTGAATCGCCTGCTCCAGCCAGCGCCAGCCGATCACGCAGTGACCGAAGGCTTTGAGGTACAGGGCCGAATTGGCCAAGGTGTCAGCGACTTTGCCTTTGGCCAGATCGCCGAGCAGTACCAAGGTTACGCTTTGCAGGCGGTTGACCAATTGCTCCAGCGGCTGGCGCAGGGGGTCAAGGTTTGGGTTGTGGCTGGCGCGCTCGCCAGTTGCTGCCATAAGCCGAATGAGTTGCTTGAGCCCGGCACCATTGTTCTGGGCCAGTTTGCGCCCAAGCAAGTCGAGAGACTGGATGCCCTCGGTACCCTCGTGAATCGGGTTCAGGCGGTTATCGCGGTAGTACTGCTCCACTGGGTATTCGCGGGTGTAGCCGTGGCCGCCGAGAATCTGGATGGCCAGTTCGTTGGCCTTGAGGCAGAACGTCGAGGGCCACGACTTGACGATCGGGGTCAGCAGGTCGAGCAGCGCCTGCGCTTGTGTGCGGGACGTTTCGTCATCGGCGGTGTGGGTATCGTCGAACAGGCGCGCGGCGTAAAGGCCCAGGTCGAAGGCGCCTTCCACGTACGCCTTCTGTGCCAGCAGCATACGTTTCACATCGGTGTGCGCGATGATCGGCACCGCCGGGCTGAGCGGGTCTTTGTTGTCCGGCAGCCGGCCTTGCGGCCGTTGGCGGGCATATTCCAGCGAATACAGGTAGCCGGCGTATCCGAGCATCACCGCGCCCATGCCAACGCCGATACGCGCCTCGTTCATCATCTGGAACATGCAGGCCAGGCCCTGGTGCGGCTGGCCGACCAGGTAGCCGACGCACTGGTCGTTGTCGCCGAAGTTCAGCGCGGTGGAGGTGGTACCGCGCCAGCCCATCTTGTGGAACAGCCCGGCCAGCAGCACATCGTTGCGCGGGCCACGGCTGCCGTCGGGGTTGACGTTGTACTTGGGCACGATGAACAGCGAGATGCCTTTCACCCCGGGCGGTGCGTCCGGCAGCTTGGCCAGCACCATGTGCACGATGTTTTCCGACAGTTCGTGGTCGCCACCGGAGATGAAGATCTTGTTGCCCTTGAGCCGGTAGCTGCCGTCGCCCGCAGGTTCGGCACGGGTGCGGATGTCGGCCAGAGACGAGCCAGCGTGGGGCTCGGTCAGCGCCATGGTGCCGAAGTAGCGGCCCTCGATCATTGGCTGCAGGAACAGACGCTTCTGTTCCTCTGTGCCGAAACTTTCGATCAGGTTGGCTGCGCCCATGGTCAGGAACGGGTAGGCCGTGGTCCCGGCGTTGGCAGCCTGGAAGTGAGCGAAGCAGGCCTGCGAGACCAGGCTGGGCAGTTGCATGCCGCCGAACTCGAAGTCCCGGTTGGCGTTGAGGAAGCCGGCTTCGAGGAATGCGTCGACGGCAGGCTTGACCTCGGGGATCAGTTCAGCGCGGCCGTCCACGTAGCGCGGCTCGTTTTCGTCGGCCTTGCGGTTGTGCGGGGCGAAGTACTTTTCGGCGATGATGCGGGCGGTAGCCAGTGCCGCGTCGAAGGTTTCGCGGCTGTGCTCGGCAAAGCGCGGGCGCTGGGTGAGGGCTTGGGCGTCGAGCACTTCGTAGAGCTCAAAGGCCAGGTTGCGGGGGCTGAGCAGGGTCTCGGGCATGGGGGCGGTCCTGAGGCGGGATGCTGCGAGTGTAGGGAATCGGGTGGGGTGGGGGGAGGTTAATAGGTTTGGGTGATATGGGTTTAGAACGGGTGGGGCATACAGGTGCTTGCCTTGATTTTTTCTGCGCCTGCAAGACCGAGCGCCGCCCGCGCGGCGCATCGCGACGCAAGGCCGCTCCCACATTTGTTTCGGGCCAATCCATCCTGTAAGGCCACCGCTGTCCGCCTTGGTTGTTCCATGCGGTATTGAAGGGGGTGCAGTCGCTCTTTATCGATCTCCAGCCATGCACCCAGGGTGCGCGCGCCATAGGCACAGGAGAGACTGGCCCGAAACAGATGTGGGAGCGGCCTTGCGTCGCGATGCGCCGCGCGGGCGGCGCGCGATTTCACAGGCGCTGCAAAAGGTGAGGCGAACACCTTCCAGCCTCACCGCATTCCGGCCAGTTTCGGCAGATCATTTTAGGTTTTCACCTATTCCATGTAGTCCATTTCCCAAACATACTCCCAACCCCCTTCAAGCCATTGCGGTGCTCTGGATCGGGCCCTAGTCTCGGGTGGTCGCTGCCAAATCAGTGACCGGCTTTGACAGGCCGCTTAGGTCAAACCGCATCGCTTTGCCTTTATGGCAGCTGTACATGGGGCACTTCGTGTGCGCCGGGTTTTGGTTTGCCTACCGGTCTGTCAACCCATGTACAGCTGCCACCCTCTTGTTTGACAGCAGGTGTGTAGTGGCCTTTATCACTAGGTGAACCATGATGCTGAAGATAGTCCCCGATCCACCCCTTAACGCCCATTCCCTTGAAGACACCCTGATCCAGGCCACGGATCACGCGCTGTGTGCCGCAACCGTGGTGCACCACGCCATACAGCTGCAGCCCAGGTCGCCGGCTTCGATCCTGATGATGACCACGATGCATGAACTGGAGGCGCTGCGGGCTTTGCTTGAGTCTGCATTGGTTCAGGTGCAGATGCCCGCTGAGGCCAGGCCAGGCAGTCGAGAATTATCAGGGGATTGAACAATGACAACAGAAGACACCCAGTTCACCGTCGGCAAGACAACTTCCTACCAGGGCGAAAACGGCACGCATCCATTGTTCCGCATCGAGCCCGGTATCCCGTGCAGGGATGCCCGCGAGCAGTCGTCGGAATTGATGGGCTATGTGCGCGAACTGACCATTACCGGGCTGATGGATGAGAAGCCAATGATGATATGGGCTGCCCATTACCTGAGTGCCATGGCAAAGGCACTGATGGATGATGCCGAGTTGGGCATGAAGCAGTGAGGGCTTGCCTTCCGGTTGCGTGAAGGCGGCCAGGTGTTAGTCACAACATTTTCTGCGCCTGCAAGACCGAGCGCCGCCCGCGCGGCGCATCGCGACGCAAGGCCGCTCCCACATTTGTTCCGGGCCAGTCCATTCTGTGAGGCCACCGCTGTCCGCCTTGTTTGTTCCATGCGGTATTGAAGTGGGCGCAGTCGCTCTTTATCGATCTCCAGCCATGCACCCAGGGTGCGCGCGCCATAGGCACAGGAGAGACTGGCCCGAAACAGATGTGGGAGCGGCCTTGCGTCGCGATGCGCCGCGCGGGCGGCGC